>NZ_QTPO01000076.1 GCF_003853645.1 Burkholderia sp. Bp9143 | reverse complement strand
CAGAAGATCCTGATTGCGGAGGATGCGCTGGGGTACAAGCTGGCGGATCGCCACCACGGGAAGACGGGGCTGCGCGACATCCGCAAGGACGATGTGCTGAAGACCGCCGAGCATTGATTACAGTCCGCATGATCAACGGCGATCGCGAAGTGTTCATGTTTGCGCAATTCGCGTCCGCCTATCGAAGTCCTGAGCAACGCGAAGATTGACGGGATTGCATACGCGCCGCGTATGCGCAGTGTCGACTCGGAAACGGAAAACCGAGCGAGTCGGTTCGGGCCCGGTTTCGGGCTGACACATCCAATACAAGGTAGGAGACACCATGTCGGTAAAATCGTTCGCCCATAAGTGGTTATGTGGCGTTGCGGCGATGTTTGTCATCTCTGCGGCACATGCCGATACATTTCCATCAAAGCCGATCACGATCTACGTCGGCTTCGCGGCAGGGGGCGCGACGGACACCGTCGCACGCCTGTACGCGCAGAAGTTGTCGCAAGTACTCAATACACCTGTGATCGTCGAAAACCGGCCCGGTGCGAATCAGCTTCCCGCGATTCGTAGCCTTCAGTCAGCTCAGCCGGACGGCTATACGCTATTGGTTGCTGGCGGCAGCGCGCTGACGGAGGCGCCGGCCATCCGCTCGGGCCTCGGATACGATCCGCTGAAGGATTTCAGTCTGATTGGCAATATCGGGGCTCAGCCGTGCGTGTTGACCGTTGGCAACTCGGTACCCGCCAAGTCGGTCGCCGAGCTGATCGACTATGCGAAAGGTCATCCTGGTTCGCTGAACTATGCGTCATCTGGCGTCGGAACGGCGGGACATCTCGAGATGGTCTATTTTCAGCACGTCACCGGGACGAAAATGACGCATATTCCGTTCAAGTCGGATGCTGAAACCTCGCGAGAAATGATGGCGGGTACCGTGCAGCTCGATATGCTGACCGCGCAGTTCGCGATACCGCTTGTCAAGTCCGGAAAACTGAAGGGATTAATGATTACCACATCCCAGAAGCAACCGTATTTGCCCGATGTGCCGGGTCTTGACGGCGCAAATGTGAAAGGCCTCGAAGGTCTGGATCCGTGTACCTTCTTCAGTCTTCTCGGGCCGGCCGGAATGCCGATCGACGTGGTCACGCGGCTGAATGGGGCGCTCAACAAAATCTCGACGATGCCCGATGTCGTCAGCCGGATGCGCGAGTCGATGTATATCGACCCGGTACAAAGCACGCCAGCGACGTTTCGGCAGTTCGTCGAGAAGGAACTCGGTAAATGGCAGGCGGTTGCAAAAGCGGCAAATCTGAAGCTGGCTCAATAAGCGCTGGGATTCACGCTTCGTTTTCGCCTTTCCGGAAGGGCACGATGACGTGCCCTTTTCCCTTTTGGGCGCATGCGAACCGATTCGCATCGATCGGTTCGGACACCGATCTTATATCAGGGAAGTCGATAAACGCGTCGCGCAGTCGCGCTGAACAGCGCGTTCTTTTCGTCGACGGAGCATCCATCGGTGATGTGCTTATACATGTTCCAGAGGCTTCCGTATCCGAAACCGGCCTTGTCCACTGGGAAATTCGACGACGCCATGCACCGGTCGACGCCGAACAACTCGATGCAGGGCTCGATATACGGGCGCCACAGCTTCGCCAATTCACGAGATGTCGGTGGCCTGTCGGCGGCAGTGAAATCGAAATTGCCAATATGCATCAGGATGCCACCAAGTTTCACCGACACGTTCGGGCATCGAGCAAGTTCTCGCATGCTCGCAAGCCAGTTCGCGTGAATCTTGTCCGCCGCATTCGCATATGGCCCGTGGCCGACCGGACTCCCGGAGTGAATCAGCACGATGTTCG
The DNA here is from genome assembly GCF_003853645.1 of Burkholderia sp. Bp9143. GTDB lineage: Bacteria > Pseudomonadota > Gammaproteobacteria > Burkholderiales > Burkholderiaceae > Burkholderia. Next base: position 28,712 of record NZ_QTPO01000076.1, on the reverse strand, counting down.
CCTCCGGGTGCGCATGCGCGAGCGATGTGACATCGGGGATTTGCGGATGAAAGACACTGGCCTCGAATGAAAGTCCGAGCGCGGTAAGCGCATCGATACCTTTCCCGAAAGCCGCCTCACGATACAGGCCTGGGCCCTTGGCTCCCCCGGGCCCGCGAACCGCCGGATCGGCGTCCCACTTGGCGCTTTGACGTACCGCCCGGAAACGCCCATTGGCCGCCGCGATATGTGCTTCCAGCACTTCCTGCGTAAGCTTACCGAGCGTCAGATCGGCGCAGCCCACGATCCCGGCCGCCGCCCGACATGACATGTACTTTCCGCTTGCGGCCATTGCGGCGATGCCCACCGCGAATTCCGTTTCGCCTACGCATCGTAAATGCTCGGGACCGTCCGTGCGGTACATCGCACCGCATTCGATGGCTACGGTCGCTTCGACACGGTGTCCTGAGTCGGCGAGATCACGCGCGAACTGTTGAATCAAGTATGTGTTTCCGGTGCGATCCCAGAAGTGCAGATGCGGATCGACGATGGCGATGTGCGATTCTACGGGGTCCTCGGGTTGAGCTCGTGCCAGCCATGCTTCGTTGGGAGGTTGAGTGCGTCCGAATACGGATACCGGAAAATTTTGGCTCATCGTTGAATACCCATGCTGATGCGAGACGGGGGGGGATGGTGATGTTCAATCAGTGGGAACCGACGCGACGATCGCTGCCGGCTCCAAAACTACCTACGACCAGCTGTCAGTCGTCAAGGTGATAGACGCGCTTTGCCGTGCCGCTGAAAATCAGGGCTTTCTCATCGGCGGAGCATCCGGACGTTATACGCTTGAATACGTTCCACAGCGTTCCGTACGTACAACCCGCCTTGTCTACCGGAAAATTGGACGATGCCATGCAACGTTGAGCACCGAACAGTTCGATGCAAGGTTCGATATAGGGTCGCCACAATTCGGCAAGCTTTTTGGACGTCGGTGGTACTTCAGCTGTCGTGAAGTCGAAATTGCCCAGGCACATCAGCAAGCCGCCCATCTTGACCGACACGTTGGGGCATGTCGCGAGCTCGCGCATGCTGGCGAGCCAGTGCGCATGGTTCTCGTCCTCCTTGCCTGCATATGAACTGTGGCCGACCGGACTCCCGGAGTGAATCAGCACGATGTTCGCATTAGGGTGCGCGCGCGCGAGTACGGTGACGTCGGGAATTTGAGGGTGAATGACGCTCGCGTCGAACGCCAGGCCCATTGCGCTCAGCATGTCGATTCCCTTGCCAAAGGCAGGCTCCAGGTATAACCCGGGGCGATCGGCGCTCACCGGCCCGCGGACGACTGGGTCGGGATCCCACTTTGCCCGCTGGCGGATACCCTTCAGACGGCCGTTGGCAGCGTTGAGATGAGCCTCGAGCGCTTCCGCGGTCTGATCGCCACGCATCAGGTCGGCAAACGCGACAATGCCCGCCGCTGCGCGAACCGACGTGTATTTTCCACTCGCAGCGAGTGCGCCCATGCCGACGGCGAACTCCGTTTCGCCGACACTTTTCAGATGCTCCGGACCATCGGCACGATAAAAGGAGTTGCATTCGACAAAGACGGTCGCCTCGATGTTGTGTCCGGACTCCGCGGCATCGTGGGCGAATTCCTCGACAAAGTACTTGTATCCGCTCTTGTGGTGCCAGAAGTGCACATGTGGATCGATGATCGGAAGGTCGGGGTCGAGTGGCGTTTCGCGACTCGCGCGCGACAGCCATTCTTCGTCGGGGCGTTGCGTCTGTCCAAAGACGGAAGGGCGGGATGATTGGGTCATGGATTATTCCTGAAGCGATGCACGAAAGCGCGTGAACTGCACCATCGCGACGCAAACGCGCGTTACGAAGTTGTCTTTATCGAAGGACGTTTGGGGTCACGGCAACTGACGTCCCCGATTTTCCGACGCGATTGGTGTTGGCTCCGTTTTCAGCGTCGGATAGGCCGGAGCACCACTAATTTTCAGCAAAACCTATGCCAGTGGCGGCTTGGGGCGTAATAAGACGCCTTGTCGCAGACGCCCGACGGAGTGGCGTCGCGCATCTTGTTGATGTCTTGAGCGAGCTCTACGGGCCTCGGCAGAGTTGCTAATGCCCGGTGTTCACGCCGACGACACATGCGTGTGTTGTCGAGGCACGCTGGCCACATCGAAGACACGACGCCAAGCTGACAGCTCGATTTGGAGGTGACTGCGTGGGGTAAGGAAACGACTTCGTCGTGATGGTGCGCGGTTGACGACATGGCATGAGACTTGCCCTGCTAAGCCCGGGCACTCATCCCTTTATGAAAAAACATGAACGCTTTCGATCAATTGCCGACGCTTTGCGAAAAATCACCCTTGAAATTACTCGACGGCGTGCGCGTGCTGGACATGACGTCGTCCGTCGCGGGACCATATGCCACCTTGCTTCTTGCCGATTTCGGGGCGACTGTCGTAAAGATCGAGTCACCCGGGCAAGGAGACGACGTTCGTGCCTGGGGGCCTCCATTTCTCGATGGGGAATCGCTGTGGTTCCTCAGCGTGAACCGCAATAAGCACAGTCTCACACTCGACTATGGCAAGCCGGACGGGCTCGAGGTACTGCGACGAATGGTCGAGAGCGCGGACGTGGTGATCGTCAACCGGACGGCGCCCATTCAACGCAAGCTCGGCATTGACTATGAGAGCCTTCGGCAAATCAATCCGCGGCTCATTCATGCATCGATTTCGGGGTTTGGTCTCGAAGGCGAGCGCAGCGACATGCCTTGCTACGACCTCATAGCGGAGGGCTACAGCGGCGTGATGGACCTCACGGGCGAAGGCGATGGCGATCCGCAGAAAATCGGCACGCCGGCAGCTGACCTGCTTGCCGGTAGCGACGCGGCGCTCGCAGTGCTTGCCGCACTTGTCGACAGAAATCGCACCGGGCAGGGGCACTGTATCGACGTCTCGATGATCGAAAGTATGACGCGCTTCATGACGCCGCGCATTGTTCCATATCTTGGTTCTGGCGAGGTTCCGAGGCGCTCGGGCGGGCGCGATAGCGTCATTGCCGTGTACCAGGTGTTCGAGGCGGCCGACGCGCCACTGACGATTGGTCTTGGAAACGACGGGATCTGGAAGCGCTTCTGGCGCGCGCTTGGCGAACCGGAATTCGGGCAGGCGCCCTGCTACGCAAGCAATAGCGATCGACGTCAATTGCGCGACGAGATCGTCGAGAAGATCCAGTCAGTCATCGGCACGCGCTCACGCGACCATTGGCTGAGTGTCCTTCGCGAAGCGCGTATTCCGGCCGGCCCGATCAATCGAATCGACGAGGTCGCCGGCGATCCCGAACTGCGTCGCCGCGGCTTTTTCTACACTGTACCGCGAGGTGACGCACAGATCCCGCAGGTCGGCCTCGGCATCCACGTTGACGGGAATGCGCATACGTTTCGAAAAATGCCACCGCGCCTCGGAGAGGACAGCGAAGACGTGCTGCGCACATGGGCCAATGTCGATGCGGACACGCTCGCCCGGCTCAAGGGGGACGGCATCGTGTAAAGCACGTCGCAAGTCAGTAGAGCATCACCGGGACGCGTGACGCGCGTGAACGGATTCAAACCTCGGAGCACATTCAAATACAGCATCCGATGGAGGAGACATGAGGCAGGCATCGTTATTTGAAGGTCGATGCGGGACGTGTGTATCCCGTATCCACTCGGCATACAACCGGTGGGGCATGAAGTTGCCTCGCACTCGCGTGGCAACCGCCCTGGAGGCGTCATGATCCATGCACGCAGCCTGAACAAGGACGTTTGGGGTGGTCTACTCATGATCGGTATCGGGATCTGGGTCGCCAACCATTCGATTTCCTATAGCGTCGGTTCATTGACGCACATGGGGCCCGGCTACTTTCCATTGACTCTGGGTGTGATTCTCGTACTGGCCGGTGTCGCGATTGGCTTCAAAGGAGCAATCGCGGAACGTCGTGTATCGAAGGCACCTGCTCGTGCGGAATGGAAGGCATGGCTTCTGATTTGTGCAAGCTTGTTGGCATTCGTAGTGTTTGCCAAATACCTCGGACTTGTTGCAGCGACAGTCGCGACGGTCTTCATTTCGGCGCTTGGTGACCGGGCTAACTCGTGGCGCAACGCGGCTATCCTCGCGCTCTCCATGGCAGTGGTCGGCACCATCATATTCGGATGGGCGCTGAAGGTTCAACTACCTCTGTTCAAGTGGGGTGGCGCATGATCGGGCAAACGCTACATGATCTCTGGTATGGGTTTTCGGTGGCGGTCCTCCCGCAGAACCTGGTGTGGTCGTTCTTTGGTGTATTGGTCGGCAATTTGATCGGCGTGCTACCCGGAATGGGCGCGCTTTCAACCATTGCGATGCTATTACCGTTGACCTACACCATGCATGCGGTGCCGGCATTGCTGATGCTGGCTGGCATCTTCTACGGATCGCAATATGGAGGTGCGATCGGTGCGATTCTGCTGAATCTCCCTTCACATCCACCGCATGCGGTAACGTGCATCGACGGCTATCCGTTGACCAAAATGGGGAAGGGCGGAACGGCACTCGGAATCACGATGATTTCGTCGTTCTTCGCCGCGTCGGTTGGGATCGTTGTGATGATCGTCGCATCCCCGTGGCTCGTAAAGGTCGCATTCGAATTCGGTCCGGCCGAGATCTTCTCCATCATGCTCCTGGGCTTGATTGCAGGCTCGACGATGGCGCGGGGCTCCGCGCTCAAGGGCATCGCAATGACGACGCTTGGCCTTCTGTTCGGTATCGTCGGAACTGACGTCAACACCGGTGTCGAACGATTCACGTTCGGGTTCATTGAACTGTCCAACCATCTCGAACTGGTCGCGCTTGCCATGGGGTTGTTTGGCGTTGCAGACTTCCTGCGCAACGTCAACCGAGTGCATCACGTCGGCACGCAGGCGAAGGTGCGATTGCGTGACATGCGACCATCGTTGTCCGAACTGAAGCAATCTTTCATGCCGATGCTTCGCGGGACATTCGTCGGAACGTTGTTCGGCGCAATTCCAGGAACCGGCCCGACGATCACAACGTTTCTGGCCTATGCGCTCGAACGGAAGGTGTCGAAATCGCCGGAACGATTCGGGCAGGGCGCAATCGAGGGTGTAGCCAGCCCCGAAGCGTCGACGCATGCGAAGACGCAGGTCGACTTCATTCCGACCATGAGCCTCGGTATTCCGGGCGATGCGGTGATGGCGCTACTGCTCGGTGCGCTTCTGATCCAGGGTTATCAGCCGGGACCACAGCTGATTACTGAGCATCCGGATCTGTTCTGGGGGTTGATCGCGAGTTTCTGGATCGGCAATGTTTTGCTGCTGATTCTGAATGTGCCGATGATCGGTGTTTGGGTAAAGGTTCTGCAAGTGCCGTATCGCTATATGTATCCATCTGCACTCTTTTTCATCGCGGTCGGCGTCTATAGCACCAACAACAGCCTGTTCGAAGTGGGCGAGGTTTTGGCGTTCGGTCTTCTAGGCGCCGTGTTGCTGTCGCTTGATTTTCCCGTCGCCACGATCCTGCTCGGCTACGTGCTCGGGCCGATGGTCGAGGAGAACTTCCGTCGGTCGTTGCTCCTATCACGCGGCGATCTACTCGTGTTCTTCCAGCACCCGATCAGCGCAGTGTTCATGTCGATCTGCCTACTGCTTGTGGTCGCACAATTGCTCTTTGCATGGCGCGGGACACGGGCGGGCAAACGGGGCGAACATTCAGACGAGTTGCCATCGATTGGCGGTGCAGGGATCGAATAGTGGGCCGCTAGTCGGGGCAATATCACGAAAGGCACTGGACATGCCGTGCGGGGACGTGGGCGACGCGTCCCCGCGTCGGATTGTCGCGATGGGCGACACGATGTCCTCGGCGCAGACACTTGACGATGCTAGATCACCGATTCATGCGGATCATATGGCTGGCGCGATGTTTGCTTTCTGATAATCAGTCAGGTGGAGTACCGCCGCTCTACAAGTCGTCAGGAGAGTTACATGCCGATCCAAACCTGTGTCGAAGGCCCGATTGCATACATCACGCTGAACCGGCCCGAAGCACTCAACGCACTGAGCTTCGAAGTTCTGCAGGAACTGTCGGACGCATTCGACAGTGTTGCTGCATCAGATGCACGCGCGCTCGTCATTACCGGGCAGGGCGAAAAGGCGTTTTGCGCCGGAGCTGACATTCGTGAGCTGATGGGCCGGAAGCTCATCGCCGAGCGAAATGGCGCGCTGTTCGGCCAGGCAACGTTTGCCAAGCTCGACCGTTTGCCTATTCCGTCGATTGCCGTCATTCACGGCTACGCATTCGGTGGTGGGCTCGAATTGGCGATGGCATGCACCTTCCGTATCGCGACGAAAAAAGCAAAGGTCGGCCTGCCGGAGATCAAGTTGGGCCTGATCCCGGGTTACGGCGGTACGCAGCGCTTGCCTCGTCTCGTCGGGCAGGCCAGGGCTCTCGATATCGTTATGTCAGGTAGAACAGTTGCTGCCGAGGAGGCGGAACGCATCGGGCTTGTGAACTGCATCGTCGAGGACGGCGATCCGCGGGCGCTCGGTGCTGAATATGCGAACCGGTATATCGGTTTCAGCAAATGCGCATCATCGTTCGCACGTGAAGCGGTACGCCGTGCCGCCGATGTCGACTTGAGCGAAGGACTCAGCATCGAAGCCGATTTGTCGACGCTTGCGTACCGTACGCAGGATGCGGTCGAGGGCATGCAGGCCTTTCTCGAGAAGCGCCAGCCGAACTTCAAGGATGCGTGATTGCGAGATGCGCGTGTAGCGGCGGATATCCGATCGCAACAGCAGCGCGTCGATTGTTCTCAATTGAATCGGAACATGGAATGAACATACTGGAGAGAATCGATTCGCGTATTCGCCTGAGCGACGATGAGCGAATGATCGTGGATAGCGTGCAGGCGCTCGCACGAGATCAGATTGCGCCTCGCGCGGCGGAATACGACCGAACAGGGACGTTTCCACGGGAAAACATCGATGCGATCAACGAACTGGGTCTGAACGCAATGTTCATCCCGGACCAGTACGGTGGTGCACAACTCTCGTTCACTTGCTACGCGCTGTGCGTGCGCGAAATCACGAAGGCGTGTGCGGCGACAGGCATTATCTGGGCAACCAATTTTCACGCAATCAAGCCGTTGATCGAATACGGTAACGATGCGCAGAAGGCTCGTTTTTTGCCGGCTGTCGCGGGTGGCGCCCTGGCGTCGCTGGCGATCACTGAGCCGGGCGCGGGTTCCGATGCGACCGGCATGAAGACGATGTTCCGCGAGGACGGCGACGAGATCGTGATCAATGGTGGCAAGACATTCATCACCAACGGTGACGTCGCCGACCTGTATCTGCTGTTCGGCAAGTGGGACGGCATCGAGGATCCGAAGCGCGCAATCTCGGTGCTGATTCTCGAGAAGGGAACTCCGGGCCTCAGCGTGATCGGTGTCGAGGACAAGATGGGCACGCGCGCATCCGGCACGGCGACGCTTTCGTTCGACAACTGCCGTGTGCCTCGCGCGAACCTCGTCGGCGAACCCGGTGACGGATTGCGGATCCTGCTTGGATCGCTGAACCGCTCGCGGCCGAGCGTGGCGGCTCATGCGCTTGGTATTGCACGAGGCGCTTTCGAGGATGCTGTCGCCTACATCAACGAACGCAAGCAATCGGGGCGGAAGGTGATCGAATTCCAGGGCATCCAGTTCATGCTCGCCGATCTTGCGTCGGAGCTTGCGCTGTGTGAATCGTGGCTCTGGCAGGTGGCCGGCATGATCGATGCCGGAGAAGCCGATTTCGGCATCGAGGCGTCGATGCTCAAGATGCGGGCGTCGGACGCTGCGATGCGCATCACCACGGACGCAGTCCAGTTGCTGGGTGGTTATGGATACTGTTCCGATTATCGCGTCGAGCGATTAATGCGTGATGCCAAGATCACGCAGATCTGGGAAGGAACCAACCAGGTCCATCGGCAACTGATCGGGCGTAGCTTCATTCTCAAATAGGAGGCGCGTATGGCGCAAATCAAGACAGTAGGAATCGCCGGAAGCGGAACGATGGGTATGGGTATCGCGATCGTCGCGGCCCGCGCCGGGTTTGTGACCCGCGTATACGACACTCGGCAGGACGCGCTCGATCGCGCTCGCGGTCAGGCGGAAGGCTTCCTAAAGAAGTCCGCGGAGCGCGGCAAACTGCCCGCGGACGCGGTGCCGGAGATCATGTCGCGCTGGCACGGTACGACCAAGCTCGAGGATCTCGCCGATTGCGATGTCGTGATCGAGGCCGTGTTCGAAGATCTGAAGGTCAAGCACGAGTTGTTCAGCGCGTTGGACAAGGTTTGTCCGCCGCATACACTGTTTGCATCGAACACCTCGACCATTTCGATCACGGAAATCGCGGGTGGATCGGGCCGCCCGGATCGCTTCGTCGGCTTGCATTTCTGCCTGCCAGCCCAACTGATGAAACTGATCGAGATGTCGCCGGGAATGAATACCAGTGATGAAACGTTCGAACGTGCGTGGGCTTTCGCCGAAGCGCTCGGTCAGCGGCCGGTTCGGACTCAGGATACGCCAGGCTTCATCCTCAACTACTTCCTGATTCCGTTCAACAACGATGCGATCCGGCTCGTGGAACAAGGTGTGGCAGAGCCCGCAAACATCGACAAGGCGATCAAAACGGCACTTGGTTATCCGATGGGGCCGATGGAACTGCTGGACCTCGTCGGAATGGATACGCAGCGTCTGCTTTGCGAAGCTATGTATGGCTTGACGCACGAGCCGCGCGCTGCGTGCCCGCCACTCGTTCGGCGAATGATCGCTGCCGGCCGCCTCGGCAAGAAGACGGGCCGCGGATTCCACACGTACAACGACACGAAGATGTTCGGAGCATGACAATGAGTTATCGAATTATCCAGAAGGGCAAGAGCCGCTCTTTCCACGAAGGTCACGATTTTGTCGACGCGGCGCGTGATGACGCGGCTCCGCGCGTCTATATCGGGGTGGAGGCGGGTGCAGCGTACTCGAGCGACAAGTCCGGCGGCTGGAATCCTGCGGATGCCCCATACGTCGCGATTGAACTTGAGCATGAATGTCTCGCCGTTCATACCGGCGACTCCGCGACAGCCGACCGCACCGGCGGTGCCGCGCCGAACGTGTTCGGCTTCGCACGGTTTCGACTCGGCGACGCGGAGCCGAGCAAGCTGATCGAACTCGTCAAGCCGGCTCAGGCCGACGAGTCGGCGCTGGCACAGGCGAAGCAGGCATTCGAGGACGCTGGTTTCGTTGTGGCGATCTGCGGTGACTTTCCTGGCCGAATCGTGGATCGACTGGTGCGACCGTATTACAACGCCGCGCTTCGCCGTCTCGATGAGAAACTGGCGAGCGCATCGGATCTCGATACAACGCTGCGTCTCGGGCTCGGCTACCCGGAAGGGCCGATTGCGCTGCTGGAGCGCACTGGTCTGAACCATCACTATCGCGTGACCCAAGCGCTTTATGAAGCGCTCGGCGATGGCGCCTATGCACCAGCCAGGCGTGCGCAGGTCGCCCACCAACGCGAACGAGACGGCGAATAATGTCCGCGCCGCTGAGGGGCATCAAGGTCGTCGATCTGAGTACGCTGCTGCCGGGGCCGCTGTGCACTCTGCTCCTCGCTGAAGCAGGAGCAGACGTCGTCAAGATCGAGCGGACCCGCGGCGGCGACGAGATGCGTTCGTACGTGCCAAAGGCCGGGCCCGACAGTGTGAACTTCGGTATGCTCAATCGTGGCAAGCGGTCGGTGGCACTCGATCTGAAGAGTGCAGCCGGCCGCGAAGCGGCCTTGGCGCTGATCGATGAAGCGGATGTGCTCGTGGAGCAATTCAGGCCGGGCGTCATGTCGCGACTCGGTCTCAGCTACGAGCAAGTGACCGAGCGCAATCCGCGCATCGTCTACTGTTCGATCACCGGCTACGGCCAGCGTGGCCCAAAAGCGGACGTGGCTGCGCACGATCTCAACTACCTCGCGGAAACCGGGATGCTGGCGCTGTCGTGCGACACGGACGGTGCACCGGTTTTGCCGCCTGCGTTGATCGCGGACATCGGCGGCGGTGCGTACCCGGCAGTCGTCAATATCCTTCTGGCGCTGAAGCAGCGTGACGTGACCGGCGACGGATGCTGGCTGGATATCTCGATGGCGGACAACCTGTTTCCGTTCATGTACTGGGCATTGGGCAACGGTATGACTGGGAATGGCTGGCCGAAATCGGGCGATGAACTCGTCACCGGCGGCACCGCGCGCTATCAGGTGTACAGAACGCTCGATGATCAGTTTCTCGCGGCCGCCCCACTGGAGGAAAAGTTCTGGACAAACTTCACGCATGTCATTGGCGCGCCTGAACTCGCAACCAAGACGGGAAGTGAACCGGGCGTCAGGGAGAGAGTCGCAGAACTGATCGTCGGCGCCACAGCCGATACGTGGGTTGCGCGCTTTGCCGAAACGGACACATGCACCGTCCGGGTCGTACCGCTGGAGCAAGCTGTCAAGGATCCGCATTTCAGAGGTCATGGACTATTCGATCGCCAGGTGCGGATGCCGGGTGGACGGATAATCGACGCACTCCCGGTGCCGATTGTCGACGCATTCCGCGGCGATGAATCGATACGCGACGCCCCCGCGCTTGATAATCCGTGATGCTGCTACTCGTGCCGTCGTCAAATTTGCAAAATAGAATGGCCACGCTTCCAGCGGTCGGGTCGTAGTGAGCACCGGTGTGTCGGGCATCAAAGTCGTGCGGCTCCGTGATGTTTAAAGGGATGTCCGGGGCGACCGGTAGCCATAAAATCTGCTATCGCCTGTGACGTGTTTTCGGCTGCGGTATCCCAAATCCGCAGCGTCTCCCGAGATGATGATCGAAGCGTGGGGAGCACGACCGGGTTAGTATGTATGGCCTCGTTCCCTTGCTTCACGCAGTGTTTCGGTCATGCCGCTGGGAACCACGAAAGTGTTGATCGAGAAACCACCGCAGCAATTGATCGTCTGTCCAGTGATGAATGAAGCCGCGGGTGATGCCAGGAACACCGCGAGGTCTGCCATCTCGCTTGCATAACCGAGACGTCCCAGAGGAATTTGTCGGAATCGTTCAGCTCTGATCTGCGGGGATTGCATCTTCCGGGCAAGTGGGGAATCGATCGTACCCGGAATGACGACGTTCACCCGAATGCCGTCGATTGCCCATTCCAGTGCCATTTGTCGACTCATTGCAATTAGTGCTGCCTTCGTTGGCCCATATGCGGAGTGGCGAGCGAATCCGGTCAAGCCTGCCAACGACGCGACGTGGACAATCGCAGGAGCAGGACTCTTCCGCATATGAGGAACGCATGCCCGGGCGAGCAACATCGGACCGTGCACATTTGTCTGGAATGCGAGATTCCAGTCCTTCATGTCCACATTCTCCAACATGGCGTTCGCACTCCAGGTCGCCGAGTTGATCAGTACATCAAGCCGACCGTAGGCGTCCTCGGTCTTCTGTACGGCTGCCTCGATGTCCTGTTCACTCGCTACGTCCATGGCGATGGCCACTGCCTGGCCACCATGCTCAGTGATTTCGGCCGCCACCAGCTCTGCATTCTCGAGCCGTAGATCTGCCACCACCACTACGCCGCCGTTCGCCGCGAAAGTACGCGCAGTCGCCGCACCCATGCCGCTACCGCCCCCAACGACGAGCGCGACAAAACCCTCGATAGTTGACCGACGCATCCAATCCAACGGGCGTTGATCCGGTGGCATGTCGGTGTATGTTGTATCGTTCGTCATCTATTTCTCTCCAGAAGCAAGTTTCGGGTAACGCTACCTGTTCTCCTACGACTCGGGTCGCCGCTCAAGCTTCCTCAACTTGTGTCTGGACACCGCCCGAGGCAGGTCGGGCTTCGGGTGTCAGTTGGGCGAAGATCAGAGCTGACGATGCAGTTACGAACCCAATGCACGCAAAGGTTGCATGAAACGCTGTTAGTGTCTGGGCGAGTGTTTGGTGACCGAAAAAAGAAGTGAACTGGTCCAGTAGTGCACCTGCAATCGTCACGCCAAGACTCATCGACAACATCTGCGCCAGTGAAAATAGGCTGTTTCCGCTGCTGGCGCCGGCCGTTCCGAGATCCTTCAGCGTAATCGCGTTCATGGCAGTAAATTGCATTGAATTGACTGCGCCGAAGAGCGCGAACTGCAAGATATGAAGCCATAGCGGCTGTTGTCGGGACGTCAGCGCGAAGCTCGCCATGGTCAGGCCGACCATCAGAGTGTTGCCCAACAGAACATTGCGGTAACCGTACGCGTTGATCAATTGAACGACGACGTGTCGGGCCACCATTCCGGCTGCGGCGACTGGCAGCATCATCATGCCTGCATGAAACGGGGTGTAACTAAGACTCACCTGGAGCAGCAACGGCAGCAGATACGGCATTGCGCCGCCACCGATTCGTGCGAACAAGTTTCCGAGCAGCCCGATTTTGAAGGTCCGGATGGCGAATAGCTTCAGGGAAAACAGGGGATCAGGGGCGTGCGCGGCGTAAAGGCCGTATAGGGCGAGGCCCGCGAATGCGGAGGCGGCCAGGACAAATACGGCGCTACCCGTGAGGGCGAATTCGGCGGCTCCATCGAGTGCGAGCGTAATCGATAGCATTGCGACAGCGAGCATCAAATAGCCGATGAGATCGAATCGTGCCCGTGACCGTAGCGGTTCACCATACATGTAGATGGCAGTCGCGACGCACCCGATCACGCCGACGGGAACGTTGATCAAGAATACCCAGTGCCACGACGCCGCTTCGGTGAGCCAGCCGCCGAGCATGGGGCCGACCAGCGGGCCGATCAGCCCGGGAATCGCAATAAATGTGAGCGCTGGCAGGTAGCGTTCGCGCGGGAAGGAACGAATGACCGCGAGGCGGCCGATGGGTAGCAGCATCGAGCCGCCTATGCCCTGCACGACGCGGAACAACACCAATTGGCCCAACGTTTGTGCATTCGCGCAGAGTAGTGAACCGATCGTGAAGATGACGATGGCAGAAAAAAACACCCAGCGAGTACCGAGCCTATCCGCCAGGAACCCGGAAATCGGGATCATCAGGGCCATCGTGAGCGAGTAGGCGATGACAACAGACTGCATGTGGAGCGGCGCCTCGCCAAGGCTTCGAGCCATCGCAGGAAGAGCCGTATTGACGATCGTGGTATCGAGCGTCTGCATGAAGAATCCCGTCGCCACGAGCCAGAGCGTGATCGTGAGTTTGCGCTCGCTCGCACGAGTCGCGGCGGCTTGGGATTGCTGCAGATTTGAATGGTCGCGCATGGCGGCGGGGTGTTTTTAGCGCTGGTTGAGGTATGGGCGGTGATAGACGGGGCCGACGGATGCGGGGCATTTCATCGTTACTCGGCGGTTGGTGATTCCTGCGCCTTGAAGTGTTTTGGCCACCTCATCCTCACGACGTCGCGATATTCCGCGTAGGCGTAACAGGTGTTCAAGGCTGCTGGTTTGGCGTTCGCATCGAGGACACTGCTAGGCGCGCCCTTCAGGCTACGAACGCCCTGGATCAGGGTCGTGGCCAGCGGAATGAGCACTTCCCTCAGGTGGGTGCAGCTCGCCGACCCGCGAAGGCGTTCCTTAACCAGTGAAGACCATCCTTTTGCAATCCTCTCGCCCACGAGTACATTGAGTGTTCCGGCCGCTTCCCTGCATAGCTGGAACGGTGTGGCGTCCGAAGCCGCCTCAATTCGCTGAATCGTGTACTGATCATCGACCGTTATGCGAACCCAGAGATCGTGAAGTGGTTCGCCGGCAGGCAGTGGATCCGGCCGCCCTGCATGGGGGAAGTCGAATGGCTTGCGATCAATCAGATGAGCTTCGACGTCATAGAGCCCATCATCGCGTGCATAAGTCTTCATATCGATCACGCGTTGATGGACCTCTCGACGAGCGCTGGCATCGGATAAAGGCATGAGACAGACCTCCGGGACGGGGAAGACGGCCGACCCGAACCGATCGGCCGAAATAGAGTTCACTTACGAGAAGCCAGCAAGCGCCATGCCAGATTGCGTTTTGGGTTCCGGCGCGTTATCCGTCTCAGACCAAGGCGCGGGCCAAACAAGAATTGAGTGTCAACGGAAAAGACACTGTGTTGTCGAGCTTGACATCGACACTTTCAGATATGCACCGATTGCCGTTGAATACTGGCCTTCGCTGCGACATGCTTGAAGGCACGATCATTGCTTGATTGTTCGATATTCATTCATGCAAGGAGATCGGTCATGTCGACACGGCGAGGGCTGTACTGGGAAGACTTCGAGGTAGGCAAGGTTATTCGAACACCGGCGCGCACCATTACCTCGACCGACATCGTGAATTTCGCGTGTCTAACGGGCGATTTCAATGAGGTCCACACGAACTGGGAATACTGCAAGACGACGCAGTTCGGCGAGCCGATTGCGCACGGTCCTCTTGTCTACGGAATCATGGGTGGCCTGCAATATGCGAGCGGTGTCAACGACGGCACGCTGCTCGCGCTACTCCAAATCGACAAGTGGCGCATGCTCGTTCCAGTGAAGCACGGCGACACGCTGCACGCAGAGATGACGGTGATCGAGCGCAAGGAATCCAGAAAGCCGGATCGCGGGACGGTCAAGATGGAACGTCGATTCGTGCGTCACGACGGTACCGTCGTGCAGGAGATGGAGGTGACGATGCTCTATCGCCGCCGGCCGAGGGAGTCGAGCGAGTCCGCGACGAGCGCGACATAAATCGCAAATGCGACCGCGGTCTGCACCATTGGCCGGATAACGATCAAACCGAAGCCGGCAAATCAGTTGCCGGTCGGCAGCGACTCAAAGAGAGGATTGTGATATGTCGGAGTTGAGCTCGAACGTGCGTGAGGCGGCAGTGGATCGTCTGTACCCCCGCATCGGGCTGCATATTGACGGCGCTTGGATATACGACAGGCCGGCCTGTCATGAGGTCACGAACCCGAGCGATGGAAGCACGCTCGGTCCGGTTCCGAGCGCTACGACGTCGGATCTGGAGCTTGCATTGAGCGCAGCCAATCGAGGCTTCAAGGTGTGGCGCGATACAGCACCGGAACAGCGTGCCGCGCTGTTGCTTCGCGTGGCTGGACTGCTGCGTGCGCGTGCAGGTGTCATTGCACCGATCATTACCCTGGAGCAGGGAAAACCCCTTGCTGACGCGCGAGCGGAAGTGGAGCGGGCGGGCACGTTTCTCGAATGGGACGCCGCGCAGTTGCTGCGTACGTACGGCTCGGTCGCGCCGTCCGAGCCGGGAATGCAGCGCTTGGTCATTAGACAGCCGATCGGGCCGGTCGCCGCATTCACGCCATGGAATGTGCCAATCAGCTCGCCATCGAGAAAAATCAGCGGAGCACTGGCGGCGGGCTGCTCCATCGTCATCAAGGCGGCGGAGGAAACGCCCGGAGCCGCATGCGCGTTTGTTCAATGCTTCATTGACGCTGGGCTCCCTCCGGGCGTGCTCAACCTGGTATTTGGCGATCCGGCCGAAATTTCGACGACGTTGATCGCATCACCGGTAATCAAAATGGTTACGCTGACCGGTTCGGTGTCGGTCGGCATGCAGCTGTCGAAATTGGCGGGTGCAGCGATGAAGCCCGTCTTGATGGAGTTGGGTGGACATGCTCCGGTGCTGGTCTGCGACGACGTGGACGTCACACAGGTTGCCCGCCTGGCGGTGGCATCGAAGATGCGCATGGCAGGACAAATCTGTGCATCGCCTTCTCGGTTCATCGTGCACGAGCGGGTGTATTCCGAGTTCGTGTCAGCGTTTGCCGCAGCGGCCAACGAAATTCGCGTCGGCGACGGATTTGCTCCAAATGTTCAGATGGGTCCGGTGATCAATGCACGTCGGCTCGCAGCGATGGAGTCGCTTGTCGCTGACGCGCAAGCATGCGGCGCGAAGGTGGCGGCAGGTGGACATCGAATCGGCGATCGCGGCTGCTTCTTCGCACCGACCATTCTTGCCGACGTGCCGCCGGATGCCAGCGTCATGAGTACCGAACCGTTTGGTCCGCTCGCGGTGTGCGTCCCGATGAAGGATCTTGAAGAAGGTTTGGCGCTCGCGAACAGCCTATCGGTCGGTCTTTCCGCTTACGCGTTTACGAATTCACTGCACGATGCTGAACGCATCACGCGCGAGCTCGAGTGCGGTGTGTTGTCTGTCAACCATTTCGGTGCCCCGGGCGCGGACATGCCGTTCGGCGGTGTCAAGGATAGCGGAATCGGGCGCGAAGGTGGCGAAGGGTCGCTCGATGCATACATGGTGAGCAAGACGGTTCTGCAGAAGGCGACACGGATTTGACGTCCGACGAGACGCCGAAACATTACGGAGACACATTATGGAAGAGGTTCCTCTGCCCGTTCCGACTGCGAACGCCGATTCGCAGCCGTATTGGGATGCAGCGCGCGAGAAGCGATTGCTGATTCGCAGGTGTGATGCGTGTGAAACGACTCACTTCATGCCACGGCATTTGTGTCCGAACTGCTGGTCCGATCGCCTCACGTGGATCGAAAGTCAGGGCACAGGCAGCGTTCATAGCTTCACAATCGTTCGACGCGCACCGTTGGCGTCCTTCGGTGCACGAACACCCTACGTCGTGGCATTGATCGACCTCGACGAGGGGCCGCGAATGCTGACCAACATCGTCGGCGACGACGCACTTTCCGTGCGAATTGGTGATCGAGTGACGGTCACCTTCGAGGATCGCGGCGACGGCGCCATGCTTCCGCAATTTCATCGCGTCAATGCTTGAGGTCACCGGCATGAAGAAAGCTGCATCACTGAAGAACAAGATCGCGATCGTTGGTGTCGGCGAGTCCGAGATCGGACGCGTTCCGCACATGACCGGCCTCGGCCTGAATGCGCAGGCGGCGAAGCGTGCACTCGACGACGCGGGCCTGAAAGTGTCGGATATCGATGGCGTGCTGACCGCGTACTCGTTCACTGAGCCGTATTTCATGCTCGGCTCGGTCATCTGCGAATACTTGGGTCTCAAACCCAGGTTCAATGCTTCGCTGGTGACGGGGGGCGCAAGCCCGGCAGTCATGCTCAAGCATGCCGCCGAAGCGATTGCGTCGGGGCAAGCCGAAACCATCCTGGTCTGTGCAGGGGAAAACCGGGCAACCGGCCAGACTCGGGACGCCGCGGTCGCGTCGTTGATGGCGGTCGGACATCCGTATTTCGAACAACCGTATGGTGCGTCGATTCCGGGGTTCTACGCGATGATCGCCCAGCGGTACATGCACGACCTTGGGACGACCCGGGAGCAACTGGCGCACGTGGCCGTGAACACGAGAGAGCATGCGCTGTTGCACCCGAACGCTCACATGAAGACGCCGCTCACGATCGAGCAGGTCTTGTCTGCCAAGCCGATCGCTGACCCGCTCGGCATGCTGGACTGTTGCCTGATTTCGGACGCAGGCGGCGCGTTCATCGTGACGTCGGCGGAGCGCGCGGCCGATCTGAACGCGAAGCCGATTTACCTGCAGGGTATCGGTGAATATCATACGCATGAGCATTTGATGTGCGCTCCAAGCTTGACCGAGTTCGGTGCAACCGAGTCCGGACGAATCGCCTACGAGATGGCGGAACTTGGTCCAGGCGATATCGACGTGGCAGAACTGTACGATTGCTTCACGATCGTACCGATCATCGAAATGGAGGAACTCGGCTTGTGCAAGCGTGGTGAGGGCGGAGCATTCTTTGCAGATGGCCATGCGCGAATCGGCGGGAAACTGCCGATCAATACGCACGGCGGTATGCTGTCCCACGCTCATGCCGGCGCCGCCGGCGGTCTCTTCGGCATGGTGGAGGCAGTGCGTCAATTGAGAGGTGGTCTGGGCGCGCGTCAGGTCGAAGGTGCGGAGGTCGCGCTGGTGCATAACGAGGGAGGCATTCTTTCGTCACATTGCACTGTCATTCTCGCGAATGCAAAGGGCTGAAACCCATTGTGATGGAGCTGATCGAACGATCGCTCCATCGCCGACTGAATCCTGTCGGCTCCATCTCGAAACTGCCGGGCTTAAGCGATCGAGCCTGCTTGAATTACATTCCCTGCATTGACCCGGACATGGTGACTGATCAAGTTTCAGGGCAGCGTATGGCTTCCCGGGTTTAGCGGCGTTGCCATCTGGTCATTGTGCCGAGCTCGCTGTGGCTATGTCGATGACGCTGAGCGTCGCCGCGTTGGCGGTGATGGTGGTCTTCCCGATGATGAGGCGAAATGCGGAGGGCACGCGGGTGCGCTTGCTGCGAGCCTCCGCGTGCCTGGCTAAACCAGCTTAGAAGCGGTGACGAATCGCCGCGCGGATCAGGAACTGATGATTGTTCGACGAATCGCCAAGGTTGTCGATATCGGCAACGGCGGGGGCGCCGGTCGACGAGACGCCGGATGCGCGCTGCCATCCCATTGACGTGTAGACATCGGTCCGTTTCGACAGGAAGTAGTCAGCCGTAAGCGCGATCTGATTGTAGTGTTGCCCACCCACAGTCGTACCGCTGGCGGTCTTTACGGCTCGGCCGTTCAGATAGTCGTAGGTGATTCCGGCAAAAAAGTACGGCGAAAACTTGTACTGCGCACCGATGTCGAAGTTGTTGAAGCGCGCGGTGCCGCCCAGGAGATCCGGGCCAAGTTGCCCATATTGCACGTTCGAATATGAGGCGGCCAGAGTTAAGTTGCCGATCGTATAGTTCGCAGCCACAAGAGCGGTTTGATATGCTTGCGCGCTCTTGTAGCCTTTGTTAAGGGACAACGCGACGGGCGAAGCACCGCTGGCGTTATCGGTAAAGAAGCCCGATCCTGCAGTCGCAGAAGTGGGATTCTTGAAATGTTCGAAGGCCGCTCCGAGCTTCAGGGGTCCATATTCGTACGACGTACCCACCGAGTAGCCACTATTGGCGGTGATGTTGCCAGCCACACCGCCAACGCTATATTCACCACCGAACTTGAAGCCGTGGAAACTCGGGCTCATGTACCGAATAGCGTTGTTGACGCGTACGGTGTTGGCACCGTTGTCCAGGTCGCCTGGGTGGGTTGCTGCCGGACCTCCGATCAAGCTGGCGGCAGTCAGCGGCTCGGGGAAGTAGAAGATCATGTCATACTGGCGGCCGAGTGTGAGGCTGCCGAGATTGTCACTACTCAGGCCAACGAAAGCCTGACGGCCGAATGCGGTCCCGCCCTGACCGAACGCGCCGTTGTTGAGGTTAATACCGGATTCGAGCGTGAAAATCGCTTTCAGGCCACCACCCAGGTCTTCTGTACCGGTCATGCCCCAGCGGCTACCGAAAATTCCGCTCAACGAATCGAGAAAGACTCGCTTGCCACCCTCATTGTTGTTCTGAAACATGACGCCTTCATCGATAACGCCATACAGTGTCACGCTGCTTTGAGCATGAACCGCAGTAACAAAGGTGCCCAGAATCGCGGCGCAGAGAATGTGCCGTTTGAAGTTTGCGCTCATAGTTAGAAATACGAAGTAATAGTATGAATATTTCGACTTCGCTAGAAATTCTTTAGCGCGAGGGAAACGCGAATGCGATACTCGCCCAGGAATATGACGAAGCCAACAGCTGCTACTGAAACGTCATCCGGCGCCGCGATGCTTGTTTGGTGCGCCTCGTGTCGTTCAGCTGAGAAGTGACGATCTCGAGATCGTCGTTTCGAGCTCCTCCTTTTGCTGTTGAATACGGGCGTGCGTATTCACGCCGTAATGGTTACGATGCGTTCGAGGGGTAATGGCTTCGGCACGAGGCTGACCGAGAGGCAGTCGGCTCGGTTCTGCTCGGCACTGTGGCTAGACGGGAATATCGTTCGTCACGGGTTTGTCTCCAAATAAATGTGTTTTTGTGTTCGTAGATGTCGCCGTGTTGACCGGCTATCCGAATCCGAATTCCTGCATTTGCGATCGGATGCAAACAAGAACGCAACGTCCGTGCCAGCAATGATTGGAATGTCGCTTACTGGAACACAAGCCTGAAGGCGACGTCGCATGGGAAATCCAGTAGACGTTTTTCGCAATGTCATGCTCAATTGTGTCTGCAGGTGTTCTCGGCTCCGACATCGATTGTTCTCGCGAAGAACAAAAGTAGCTTCTCGCGCGCGTACCAGTACGGTGCCAGCTGGCTATTGGCGGGGGGGGCGCGTCGATTCATTGACGCACTTGACTGTCGGAGTAACCAGCGGTCGCCCGACGTGTAGGGATGGAGTCTTGAATCGAGGTGCAGGGCCGCATGACTGCTGCCACGACCCTGCACGGTACATCGTTGGTCAATGCGCGATGCCTTGACCGCCGTCTGCGTAGACGGTTTCGCCAGTCAGGAAGGATCCCGCTTGCGTGAACAGCATGGCCACAAGTGCACCGACTTCCGAGGCAGTACCCGGTCTGCCGCGCGGAATGCGCTTTTCCAGATAGGTGGCCAGGGGCCCCTCCGAGATCGCGTCCGCATTCAGATCTGTCTGGATGTAGCCCGGGGCGACGTTGATTACACGGATTCCCTTGCTGGCCCATTCGACTGCCAGACAGCGCGTAATCGCGCCGACGGCTGCCTTGCTTGCGCAGTACGCGAGGTTGCGTTTGACGCCAAGTTTCTCGAAAAACGAGCCGATGTTGACGATCAGCGCGCTACCTGCAGATACGAGATGCGGATACGCTGCCTGGCAGGCGGTCACGACCGACGTCGCGTTCATGTCCATCACCCGATGCCATTGGTCGAGAGGCAATTCCGCCGACGGTGCGTCGACGTGAAATCCCGCGTTATTGACCAACCCGACGATTCGCCACCCTTCGGCGGCGAGCTCGTTTAGTACGGACTTCAACTCATCCGGCCGGGTGACGTCCACCTTGCGTGAAAGCCAGCGCGCTGACACGTCGGTGGGCGTATCAGGAAGGGACGGCAGGGCGCCTGAACGGGACAGGCAGACCACATTGCGGCCTTGTTCTGCGAGCGCTAACGCAATCGCCGCGCCAATACCGCGGCTCGCACCCGTTACGACAATACAATCACGATTCATGCTGACTACTCCTGGAAAAACGTTTGCGACGACTGGTGCGGGCTGCCATTGCGTCGAGATTCCGATGAAATTTTAGATCCGCTTGCCCGGCGCAGCCGGGCAAGCGCAAAGATTGAAACGTATCAGCCCGCTCGGTAACGGACGGGACTTGGTTGAATACGCCCACTCTGAACCCATTGCACCAGCTCGCGTTTCAGAATCTTCCCGCTTGCCGTCAACGGAAATTCTGATAGCACCACGAAGTATTCAGGCATATCGAATTTTGAAAGACCTTCGCGTGCCAGATGCTGAAGCAGATCATCCGCCTCGGGCGGCGTGCCGTCTCCAATGACCGCGAGGCAGACCTTTTCTCCAAGACGCTCATCAGGAATGCCGAACGCCGCGGCCTTCTTGATGGAAGGATGGCGATGGGCGTACTCCTCGATGTGCGACGGATGGATGTTGTGACCACCACGGATGATCAGGTCTTTCTTTCGCCCGACAATCTCCAGATTCCCTGCGCCGTCGAAGCGACCGAGGTCGCCGCTCATGAACCAGCCGCTGCTGTTGAACGAAGATTCGGTCGCGCACTGATTGTTGAAATAGCCGAGCATCAGTAAACCGCCGCGACCGCCAATTTCACCGACTTCGCCGGGAGCGACTTCAAGATCGGGGTTGTCCGGCTGCCAGAGGCGCACTTCATAGCCGTCGCATGCGGCGCCGCACGTTCCCGTGATGACGTCGACTGAATCAGCTGGCTTTGTGTACTGGTGCGAGCCGTTTTCCGTCATGCCGTATACGTTCTGTGGTGTCGCACCAAGGGACAGCAGCTTACGCGCGGTCTCGGTCGGGATCAGGCTGCCGGCCATATAGAAAACCTTTACCGATCCGAGACTGGAGACATCGCGGCGCTCGATTTCCAGTAGCAGGTCGATCGCATGCGTCGGGACCCCCATGACGTAGGTGGCTTCCGTGGACACGATCCAGTCAAGTGGTGCGATACCTGCCGTCGCATCGTACAAGACCAGTTCGCACCCAGCGACGAGCACTTGCTCGAATGCGACAGTGCCGACGTGATGACTCATCGGGCTGAGCGTGAGCAGTACGGTGTCGCCGGTCTGCTTCCAGTCGGATGCCAGGGCGCGGCCGTTAGCGAGCAGCGTGTTGTCGCTGTGCATTACGCCTTTCGGTGTTCCGGTCGTGCCGCTCGTGAATGCCAGATAAACGACTTGGTCGGGGTTCTGGCTTGGTGGTGGAAGCGGGATCTGAGATACGTGTCCCGGAATCGGAAATGCACTTGTCGCCGGCGGGGTGGTCGAATCGACTGCACGCAAGGCGGGCAGCGCGTAGACCCGCTTCATGTGATTGAGCTCGGCAGCCCCGGAAAATACGTCAGCTTTATCCGCGTCTGCCCCCCAGCCGGGCTGCGCAAATAGGGCTCGGCACTCGATGCGGCCCAGCATTGCCAGTATTTCCGCGACCGTATAGTTTTGATGCAGCGAAGGGTTGCAGACGTAGCCGTTGCGCGAACAAGCGAGCTGAATGACCGCCATTTCGACGCGATTGGGCAGCCAGACCGACACGCGGTCACCGCTACGCAGGCCGCTGTCGTGTAGATCGGCGGCCACCGCATCTGCCCACGCGACGAGCGCGCTCCAGGTAAGACGCCTGGTGCTGTCGCGAACCGCAAAGGATGAACCCCTCTCGGTCGCGTGGCGGCTTGCCAGCGAGTACAACGTGTCTGTTTGCCAGATTCCGGTCAAATAATGCTTCCGGGCCGTCGCGGGGTCATGCAAGGTAAGGAGATGCGACATGGTCGGTAACTCCAGGATCGTGTGCCTTAATGACCGAAGCGCGTTGCATCCGGCGCACGACGATTAGCGAATGCGTCGGCGAGTTCTGCGTGCTCGTCGGTATCGAGATATCCGCGCAGCAGCAGGTCATGCGCCATCCGCGAAAGACCGGACACACCGCCGTGGCGTGCGTTGAATGCGGCCTTGATCGATGCCAGCGCGAATGCGCCGCGATCGGCGATTTCGAGTGCAAGTTTGCGCGTGGCTTCCTGGAGTTCAGAATCGGGAACTACGTGATTGATGAGCCCCCACTCAAGTGCTTCGCGCGCAGTCAATTTGGGATTGCGGTACCACATCTCCTTCGCACGCTTTTTCCCGACGAGATCTTCGAGATACCACGTGCCATAGCCACCATCGAAGCTGCCGACCATCGGGCCGACTTGCCGGAATACGGCGCTTTCCTTTGCAATCGTGATGTCGCACACGACTTGCAGAACGTTACCGCCACCCACAGCGAAACCGTTCACTGATGCGATCACGGGCTTCTGCAGGCGGTCGATGCTTTCGTACATCTCGAGCGTCGGAAGCACGCCCGCATACAGCATTGAGTCTTCCATGCCCTCTTTGCGGCCGCCGGTGCAGAAGAACTTGTCACCCGCACCCGTGATCACGATCACGCGCGTTCGGGTTTCGCGGCGGATTTCGTTGATGCAGTCGCGGATCTCATGGCACATCTGCGGCGTGAACATGTTGCCGTCGTTCGGGCGGTTGAGGGTGATGGTACCGATCGGGCCGTCTTCCTGATAAATGATTTCTTCGAATTGCATGAGGTGTCCCCATCTGGATGGATGCGCTATGCGCGAAGTTGAGATTTCCCGGTTGCGATGCCGACCGGGACAACGCGCTCGATGCCACGCGTCCGGAATAAAAGCGGTGGTACATTCGAGCGCGAATATCGTCACGGAAATTCTTCTGCAAGGTTTATGCCAATCTGGAGTGCCGCGTTGCGTCGCAATCAGAAGGGTGGCGAGCCCGTACTGGCATGAATGCGTGATTGGGCAGTGTGCGTGGCGAAGACATTCAATGACCTTCGATCGGTGCATTTGGCAAAGACACGTACACTTCAAAACGGCATGCGATCCTCGATGAACCAAAAAAAGCCCACCTCGAAAGGCGGGCAAAAAGACGCGATGCTCAATCGACCGAAAAGGTCGAACGGGACATCGCGCTTCGGCCACGAGGCCGCATTGGAGCGTCCGGTAGCGACATACTTACTGGTTCGATGCGGCGTGGGCGAAGTCAGCGCGCCGGCCTTCCAGCGCGGCGCCAAGTCCTTCGGCAAACTCGGCGTTCGACATCGCGAGAACCTGCCCGAATCCTTCGAAGGCGAACATGTCATGCAGGCTCGTTTCGAAGCTGCGAGCCATCAGCGTTTTCGCGAGACCCATCACCTCGGCGGGGCCATTCGCGAGACGTGTGGCTTCGGCAAGGCCGACTTCGTCGACCTGTTCATCGGGAACCACCTTGGCAGCCAATCCGAGGTCAAGTGCCTCCTGTGCCGAGAGCGTGGCGCCGGTAAACAGAAGTCTTTTGGTGGCGGCCATTCCGATGAGCCTCGGCAGGTGATACATGGTGCCGATGTCCGGCATTACGCCGATGCGAAAGAAGCCGGGGATGAACTTCGCTCCCTCGCCCGCAATCAGCAGGTCACCGGTCAGTGCGAGGCCGAGGCCCCCACCAACTGCCTGACCGCGTACGCCAATGACAACCGGCTTGTTGAGCATGATCAGCGGAATCAGCCAGTCGTTGAGATTGCGAAAGCGTCGATGGACCGTCCAGGGATCGCACGCGGTCTTGAGCATGTTCAGATTGCCGCCTGAACAGAATGTCGGGCCTTCACCCGTGAGATAGACCGCTCGTACGGCGGGATTCTTCTCAGCGAGTTTCACCGCATCGCCCAATTGTTCCCGAAGTTCGGTCGTCAGTGCATTGCGATCCTCGGGGCTGCAGAGCTTGATGACAAGTACGGCACCTTCGATAGCAGTGTTCACCAGCTGTTTGGTCATGACATGTCTCCTGAATGCGGCATCAACGAATGATTGCGGGTTATAAGCAAGCGCCATGCCAATTCCGATTCATCGACGATGCCGGCCCGAGAGCGGGCGTACGGTGCGTTCTTGGGGAACATAGTGTTCGCGAGCAACACACTGTTGGCACGTATCACGCGCGATTGCGTATTTCGGAAGCAGGCACGGACCTTGCATTGTCGGAACACTGACTGGAACGGTCGCATACGCCGCCGGGACGGACATTTCGAACAAACGGAGATAGCTT
Source organism: Burkholderia sp. Bp9143 (assembly GCF_003853645.1). Lineage (GTDB taxonomy): Bacteria > Pseudomonadota > Gammaproteobacteria > Burkholderiales > Burkholderiaceae > Burkholderia. The sequence goes on along the minus strand of NZ_QTPO01000076.1, from coordinate 3,534 downwards.
GATGTTCACGAACGACACCTTGAAGGGCCGCGTTGCCCTGATCACTGGCGGGGGTACCGGGATCGGCCTGGAAATCGCCAACACATATGCCCGACTGGGTGCCTCGCTGATGCTGGTGGGCCGAAATGAGGAGCGCGTTCAGGCCGCCGCCCAAGCGATCAACGAAAGCGGTGGCAAGGCTATCGCGCGCCGTGCCGACGTTCGCAATTACGATGATGTGAAGGCGGCCGTCGATGCGACGGTCGAAAACTTTGGCGGTCTTGATGTGCTCGTCAATAATGCCGCAGGCAACTTCGTTTGCCCGACTGCCGAATTGTCGCCGCGCGGCTGGCAAACGGTCATCGATATCGACCTGAACGGCACGTTCCATGGATGTCACGCTGCCTATCCGCATCTCAAGAATTCGGCGCACGGCGGGTCGATCATCAGCATCATCACGATGCTTGGCGTGACCGGCTGGCCGGGTGCTGCCCACGCTTCTGCGGCCAAGGGCGGCATTCTGTCCTTATCGCGGACGTTGGCCGTCGAGTGGGGGGGCGATAATATCCGTGTCAATACAATTTCGCCGGGGCCGATCGGGGACACGGAAGGCGTGCGCCGCATGTACGAGGAATCGGGGCGCGGCGAGCTGGAGGCGAAGAAGACGGCACTGGGCCGATTCGGCAAGCGTGTAGACATCGCGAATGCGGCTGTTTATCTCGCGTCAGACCTGGCGTGCTACGTGACCGGTGAAAACTTGATCGTTGACGGCGGTCGCTGGCTGAAATACGTAGCTGCGTAACACCGGTTCAAGCGCCCGCATGCCATGCGGGCGTTGACCCTGGAATTGTCGCTTCGTATCAACTCAGCGACGCGTCTTGAGACCGCTGCCGCTTAGCGTTGAGAGGGTGGCATCGAATTCGAGCGAGATTGAAGTCTGTGCGTGCACTCCGGCGCGGACGCCTACGCGCGTGCCGCGCTAGACGTCCGCTGACTTCATCGCATCAATCCATTGTGAGCACCACGCGGCCCGTCGCGCGGCGAGTGTCGATCAGCTGAAGAGCGTCGGGCAACCGGTCCATCGGAAGGGTTTGCATGATGTTCGGACGCAATGCCCCTTTGGCCCACAGCGAGCTCAGTGCTGCGTGGGCCTGCGCGACCTTCCACGGTTGACGATCGCGATAGTCGGTCCACTGTAACCCAGTCACCGTCGCATTCTTGACTAGCAGATAGCCTGCTTTGATCTCCGGGATACGCCCGGTTGCAAACCCGACCGTGACGATTCGTCCATCCCAGGCGAGTGTGCGCAGCGACGCATCAAACACATCACCGCCCAGCGCGTCGATCACGATATCGACGCCTTGGCCTTCTGTCGCCGCATGAACCTGAGCGCGAAGACTGTTGCGCAAGTCCGGAGCGCCAAGGTCGACGATGTGGCATGGGATGTCCTTCAGAAGGGCCCGTGCTCGTTCCGGGGAATTGGCGCCAGCGAGCACCGTCGCGCCCATCGCACTGGCAATCTGCACGGCGGCGTGACCGACTGCGCCGGTAGCTCCGGTGACGAGTACCGTGTCGTCTGACCAGCGTGCCCGCTCCATGAGGGCAAACCAGGCGGTTTGCGAGGGCAAACCGAGAACGGTAGCGTCGACGAACGTCATCTCATCAGGCAGCGGCAGGCATTGATCTTCGCGCGCAATCGTCTGCGTCGCGAACGCTCCCCATTCGACATGAATGAGCACGCGGTCTCCTGGCTTGACGCGTGTGACGGCCGGGCCGACCCTGGAGACGATCCCGGCGGCTTCTTTCCCCGGTGAGAACGGCAACGGAGGGCGCGTTTGGTACTGCCCTGAAATGACCAGCAGATCGGGATAGTTGACCGCAGCGCTTTTGACGTCAATTACGACTTCGTCATTCTGTGGCTCGAGGTCGTCTAATTCCTCGACCTGATGGGTTTCGGCTAACCCAAGCTTCTTGATCTGCACTGCACGCATTCATTTCCTCTTTCTGTTCGGGCTGATCGACCGGCATCTCGGATGCCGAGTGAATCCTTTGGCGGACATATCTCGATCGCAATGCCCATGCCATCTTCGCTGCATCCGTCGACCGGGCTTCCGCGACGATCGTGCATTTTGTCGCGATTCCTCGTGTCGTTGCTACGGACACTTCATGAGTCGCCAGTCCTTCCGATGGACACGAACGATGTCGAACCTGACCTTCCCAAGAGGCTCGGGCCGGTCCACACGTGCGATCGCAGTTCGATGCGTATATGGCATGCATGTTGCTGTGAAGGGATGAGGAAAAACAGGCGCGGCCGCGATTAAGGAATCGGGCTGCCGCGCATCAAAGAACCCCCTGAAGGAGAAGACGAGTGGATCAGTCGATGTCGGAGGAGATCGAAGCGGTACGCGACCTTGTGAATCGTTTCATGCAGAACGAGGTGGTACCGGTAATGGACGGCTTCGAGAAGCGCGGGGAGTTTCCGCGGGAGCTGGTGAGGAAGGCCGGCGAAGCCGGGTTGTATGGGGCGGTATTTCCGGAGTCGGTGGGCGGCAGCAACATGGGTTACCTGGCGGCGGCGGTGATCCAGGAGGAAATGTGCCGGATCGACGTTCGATTCGCGTCGTGCAACAACCAGCAGGGCTCGACGTGCCCGAGCTGCATCTATTTCGGCGGGACGCCGGAGCAGATCAAGAAGTACGTGCCGAACCTGGTGGCGGGCAAGACGATCGGGATGATGTCGCTGACGGAGTCGGGCGGCGGCTCGGACGCGGCGGGGAACATGCAGACGTTCGCGCGTCGTGACGGAGACGTATATCGGATCACGGGGCAGAAGATGTTCGCGTCGATCGCGAACGAGACGGACGTTGGCGTGCTGTTCGCGAAGACGGAACGGGACGGCGGCACGAAGGGGGTGACGGCGTTCATCGTGCAGCCGAAGAAGTACCCGGGCTGGACGGCGCAGCCGATCGACATGATGGGTCTGTCGAACTCGTTCCGCACGAACGTGGTGTACCTGGATGATTTCGTGGTGCCGGTGGAGGACCGCCTGGGCGAGGAAGGCGAGGGGTTCAAGATCATCATGCGCACGCTGCAGCCGGGTCGAGTGGGTGTGGCGGCCAAGGCGTTGGGGGTGGCGCGCGCGTGCTACGAGGACGCGCTGCGATACGCGAACGAGCGGACGCTGCGTGGCCAGCCGATCGGGCGCTTCCAGATGATCCAGTCGGATCTGGCGGAGATGGCGGTAGCGATCGAGGCGAGCCGAGCGCTGGTGTACAAGGCGGCGCAGATGATGGACGAGAGCTTGCCGTCGAACCGTATCGCGGCGATTGCGAAGTACCACGCGTCGCAGACGGCGAAGTTCTGTGCGGACAAGGCGGTGCAGATTTTCGGTGGCTATGGGCTGGCGAAGGAATACCGGGTGTCGTGGTACCGGGCGTACGCGGACATGTTCTTCACGGGCGAAGGTTCGGCGAACGTGCAGAAGATCCTGATTGCGGAGGATGCGCTGGGGTACAAGCTGGCGGATCGCCACCACGGGAAGACGGGGCTGCGCGA
>NZ_QTPO01000075.1 GCF_003853645.1 Burkholderia sp. Bp9143 | reverse complement strand
CTGCGCGCGCAGCTCGCGCAGTATTGGCCGATCATCCTTGCGGCCATCCTCTACGGCGTTGTGCTGCGGTTCGTGTGGGACCGCTATGCTGCGCCTCGGCTCTCGGCCTACTGGCGCGCCGCGCGCGTCACGCAGGAAACCGACAAGCTCGTTGATGCTCGCGAGGAAGTTGCGACGCTCAAAGCCAAGGCTTTTCAGCCGGAAAAATACTTTGTCGATGGCAAGGTTTTTTACGGTCTAGACGAGAATAACGAGCCGATTTATTTCGATCTGCAAGAGTTCTTCACGACTCATCACGCGATTCTCGGGCCGACTTCCTACGGCAAGGGCATCGTCCTACAAAGCATCTTCAAGCAGTGCATTCGCTTCGGCATGGGCGTGGTCTACGTCGATCCGAAAGGCGATGACTGGCTTCCGTATCTGCTGCAAAACGAAGCGAAGGCGGCGGGCCGCCGCTTCGTGTATCTCGATCTGAATCCGGGCGGCAAGGGCGTGTGGCATCCGTTCCTCGGCGGCGATTTCCGGCAGCGACGCACGCGCATCGTGCGCGCATTCAATCTCGAATCGCACGGCACCGATGCGGACGTGTACAAGGCGAAAGAGCGCGCGCTGCTCGATGACGCGCTCGAAAATACGGACGGCACGATTAAATCGCTGCTGGCCTACGTGAAGGATCACGGCTCGTCCGGCGACCGGGATCTGTCCACGCTGCGCGACTCGCTGCGCGAGTGGTCGCGCGTCGAAACCTTCGCGCAGACCGTGAAGCGTAAGGGCCACTCGATTGAACAGTGCTTGATGAATAACGCCGTGGTGTACGTGCGCGGCGATCTGGCCGACCCGGTGGTAAAGGCGGCGACGAAGGCTTATATCTCCGAGCTAACGGCCGAAATCAAGCGCCTGAATCGCACGCGCCCGGCCCATGTCACGGTCGGTATTGACGAACTCAAGTTCTTGGCGTGCGCGGAAATCAATGACGCGCTCGCCACGATCCGGCAGAATCGATGCAATCTGCTGCTCGCCGCGCAGTCGATTGCCAACCTCGAAGCGCCGGACGATAAGCGCCTCGATGGCAAGGCACTGGCCCGCGAATTTGAGGTCAATACACCTATCAAATTCGTGTACCGTGCGGCCGACGAGCGCACGGCGGAATGGGCTGAAAAGCTCTCTGCGGGCCAGTGGTTGAACGTGGTGCAGCGCGAAACGACCAAGACGAACGCGCACGGCGGCGAGCAGTGGGAAGGGCATCGCATGGTCGGCAAACAGGAAGCGCCGATCATTTCGCAAAGCACGCTTCTGCACCTGCCCGCGCGCATCGCCATCGTGTACATGCCCGGTCGTATCGCCTCGAAGCTGTACACCAGTCCGACGCAGATTAGCCGCGACTTCGCATCGTGGGAGGCCGGCGCCGCCGGTGCCGAACAGGCGGCCGAAGCCGCACCGACGCCCTGAATTGTGACTGCGCTAGAATATGCGCGCATCTTCGATTCCGGTATCCGATTCTGTGCGGCATCTTGGTTGCAGGCTTGGCCGGCGCTTTCTGGTTTACAGAGGTGCTCCCCGGTGATCGTTGCCACTCGGGTAAGCGGAAAAACCAGTCCCACTAGGGATACTGGCCGCGAAGCAAACAGGGACACCTAGCGTCCCTGTTTTTTTTCGGCTCCACTGCTTGTACGGTGGCGGCTAAGGTACATTCTCTCGTCCGAACCCGCGTCCACTCTTCACGCACGGAATTGCTCCCGAGGTCGGCAACCCAAATCGCGTAACATGCTGAAAACAACGAAATAGGGTCAGCTTTGGCAACCGCATCACCGATAGAGAACATCCTTGGGGCCGAATCGGCGGCGAAGTCCGCCAGTTCCGCACCTCTTCGCCCCTTTGCCTACACGCGCCGCTCCTCCGGAACGCGTGACTTGGCTCTCAGTGAGCCGGTTTCCGAGCATACGGGTTACTGGGAGAATCCAGCTAGCATCACCAGCAAACCGCCTCGTTGGATCGTCCATATTGACGCCACCGGAGAGGCGCCCGTCGCGCACTTCGCGCAGGACTCTTCCGGCCAGCGGATGCCCGGGTCTGGGACCCCCGGCTACATCAATAACGGCTCCGGCAAGTGCGCTCTGGCCGCTTTCCGCCTTATGCCAGCGGTGAAAGTCGGATCTGCAGAATTCAATTTTCCCAAAGAGTGGGAGTGGATTGTGCAATTCGCATTCGCGAAGGCGCTACCTGTCGGTACCTCGGGCGATACGCTGACGGACTTCAGCGCGGACAATAGCCAACTCGGCTACAAAGGTCGTGAGACGGCCAAGTCGATGTATCCCATCGCGCATATCAGCCTCGTGAAGACTATGGCCGAGCCGGCACCGTTGCCCCTGCCGTCTGGCAAGCTTTTGACTTATGACGACGCGACCCGCGTCCTTGCTCATTGGCTCAGCGCGGGCCCGGCAGCGTTCGGCATCTACTCGCCCGACAGCCGCGAGAATATGGAGCGCCTTCAATACGATCTGGCCGCTGTTTTTGAGGCAGAGGCGGACGCGGTCCTTGAGCCCACAGAGACGCCGCAAGTCATGCCTTCGCCGGAGTTGGTCGGCGTTCCTCCTGTCATTTACAAGCTGATCAATGCAGCACTGGCGGCTGGCAAGCGTCACTTTGTTTTCCACGGGCCTCCTGGAACTGGCAAGACCACGCTGGCCGAATATGTTGCCGAGCAGATTGCGGGTGATGCTCTTTCTGAAGGAGAGGCTCCATACACCCTGTTGACCGCGTCATCCTCGTGGAGCTCGCAAGACTTGGTCGGAGGTTATCAGCCGCTGGGCCCCGGAAAAATGGGTTTTGTCCCGGGTGCGATGCTTCGCGATTTCCACAAGCCGATCATCATTGATGAGTTGAATCGCTGCCCAATCGACAAGGTGATCGGGCCATTGTTCTCTGTGCTGAGCGGGCAATCGACAACCCTTCCTTATCGGGTGAAGGTCGAGGACGCGTCCAGCCAGAACTACCGGATCTTGCCCAAGCCGAACCCTTCGAAGGAGAGCCACGAGTTCGCCCCGGGGCCGGCGTGGGCGATGTTATGCACGCTCAACCAAGTCGACAAGTCGCAACTGGAGCAGATCAGTTTCGCGCTGTCGCGGCGTTTCACATGGATTCGAATCGGCATACCGGAAGACCCGGCCGCTTTTGTGCGGGGTATGCTGGAAAAGCTCAACCTGTTGAAGGGCGCCGCTAACGCCGCGCTGCCCAATCCGGTTGCGGACTTGTGGTCGATTGTGAATCGGCACCGCGAACTGGGCGGAGCTCCGGTCATCGACTTCTTGAAGCTTGCCGCAGCTATGGACCCTGAAACTGACTTCCTGGCCGCGCCATCTGCGGAGGCTCAGAAGACGTTCGTTGTGGTGATGGCTTCGACGTTCTTGCCGCTGCTCGACGGCATTAGCCGCGCCGAAGCGGCAGATTGCTCTTCGGCAATTGTCTCGGCGTGGGGTCTGTCGGGCGTTCTGGCTGCCGATGTCGAGCAACGATTTATGGAGCTCGCGCCCTGAGCACTCCACTTGGTTCCGCGCTGTCCGACCATTGCCTCGCGGCGCTTCTGCGCTGCCATCGGTCGCCGCAGGGCAACGGCTGGGACTCGAAAACTCCGCGCGCTGACATCGAGGAGCGCGAGGAGCTATTGCTTCGCTGGGCGCTCTCGGATGGGGTTCGGCGCCTCGCAGAGCACGTGATCGCCAACCCGCGCGACATCCGATCGGCAATCGCCTTCGAGACGCAGACGCATTACGGGCAAATTCCCGGAGTCGTTGATGCGCGTGCGACGCTTTGCGAGCAGGAGCTTTCGTGCGACTCGACACTTTTCGTCGTGTCTGAGCCAGCACTCTCTCTGCTGACACGGCGCAACCACGTTCTTGCATGGGTTCTCCGAGAGGCCGAGTCGCTGGCGTTGTCCGCGATCCGTCGTCACAAGCTTGGACCCGATCAGGATTGGATTCATGCGCGGGTGGGGCTTCTTGAACGGGCCGCTCGCACTCGCATGCTGCGCGAAGTGATGTTGTCTCCAGCAGGGCGGCGTCGGCCCGCAGGTGCAGCGATTAGAGACGCGCGCAAAAGCCTGTCGCCGCTCTACCGGATGGCAGCGGACTCTATGCTTTTGTTCGAGGGCATCGAGCGCGTCGAGCCGGACGCGATACGCGCCATATTGTCGAACACGCTCATCGCGCAATTGGAGGATTGGCAGAAGCTTGAATTGGCAACGGCGCTCGCGGCCGCCGAAGCGCTGGCGGCTCAGACTGGCGACCGGGTTCGGTGGAAGGGTTCGATTGCCGGAGGGTCCGAAATCGCCTCGGTCGGGCGCTATCGCGTCAGATGGCAGAATGCGCTGCCCAAGCGTACTGCCGAGCATCTCGATCCATCGGAAGCCATGATTCGAGAAACCGCCGAAGCGCTGCGCGCGGGCATGGGTTTGGCGCGCGCAGACGTTTCGATTCGGGACGCCGACATTGGCATGGACGTCGCCCACTTCGAATGCAAATGGTTCGGCTCGCCGCTTTCGGCCTCGGCAGCGATCGTCGACGCAATCTCGCAGCTCGTCCGGTATTGCCGCGACTCGCGGCCCGGCGGCATAGAGCAAGCGCAAGCCATGTTGCGGGATTGCGTGGTGGTGTGTTCGGGGTTGTCCGGTTTTGAAGAGACCTTGGACGGTTCGAAGCCGGTAGGACTGACGGATTTTTCTGGACTGGCGAGCGGAACCCTAGCCACATGGGCAGCGAGGCTGCATTGCAGGCTCGCTATCTACCCGAACTAAGCGCCGGCAATCATCACCTATCTTGTCGCGCCACCGTTCGCGACGAGCGGCACCTCCATCTCGTTCGCTGGTTGCGAGCAGGGCGTGCTAATCGCGTAATTCGCCGGGCGGGAGCGTGTCGCCTCCACGCCGTCTTGAAAGCGCGCCATGCCGCCGCGAATGTATTCACTGGACAGTTCGACACAGGCCCATTTCCGGCGCAAGTTTTCCGCCACCATGCCGGTCACGCACGAACCTGCGAACGGATCGACTACCAGATCACCCGGATCGGTCAACATTCTGATGAAATACTCCGGCAGCAACGCGGGGAACCGAGCGGGGTGGATATCGATGCCTTTCGCCCGGCAATAATCTTGATATTGCCCATTGCTCTCTGTATTCGCGATGGCGAGCAAGTTGGGAGGCACCGATCCACCGTTGTCTTTCGAAAACTTCTCCGAGATGTCGTGCCCCGACGGCCGAAGCTTTGCCGTGTAGCCGTTCTTCAGGAGCCCCTTCATCGAGTCAGAATATGGCGCGAGAACCCGCTTATTGTTCGCCTTCGGAAACGGCGTCTTTGAAAGCCACCACACACAATTCACGGCGTCTTTCACGCGGACCCGACGGATGTTCACCCATTCAGCGGGCGACGGCAGTTTCGCCGGGTTCCACCAGTAATGCTCTTGCGCGAGGTGAAACCCGAACTCTTCGCATAGCATGATCAAGAGCTTGAAGTGGTAGAGCGACCGCGTTGGCGTGCCGGGTTTCCAAGCGCCGCCAATGTCGATTACCAGGCTACCATCATCGCGCAGCACGCGATTGAAGCCCTCCGCAAACGGGCGGAACCAGTCGCAATAGGCGGCCGCGTCTTCGTTACCGTAGGACTTCTTGCGTACCAAGCCGAAGGGCGGCGAGGTCATGATCAAGTTGACTGAGCTGGGCTTCGCACGGTGATGCAGGTATTCGAGCGAGTTCCCGTTATAGATTTTCCCGAGCTTCGTTTCGTGTGCGACAGAGAAGGGCCCATAGCTTTCGCCATTCACTCGTTCGGGCTTTTTGTCTTGCTTGACGGCGATGTTGTGCAGATGGCGAATGTAGTCGCTCAGCGACTTGAACCCCAGCACATTGGAGATCGACTCCATTTCCTGCCGCTCATTCAGGGTGAGCCGAAGGCTCGCGATGTTGTCTCGGGGTTCGGAGACGTGCGGACGGACCATTCTTTTCCTCTTCTGTTTCGCGCTGGTTTTGCGCCTGCATTTAACTGGCAGGTTATTGTATTACGCTAACCAGGCCGGACGCCAGTAATTTTCATCGACGCTTCCCACGCGTTGAGCTCCGATCAGGTTCATTTTTTTCGAGCCTTTAATGATGGCCCGCCATAGCGGGCCGGAACCGGATCACTCGCCCGTCATCAGATCGTCAAGCTGCGGCCGAATCCACTTGGCCGTGGCGATGGCGTTCGGCGTGAGCTTGCGCACGTAGACCGACTTGCCGGCGGGCGAACGGGTCGGGCTGAACACGAACGCGTTGCGCTTCATTAGGTCGCGGACGGCCTTTTCCGGCTTCGCGTCGAACAGAAACACGGCTCGGTTGCCCTCGGTGTCCTCGCGGTACGTGTAGCCGTGGCCTTCTTCCTCTCGGTCGGTGCGCTCAGCGATCTTCTTCAGTGCCTCGATGCGGTCGCGCACGCGGCGGATATTCGCGCCGCTGTTGGTTATTTCATACGAGGCAAAGCCAACGCGGCCTGCGAAGTCAGGGCGAAAGAGCGCGTCGATGGCCGCTGCCGTGTAGCCCATGCGCTCAAGCCCTGCGCGATCCTCGCGGCGAATCAGGGCATTCGTGCGCTTCATCTTTTCGTGCCGCGCCTCCAGCTCGGCCAGCTTGGCCGTGAGCTTCGGGATGGCGTCGGGATCGTCGCCGGATACGCCGCCCTTGCCGACTGCTTCCGCGCGCCGATCGAACTCGGCCGCCGTGTCGTGCAACTCGAAGGCTTTCCCGAACGCCGCGTGTACACGAGCTCGATAGCGACGGTCGCGGCCCTCGGAGTGGTGGCCCTTCAAGATGGGCTGACCGAACGGAATCGCCGAAGCCATCGTTTCAGCGCGGGTGTACTGCATCGTTGCCGCCGAACGCGCGTGCGCTGCACGGGCGGCCAGGCGGGCGCGGCGGGCTTCCTGCTTCGCTTCGTACTTGTTCATCGTCTTGCTCCTGTCAGGTGCGGCGGGCGCGCTCGCCCGCCTTGGGTGGGCTGCTGCGCTTAACACCAAACGACATGGCGGTAATCAACGGTGCGGCGATACACGTTGCGGTCATTCCAGGGCGTGTACGTGTATTCCATGTATGAGTTAGTAAGCACTACCAACCAATGACTTAACCGAAGTGCGGGCATTTCGACCTCCATCGAAAATGGGTTCGCTTTTACTGCTGACCGGCTCCCAAGATTCCCGTCCCCTGCGTGACGGGTTCAGCGAGGCTGTGAGTGGTAATTGCCTTGCCGCCGTTTTCCCTGAGTTCGCCGCCCCGCGACGGATTTAGCCGGCCCGCTACGGCTGTCAAGGGTGAAACCGGAGGCCGCAGCCCGCGCAGCGAAGCGAGCAGGAACGGGCGAGGATTTCAGCGCGCTCTGCGCGCGGCCCTTGATGGACGTAGCGGGTTGGCTATGGTCGCGTGACTGGGCGGCGAATCAGGGGAAACGGCCACAGGCGCATACCGGAGCCGAGATAAACGCCGCGCGGCGAGCGCCTATGTGCGGCCGTTCGGCCGCACCTGACCAGGTGGTTGCGTTAGGGATTGATGCCCGTAGGGGCGAGACTCGGAACGAGGCTCGACGCGTAGCGCGAAAGCCCGACCCGGCGAGCCGGGGAACGCCCGCATTCGAGCCGTCTCGGCCGGCGGTCGGCGCCATTGCGCGTGCGACTGGCGCATTCGTGGCCTACAATCAATCGAGTCGATTTGACGCTCTGCCACTCGCGGAGCGTCAATCGACGCTCCCGAGTGGCTTTCTTTTTTGGAGGCCACTATGTTTAACGCGAAGTCGAACGTTACGGGACACCTGTTCAGAATCCACAAAGACATGACTGCCGATGGCGTCATGCTCTGGGTGGGCTTCCTGAACATCAACGATGACATGATCGCGGCATCGGCCAGGCTCTCGATTGTCAATGACCGTCCTGACGGTTTCGACATTGCGCTTGGTACGACCGACCCGAGTCAAGGCGGTTTGGGTTATTACGCGCACATTGTTCCGACGAGCCCGTTTCCGGGTTCTGATCTGCGCGGATACCTGAAACATCATGACCGGAAACTCGATGATGTTTTCGAGGTGTCGGGTGCTTATGGCATCAATGCTGACGGCACGAGCCGCCTGGATCTAACGATCAAGGCACGTTGAACGTGGGAGCTGGCTTTTTAGCCAACGCGGGGGGAAAGGCTTCGGCCTTTCCCCTTTTTTATGCGGCGTGCTCGCGCTGCGCGAGCACGCGATACAACGTCGATCTGTCGATTCCGAACAGGTCGGCTATCTCCTGCCTGCTGGCCTTGCCTTCGTCCACGAGCTGATAAATGTGCTTGAGCTGCGCGGCTTCGAGCTTCGGCTTGCGGCCGAACTTCGTACCGCGCGCCTTCGCTGCCGCGCGGCCGGTGCTGGTCCGCTCAACGATCAGGCTACGCTCAAACTCGGCCATGCCGCCGAACACGGTCAACACCATGCGGCCGGCCGGCGTCGTGGTGTCGGCCCACGGCTCGGCAATGCTTCGCAAGCCGGCGTCGGCGTCGCGAATGCGCTCAACGATTTCGAGCAAATCGAGAATGCTGCGCGCGAGCCGGTCGAGCCGCGTCACGACAACCACATCGCGCGGCCGTAGGTGCGAAAGCAGGTTGTCGAGCTGCGGGCGGGCGCGCTTCATGCCGGTAATTTTCTCGGCAAATATGCGCCCGCACCCGGCCGCGCGTAGCTCTGCCTCTTGGTTGCTCAAGTCTTGGTCGCGCGTCGAGACGCGCGCATATCCGATCAGGAATGCGCCTGTCTCAATATCACGCGTGGCGTTGTCTGCGGGGTCGCGCATCGTCAGCCCTTGTCGATCCAGCGCGGGCGTTGCTCGTCGGGCTTCGCGTCGATTGGTCGGCCGCCGTTGCTGCGATCCCACGCGCAACGATGAACACCTGTGATGTGTTCGACAATCCGTTCGCCATCTTCCGGCCGAATGCGAATGCTCGCGCGAACGGTCGGCCGCTGGTTTTCGCCTACCGGTTCAAGGTCGAATGTGAAAGTCACGTCGCGGTAGCCGGGAGAGTCGCCGTAGGTTATGAGCTTGGCACTGAAATCCAGTTCGTTATCGGCCTGCTGCCGACTGGCGAGCTCGTCATGCCTCGCCAGTCGCGTGCGCTCGGCCGACGCGTAAGCGGCGGTCTGTGCGTCGCGTTCAAACTCCTTCGCAACGGCCGGTACGAGGATCGCCCACTCCGGGCCAATGCGGTCGATTGCCTCGGCAATCGTGTGGTTCATCGCAGCGAGCCAGTCAGGCCGGTTGAGAACGAGCGCGGCAGCGAGGGCCTCGCCCTTAGACATGGCATTGATGCCGCCGGCTGCGGCGTCGCGCGCCTTGCTGAGCATGTGCTTGAAATCTGGACTGCTAGTGTCGATTACCGCTTCGGTAATCTTGCTGAGCATGCTCTTGAAGTCCCGATTGCTCTTGTCCATCGTCACTCCCGATATCGGCGCTCAATGGCGCGGGTGGTTGCTGACCGCTCGGCACGCTCACACATGCGCACCATGTTGCAAATCATAGTCGCACATAATTTCCCATACAAGACTATATTTTGCAACATGACGCACCTCGGCCGCACAAGGGTTTTGCGGCGGCCGGCACGGCGTTGCACAACTTAGGAGTTTTGCAACGCAGCCGGTTGGCAGGGTGGCTCACTCCGTGACCCACTCTCGTCGTTCGGCTCGGCGCGGCGCCGGGGGCAGTTTGTAAAGTACAACGGCCGTTCGTGCCGTCGTCTCTCGGTGCACCGCTGACGCCTGTTAACGCTGACGCCTTTAAGCTGCCGTTGCCACCTAGCCAGCCCTCATGCTCCTTGCGGAAGGTGGCAGTAGCGAACTAAAATACGTCACTCCGCTGATTGACGAACAAAGGAGTGTCTATGTCTGCGCCAAGTACTTTTGGACAGCAGATCTCGCAAAAGCGAAAACAGCTGGAGATGAGCCAGAAGGAGCTCGCATCCAGGGTCAAGCGAGAGGATGGTGAGCCCATATCTCCTCAATACCTGAACGATATAGAGCACGATCGACGGAGTCCATCGTCGGATTTGATGGTCCGACAATTCGCGACGGTGCTTGACCTAAATCCAGACTATCTCTTCTACCTCGCGGGCAAGTTTCCGACCGATGTGACCGAACGGAACCTGCCTCCAGAAAAAGTGCAGCAGGCTCTCGTTGCCTTTCGTAAAGCACTCGACCAAAAGAAATGAAACAGGTGCCAGATCGTACTGGGCGTTTCGCCCGTCGCCCGCACTATGAGCCGCATGAACTTGATCGTGAGTGCGAGCAGATCATTTCCGGCTTCCTGAGGAGCAAGTACGGGAAGGTTGACTATCCTGTTTCGACCGACGATCTCACAACACTAATTGAGAAGCACGTCGACGACCTCGACCTTTATGCCGATCTCTCAGGGTTTGGGCAAAGCGTCGAAGGCGTGACGGTATTTAATCCGGGCGGTAAGCCATCTGTTCGTATCGCCGGGGAATTGGCTGGCGACTTGCGTCGGGAGAATCGGCTTCGCACCACTCTTACTCACGAGTTCGGCCACGTCCACTTTCACTCCTATTTGTGGGATCCCCAGGCAATGACCCTCGACTTTGGGGAAGAACCTGCGCCGCAGAACGCAGGGACCGACAGAATTCAGGTCTGCAAGCGCGAGACGATCGTGAACGCCGCGGTATCGGACTGGATGGAGTGGCAAGCCGGGCATGTATGTGGCGCCTTGTTGATGCCCGTTACCCATGTGCGAAAATTCATTGCTTCCGAATTCCCTGACATCGGGCCATCACCATGTACTCCCTCGTCCGAGTTTGGCGCAAAGGCGATCCAGGCGGTGACTGACCGCTACCAGGTGTCGCAGGATGCCGCCCGAGTCCGGCTCCTGCGGCTCGGTTTGCTGGCCGAGCCGGGACGAACGGCATCGCTCTTCGGGTGATTCAACTGGGGGCTTGCGCCCCTTCTTTTTGGTGGTAAAATACGCACATCCGCGTATCCGCATATCTGCGGTTTGCCGTGAAATGGAGGGCGAAGGCCGAGGCGGAAAGGTGAAGCGGTTGCAAGCACGCGGTCAGTCAAGCGGACTTTCGGTAATGGCGACCTTCATGAACACAGAAACAGAGATTGCATTGCGTGAGATCGGGCGTCAGTTGGACTCGTTCTCCTTTCCGGTTGTAAAGAACGGCGGGATTGTCGTGCCCGGCAAACCCGTCGCTTCTCCTTGGACCACGGGCACGGAGTTGGAAAATGTCAAATCAGGAAAAACACGATCCGAGACCGGATCGAGAGCATGGGCATCAGCCCGACCACGGCCATTCGCATGGTCATGGGCATGGCCATACGCCGGATCCGGGGCGCCCGGTCCGGCCGCACCGTTCGTCGGCTCAGAGCTTCGGGCGAAATTTACGAACGAGCTAACGGACGTCGAGACGGCCTACCCCGGGACGCAGCATTGGCACGACGACGACGGAATGTGGTTGCTCGTCAGAAGCTCGCTGCTACCGGGGTTTTCTATGCGGGCATGCTTTGCGATCGCAGTTTCGTTTAGTCGAGCCATGGTGCGTGGCTGGGGTTTTTGGGGCAGCGACGCGATCGGATATGAATGGATCGGACCGCGGCATACCAACTTTCCCGACGGGTCAATATGTGCGTTCGAGCCAACAGACGGCAGCTGGTGCGTGGGTGAGCCGCTCGTTGAATTGCTCGACATTTACACGGTTTGGGCAATCCGACACCTTCATCTCCGGATCTTTGGTCGCTGGCCAGGCCCTCAAGCGGTACGGTTCCCGTACGAACGCCTTCTCGAATTGCGTCTGGACGAATGCTGCGGATGCGAGGATTCCCGAGGTCCGTACGGCCGTTGTTGCGAACCACACGATCGACGGCGGAATCAGATCGCGGAGGCGCTTCACTTTACGCACGCAATGGCTAGCGGCTTGCGTTCCCCATCAAAGCAGGTAGTCAATTTTTTGCTGAGCCGAAATCAGCCGCCAAAGATCCGCGACATTTCGATGTAGCAAAACGCTAAGGCCCGCGAACGCTGGCCGGACGACTGAGGAGTTTTGCGACATGCAAAAAAACGGCCGCCGAAGCGACCGTCGAAAACTCCGCCGCCGGCGGAGCCTGAGAGAGTCAATCAGCGCGAACGGCGCGCAGCGTGCCGGCCGGTGCATCGTCGTCCTCGATGAGGAACAGACTCCGATCCTTGCCGGCGATCCAGGCCGGTTCATGGCCCCGGCCGCTCCATTCGCGGCCGGTGGCCGGGTCGCGGTACTTCGCGACAACCGGCTTCATGTGGTACGTGCCACGTCGATAGCGTCGGAGTTCGTTCGAAGTAATGTCCCACTCGGTCATCTTCTCGCGAATCTCCTGCAAAACGTTTTGCCGTTCGTCCTGCCTTGCACTCTCGATGCGCCGCTCCAACTTTTGCAGCTCGGCGCTGAGGTGCCTGTACGTATCGCCTTTCACCTGATTCTGTCCTCCGTGTGCTAGTTGATGCGATCAGTTCGAGCCGGCCGCCTTCGGTGCGGTCGCCTTCCACGTCTGGAATGCCTTGTCGCGCTTCA
The DNA here is from genome assembly GCF_003853645.1 of Burkholderia sp. Bp9143. Taxonomy (GTDB): domain Bacteria; phylum Pseudomonadota; class Gammaproteobacteria; order Burkholderiales; family Burkholderiaceae; genus Burkholderia. The sequence continues at coordinate 20,015 of NZ_QTPO01000075.1, read as the reverse complement.
TGTGCTGGATAAGAACGTGCTCGATGATGAAATCAAGCGATAGCTCTACGCCGTTCATTTCCTGATAGGCCCGCTGGTACGCGAGCAAATCGGCGTGTATCTCCTGCGCGAGCTGCACGGGGAGCTTCGTCTTTTCCGGCTCGCGCTTGACGATCGGCAGCAGCAGACGATTCGAAGGATTACGGGGCGTTTTCTGCGTCATGGTGGGTAGCTTCCTTAGTGCTTGGCGGTAACGGTTTTGAAGACATTGAGCGGCCAGAGCCACACGTAATAGAGCCGCACGTCGATGCGGCTGTTCCAGGTGAGTCCTTGCAAGGCTTCGGCGGGCACGACGCGGGCAAGCAGCACTGCGATATAGCCCACGAGCACGTAAGCGCCGAACGTCAGGACGGCGTTGTTGGTGATTGCGAAGCCCAGGCGCGGGGTAAGCAAACACACGATGAGCAAGAAACCAACCAAGATGCCAACGTTGGTGAGCCGCACGCGCAGCGCGCGGCTACGCGTCATGTTGAGGTCGCGCTGTTTGAGCTTGGCCTGTTCCTGCTCACTTGCGACGCGCACAAGCCGAGCGGCCATAGCTTCGCCATGCCGGCGGAACAGATACGGCGCGATGCGTCGATAGATCGCCGTCGCAATGGTGCCAGCAACAATCACGATGACGGCGTTCATGATGAGTTGATGGGTGGTGTTCTGCATGGTGTCGGCTCCTTTAGCGCTTGGCGTGCTTCTTCTTGAATACCGGGTCGTACAGCAGCTCAACGCAGTTCCAGTCGCGCATATAGATAATCACGTCGATGGTGGCGTGGACGGTGCGCAGGATCATGTCGTAATCGAGCATCCGGCCGACCTCGGACGATTTGACGAGATCCGCGATGCGCCACGGCGTTTCAACGGCGCTCTCCGAGTGCGTCGAAAAGATGTTGCCGGGGTGGCCGGTGTTCGCGCTCTTGAGGTAGTCCCAAGCGGCATCGTCGCGTAGCTCAGTCAGAAAGATGCGATCAGGTGAAAGCCGCATACAGGTGCGCAGGCACTCACGCGCGGACAAACGGCCTTCCTGTTCGCCGTACATGAGATAGCCGATTTCGTCTTGCGCGTCTGAACCCACTTCGTGCGTGTCCTGCAACACCATCACGCGCTCACTGCGTGGCACGAGATTCAAGAGCGTGCGCGTCCACGTTGACTTGCCGGAGTTGGTCGGCCCTGCTACCGCGATGTTGCATTTGCCGACCACGGCCTTTTTCAGAAACTCGACGTAACGGCGCTCGTCGCGCAAGACGATCATTTCCTGCTCGAAGTCGGATAGCTTCGTCGCGTCATCAAAGGTTCGTACCTTGAGCTGGTCGAAGCGGCCTTCGGCGTCCAGTTGCTCAAGGGTCTTGTCCACGGCGAGGTGCTTACGGAACGCAATCAGTACCGTGCCTTCGAGCACGGCCGGCGGCCAACAGATTACGCCGCGCGTACCGTCCGGCAGCATCACGTCATTGACGGGTTGCCGGGGCAACCCGTTCGCGTTCAGCAGCGTGTCAGTGAGGCGATTGAGATAGGAATGCGTGAGAAACGGCGCTTCGTGAAAGACGCGGCCTTGCCGGGTCGCGCACACGAGCTGGCCGAACCTGTTCACGCGCATCTCGTACACGTTCTCGTCTTGAAAATACTTCTGCAACGGTTCGAGCGTGTGAAGCAACGACCTGTTGTCGAAATACTTGGCTTGCATCGGTGCGTTCATGGCTGCGTCCCGTCCATAGAGAGCGTGTACACGTCACTGAAATCAACATCGCGGCGGACATAGATATTCACCGTGTCGCCCTGCGCGTCGTAGAGCGTCGGCGGTACGTCGATGGTCGCGCGCAACGCTTCGGCCGCGAGCTGGTTAGACGTGTTCGACGTGTTATCGAGATTCAGATACGTGTTGTTGCTGCCGCTGTTCGCACTGTTGGCCGCCGCTTGCACAAGGCCCGAGCTGAGGTCAGAAAAGAGCGAAATCATCATGGCACCGCCAAAGCGCGTCCAGAAGTGGGTATCGACCTGCCCCGGAATGCCCGAGCTGCCAAGCGCGTTCGTGCCGGGGCTGTCGAGATTGGCGATGGTGTTATCCGGGTTGCGAACCCGCGTCCACAGGACAAATACGCGGTTCTGCCCCGCCTTGATGCCTGCCGTGATTTCGCCGTCAACGTGCGCGCCCTTGTCGATGAGCTTCACGCGACCATCAGCCGAATACACGTCGCGGCTCACCTGGCACGCGACCATACCGGGCTGAGTCGTGTCCAGCTCGGTTTTCGTGCCGCAAGGGATCATCGTGCCGCTCGGGATGGTCAGGCTCGGATGCGCAAGCAACGTCGCCTTGACGGCCTGCGGCCGGGTGGCGGTCGTCTGCCGGTCGAACGCGTCGCTGCTCGAGCTGACGCGTTGCATGGGCGATCCGGCGGGCTGGCCGGCCGGTGCGCCGCCTTGGGCGCCGGCCGGCGCCTGGCCTTGGTCGGCGCTGGCCTGCTGGCCGCCCGCAAGCTGAATCCCGAGCCGGCGCGCATTCGCGACGGCTTCGGGCGACGGTGCCTGTTGCTGCCGCGAGTCCTGGTGTGCCGGTTCTTCCTGTGCCGGCGCGCTGGCCGGCGTCGGGGCGGTCGCGAGCGTCGGATTCGTCGGCGTGTCGCTAAACGTGCGTTCCGGCAAAGCGCCCTGATAGGGCTTGTCCTGCTTTGAGGCGGCTGCGGGCTGCGCGGCGGGCTTGCGATGCAGCGCACCGTATACCATCCAGCCGACAAGTCCAAGGCCGAGCGCGATCACAATGACGATAAAGGCCACGAGGCCAGGCGTCGATGCACGCGGCCCCTTGTTGAACGACTGCCGGCCGTCCTGCACAGCGGGCGTATCGGTGCGGTCGGTCATTGGTTATCTCCTTCGGGTTGCTTCTGCACGCGGCGCACATACGGCGATACGGTGCCGCTCGGGTTCGCGCCGATCGACGGGTTGTAGTTCGCGTTGAGCACGCCAACCACCTTGTCTTTCGAACGGATACGCCATTGCCGTGCAACGTTTTCCGCGACGATGATGTTGTGGTTTGGCCCTTCGATGTGAACGTTTGGCACCGCCTCTTTGCCGGCCGAATTGATATAGGTGATGGTCGGCAGTTCGGCGTTCGGCTCAAACTTGAAGTAGGTAAACCGGAAGTTGTCCCACACGTTGACCGGGCGAATGTCTTCTGTACCGGCTTCGTCGGAGCGGGAATAGCTCAAGTTCGAAAGGCCCGCGCTGGACGCGTTTGCCAGTGCTTCTTGTACGCGCTGCGCGTTGGTTTTCACGAGCGCCGACTTTCGGTCGTCGTCGGGATACGTGTAGTTGAGCGCAAGCGTGGCCGAGCGCATCGACCACGGCGTTTTGATGAACGTGGCCGGCGTGTTGCCGAGCTGACTACCATCGCCGCCGCGCGAGCCGATGAAGTGCAGGAGGATGTAATACACGCGGCGATCCGTGAACAGCGTCAGGTTGGTGTCGCTATTCGCGTTCGTCGGCCAGACCATGATGTGATTGGCATTCTGCGACAGTCGCCAGCCGCCGGGGTCGCCAAAGGTGTGCGTGACGTAACGCTCACCGGGCGCAACATTGATCGTCAGAGACAGACCAATGACGCAATTGACCTCGACGGTATCGGTCGGGTTAAAGACAACAGACTTGATGCGGTAGTCGTGGGGCGAATTGGTTTTCGGCCCCACGGCGCACGCATACTGCGCGCCCGTCAGTGCGAGCGCGGCGGCAAGAGTGAGCATCGCGCGTCGCATAGTTATTTCTCCGTTGCTTCCGTGTTCGGGCGGAACGCCGTGACCTGAAAACCGGCCGGGTTGATGTATCGCTGCTTCGCGGTCATCAGTTTCTTGTCGTACTGATAGGAAACGGTCGCGATCCAATGCACGGTCGGTTCCGGCTCGGGGCGGCTCCTGAACTTCTTCGTGGTGGTGTAACGCACCGTCGCAATGCCGTGCTCCGTATCGAGAATGACGGAATTGACCTTCACGGTGGTCATTTCGGAATCGCCAAGCTGCTTGTCGGGCGCGTTCGGGCCGTTCCAGCGCTTCTTGTACTCGTCGGCCAGCGCGCCCGTGGCTGTCAGGTTCACAAAGTCATAGTCGGCTTGCGAGGAATAGAACTCGTAGCCGGTGTAGTGATAGACGAATTGCGCAACCCAATACCCGTCCGTCAACTCCCCATAGCTGGTGACCTTGCCGCCGGGAAGAATAGAAAGCTCCTGAATCGCTCCCGTCGATGAGTCGCGCCAAAGAATGTGCTCTGCGATCGGCTCGCAGTAACGCCAGATCACGAAGGCGGCGAGCAACAGCGCGAAGATTCCGAAGCCGCCAAATCCGCATGCAACCTGCCACGCGCGCTTGCGCGAACGCAGGATTTCGTCGGTCAGGTCGAGCTCCAGGCCTTCCCGTTCTTCGAGATATTTGTCGAGCGCGTCAGCCGTGACCGGCTTGCGCAGTGCGAGCTTATTCATCATCGTGTGGTTCCTCCAGCATTCGCGCCCGTCGCCGGCTGCGGCGTGGCGGTTCCTTGCAGTTCATCAGGAATGTTTTTGTTGACGGAAACAAGGTGGCTCATGTCAGGCTCGGGCGGCGGTTTGATGCTGGCGCAGCCCGTCAAGGAAATTAGTACTGCCAACATGGCAAAAATTACGCATCGATTCATGGCTGGTTCTCCCGGCGTATGGTGTTAGGAACGGCTCTGCGCGCCTTGTGAGCCTCGCGCGTAGTTGTAGCCGCTGCTCGCGCTGCTGGCCGAGCTGCCGCTTGTGCCGCCCGAACTGGAGCCGGAGCCACTACCGCTGCTCGATCCGCTTCCCCTGCCCGATCCGCCGCTCGATCCGCCTCCCTTGCCGCCTCCAGCCCCTCCACCGGCTCCGCCACTAAGTGAGGAAATGTGCTGCGCGAGCTTCGTGCTCACGCCGTTGGTAAGCCTCGCGGCGAGGTCGGGCAGCGACTTCAGCAGCACAACCGCCATAACCGTGACAATGGCGGCCGAAATGATCGACATGAGCACGCCGGCATCGGGGTTAGGCGTCGCGGCCGCCGATATCGCGTTGTCGAAAAATTTCATGAACATGCCGAAGCTCATCGCCGTCATGGCGATCAGCGCGATGTAGTTAAAGACTGAGCCGAGCCAGTTCCCGAAAAAGCTCACGAGCGGCGGCGCAATCAGCAGGAAAATGAAGATCGGGCCGAACACCACCGTTACGGCAAGCAGGAACTTGGCAAGCAGGATCGAGATAGCGCCGATACCGCAGATAAGCACCGTCGCCAGCAGCACGACGAGGGCCAACAGCAACGCCACAAGCCCTTGCTCTGACAAGATACTTGCCTGCGCGAACAGCGTTCGCATGACGGTCAGAGAATGATCCATCGCCTGGTCAATCATCGTTGCGATGGCGCTTGTGCTGCTGCCGGCCGTCGAGCCATTGAGTAGCAGCACGGAGCTGAGGCTGTCCGGCAAGCTAAGCGCCCACGTTGCGAGCGTGGCCGCGTAGAGACCTCCCGTGCCGGCAATGGCAACGATGGCGTAGTACTGCATGAACTTCTTCACGAGCTGCGATAGCGGCTCGCCACTTGGCATCAACATGGTCGAAACGCCGTCGATCAGAAGCTGGATCGTCAGGCCGACCGCCGCGATGGGCGCAGCCCACGAGACGATGCGGCTTACGTTCTCGGCAACGATCTGCGTCGTTACCGTGTCCATGTAGGTGAATATCTGCGTAACACCATCGTAGGCCATTGCCGTTCTCTCACTTAGCGGTCAGGTTGGGCGCAGTGTTGCTGCTTTGCCCGCCGTTCCGGTAGTAGTCTTTGCCGTTGATGTAAATGTCCGATTCGGCGTTCTGCGCGTTCGCGCAGTTGGCCGAAATCTGCTTCGCGGCGTCATCCTTGCAGCTCGCGACCTCGGCTTTGCGTTCGGCGTCCTGCTCGCGATACCAACTGCGCGTGTGCGCTTCTTCCTCCTTGTTGTTGCACGCCGCGAGAATGAGAACCACGAGAATGAGCGTTGCCTTTTTCATGCTGGACTGTCCTTATTGGCCGGTGATATTGGGAGCGGAATTCGATTCGCTATCGTCGCCGTACAGGTAGCGCTTTTGGGCGACGGCCTGCTGTTGGCGCAAGAGGTTGTCTTGCGCCTGCTGGCCCATTGCCATGAGCTGGAGCTTGGCCTGTTCGCCGTGGATAGCGCCCTGGGCGGTCTGGATGCGTGCCTGTAGATCCTCGATCTGCTTTTGCGTCGTGGCCTGCCCGATCTGGTTCGTAAGCGACTGCATATCGTTCAGCTCACGCATTTCGTTGTCGTAAGCCTGCTCGGTCATGGCGCGGTCGTAAGCGCCCTTGGAATGCAACTGCTGGTTGATGAACGTCAGGGCGTCGCCGCGGCCCATGCCCTGAATCTGGCTGTCGAAGCGCGAAAGGATGGACGAGGCCGAGCCGGACACGCTCGATGTGCTGTTCATCGCGTCCGAATAGACCTGCTCCCAGTTCTGCGGCAGATTGCCTTTAAGCGTCGAAAGGCTTGTCGGCAAGAGGTTCTGGTACTGGCCGATGTTTCCGGTAATGGCTGCGTACTGACTTTCGGCCTGCTGCAACTGCGATTTCAGGTTAGCAATCTGTTGCGCGAAGTTGGCGGCCTGCTGCGCGAACGAAGTCGGGTTCGTCACGACGATCTGCGCCTGTGCGCTTGCGCACGAGGCGGCCAGTACAGCGGCGGCTACGGTGGTCCTCACGAACTTCATGGCGTCTCTCCTTTAACGGCCGGCTTTGCGGCCGACGACTGCGGCGTAATACTTCGGCAACCACACGTCAGGATCATCGGTGCCAAGGTCACGAATGAGCTTTTCAAGCCGATCCGCGTTGTCCGGCGTGCCCGACAAGATGCTGATTTCTTCGTCCATGCCTTCGAGCTTCATGCTCGCCAACCCGGATTGGCCGCCCTGACGAATGAGGAATTGACGGCTGTTCTCGGGAATCGACATAACCGCGTCGATATCGGCGGGCGGGCACTTCAAGCCCCTGTCGCCGTAGTCCTCGCGGTCGGCGTCGCGGTTTTCGAGCAGGACTTGCGTAACCATCTGCTGGATGATGGTTTTGCCGATCGTGCTGGAAATGGCGTCGTTCGGCTCCTGCGTCGAGAACACATAGATGCAGTCCTTCTTGCGGTCATTCTTGATGCCGCGCTTGACCTCGCGAACCATGATCGGGTCATCGAGATACTGTGCGAACTCGTCAAACACCTGAATGAAGCGGCGCTTGCCGTCGATCGTTTCGCGCACGCGGAAATTCAGGTACATCAGCATCGGCGTGCGTGTGACCGGTGCGACTTCATCCTTGCCAACGAGAAATTCGGTCAGGTCGAACGCGTTGATATCGTTCTTGCGGAAGTCGAGCAGGTCGGCGTCGTTGTCGAACAGCCAGCCGTACTCGCCGTGGCGCGTCCACGGCAGCAGCATCGCGGCCACGGTCAGGCGCATGCTCGACGTGCGGTGCGGCTTCTCGCAGTGCTCCATGACCGCCGTAAGCGTGCGGCTGTCCATCGGGATATAGGACTTGCGCGCTTCCAGCTCGGCGGCGCTGAGGCCGGCGTCGATGGGCGGCCCCATAACGGCGTCAATGGCGCTGTTGAGCGTGTCCAGCTCGGGCTGCTCCATCGGCTTGCCGTTCAGCGTGATTTCGCAAAGCACACGCAGCAAACGCTTGGCAAAGGCGATGTGAATAAGCGTGGGCGTGAGCTGGAGCGGCTGCCAGCCGGTATTCAGCCCTTCTTTCAGCACCGTGTAATGGCCGCGCAGCGCCTTGACGAGCGGATACATGCCGCGATCACGGTCATAGATCGCCATGCGCGGGTCAATCGAAACCTCGGTCGAGAACGTCAGCAGCGCATTAAGCGTGGTCGTCTTACCGGAGCCGATGCGCCCGAAAATGCCCGTCACGCCTGCCGGCCGCTTACCAAACGAGCGCTCAAGTTTCGGCGTCGAATGGAAGTTGAGGAAAAGCGGTGAGCCGCTCACGCCGCGAAACAACATGATTGCGCGGCCCCACGGGTTATCCGTTGGCTTGCCCGAAATGAAGTTGTGAAACGACGAGAAACAAAAAAGGTTCCAGCTATTGACTGGCACCGGCCGGGGCATCCAGGCGGTATTGCCAGGCAGGCGCGAGTAAAACGCCGCGTCTGAGGCGAGGCTGACAGCGCCGGCCGATATGCCGCACTGGTTCATCATGACCTTGGCTTGGCGCGCGGTCTGCTGCGCGCCATCGGCCGTGAGCGAAACAACGTGCATCACGGCATAGTAAAAACCCATGATGATGCGGCCCGCTGCAACGTCATCGCGCGCCGTGCTCAATTCCTCGGTTTGCGACTTGCTCGGGTCGTTCGTCTCCATCATGGAAAGCTGCTGATTGCGCAGAAGCACGCGACCGGCCGCACGCGACATGCAGCAAAACACCTGCGTAAGCACGAACTCAAACGGCGCTTCCATCAAGAGATTGAGCTGGCCCGGTTCGGTGTTTTCCTCGAAGTCGTGAACCTCGATGCCCGCCATATAGAGATTGCGCTCGACGGTGCGCAGCTCGATCACATCGCCAAAAAGCGAGCTGACCGGGCGATTCGTCATCAGGTAATCGCAGATGCGACCACGGCACACCGGCACGATCGACCATTCGCCATTCGCAAGGAAGCTGAACCATTCGAGCACGCGCGAAAAGACGTGCCTTTGCGCGAGCGGCACCGGCTGTGCCGGCACGCTGGTCGGCTCATCGGGCGGCAGCTCGGCCAACAGGTCGCCTTCGGGGTCGTCGTCGTCCGGGTCGTCGTCTTCGATATCGGGGGCGCTCTCGGCGTCCTCGATGATGTTGCCGTTCTTGTCGCGGTAATAGAGGGTCAACGGCTCGATGCCGTAGGCGCTCATTGCGCCCATTAGCTGAGTCGAAATGTCCTCCAGTTTCTCGATTGCCTGCTTCTGACGTTCTTCGAGCTGTTCGCGCGACGGGCGATCAAACTTCGAAAGGAACTGCTGTGCGATATCGCCAACCGGGTTGTATACGACCGTCAGATACCAGTCGTTGACCATCAGCGGTGCCTTGTCGAACATCTTGCGGCACTTTGCATTCAGATCGCGAGCAAACTTGGTCGGAAACTCGCCGGCCGGGTAGCTCTCGATCTTGTGATGGTGCAAGTGCGTCCAGATTTTGACGTGCTCGTTGCCGATCTGCTTCGCAACGTGGTTGAGGTCTAGCACCCAATGACGCAACGTCTCATCGGTGGCACTGGCGTGCGTTCGGCCTTGAATGCGGAACGCAATGACGTATTCGCCTCCGACTGTGCTGACAATCGTAGGCGTGAGGTGCTGCGAGTACGGAATGAACTGCGTAAACGAAGGCTCTTTCACAAAGCTCTTGTTCTTTTTGATCTCTCGAGTAGCAACGGCCATGCTATACCTCGTCTCGGTGGTCCTCTTTGATTCGGTCGATGTAGCTGACCGGCGAGAAACTAGAGCCTTTCCATAGCGCAGTGAGTCGCGAGTCGAACCGGTTGCGCACCTTGGTTTTGATCCATAGCCACAAGATGCGGAACATGCGTTCGTCGTGTTTCGTTATCGCGTACTCGACCATCCACAGCAGCGCGAACAGCAACATCGCGTACAAATGGATGAACATGTACAAGGCACCGCAGAACATGAAAGTTCCAAGGAGCACGGTGCGCGGCACGAAAAACCAGCACGGCACACGCGTAGCCCCCTTGAACAGCGGAAATTTCGCGGCCATCACGAAATCCAGTAGCCGACAATCGCAGAAGCGGAGCCGGCGACGATCAGGCCAATGACCGGATAGACGAGCTGGTGCAGCTTGAGCATGTGAGCCATGAGGCCAACGCCCATCGCGACGAGAATCATTGCGCAGCCAACCGGAACCCAAACCATCATCCAGGTCTGTGCGGAATTGAGGCCGGACGCGCCCGTATCGACGGCAAAAGCCTGCGTGGCCGCAAGCAGGAACATCAGGCCCACGGCGACTTGCGATGCTTGAATCTGCTTCTTCATCGGGGTTCACTCCACGGTTAAGTTTTCGGACTCCCATTCGAAGTCCGATAGAGACAACGCACACTCTTTGACGCCAACCTGCGTGTCGATCCAATCGACCAGCGCGCGCAAGTCAGACCACGTTCTAGGCTCCAGCGCTTTCTTGACGCGGATCGAGCACGTATAGGCCTGGCCGGCTTCGTTCCGAATGTCGATGAACGGAATCCACTGGCGAGACTCGATGCGATGAATCACAACGCGATCGACCTGCCATTCGCGCAGGATGCTTTCGAGCTGGCTTTGCATCGCCAGATACACAACGGTTTTCATTGGCCTCCTTTTGCTGAAACACGGCTCATGAACGCGCCGAGTTCGGGATGGGCGAATGCCCCTTCTTCGATTTGCCCTGCCGCGCCCTGCTCGCCGCCCTGCGTGGCCGGGTCGGCTGCGGGCTGCGCGGGCACGACTGCTGCGATGGCTTGCCGGCGAACCGGCGTCGCGCTCGATGCGCTCGGGCTGGTGGGTGCGCCCGCATCGTTCGCATTGATTGGCCCGTCCATCAGCTCTGGCACCTTGTAGCGAACCTGAGCAACGACGCGTTTGACGTAGCCGTTTGCAAAGCCCTTGCTTTGCGAATCGGTGTTGTAGCAAGACAAGGCGCGCTGCAAAGCGCCCTGCCCTTCTCCAACGGCCTGTACCGCACGCGCATAGCAGTTGCCGAGAATGAGGGCCGCCGCGCGCAAGTTGGTGCAAGGGTCTAGGAGCTGTTCACCGGTAAGCCCTAGACTGCGAAAATTGCCAGAATTGATCTGGGCAAACCCAACGTCATAATTCCAGCCGCGCTTGTTGAGCAACGCGATGGCGTCGCGTGCGTCCTGCTCGGTCGCGGGTTGCCGTGGCAGGCTGTTACCGCCGTTGACGTTGATGGCGTATTGGTTGTTGTGAGACTCGGCGCGAACCAGATACGCGAGCGTCAGAGGATGAATGTCAGGCGCGCACGTGCGGGCCAGCGCGAGGATCTGCGGTGACAACGCAGCAGGCGTCGCCTCCGCAACCACGGGCACGGCCATGATTGGCACGAGAGAGAGTGCGGCGAATTTATTCACACATCCTCTTTTGTACGAAACGGACAGAGTATATTATGGAAGCGTAATCAGTGAGAGGCAAGGATAAAAATGCGAGTCGGCGTCTTGTCAGAAGGCAGGATGGAACCGTGATCGAGTTCGTACCGTTCCCCTCAAAGACGGCACCGGGAGGCGAGGCGCGTTACCGCGACCCTGCGAATCCGCTCAACACCTGGTCTGGGTGGGGCCAACGGCCTGCATGGGTCGTGGCCTACCTAGATCAAGGTCGAAAGCTGGAGGAATTCCACATCCCCAACGCCGCGCCGATCACGCGCCCGAGCTATCGCGATCCAGAGAATCCGGCCAATACGTGGTCGGGCTTCGGCCGGCGGCCGGCGTGGTTGATGGCGTACTTGAAGGCAGGTCGAACGCTCGATGAATTCGAGGTGACGGAAGAAAAGAAAGGATGAGACATGGGACAGGTCATTCCAATTAAGACGGGTAAGCGTGTTCGCCGCGAACGTCGCGCACGGAAGTTCGCCGCGCTCTTTGAGCGCGCTACACCGGCCCTGGCCGGAGCTGCTCGTTTAATTGGTCGCCTGTTGCGTGATACCGCGTGGATGCTCGCGTGCGGCTCTCTTCGTCTTTTTGGCCGCTACATACGGTTTGGGTTGACGCTTGTTGTTCTCGCGGGCCTCGTTGTCCTTGGTGTCGAATACGCTCATCACTGGCCGCACCCTCGGAATGCGATCATCACAGGAGTCGTGATACTCGCGCTGCTGGGCCTGCGTGAAGCGTTGATTAGACTGGAACGCCGAGCGCTCTTTTAAGCCCCCTTATGGAGATAACGCCATGAAGAAGAAAGCTCTTTCATGCGCCCTCGCACTCATCCTTGGTTTGTCAGGCCCGCTCGTTGCATTTGCTTCGCCGTGCGATTCCCTTGTCTGTATGACTGGCAAGGCAATGGGGCAGTCCGGCGGCGATAACTGCAACAAGCCGATCAGCGATTTCCTGTCCATCAAGAAGTTTCACCACGGGCACCTTGACCTAAGCGCGACGTCAGATGCACGCAGGCAATTCCTCAACGAATGCCCTGACGCCAACCAGTCCAACGCGGGCAATGTGGATCAGGTTATCAGCCTCTTTGGCGCGATGGAATAACCTGTAACGGCACAGTTACGAATTAACCTTTTTTGATATTCGATAATTGTCTCAGATTACCTGTCATATTTAACAGCTTGATTTTAGTGTTAAAGCCTGGTATGGAATTATTCATATTGGGTAAAGTAATGGCGAAATAAAAAGGGAGAGAAGTTGCCTTCTCTCCCTTTTTCGTACTGCGGCGGCTATTAGAGCCTTCTCCCTAGAACCCGACTTCCTCCTCGCTGATTTCAGCCGTCGAACGCTGCGGTACTACGTCAAGCGCGATGCGAACAGAGTTGTCGGCGTTACGCTTGCGACGGCCAAACACGGTGAGGCGCGGTGCTGCCTTCCAGTCGTCCTCCGTGTACTCGTTTTCGACGCCAGGCGTCAGGGGCAAGACGGTGAGATAGCCTGTGTAGTCCGGCGACTTCTCCGTCTTCTTCTTCTCGCTGCGAAAGAGTCGCCCCGAGAAATGCACCTGCCCTTTCGCGCCAATCGACAAGTCGAGAAACTGCGTATCCGAACCGTTGCGAGCTTCCTTGAGGAAGGCCGACAACGGAACCGATACCCCTTCGAGCTTGATCGAACCTGTAAACATCGGCCCGTTTGCACGGGCATGGTCGGCATCTACAGGAAACAGAGCGGCGGTGGTACGGGTCGTTTCGGTCAACATGATGAACCTCCTTCAAGGGTATGAAAAAGGCCATCCGGGAGCGTCGAGAGACGCACCACGGATAGCGCAGTGCGTCTCTCGACAACCCAAAGGTAGGACAAAAGGCAGGAATTCTCAAGCCCGATACAGCGGTTTCGGGCTGAGTGTACTTATTGCGCCTCGGTGATTGCCGCCGCGTCGTCCAGCTCGGCCGGCTGGCCGTGCTGCTCAAACGTGGCCGTCAGAATGCCGAAGCTGTGGCGCGCGGCATTACGCACGGCCGTTGAGGGGCTTTCGAGCGTTGCGCCAAGCAATTCCGCCGTGGAGTTCACGAACCAGATTGGCGACGTGAGCACGCGCCCAGGGAATGCCGTGCTGAGGCCGTCGATAAGCCGCTGCGCGGCTTCCTGCGCGTGCTTGTTCGTTGACCAGGCAGACGGCAGCGCGAGCGCGTTAGGCATCGCCTGCATGTCGAGCGCGACGGCTTCTAGATCTTCCTCGGATGCGCGAAACGGCAGGATGGTGAGGTGCGCCGCGTCGGCCATCGCCTTGTCGAACGCGGGACGGTTGCCGCCGCCGTCAACGATCAGCCAGCCGTTAAGGTTGCTCTGACTCGCTGTGAGTATCTGGGCCAGTGCGTTCGGGTCGCGCCCGTCGAGCACGCCATACGGGCGGCCCTCGGCCTTCACACGGCGATGGGGGTCAGTCAGGACATATGCGGCCGGCTGCTTGCGGAGAATCGCGCCTAGAGCCATCAGGTGCGCGGTCGTGGTTTTGGTCGTGCCGCCCTTCTGCCCGCCGACATAGACGATGTTGCTCATACGCCCCCCTTCTCTAGGACTTCAAGCATGATTTCCTGCGCCGACACCATGCGCCCGGTGTCCCGGCTGCGATCTGCTGCTGCTGCCACGTAACGCGCGAGAAGCGCACGCGATGGTCGCAACGTCAGTTGCGTCGTGTCGGCCGGCTCCTTCTTTGCCGTGGCCTTGGCCGCCTTTCTTGCCGGTGCGACCGGTGCTTCGGACGCCGCCGCGCCCTGCCCTGCCCCGCTCGGTGCCTCGGCCGTCATGGCGGGTGCTGCGGCCGGTGCCGGCACTGGCGCCGCCGCTGCCGCCGCAACCGGCACGAGTGGCGACGCTGCCGCCGCCCCGAGTCGAGCTGCCAAATCAACCACCCCTTTCGGCTGCTTCATTTCATAACCTCATAAAGTTATTACGTTACGGCGTTACGGCGTTATAGAGCCAAAGCGTTACAACCTCATGAGGTTATAGCTTCGAATTCGCTGCACCGCGAAGTTTTGACGCTACGCGGTTACAGCGTCATAGCGTTGTGACGTTGTAACGTTGTAACGCTATAGCTCTATGACGTTCTGACGTTTCAACCTCTCAACTGCACAACGCCATAACATCATACACCACTAACGCCATAACTGCGAAACCTCTTAACGCTGTAGCTTTAAAACCTCATAACGTCGTAACTTTTTGACACAATAAAGTTACGACAAAAGCACAGAGAGTACGTGTACACGCTCTCCTTTTAACTAAAATAGAAGCGTGTACACGCACTCTATTGGAGCTGACAGTGAACCACCCGAACCGCGAATCCTGGCTGAACTTCGTTGCCGCGCGCATGGCGCATCTGTTCGAAGAACTCGACGCCCCGCTGCCCGAGCGCGTGCGTATTGCGATCGGGTTCACGTCCTCCGGTTGGAGAGGGAAGCGCATTGGCGAGTGTTGGGACAATCGTTGCAGCGATGACGGCCACTTCGAAATCTTCATCCGGCCCGACCTCGCCAACTCGCCCGAAGTCATGCCGATGGAAGTTGCCGCGATCCTCGGTCATGAGCTGGTACACGCGGCCGTAGGCATCCCCGCCGGTCACGGCAAAGACTTCCGCCGGGTAGCGAAGGGCATCGGCCTAGAAGGCCCGATGCGCTCGACCACGGCCGGCCCGAAATTCCGCACGGCGCTGGAGCCGATCTTGGCCGAAGCCGGCCCGCTTCCTCATGCCCGCCTGCGCACCCAGGCCGAGCACATCGAGCCGGGTACGGAACCGGGCGACGAAGGCGGCCCGAGCACGACCGCGCCGAAAAAGCAGACGCGCCGGCACATCAAATGCCATTGCGCCGAGTGCGGATACACCGCGCGCACGTCGCGTAAGTGGCTAGACCTTGCCGGCCCGCCGCATTGCCCGTTGCACGGCGCAATGGCCGTCGATGAAGGCTCCGACGATGCAACCGACGAGCTAGAAGCCGAAGAAGCCTAACCGCGTAACTTCATAACTTCATAACCGCGCCGTGTATAATCCACGGCGCATTGCTTTGCGGCTTCTCGATGCCATGCGCGGCCGGAAAACAGGCGGCTACGCCGCGAAATGACGAGCCGGCACCGCTTACGCGGCCCCGGCGGCGGTCTGCAAGGGCCAGTGGTTCACCCGCGCCCGCCCGTGGATGGCTGCGCTCACCACACCGCAAGGGTGTGGAGAGTCCCGGCCGCTGGCCGGGATACCGCACCCAACGCACCGGCTCCCCGCGAGCTTTTGCCTACGGCGTGACGCGCTGCGCGCGCCCAATTGAGATAAAAAAATCTCAACCGAGCGACTGCGGCCGACGCTTGCGGAAAATCGGCGCTGTGAGCCGTTTGCGATGGCATAGGTAGGCCAGCCCCTTAGCCGCTTCGCCGAAACGGCACCACGGGCCGCATTTCGCGCCGCAGGTACATTCGAGACTCCGGCCGCCCCCTTTCTGTAGACAAATCGGCGGTGGTGATGCGATTAACCGTCAGCCGGGTTGGTCCCCACAGGGACGAGTTGAGCGGGCGGGCCGGCCGTAGGACGGGCCGGGCGCGATTTATCTCGCTCTTAGACGGTGACGGGGCTTGCCCCGGCAGCGGCTTAGAGCCTCGGCTCCGCAGGCCTGGGTGAACGGGAGGGGTGCCGGGGCCGTCAAGGCGCGTAGCGCCGTGATTCCTCCGTTTGCGGGTCGGCACGGCCCGGAAATGGGGGCTAAATCACGCTACCCCGCGAAAAATCGCCCGCGCTAAAGCAGAGTGAGAAGGAGCGGCCCGCAAACCCTTGTCGCGCCTAGATCGCACCGACAACTCCAGCACCTCGAAAGACAACTCTGGCCGTTCGAAAGACAACTCCAGCCCCTCAAGAGACAAAAATCGCTTGATTTTTGTCTCTCCCTCGGTCATCCTCTGACGCTGGAAAGACAATTTCGCCGCGAAAAATGTCCGGCGAAAAACCGAATCGAGCGAGAGTAGCCCATGTCTGACGAAAAGCCGAACCTCCGATACCTCGAATTCTCTCCCCAGGTGAACCCGCTTCTGGAGCCGCGCCAAATCACGATCAAGCGTCGCTATGTGGATAGCGGCGTGAGGCGCGAGCTGATGGACTCCGATGGAGTCGTACAGGCCGCGACCGTCATTCGCAACATCGAGGAAAAAGACGATGCGGAGTTCGTGAAGGTTTTCGCGGCCGGCGTGTCGGCCAGCTACGACCTCTCGCGCACCGGCCAGCGTGTCTTTCAAGCTGTCCTCGATGAGTACCAACGCACGCCAATGCAAGGCGGCTTTGCCGATGCCGTGTATCTGAGCTGGTTCGGCGAAGGGCTGTCCGGCCGCGACATTGGCATGAGCGAAAAAACCTTCCAGCGCGGGCTGCGCGAACTGCTCGGCAAGTCGTTCCTCGCGCCCAAGCTGCCGAACGTCTATTGGGTCAATCCTGCCCTGTTTTTCAAGGGCGACCGTGTCATGTTCGTGCGCGAATACCGTCGCCGCAGCGCGCAGACGAAGGCCGTCGATAACGAGCAAGGCAAGCTGGACGTGTGAGCGTGTGGCTCACGCGTCCGGCGGCGTCGTGCTGGCTGCCATCGCGTCGAGCTGCTGCCTGCGGGCGTCGATGATCCGGCGCGCGACCTTCTCCATGATTGCCGGGTCGGCGTCGCACACGTCGATCATGGCGCTAATCAGCTCGGGCAAGTCGAGCTGCGGCCGTAACAGCGGATATGCTTTCAGGTGCTTTTTCGCGCGGCGAAAACTGTCCTCGAACACGAGGATAGCCTTTACACCGGGCGTCGGCTCCTTTTTCTTTGGCACGATCTTGCGCACGCCGAATGCCTCGGTTTCGTCCTCGGCCAGCCATTGGTCGGCCGTGAACGACACAACGCGGTCTTGCTTCTCAAGCTCGCTCATCCGTCACCTCCGGTTTGCGGCTCGCAGCAGCGGCAAGCCAGTCTTCCAAAGTGAAGTCCTCGTCGGCCATCCGCCGCACGTAGGGTAGGGCGCCAGGAAGGGGCAACGCCTCGGCCTTCCGGCCTGACCGCACCCACTCGCCCGTGAGGAACGCCACGAGCTTTCCGACCTGATAGCGGGTCGTGTGAAAGCCAGGCGTCTGATACAACGAGCGCACCAGCACCGGCACCAGCTCATCGGCGCGCTTCGCGCGGACGGTCGAACGGATCTGAAATCGCCAGGCGCGCTCTGTCTCGGTCGTCATGCGCCAAGTCAGGCGAACGCCGCCGCCGGCGGCCTTCGAGTGAGGCAGTTTCAACAGCTCATAACCCGTGACGTGTACACGCTCTCCAGCCTCTAGCGCGTCGTGGAGCTTTTCGAGCGTATGCGCGTCGTGCTGACCGTCTGTAACCATCAGGAACCAATGCAGCGTGCCGGCATTGCGTTCAAGGTCGGCAAGGATCAGCCGCGCGTTGGCCTTCCCAAGGCTCTTGCGATAGGCGCGCTGGTTCTGGTTCACGAACACGTCATAGCGCGTCGAAAACTTTGCGCAAAGCGCCTCGGCGCGCTCGGCCGGCACCGTGCCGGCCGTGTGGTGCCGGTAGCCGTGCCGAACGAGGTCTAGCAGCCGTTGCATCAACAACGTCTTGTATCGAATAACGCTCGGTTCATTCATGGTTATGCATTTTGCCTGGGAGGCCGAAATATGCTCAACGCATAGGATTGAATCGATCCATTCATTGATAATGCGGAGCCTTGCTGCACAAGGCTTTCCAGTTATCCGGGATGCTTCGCATTCCCGGCTAATTATAAGAGATTCCGCACGCGAAGCGTGCTTTCTTCATACGTTGCCACTACACTCAATTCGCTGACCGCCACCAGCGGCCCTAGCGCGCAAGCATCACTCTGCGTCGCCTAGGCCGCCACAAGCGGCCAGCGACGCAGCACCAGGGCAACCAACCCTTGCATTACCTGTTGCCCGAAGTGGTGTATCGCGCGAGCGGTTACACGGATCAGGGGCAGCCTCCATCGCAGTAAGTAGTCCGGGGGCTGACCACCCCTGGATTCCATCACTTCACGCGAGCCGCAAGGCTCAAGGCACGGCTACCAACCGTGCCGAGTGTGCTGAAGTCGTATGCGCGTAATGGCGCTGGTACGACTACGACGAGCGCTGGGCGGTGTAACTCCGCCCTTCGACTCAATCCCCGCGAAGCATTGGGGTGAGGTTGGGCGACACGGAAACGGGCACAGCGAGGAAATGCGCTACTGCCCTGTGCAACGTGAAAACGGGAGATGGCTTAGGCCGTCGCTAGCACCGTCTAGGGGCTGCGGGAAACCGTAGAACCTATGCCACACACGTAGGCTGCTGAGGCGTTCCGAAAGGGCGCAGGCGTGCAAGGGGAAACCTGGCGCACGCGGCACCTACCGGCGCAAGCTGGTGGGGTCGTTGTATAGCTTAAGCGTGTAAATGCGGCCGTAGAGGTCGCTATGTGGTGGGGCATCAAGCCTGTCTGAAGACGAAGCCGTTGACGGCACAACAGGTAAGCGAGCCGCTTTGGAATCTCGGGCCGCTGAAAACCTAAAGGGTGAGAGGGAACACCTCACTGTTGTTGCTTGAGGCGCAGGCGTGGTGCTCTGGCGCGCAGTTTGGCGTCAGTAACGTTGCACTAACGTGGGAATCCCTAAGGCCGATACCGGGCTGGTAACCCGGTGGCTATGGGAGGGAGAGTGGATCAGTAGGGCCGCACGGCGCAAGCCGTATAGCTATCCGTCGCGATTCGTCCGAAGCGCGGATAGCAGGCGAAAGCCTGTCCGAAAGTTCACGGCACACGTAAGCGTGAAGATGCGGGGTGGTTCCCGCAGTGGAGTGTTGGAACGGGCGCGGCTGGTACCCGCGCCCGTCTCGGGATTGGTCTCCTGAGGTGTCCAACGTGTAATTAACCCTTGAGAAAGGAGCTTGTCGTGGAAGCAAATCGCAGTGCAGTTGCCGGCCGTTTCGGTCGGAGTCAACCCGGCAGCCGTCAGGCCGGTGTCGTCAACAAGTCGCGCGCCTCGGTGTGTGCAAGTCAACCCGGCAGCGGTCAGGCCGGTGGTCAGGGCGGCCCGCCGTTTGGGGTCGATGGCATGAAAAAGCCGCGTGCTTCGGTGCGTGCAAGTCAACCCGGCAGCCGTCAGGCCGGTGGTCAGTACGGCCCTTTTCGGGTCGGTGGCAACCAGGGAACCGGCGCTATCGCGTCGTGCTCGCTGTGGCAAACCGGGGTTTGAACCCGGCACGTCAACCGACAAACAGGCCAAAAGCCTGTGTCAGTAGCGTCAACGTTGATGGCGTGGGAAGCCCTCAATCGCTGTACGGCCGCAGACCGTTTCTGCTCGGCAGGGTGGTGCGCCTTCTTAGGCAATCCGTTCGTGCTTCGGCACACGCCGACCCACAACCGGAGAGACGAAAGTCTCTCCGGTTCCTCCTAACTCCTGGAGAACGCCGTGTCGTTACCTAACGCATACGCCTTTCAAACCGCGCAATCGACCGTGCTTTCGACGGTCGTCCATGCGGTGCAATGGGCTAGTCCGTGGTATTGGATCGTGCTGGCAATCCCGCTTTTCGTGGTATCGGTGTTGCATCCGGTGCCCTGGCGCTTGCCGTCCAACGATGCATCATTCCGCGACTGGCTGGCGTTTATCGGCAGGCGGGCTTCTGTTATCACGCTGTATGTGTGGCTCTTGTTCGTGCCGCTCGTCGCGTTCTTGCTCTACGTCGCAATGTCCGGTTTCGGATTCGCGACGGCCGCCGCGAACTTCGGCGGCGAACTGCGCGCGCAGCTCGCGCAGTATTGGCCGATCATCCTTGCGGCCATCCTCTACGGCGTTGTGCTGCGGTTCGTGTG
>NZ_QTPO01000074.1 GCF_003853645.1 Burkholderia sp. Bp9143 | reverse complement strand
GATGCGGGGCGACTCGCACGTCCGGTTCTTAGGGGAGCGCGTGCTGGCAACAGCACGCGCTTACCCGACATCGGCGTCGATGCCGATTCGGGGCTGGTTCACAGCGTGGTCGGCACGTCCGCCAACGTGTCGGATGTTTCGCAAGCGCACGCGCTGTTGCATGGTCATGAGCAAGAAGCGTTCGGCGACGCGGGCTACATCGGCGTAGACAAGCGCGATGAAATGAAGAGCAAGTCGGTGAAGTGGCGCGTGGCGGCAAAGCGAGGCAAGATCAAGGCGATCCAGGACGGTGCGCTGAAGGATCTGGTGATCGCGCTCGAGCGAACCAAGGCACAAATTCGCGCGCGGGTCGAGCATCCGTTTCATGTCGTCAAGAACCTGTTCCGTCATCGCAAGGTGCGCTACAAGGGACTGGCGAAGAACACGGCGCAACTGTTCAGCCTGTTCGCTTTGGCGAACTTGGTGATCGCGCGAAACCGGTTGCGCTCGGCTCATGGGAGTAGTCCGTCACGTGTATGAAAAATGCAGGAAATGAGGCGCTTCCCCGGGGTCAAACTTCCCCGAATTGGCTGCGCTTCACTTCGGCATCCGGAATTTTCGCGTCAGCACGGCCGACAAGCTCGCGCGTTTGACTATTAATCAGCGTTTCCTTAACGCGCCCCGCGAAGTTTCACTTAACACCCCCAGAACTCCCCGCAAACGACCGCTGGCCGGGGCTTAAGTGAAACTGTTCCAACGGAATTTACGCACAGCCAAAGCGCGGAATCCCGCGCTCGTGACATCCGTACTACATCGCAATGCGCGAGCGTATCCGGCTCTGCCAACGAACGCGGCAAGCATGAGGAAGCGATGAGGCTCCTCCGCAGACGCAGCGCCCCACGGAGCCCTTTCATTCCTCGAGCTCCGCGGTATCCCCACAGTCAGATTTCTCTCTCCCGCCAACCGCTACTTCTTCTCCGGCGCCTGAGTCCCCGCCGGAGGCCCCATCCAGTATCGTTGCTGCAGCATCATGTTGCTCATCATTTCCTGCTGCATGCGGAGGTACTGGTCGCTCATGTATTGCCGTTCTCGCAGCTGCTCAGGTGTCAGTTGCGAATAGTAGCCGCCCATATGGCCCCATCCGCCGCCACGCCCCGAGCCGCCCATCATCCCGGCACCCCCACGCCCCATCATCCCGGGTCCCATTCTGCCGTAGCCCATCATCCCCGGTCCCCACATGCCCTGCATCGTGCTCATCGCGCTTTGCATCGTATCCCAGTGTTGTTGCAAGAGCTTCTGCCGCTCCTGCGGGTCTTGGGTTTTGCGAATCTGGTCCATCTGCGCATTCATGGTTTTCATCTGCGCCTGAAACTGGGCCAGATTCTTGTCAAACGCTGCCGTGTCCGGACGCTGAGCGTTCGAGCTGCTTTGGGTAGTCGCACCGTCTTTCGATGCAGCCTGAAGCGTGGGTGACATCAAGGCAATGCCGATGGCGAGTGCCAGTCCGATCTTTTTCACGATTCCTCCACATAGGTGTCAGGGGTAGCGTTTCAAACCGTTTGCGATTGCAGACGGGTCCGTGGCGGTCTTCAGCAAGTCGTGAAGATGGAAACGTGATGACGTCGACGCAACTGCGTCACATCACAACGGGCGAACTCGGAAACTCGTCGACCGGGGGCCGCCTGGCTGGAAAATGCGTCTTCAGCAGATCGGTGACCTGTTCGATACCTCGTAGTACTCCAGACTGATAATCTCCGCGCCGGAAATCCTCTTCCATTGCCCGGCAAATTGCTTCCCACTCGCGGCTGTCCACCTTGGCGTGGATACCTCGGTCCGCGATGATTTCGACGTCCCGGTCGGCAAGCAGCAGGTAGATGAGAACGCCGTTGTTGTGTTCGGTGTCCCAGACCCTGAGCTGAGAAAAGACATCGATCGCGCGGGTTCGGGCAGATGTCCCCTTCAGCAGCGCTGCGGTATGAAGTGCGCCCTCGACGGCGAATCTGACTTGCCCGACGTGTGCATCATGACTGGCATGGACTGCGCGTTCAATGGCGAGAAGAGATCGGCGCGGAAACGCGCGATCGATGCGCCAGTGTGTCGTGAGAAGATGCCGAAGAAGCCGTTCGAAGTCCATGGCTACCACCTGCCGGATGCACCGCCGCCACCGAATCCACCTCCGCCGCCGCGGAAGATGTCGCGGTGAGAATCGCCGCCGGGCCGCCCGGCCCCACCTCCGATGAACCGGCCGCCGACGGTTCCCATTCCACTACCGAACAGCGTGAATACCAGCGCGATCAACCCCGCGGCCACGGCGACGAGAATCGCGCCGGACACAATCCATGCGAGCACGCCAATGATGCCGCCCGTGACGAACGCGCCCGGCAATCTGCCGAACACCGCACGTAGCACGCCACCTGCCACGACGGTCAGGAGAAAGAGTACGGGCAGCAGGCGTCCTGCTCCGTCCGATGCACGTGGTCGGCTTTGGGGCTGCGGCAGCGGTTCGCCGCCAACCACCCGCATGATGCTGTCGGTGCCGGCCGAGATGCCGCCGTAGAAATCGCCCGCCCTGAATCGCGGGACGATCATGTCGTCGATGATTCGATTGCTCGTCGCATCGTTCAGCACACCCTCGAGGCCGTAGCCCACCTCGATGCGAAGTGTGTGGTCATTCTTCGCGACAAGCAGCAGGACGCCGTCGTCGACCTTCTTGCGCCCGAGCTTCCATTGCTCGACGACACGCATCGAGAACTGTTCGATGGATTCGGGCTCGGTCGTCGGAACGATGAGCACGGAAATCTGCGTTCCTTTCCGCGTCTCGAACGCCTTCAACGTCTGTTCGAGAACGGCCTTCTGTTCGGCCGTCAACGTGCCGGTCTCGTCGGTCACCCTCGCGACCAGGGACGGCACCGGGACGTCCGCCCGAGCGCACATTCCGCCGAGCGCGAAGCATGCGACGATGACAGCGAGCGCCAGTCGGAACGCGCTCAATTGGACACCCCGCCAGCGGACGCCGGTGCCGAGCCGAAATCGACACGCGGCGGCTTCGAAATTTCGGCTTCGTTACTCACGGAGAAGTTGGGCCTTTCCGGATAGCCGAATGCGCTCGCTGTCAGGTTGCTCGGAAACGACCGTACCGTGGTGTTGTATGCCTGGACGGAACGTATGTATCGGTTGCGGGCAACAGCGATACGATTTTCCGTACCTTCGAGCTGGGCCTGCAGGTCTCTGAAATTTGCGTCCGACTTCAACTGAGGATAGCTTTCCGACACGGCCAGCAAGCGGGACAACGATGTCGTGAGTTGCCCCTGCGCCGCCTCGAACTTGGCGAACGCCTGCGGGTTCGCGATGAGTTCGGGCGTTGCGCGAATCGAACCTACCTGGGCACGCGCTTCCGTCACGGCCGTCAGTACGGCGCGCTCCTGATTCGCGTACCCCTTCACGGTATTGACGAGGTTTGGCACGAGATCGGCGCGACGCTGGTACTGGTTCAGCACCTCCGACCAACTGGCCTTGACCTGCTCGTCTTCTGTCTGAATCGCGTTGTAGCCACATCCGGTCAGACTGAACAGGATGGAGGCGAGCACGACAATCCAGAACGCACGTGCCGTACCGCGCGATGCAGGCGGGATGGTTGCCTGAGCCATCATTCATTCACCTCATTCGGATATCGCCGATCTCGCCACATCCGGCACGAAGTGACACCGGGTGGCAATGGTTCCATCGTATGAAGCCTTGCGAACCCCGGCTTGATGTACGTCAAGCGTACTCTGGCTCACCCGCCCGCCCTGCATGCCCCATCCATACGCCACTCAGCCGACGCGCGCGCCGTCCTGTCCGCCGAAACGGATTCGGGCCCTGTTGAGCCACGTCAATGCGTCGAGGCAAGCGGACAATAGAGTGGAACTGGAAATCTCCCGGATGCCCACGCACGCGTCGCCGGGCACGGACTACGCGCATGGCGCGCCCATTACCGCGAGGGTAACCAGGCACATATGGGTATTGACGAATCGCTTCGCGACCCCGTCTGCGGGATGCCGGTGACGGATGAATCACGCTTTCACGGCGAGCACGGCGGAAGGCAATACTACTTCTGCGGCCGCGCATGTCTGACGAAGTTCGAGTCCGCTCCGGAGAAGTACGTCGAAGTCCCGTCCGCCGAGCCGGCGCCGCCCGCAATGGAGGGCACCATCTACACGTGCCCGATGCACCCGGAGATACGCCAGGACCATCCTGGGCAATGTCCGAAGTGCGGCATGACGCTGGAACCGATTCTGCCCGCCATCGACGAAGGCGAGAATCCGGAACTGATCGATTTCCGACGCCGATTCTGGTGGACGTTGCCACTGACCGTCGTAGTTTTCGTGCTGGCGATGCTTGGTCATCGGCTCGAATTGATGTCCGCGTCAGCGGAAAGCTGGGTCGAGCTCCTCATCTCGACGCCCGTCGTCCTGTGGGCCGGCTTCCCGTTCTTCAAGCGGTGCCTGCGCTCGCTGGTCAATCGCAGTCCGAACATGTGGACACTCATCGGTCTCGGCACGGGCGCCGC
Source organism: Burkholderia sp. Bp9143 (assembly GCF_003853645.1). GTDB lineage: Bacteria > Pseudomonadota > Gammaproteobacteria > Burkholderiales > Burkholderiaceae > Burkholderia. Next base: position 28,444 of record NZ_QTPO01000074.1, on the reverse strand, counting down.
GTACGCTTATAGCGTCATCGCCACCGTCTCCCCGGGCGTGTTTCCCGAGACCTACAGTACCCACGGCCGAGTCAGTGTCTATTTCGAAGCTGCGGCGGTCATCATTTCACTCACGTTGCTCGGGCAACTCCTCGAGCTGAAGGCTCGCTCGCAAACGTCTGCCGCCATCAAGGCGCTTCTCGGGCTCGCCCCCAAGACCGCTCGACGCATCAACCCGGACGATTCCGAGGAAGATGTCCCGTTGTCTCAGGTGCGGGTGGGAGATCTGCTTCGCGTCCGACCAGGCGAGAAGGTGCCCGTCGACGGTGTCGTCACCGAGGGCTCCAGTTCGCTCGACGAGTCCATGATTACCGGCGAGCCGATTCCCGTGACGAAGCGCACTGGCGACCATGTCATCGGCGCAACGATGAACGCGACCGGGAGCCTGGTCATCCGGTCCCAAAAGGTTGGCGCCCAGACCGTGCTGTCGCAAATCGTGCAGATGGTCGCGCAGGCACAACGTTCGAGAGCGCCGATGCAGCGAATGGCCGACAAGGTCGCCGGCGTCTTCGTCACGGTAGTCGTCGGCATCGCCCTGCTGACGTTCCTGGTGTGGGGCCTGTTCGGGCCCGAGCCCAGCTGGATATTCGGCCTCATCAATGCGGTCGCGGTGCTCATCATCGCGTGCCCCTGCGCGCTTGGCCTCGCCACGCCGATGTCCATCATGGTCGCCAGTGGCAAAGGCGCATCAACCGGCGTGCTGTTTCGCGATGCGGCCGCCATCGAGAATCTGCGCAAGGTCGACGTCCTGATTGTCGACAAGACGGGAACCTTGACCGAAGGCCGTCCCGCTTTCTCGCGGGCCGTGGGCACCAACGGCTATACGGCCGACGAGGTGCTGCGACTGGCCGCCAGCGTCGACCAGGGCAGCGAGCATCCGCTTGCGGCCGCCATCGTCGCGGCGGCACGCGAGAAGAAGCTGTCTCTGGATCGCGCCGAGAATTTCGAATCCGCGACCGGTACAGGTGTGCGAGCACGTATTGCCGATCGAAAGCTGGTATTGGGCAACACCGCGCTGATGCTGGCCGATTCCGTGCCGGTCGAGACGCTGGCCACCGAAGCAGACAGCATGCGGGCACACGGGGCAAGCGTCATGTATCTGGCGATCGATGGACGCCTGGCCGGACTGCTGGCCGTCGCCGACCCAATCAAGACGACGACGCAGGAAGCACTGTCGACGTTGAAGGAGAACGGCATTCGTGTCGTGATGGCAACCGGAGATGGCGTGGTGACGGCAAAGGCCGTTGCAGAGCAGCTCGGTATCGACGAATTTCATGGCGAGGTCAGGCCGGCCGACAAACTCGACCTGGTGACGAAGCTTCAGCAAGACCGGCACGTTGTGGCGATGGCCGGCGACGGCATCAATGACGCGCCGGCGCTGGCGAAAGCCGACGTCGGCATTGCCATGGGAACGGGCACGGACGTGGCGATGAGCAGCGCGCAGGTGACGCTCGTGAAGGGCGACTTGCGCGGTATCGCGCGTGCCCGGGCGTTGTCCGAGGCGACCGTCGGAAACATGAAGCAGAACCTTGGCTTCGCGTTCGTGTACAACGCGCTCGGCGTTCCATTGGCGGCAGGGGTGCTCTACCCTTTCACCGGTTTGCTGCTCTCGCCGATGATTGCTGCCCTGGCAATGAGCCTGAGTTCAGCTTCCGTCATCTCGAATGCGTTGAGGCTTCGTAACGCCGGATGACGCCCATCGCCGAGCAGAAGCGTCGCTGCAGCTACCGCCGGATTCACGTTCTATTGCAGCGGGAGGGGTGCCAGGCCAAACACAAGTCCATTTGGCACCTGTACAGCAAGCCGGGACTGCGCGTTCGAGCACCAGTACAAGGCTGCATGTGCTATTTCTTCCGGCTCTTGAGCGCAGGACGATCGGCAGCAGTCTGCCTTGGTGAGGCAGTTTGCGACGGCGCAGTGCGCTGGTCGCGCTCGACACGCTGGGAAGATAGTCCGTCGTACACCCCGGACTCGGAGAACTCCGAAGCGATTTCCTTCAACGTCGCAATCACGATCCGAATTGCCGGCGTCATAGCGCCCTGGCTTGAGCTGGCAAGCGTCACGAAGCGGGTGATGTGGGGCTTGATGATTCTTGCGGCACGGAGACGGCCTGCGCGCACATCGGGGGCAATAGCCCATGGGCCAAGCACTGCATATCCTCGACCGCTGGCTGCCACCTCTCTCTGGACGGCAAGCGAGTCTGCTTCCAGCACGGTCCGAAGTTCGATTCCGGCCCGGCGAGCTTCGTCATCCATAATATTTCTCAGACGGTTGGGACGTCCCGGCAATATCAGAGGCACCCCCTCAAGGTGCCGGAATTCAACCGTTTCCCGCTGCAGCAAAGGCGAGTCCGGCGCACCGACCAGATAAGTTTCGATTGTCGCGAGCGTCGCGAGCCGCTCCGTGGTCATGGAGCGCTCCGCGTGAAACAGGATTGCCAAGTCGACTCGCCCGCTATCCAGCCACGTCTCAACCTCCCCCAACTGGCTCTCGCGAACGTTCAGGCGAATGTCCGGATAAGCTGCGTTGATGCGCTCACATAGCGTCGTCATCAGCGGGTGAGCCGTGGACGGCAAAATGCCGATACGTACTTCACCGAATGGCGTGCCTGAAGAAGTTCGAATTTCGTTGAACAGCTGGTCTGTGTCCGCAATCCATGCGCGGATTCTCGGAATAATCCGCTCTCCGAACCCGGTCAGCTTCACACCACGGCCAGTCCGCTCGAACAGGCGACCGCCGCATTCGCGCTCAAACTCGGCAATCTGCCTGCTGATGTTGGACTGGACAGTCTGCCTAAGCGCCGCAACCCGACTGATGCTGCCGACCTCCGCCACCTCTATGAATAACTTGAAGGCTTCCCGTTCCATCGCTGTCTCCTCAACCCATCTCTCGATCAGCATATCTGAAATCCTTCCAATGCGCCTATCGGCATGAATTTTCATTGCATAGACTGCTTGAAAAGATGACGAAGTTGCTGGTCTCTGCGTTGCGCACACGCTGGTCAGCATAGGAGACAGCCGTATGCGGACATTCATCGAACCGAGAGACGCGGTCAGTAACACCACCATCAATCCGTACCTCGGATACGAGCGCCGGCGTTGATGCGACACGCGCCGACACCGTAAGTCAGCTCGACCTTCAAGCCGCAATCACCAAACCGAATTTCCCGTCCCGAGAGCGCTCCCAACGCTCCCGGCGGGCAATGTTGTGCCATACAAATTCTTAAAGGAGACACCACAGATGAGAACCGTGCCGAGCGTGCGCGTTGGCCGAAGATTGGCTCCAAGTTCCCTCGCAATTACAGCGATTTCGATCTGGTCGGGCGTGGCTCATGCACAGCCGCCCTCGGCGGACACTTCCGCTTCCATCCAGCTCTACGGCCTGATCGGCACGTATGTCGCCCAATCAAAGGTCAGCGGCGTACCGCAAGGTAGCGTCGTGCTCGGAGGCGGTGGCCTGACGACGTCGTTCTGGGGGTTGCGCGGCAAGGAAGATCTTGGGGGCGGATATGCGGCCGTCTTCGTGCTGGAAAGCTTCTTCCGTCCGAACACGGGCCAGTTGGGGCGAAATTCCACAGACGGGCTATTTTCGCGCAATGCCCATGTGGGCTTCGCGACCCCGTACGGTATCCTAAGGTTTGGCGAGCAGACTACACACACCTACCTCAATCAGATTCTGCTGAACCCGTTCGGTTCTTCCGTCGTGTTCTCTCCTCTCGTCGTTCAGTCATACACCGCCGCATATAACAACACCGTTGTGGGCGATACAGTGTGGGCGAACGTCGCGAGCTATGAGACTGCATCGTATCGGGGTCTCACGGGGACCGTGCAGTACGGCCTCAGCGGTACAACCGGCCACCAAGGACGCGATAACCTCGGCCTGAGCCTCAACTACGAGAATGGTCCGCTTCAGATCGCCATGTCCGCACAGCGCGTTCGTTCCGCTGCCAACATGCCAAACGTAGCGCAGTACCTGTACCTCGCGGGCGCCACGTACAACGCCAACTTCGCCAAACTCTACGCGGCCATCCAGACGACCAATACGACGACGACGGAGGTGGGTTCTCATACTTACGAACTCGGTCTCTCGATTCCCGCTACGCAAACCTCCACGGTGCTCGTCGAGTGGGCTCGGACGAAGCAGTCGGCACCCAAGGAAAAGAACGCCATTCGGAACACGGCGTCGGTCGGCTACGACTATTACCTGTCGAAACGGACCGATGTATACGCCGTCTGTTCCTACGACAAGCTGAGCGGGAAACCCTCCGGAACTACCTACGGCGTGGGTATGAGACACGCCTTCTGAAGCTCTTCCCGAACGCTTCAACCATGCCGGTGCGAATCGCGAGACTCGCGCCGGTATTTTTGTGTTTACCCCTCAGCACTCCGTCGCCCCCGCAGGCTCACTGCCAACCGTCCCGTTGACTCGTCGCGTCGCGACAAAAAGACATCGCCGCGTATCGTAACGACACGCGGCGATGGATTGACGGCTACTCATGTCGGGCGAATTACTGTCCCTGCCCGCTCCCCGTGAAGCGGATGTCAGGGCGAGATTTCTTCGAGCGAGCGGTTGGTCGTTTCGATCATTGCACGCGAGGCCAGCAGCCCGACAATGGTCGTAGCGGAAAACATCAAAAACACCGCGGAAATCCCGTGGCCAGACAGGACGATGCCGACGATAGCGGGTGCAGCAGCAGAAGCAGCCCGCAGCCACGACGTCGCCAATCCTGTGCCAATTGCGCGCATCCGGGTCGGATAGATTTCAGGTGTGTACAGGTAGAGCATGACCGTCGTCGTTCCCATTACCGCATAGGCAGACGAGCCCAGCAACATCACCGACCACGGACTGCCCTGTGCCAACATCCCGAGCACCAGGAGCAGTATCCCGCTGACCAGGAAAGTCGCCATCGCCCAGCGGCGGCGGCCGACGCGGTCGATCAGGAACGCGCAGAGCAACACCGCGCAAGCACTCAGCACATTGGACAGTGACGCCATGTGCAAGGACTCTTGCAGCGGGAGGTGATACACGGTGCGATACAAGCTCGGTAGCCAATTGTTGATCCCGTTGGCAACGAAATAGGAACTGGCCCACAACACCCAGACAATCAACGTGCGACCTCGATAAGCCGCCGAGAACAATTCGCGCCACGAAGCTTTCTTCCTCGTCTGGCTTGCATCGCGAATCTTCGACATCCGCCGCTCTACCTCCACCCATTCCTGCTCGACATCGAGGTTGCGACGCGTCGTGCTGGCTTCGATCTTCTCGATGATGCGCTCCGCTTCATCGTAGCGCCCCTTCGAGATGAGCCATCGAGGCGATTCCGGCAGACGGGCAATGAACAACGTCACGAGGAGGCCAGGAATCGCACCGACCAGGAACATGCATTCCCAGCCATAACGCGGAACGACAAATGCGCCGACCTGCGCTGCGCCAAGCAGTCCCAACGGAAAAATCAGTTCGTACAAGAGGAAGAAGCGACCTCGACCATGCGCCTGGCTCAGCTCGCTGATATAGGCGGCAGCGACAGGCACCTCGCCTCCAACGCCGATACCTTGAAGGAATCGTGCGAGAAAAAGTAGCTGAAAATTCCCCGCAAATGCACACGCCACCCCCATGATGGACATCACGCCCACCGTCGCGGTCGCGCTCGGCACCCGGCCAAACCGCTCTGCCACCCAGCCAAAGGCCAGTGCGCCGACAAGCTGCCCAAGATACCCGGCAGCGATGAGCACGCCAATTTGCATCGGTGAGAGGTGCCACAGCCCGATCAACACCGGCAACGCAAAGGCAAGCGAAAGTGCGTCGAATGCATCGAAGAATGTCGCACTGCCCATGATGATTCGAGCCTTGGTGTGCCACCGGCTGAACGGAACGTTCTCGATGCGGAAAAGCAGATGCGCTGCGCGTGCTACAGGTTCAGACTTGTGACTAGTCATATGGTCGGAGCCGACCACGGCGCCTGCCAGTATCTTGCCCATTATGTCTCCATCCAGTCCATCGAACGCAGGCTCTACACCGGCCCGCTTATATAGTGTTTGCACGGCCCCGTCGGTCCGGCAATCGAGCACTGTCCGTCACGACGGCCCTCTCGAATGACCGTTGCTCCAGGGCTGTCATATGAGCGAACAGGCGAGGCACCACGCCTCGCCTATTGGACGGAGCACAGTTCAGGCTCCGCGCATCCTACCTGTGGCTCACATGCCTTCGCATGACCTTGCCGTCAGTCGACGAGACCGGCGGAGCGAAGTGCCTGAGCGATCTCCACGTCGGCACCTTCCTGCAGCGGCAGCAGCGGCGAGCGAACCGTTGCGTGCTCGAGGATGCCACGTGCGACCAGACCGTGCTTGAGCGCGACCGTACCTTCCATGTGCGAGCCGCGGTGGTACACCGAGCGCGTAACGGGCAGCAGACGGTCGTGGATAGCGCGTGCCGCCTTGTAGTCCTTCGCCTTGCCGGCCTTGATGAACTCGATGAGCGGCTCCGGTGCGAGGCCACCGTACCCGACCAGCGCGCCGTCGACGTCGAACATCGTATGCAACAGGTATTCGTCGTGGCACGTCAGAATTTGCAGCTCAGGGCGCTCGCGGCGGATGACGGGAATTTCCGTGTCCCAGCGACGCATGTTGCGCACGCCGTTTTTCATCGCGAACACACCCGGCTGAGCCGCAATCTCGAGTTGGGTTTCGAGGTTGTACGTCGCCTTCGTCACGTCCGGGTACTGGAAGAGAATCAGCGGAAGGCCGCTTTCTTCGTGGATGGTGCGATAGCGGTCCTGCGGCGCGCCCTTCTGGTAGCCAAACCGCAGCCAGCCGTGCGACGGATACACCAGGCCCGCCGACGCGCCGGCTTCGACCGCCCGCTTCGCTTCGAGCGCGGCGACCTGCGTTCCCTCCAGGGTAATGCCGGCGATGACCGGAATCCTGTTGTCGACCGACTTGACGAAGGCCTCGATGACCTTCTGTTGCTCGTCCGGCGTCATGAACGTACCTTCGCCGGCGTGGCCCAGAACGGTCAGGCCTTTGACACCCTCGATGCTCCCGAGCCACGAACCCAGGCGCTGGATGGCCGCATAGTCCACGGCGCCATCGCGGGTGAAGGGGGTAACGGGTGCGGGAACCAGGCCCTTGAGGTCGATGCTTTTCATGCTGTCTCCGAGGTATGAAGCAGTTACATGTCTGGACGTAGCCCCGTTTTGGAGCACGTCACACTGTCAACTCGCCGTGGGGCTTGGCTGTCTTGCCTGCGCATCACGCAGCGGGTATGGAAGCCAGTGTAGGCAGCCATGCAATATCGAGAAAGGCATACGCCTGCATTTCAGATATCTCATTGCAGAGATGGATAGGCCCGCGCCAATCGTGTTCAGCGGTTCCCGAGCCCACCAGCTTGCGGAAATCGCACGTGAAATGCACCCGATCGAAATTCCCGAACGCTTGTGCCAGTTCCGCGAGACCGACCGGCTCGCCGCCGGCGAGCCTGACGGTTGCCTCATGCTGGCTTTGTCGACAGATCACCCACTTCCGCGTCACGCCCACATCGCTCGAAAGGATTTGCTGCGGCGTGCGCCCGCTCAACCCCGCACGCTCGAAATGCTCCGCGTACGGAGCCTCTCGACCAGTCAAAGACGCACGAGAAACCCGCTACTTCGAGAGACTCTGCTTCTTCAACAGCACGGCACCACTCGCCGGACTCACCAGCGAAACGGATTCGATATCCAGGTACAACCTGGAAGTCCTCGTCGTGATGTCGGTCGGCTCGTCGTTGTTCGGCTCGGCGTGCTCGACGTGTTCGGTCAGGTACGGCGCGACCAGACGCCCGGAAAGCGCTAACGCGAATTCGCCATGCGTTTGCGCGTACGCCGCGGGCGAAAGCCTCACGCGGCCACGAACGGTGGATTTCCTGCCTTTTCCGGGATCGAGTTCGATGATGTCGATCTGCTGGATATAGCCTTTTGCCTTCGCCTCGGCTGCGATCACGAGCCCTCGCCCACGCGGCCCGGTGATGGCCTTTCTGAGCAGGATGCCCGTCCGGCCTTCGCCGTCGCCATTGACCAGATCGAAGTCCACCGTCAACAGATGCCGCTTCGACTGATACCGCAGCCCGTACGGCACCGGCACCATGAAAGTCACCTCGCGATCCAGATTGACCGCGGCCAGGTCGGCGTTCCGGCCATGCTTGTCGGCACCGCCGGGGATCAGGCTGCGGACGCGATCGCTCAGGGACGGCGACGCGCTTTTGATGTGCTGCTTCGCCAGGGCGTCCCGAATCGCAACCGGATCGTCGCCGACGATCGGCCGCGTGAGCGACGGCTTGACCATAACCGCGGACGCGGCACTCGCCGTGTCGCTGACATTGTCGGCCGCTGCACGCGTCGCGACCGGGGCCAGCATGATCGCCACGGCGACGACGCACGCGGGATTCAGACGACCCAACATGGATTTCCGGTGAAACACGACAAACTCCTGATTTTCTGGCGGATCGGTCGACGTCGGGATCGGCGGGATGAAAGGATTGGCGTGTGCCAACCGTTCGAGTTCACCGATCGCCTGTGCGACACATCATAGGTTCATTGTCAGCTCGGCGGCAGGCCGGCGCGCCACACTATCGTATTGCCCAGACTACAACAATCCACGACGGGCGAGCAGCGGCGCGACGTGCGGCAGGCAATGACATTCCGTTGCCTGTCGCGAAGCCCCAACCGCAACCTCACTCCTGCCGATCTTCCCGCCGATACTCCGCCGGCGCCTTCCCCACGAGCTTGCGAAAATCGCGCGTGAAGTGCGCCTGATCGAAATACCCGAGCGCCTGAGCCAGTTCCGCGAGATCGACCGGCTCGCCGCCGGCGAGCTTGTCGGCGGCCTCATGCAGGCGGTACCGGCAAATCACCCACTTCGGCGTCACGCCCACGTAATCGGCAAAGCGCTGCTGCAGCGTTCGCTCGCTCAACCCCGCACGCTCGGCCAGATCGCGCACCTGCGTGAGCCCGATGTCCTGCTGCAGCATCTGCAGAATCGCGTGAATGCGCTCGACCTGCGGATCGGGCGGCGGCAGCACGCGCAACAGCAGCGACTCGGCCGCCGCCACCATCCCTGCGTCATCGTCGGCGCCAAGCACGGCATGTTCGGCTTCCGCATCGCCACAGTCGAGCAGCGTCGACACCGGCAGCACCTTGTCGGTGAGCAGATGCACGGGCTTGCCGAAGAACGCGCGAAACGCACCCGGCCGAAACCGCAAGCCGACCACCCTCCCCGTCCCGGCCAGCGTCGTCTCGAACGCCCCCGATACCACGCCGAAGATCCCCGTCCGCCGCCGATCGAACACCAGATTCACGCACGGATACGGCAGCGTGCGCTGCACATGGGGCGGCTGGCCGCGCAGATCCCATTCGACGATCCAGTGGTGATCCAGCACCGCGGCCAGTTCGGCACACGGGTAGTAGCGATTCAGGCGGAAGCGCTGGTTGAAGGCTTTCGGGCCGACGACGCCCTTGGGCGTGTCGGTCACGTTACGCAAGTCGGCCATGGTCACGAACCGTTGGGTGATTGCGTGATGATGCACCGCGGCAGCGGATTTTTCCAAGACGGCGGCATGCAACCGACCTACATTGGAATCCTTGTCCCGAACGCACACGGAGCCCTCGATGCCGCAAGATCGTCACCTGACCCTGTACCACTCCCCGCGCAGCCGATCGGCCGGCGCCCGCATGCTGCTCGAGGAACTGGGCGCCGACTATGAACTGCACGCGTTCGATCTCTCTACCGGCAAACACCACGAACCCGATTACCTCGCCATCAATCCGATGGGCAAGGTTCCCGCACTGCGCCACGGCGACGTGATCGTCACCGAGCAGGCCGCCGTTTACATGTACGCGGCGGAACTGTATCCGGAAGCCGGTCTGTCGCCGGAGGTGGGCGACCCGCTGCGCGGCCCGTACCTGCGCTGGATGGTGTTCTACGGTTCGTGCTTCGAGCCGGCCGTCGTCGATCGCTCGATGAATCGCCCGCCCGCCGCGTATTCCACGTCGCCTTACGGCGACTTCGACGCCGTCGTCAACGCGATCGACGCGCAGCTGGCCAAGGGCCCCTACCTGCTCGGCGAACGCTTTACGGCGGCGGATGTGCTGTGGGGGGCCGCGCTGAACTGGATCACGATGTTCAAGCTGATCCCCGAGACGCCGCGTATTCGCGCCTACGTCGATCGCATCCTTGCACGCCCGGCCATCCAGCGCGCGCAGGCGGCCGATGCGGCGCTGGCGGCGGAGCAGGACAAAGCCAGGGAGACGGCCGCACCGGCGAGGTAGCCCGGTGCCGGGCGGCACCTTGACACACGTTCCGCCCGGACGCCGACCCACCCGCGCGCCGCCCCGCCCCGTCAGAACATCGTGTGCAACCCGATCCGCGCCACCGCCTGGCTGGCGGAACTCGACGCGCCGTTCGGATCCAGCACACCGTTGATCTGCGCATTCGCGCCGCGGTTCGCGCGCTGGTAGTCCGCCGAAACATAAACCATCGTCCGCTTCGACAACAGGTACTGAAGCGCCGCGCTGACCTGATGCGCATGGTTGTCGTTCACGGCTTCGTTGCCCTTCATGTACATGTATTTCGCGCCGAGGAAGACGTCCGGCCTGATGCGCCACACGCCGCCCGCCTCGGCCATCCACACGCCTGCGTCGTTGAACGAATTGTGTACGGTGGTCAGCAACGCCTTCGCGGTCACGGCACCGAAGTCATAGTGCATCCCGACGCCCCAGTTACGCACGCTGGTCGACGGCGTACCGGGTGCCGGCCCATACTTCTCGTTCGTATAGGCCGCACCGATCCCGAACGCCCCGACTTCATAATTCAACCCGGCGCTCACGGTATTGTCCCCGCCGACGGAACCGGCCACGCCGCCGAACGCGTACATCACGCCCCCGGAAAACCCGCCGATCGTCGGCGAACTGTACTTGACCGAATTCGCGACCGGCTTGCTGCCTGCCGTGCGGTCCCAGTCGAACGCGCCGGTCGGATTGGCCGGCAGCGCGAGCCGCTGGAACGGACCATTCCTGAACCCGTACAGCCCCGTGAGGTCCATCGAGATCGCGTTCCCCTTCGCAAACAGGGAATCCACCATGAAGTCGTACTGATTCCCCAGCCTGACGCCGCCGAACCGGTCGCTCTCGATGCCCACGTATGCGTTACGCCCGAAGATCCCGGTCCCGATGATGCCGCCGTTCGCCATCGAGAACTGGTTCACGAGCGCGAACGTCGCGCGATATCCGCCGCCGAGATCTTCCGTGCCGCGGAAGCCGAACAGGTTCGGCGTGAAGATGCCGTCGTCGAACTTGACGTTCTTCCCTCCGCCCTCGTTGCTGACATACGAGATGCCGCTGTCGATCAGGCCGAACAGGGTCACGCTGCTCTGTGCGTACGCACCCTGCGCGATGGCAAGCATCGCGACTGCTCCAAACCTCAGTTTCATTGAGTCTCCATCCTTTTTTGTCAATGCGAACAGGTCGCCCACTGTCTCGTGGAGACTCGCCCGATGCTTCTTGAAACAACGACTCCCCCGGCCCGGCTTCGCATTCATTCGGGTCGCATAAAAACGAGTATTTGATTAGCTTTACTGATTGAATGGAACGGATGAAACCTCACTCATTCCCGATTTCATCCAGCCTGAAGCGATTGCCGCATGACCCGAATGCAGTCGGGCAATCTCACCGCCCGAATCAAGCGCCTCGACAAATCACCCACGCCGCCGAATCCACCTCGACAGTCACGGCTTCCAGCCCGGCACCCGAACACGGTCCGTCGATACACACGCCATCGTCGAACCGGAACAGCGCGCTGTGATGCGCGCACATCAGCACCTGGGACCGATAACAGGAAACGTTGCCCGGCACGAAATCGAGCGGCACCGAGAAATGCGGGCAACGATTCACATACGCCCACACCTGCTCCCCGCGCCGCACGACGATGACGGGACGCCCGATGCGCGCTTCATCGACGACCCGTGCCCCACCATCCGGCACATCGGAGAAGCGACAGAGTTGCGTGGCGCCCATGACTCACACTCTCCGCTCGGGATTGCCGAGGCTCCAGTCCCACGGACGCACCTCCACCCGCGAGAACAGCCCTTCCTTCACGTACGGATCGTTGCCGACGAACTGCATCACCGCATCGATGTCGTCCGCCTCGATGACGAGCAGCGTGCCGTTCATCGCATCGCCCTGGGGATCGAGCGTCGGCCCGCCGAGCCGCACATACACGCCGTGCTGCGCGGCGGAACGCAGATAGCTCCGATGCGTGGACCGTACGCGGTCGCGCACGTCGCGCATCCCGGGCTGGTCCGTCGCAAACACCGCAAAGAATCGCGCCATATCGGTCAGCTCCGGTCGAGCACGAAGTCGTACGTCGCTTCGCGGTACGCGCCGTTCAACCCGAACCGTCGCGCAAGTTCATCGTCCGCCGCGCGCGGGCGATACGCGACCATCAACGACGGCTTCACGCCGAAGACCGCATCCGACTTCAGGTACGGGTCCTCCTCGTCGAACAGATGCGTGACGAGCTTGCGGTAGCCCGGTGCGTCGATCATGAAGTGCAGGTGCGCGGGGCGCCATGGATGGCGTCCGGTGGCATCGAGCATCTTGCCGACCGGGCCGTCGGTCGGAATCGGATAGCTGACCGGCAGAATCGTCGTGATCGCATAACGGCCTTCCGCATCGGTCCGGTAGCGGCCGCGCAGATTGCCGTGCGGCTGGTCCTTGTCCTGTCCGGAATACATGCCGTTGTCCGCGGTCTGCCACACGTCGAGCACGGCGTCCTGCACCGGCGCACCGTCGGTGGTGAGCACGCGACCATGCACGACAACCGGCGTGCCGGGCGTGAACGCCATGTTCTCGCCATACGCGCGCTCGGGCATGCCCTCGATGTAGAACGGCCCGAACACCGTCGTTTCCGTCGCGCCCGTGGCGAAGCGATGGTTGATCGCATCGACCAGCATCGACACGCCCAGCGTGTCCGACAACAGGATGAATTCCTGGCGCACGACGTCGTCGCACATCTGCCCGGTTTCGGTCAGGAAGCGAATCGCGGCCATCCACTCGGCCTCGGTCAGCTCCGTTTCGCGGACGAACGCATGCAGATGCCGCACGAGGCTCTGCATCAGCACGCGCAAGCGCGGGTTCGGCGTACCGTCGAAACTGGCGACGACCTGCTCGGTCAGCCGCGTGTCGCCGTCATCATGATGCTCATTCGTCACGTTCGTCTCCTTGGATGCAGCCGGCCGCTCACTGCGGCTCGCGCCCGTCCCACGCATGCTGAAGCAAATCGCGAATCGGCGCACGCTCGATCGGCCGCGGATTCGCATAAGGGTTCCGGCAGGCGAGATCGGCGGCTTCGTCGAGGCCCGCTTCCGGCATCCCGAGGTCGGCAAGCGCCGCCGACAAGCCCAACTGCCGATTCAACCGGAACAACAGCGGGCCGGCGTCGGCCGCGTCGGTGCCGCCGAGCGCCCGCGCGACACGGCGCAGCGCGTCGGGTGCCGCGGCATGGTTGTAGTGCGCGGTATGCGGCAACATCGCGGCGTGCGTCTGCGCGTGCGGCAGGTTGAAGGTGCCGCCGAGCGTATGACAGAGCTTGTGGTGCAACGCCATGCCGACGGCGCCCAGGCACGTGCCGGCGAGCCACGCGCCATATAACGCGCGGCTGCGCATCTCGCGGTCGTCGGGCGCGCGAACGATCACGGGCAGCGCCTCGCCGAGTGCACGAATCGACTCCTCGGCCATCAGGCTGATCACCGGGTTCGCATCTTCCGCATAGAGCGCTTCGACCGCATGCGCCATCGCATTGACGCCCGAAGCCGCCGAAATCCCCGGCGGCAGCGACAACGTCAGGGACGGGTCGTAGAGCACCGTGCGCGGCAGCACGCGCGCATCGCGCCCGGTGCGCTTCAGGCGGCCTTCCGTGAGCCCGAAGATCGGCGTCATTTCCGAGCCGGCGTAAGTCGTCGGCACGGCGAGGATCGGCAGCGACGACTCGAGCGCGATCGCCTTGCCGAGCCCGATCGTCGAGCCACCGCCGATCGCGATGCAGCAGTCCGCGCCCAATTCGGCCGCCATCTCGCGCGCGGCACGCGCCACCTCGACCGGCACGTGCATCACGGCCTGCGCGCATACGCCGGCCGCACGCTCGCCGAGCACGTCCCTGACCCGTTCGGCGAGCGGCCGCTGCTCGGGCGTCGACAGAATCAGCGCCCGCTTCGCGCCGAGCGCGGACAGCTCGTCCGGCAGCCGTTCGAGTGCACCCCATTCGAACACGACGCGGGACGGCGTTCCCTGATAGACGAAACGTTCCATCGCAACCTCAGCGCTTGAAGTGCGGCGGCACCTTGCCGTCGACGTTGACCCACACCGAGCGCGCTTCCGTGTAGTCGTGCATCGCCTCGAAACCCATCTCGCGGCCGTAGCCCGACTTCCCGATGCCGCCGAACGGGCTGCCCGGGTTGACGCGCTTGTAGCAGTTGATCCAGCACATGCCCGCGTCGATCCGCGACGCCATCTTGTGTGCGCGGGACAGATCGTTGGTCCACAGGCCGCTGCCGAGCCCGTATTCGGTCGCGTTGGCGATCGACAGCGCTTCCTCGTCGCTGCCGAAGCGCAGCACGGTGACGAACGGGCCGAACACTTCCTCCTGCGCGACGCGATCGGCGGCGCTCTTCGCTTCGATGACCGTCGGGCGCACGTAGTAGCCGCCGGCGAGTGCCGCGTCCTGCGGCGCACTGCCGCCCGCCAGCACGCGGCCGCCCTGCTCGCGCGCGACGTCGACGAACGACAGCACGCGGTCGAGGTGCTGCTTCGACGTCAGCGGGCCCATCTCGGTGTCCGGGTCCAGCGGGTTGCCGACGCGGATCGACGAAGCCAGCGACACGAAGCGCTCGAGGAATGCGTCGGCGATGCGTTCATGCAGCACGAGACGCGAACCCGCGATGCACGCCTGCCCCTGGTTGTGGAAGATCGCCCACGCGGCGCCGTTGATGGCCGCGTCGAGGTTCGCGTCGTCGAACACGATGTTGGCGCCCTTGCCGCCGAGTTCCAGCTGCACGCGCTTCAGGTTGCCTTGCGAGGCCTCGACGATCCGGCGGCCCGTCGCCGTCGACCCCGTGAATGCGATCTTCCCGACGCCGGGGTGTTCGGCGAGCCGCTGGCCGGCCGTATGCCCGTAACCGGGGACGATATTGACGACACCTGCGGGGAACCCGACCTCGGCCATCAGCTCGACGATGCGCAACGTCGACAGCGGCGTGATCTCCGACGGCTTGAGCACGACCGTGTTGCCTGCCGCCAGCGCCGGACCCATCTTCCAGCTCGTGAACATCAGCGGGAAATTCCACGGCACGATCTGGCCGACGACGCCGATCGGCGCGCGCTGCACGTAATTCAGGAAGCCGGTTTCGACGGGGATCACCGAGCCCTGCAGCTTGTCGGCCATCCCGCCGAAGTAGCGGAAGCAGCCGGCCGTGCGCGGCACGTCGAGTGCGCGCGAATCGCGGATCGGGTGGCCCGTGTCCAGCGATTCGAGCTGCGCGAGTTCCTCCGCGTTGGCTTCGATCGCGTCGGCGAGGCGCAGCAGCAGCCGGCCGCGCTCGGAGGCCGGCATCGCCGACCACTTGGGGAACGCGCGGGCCGCGGCTTCGACGGCCAGGTCCACGTCCGCCGCGGTGGCGGCGGCGATCTTCGTGATCAGCGAGCCGTCGTGCGGATTGAGCACGTCGATCGTGCCGCGGTCGACGGCGTCAACGAAGCGGCCGTCGATGAAGAGTTGGGTTTGCATGAATCGTCCTCGATGATGTGCTTGCGTGCGCCGGCGCCGCTCAGAACGCGATCGGATACGGCGCGAGTTCGCCGCTCTCGTATCGCTGCGGAAGGTCCGGCGTCGCGTTTTCCCAGACCAGCAGCATCGAGCGCTTCGTCGAATAGCCCTGGTGCCGGATGTCGGCGGGCATCGCGCAAATGTCGCCGGCCCGCATCGTGATGCGCGCGCGCGGCGCACCGGTGTTCTTGTCGCCGATGTCCCACACGATTTCGTCGGACAGTTGCAGGAACCATTCGACGCGGTCGTTGCCGTGGAACACCGGCAGGATGAATTCCTCCGTGGTCGGGCAGAACAGGCTGCGCCCGCATACGGAGGTAACCGACGGATTCCACGTCACGTCCGAGCGCGACAGATACTTGAACAGGTTGAACGCATGCAGTTCGCCTTCGAAGCCCGGCTTCACATGCACTTCCGGTTCGTCCTGGGCGACGTCGAGGAACGCGCGGTTGACGGGCAGCTCGTCGCGCAGCGGCGAGTCGCCCTCGAGGCCCGGCATGCGGCGCGTCGCGATGCGCGTGCGCTCGATCGCCGCGTCGTTCTCGCCGTGCTTGCGGCCGAATGCCGTGCCGGTTTCCTCGGGCGCCGCGAACGGATCGAAGCCTTCGTTGGTCCAGTCGTGCAGCATCGCCTTGAAGGTCGCCATGATCGTGGGTGTTTCGAACGTCTCGGTGTAGTCGACGCCGGCGTCCTTCAGGATTCCGTTGAACGTGCCGGCATACACGTCGACCTTGCCGTAGTGATTGCGCGTGCCGAACACGTGATCGAAATTCACCCAGCCGTAGAAGAAGCCCCACGCCACGTCGCGCATCATCGCGCGCAGGAATGCGTCCGCGGGCATCGCATGCGTGCGGGTCTGGCCTTTTGCCGGCCAGCTGATTTTCACGAAGTACTCGTCGCGCTGGAACGCGAACGCGCCGAGCTGGAAGCGGCGGTAACCGGTGATGGCATCGGCTTCCGTGGCCTGCACCAGATCGGCGGCAAAGCCTGCGGAAAGATCGAGGGTCTCGAGGGTGGCCATAACGTGTCTCCAGGAATATTTGAATGGTGGCAGTCGGATGGATCAGTGCAGGCAGATGTCGGCCCACTTCTCGACGGACAGCTCGCCGAGCACGGTCTGCACGAGCGCGACGCCCGGCTTGCCGGCGGCGAAGCGATACGCGCAGCCGGCCGGCAGCAGTGCCTGGTGCCCCTTGCGGAGGACGACGTAGCCCATCTCGCGGCCCACCGGCTGCGTGCCGGCGCTCACGGTGCCGCGGCTGGTGGTCGGCGGATTGTCGAGCTTGATGAATTCGATGCGGACTTCACCATCCATCTGGATCGCGAACTCGTCGTGCGCGCACGCGAACCACGGCGACTCGCCGTCGGTCCGCAGCACTTCGATCACGTATTCGAGGTTCTTGCCGGCGACGACCTTTTCGTAGGGGGCCGACTTCGATGCCACCTCGAACACGTTCGAGAAGGCGTAGTGCCGTGCGCTGCCGCTGGTGATTTCGATCTCGCCCTTGGTGTAGCCGTCGAGCGAGCCAAAGACGGTGTGGAATGCCGTGTCGGTCATTGCTGTCTCCTGAGTTGAACCGCTTGTTGGATTCAACTCTAGGGGCAAGGGGGCCCCTCAACAAGGCAACGGACCGCGACTACGGCATTTGCGTTTCGCGAATAATCGACCGGCTCAGCGGACCCAGCCGCGCTCCAGCAGCGGACGGTCCCATGGCGACTCGTCGCCGATGTATTCGGCGAGGAATTCGACCAGCGCCTTCACCTTCAGCGCCTGTCGCTGCGTTGCGGGATAAACGGCGGCGAAGCTCAACGGCGCGATCTGGAAGTCGGTGAGGATCGGCACCAGCCGGCCCGCGACGAGCGCGTCGCTCGCGACCAGCGTGGGCAGGCACACGACGCCGCCGCCCGTCAGCGCGTACTCGCGCAGCAGATGCACGGAGTTCGAGCGGATCATGCCCGGCAATTCCATTTCGACGACCTCGTCGCCGCGCGTCAGGGTCCAGCGGTTACGCGACGGATAGCCCGAATACAGCGCCGTGGTGTGCTGCAGCAATTCGCGTGGATGTTGTGGCGCACCATGCGCGTCGAGATACGCAGGCGACGCGCAGAACAGGCGTCGCACCACGAACAGGCGCCGCTCGATCAGCGACTCGGATATGGGAGGGAAGATCTGGAACGCGATGTCGAACCCTTCTTCGACAGGGTCCACGACACGGTCATTGACGATGATGTCGAGCTGGATGCCCGGGTAGCGCCGATTGAATTCGGCGAGCGGCACGCCGAAGTGATCGAGCGCGAAACCGGGCAGCATCTGGATGCGCAGCCGCCCGGTCGGTGTCGCGCGCAGTTCGCGCATCTGGTCGGTCAGCTCGTTGACGCGCCCGACCACCTCGGCGCATTCGCGATAGAAGGTCTCGCCCACTTCGGACAGCCGAACGTGGCGCGTGCTGCGATGGAACAGCGGCGCGTTGACGAACTTCTCCAACTGCTGGATGCGGTTCGTCACGACCGAACTGGTGACCCCAAGCTGTCGCGCGGCTTCCGCAAAACTGCTCGCCTCCGCGACCCTGACGAATGCCTCGATGCTCAGAAACCGGTCCATACCGCGCCTTTCCCGAAAGCGAAACTGCCAGTCTAACCGCGCCTGCCGGCCGGTTGGGTCATGTGTAAAGCGTCACACTGTCACCCGGCAGGTGTCAATCTCACGGGCCGACGGGCGCGGGCACGTCCGGGCGGCACGTTAGGGCTGCTTGCCCGCCGTCAGTTCCGGCTGCACGCCTACGCGGCGCTGCAGCACGGCCGGCGCGGTTTCCCGCAGCAGCATGCTGACCACGATGCCCAGCAGCACCGCACACATCGGCAGCCACAGAATATTCTGGATCCCGAAGTGCGCGGCGACGTAGCCGCCCATCGCCGGCGCGATGCCGCCGCCGAAGATCTCGCCGCAACCGACCACCACGCCGATCGACGTCGACACGAGGCCGACGGGCGCGGCTTCGGTCGCCACCGGGCCCGACAGCAGCGACACCAGCCCGAGCGTGAAGAACGACGCGACGAACAGGACGACGAACAGCACCACCGGCTGCGGGCCGAGGCCGCGGAAAATGTAGAGCATCACCGCCGTGCCGGCGAAGCCCACGATGCTCGCGAGCCGGCGGCCCACCAGGTCGGACAGGCCCGGCAGCCCGAACTGCCCGAGAAAACCGCCGAAGCCGATCGCCGACACGACGAGCCCCATCTTCTGCGTGTCGAGCGACAGGTAGTCCGTCAGGTACAGCGGCAGCAGCGCGCCGAGCACGAACACGCCGGTCATCGCGCAACAGAGTGCAGCCATCGCGACGAGGATGTTGCGGCTCTTGAGCACATGGCCGAGCGACGCCGGCGCGTGTTCCGACACGACCTCCTTCGCGCGCTTCGGTTCGCGGATCACGAAGAACATGATCGCGCCGAGAATCAGACCGGGAATGGCCACGAGCGCGAACACCCAGCGCCACGATACGACGTTGAGCAGTTGGGTCGCGATGATCGGCGACAGCGCCAGCCCGAACAGCGCGAAGCCGCTTTGCTGCAGCCCGAGGTTCAGGCCGCGCCGCCGCGGATGCGACGCATCGGCGGTCGCCGCGAAGCTGGTCGGGCAGAACGAGCCCTCCGCGACGCCCATCAGCCCGCGGATCGCGATCAGGCCGAGCAGCCCGCCCGCGAGCCCCGAGAAACCGGACAGCAGCGAGAACGCGATGATCGCGGGGATCAGGACCTTGCGGCGGCCGATCTTGTCGGAGATGCCGCCCATCAGCGCCGCGAAGATGCCCCACGACAGGCCGAGCACGCCGATGCAGTTGCCGACGTCCTGCGCGGTCAGGTGCAGGTCCTTCATGATCGAAGGGAACAGCGGCGCGATGAGCCAGCGGTCGAGGCCGACCAGCCCGAAGCCGAGCGCCAGCAGCGTCACCGCCTTCCACTCATAGGAGGTATCCCACTCGTTTGCTTTCATGTCTGTCTCCGTGGATTGGTCCGCCTGCACGCGCCGGAGCGGCCGTGCATGAAGCCAGATCCGTTGTCTTGGTATGCAATGCGACGTGCGTCGCGAGGAAGTGGCGGCCGCCTTTCCGGTTGCGGGCGTCGAATTCAATCAGCCGACGCCCCGAACGATAGGTGTGCGGATGCAGATCGGGTATGGAACAACTGGCGAACGCGCCATTCGCGAAACGCAAATAATCCGGAGCGGCAGGCGGGAAGTGTCGGTGGAGAAGCGCCGCGCGGATGGGCGCGGCGTTGAAATGGCGCTCATCCGCGTGTTACGGGGGAATCCCTCATAGACATCATGGGCTCCGGCGCAGGGCATGTTCGATCCGGATACAGGGCGCGGGGCATCCTGCCGTGCGAGCAGGTCCCGCCCCTCCCGATAGACAAAATCCGGGACATACCAAAGTGCTCGGAGCGGGCACGCACGCGATTCCACTCCGCTCTTTCCCGACGCCGCAATACCCAGTCGCCCGATTCGATACGGGACAAATCAAGTTTTTAAATATTCCCGCACGACTCAATTGGACGGAAAACCGCCGCTCCAGCTCAAAGGGCAGCCAATAATCGTCAAGACATCATTCACCGCACATCGGCATAAGATTATTCAAAACACGAACAGATCACCTCAAACGCAAAATACTGTTTCTTAACGACAAATCCATCAATCTCAAAATAAAAATCCATTTATCCGCGCAGATAAATTTGCTACGCTTCGCCGCTCCATTTCGCGCACTCCCGCCCTCAACCAAATCGATATTTCATTTCAAACGAGTCAGAATTCAAAACAAAAAAATGAGATCAAGGCGATGTCGATAGCAAAAACATTCCGGGATTTTGCGTCCGGTCTGATGGGCGGGAACGCGCGGCCAGTCGATCTCCATTTCGGACAGGCGCAACGCGCGGTCGGCCATCTGCTGGCGCTCCATCACGCCGATATCCGCGAAGGACTGATGTCGGGCATCGAAGGACAGCTGACCTGCGTATCCACCTACGATCATCTGTCGCCCGCACTGTTTCTCGGCTTGCCCGTGTCGGTCCGGCTCACGACCGATCGGGGCAGCATACGTACGATCAATGCGATCGTGCGCGAAGTGCGGACCGGTCAATCGGACGGCGAACTGACCGTCTATCAATTGCACGTGTGCGACGCACTGTCGTTGATGGACCGCCGCACGAACGCCCGCTTGTTCCGATCGCGCAGCGTCACGGAAATTCTCGCGACGCTGATGAACGAGTGGAAGCAGCGCAGCTCCGCACTCGCACGCGCATTCGATTTCGATCTGTCGGGATTGCAGGCCGAACGCTACCCGGTGCGCGAACTCACACGACAGGTCAACGAGTCCGACGCGCGCTTCATCCGGCGCCTGCTGCGCCGGGAAGGCATCACGGTCTTCGCGAAGGCCGCGCCGGCCGGCGCAGCTCGCGGCATGCTCGACGAGCCGCCGATTCACACAGTCATCTTTTGCGACGATCCGCATCGTCTGGCGGAAGCACCGGCCGGTACCCTGCGTCTTCACCCGCGCGACGCCGGGGCCGCGCAGCGCGACACGGTGACGCTCTTCGCGCACTGCCAGGGCCTGTCGTCCGGCAAGGTTCGGCGGCCGTCGTGGGATTACAAGACGGCCCGCATGGACGATTCCACGGCCGTCACCGGTATCGATCAGGGCCGATCGGGAAACGATCTTGCACGCCTGCTGACCGACGTCGCGATCGACATCCCGCACGTCGGCGATTCCTGGAAGGATCACGACCGCATCACGCGCGACCGGATTCTGGCTCACCAGTTCGAAGCCGAACGTTACGACGGCATCAGCAGCGTGCGCGATTTGCCGGTCGGTCACGGGTTCACGCTGACGGGCGACCCCGAGCTGGATATGAAACCGGTCGATCATCGCCGGTTCGTCGTCACGTCGGTTCGACACGATATCTGGAACAACCTGCCGAAGCACCTCGCGGGCCGCGCGAACGGGCTGTTTGCCGCGAGCCGGAACCTGGCGCACATCGTTCCGCCGACGCCTGCCGATGTGTCGGAACAAACGGACACGCGCTATGAGAACCGATTCACGTGCGTACGACGCGGCGTCCCGCTCAAGCCCGCCTACGATCCGAACATCGATGTGCCGCCGGTTCACCTGCTGACCGGCACGATCGTCGGCACACAGGGCGAGGAAGTGTTTTGCGACGCGGCCGGCCGCGTGCGCGTGCGAATCCACGGCCTCGATCCGGCGGACCATGCGCACGCGCAAGGCGCCGGAACGAACGGAAGCGCCGGTGACAGCGCACCGGTTCGCGTCGGGGCTAATCTCGCGGGCGGCAACTTCGGCACGCTTTTCCTGCCCCGCGTCGGCATGGAAGTGCTGTTGGGGTGTCTGTCAGGCGACCCCGACCGGTTGGTCATCATCGGCGTGTTGAGCAATGGCGCGAACCCGCCCGCGACCTTCAGCCATACCGGCGCGCTTCCCGGCAACCGGTTCCTCTCCGGCATCAAGACCAAGGAAATCAACGGCAGGCGTTATAACCAGCTTCGTCTGGACGATACGCCGTCGCAAATCTCGGCGCAGTTGACGAGCGAACATGCGCACACCGAATTGAATCTCGGGTATCTGACTCAGCCGCGGGAAAACGGACATGGTGATGATCGCGGCGAAGGCGCGGAGCTGCGCACCGATGCCGCCGCGGCGTTGCGCGCCGCCCGCGGCATCCTGTTGTCGACCTATGCGCGCACACGCGCCACCGGCGGTCAGCTCGATCGCGATGAACTGATTCGCCTGCTCGATCAATGCACCGAACTCTTCAAATCGCTTGGCGACTATGCAGGCCAGCATGGCGGGCAGTCCGCCGACACCGTCGGCCAGGACAACGTCGCCCGTGCATTCCGTCACTGGACGCCCGGCGGTGCGCAAGGCGGCGCGGCCGACGATGCGTCCGCGTTGATGGCGTTCGGCGCGCAGTCCGGGTCGCTCAACGTCACGCCCAGGACGCACGTCATGTATGCGGGCGAGAACATCGATCAGGTCGCGCAGCAACACGTGCAGGTCAGCAGCGGCGAGCGCATCAATCTGCATGCCGGCCGCGGCGTCGCGATGTTCGCGCACGGTGACGGCGTGTCGGCGATCGCGAACCAGGGGAAGGTCACGATTCAATCGCAGAACGACGATACGCAGGTCGATTCGGCGAAGAACATTCAATTGACTGCGGCGGGCGGCAAGCTCGTCGGCACGGCGAGTGATGACGTCGTGCTCGTGACGTCCGGCGGTGCGTATCTCAAGCTGCACGGCGGTGATATCGAGCTGGGATGCCCGGGGACGTTCACGGTGAAGTCGGGGGGTCATGCTTGGGATGGGCCCGCGAGCATGAGTGTGGACATGCCGGCGTTTGGTCAGGACTCGCTTGATCTCGTGCCTAAGCTGGTTCGCGCTTCGGACGGCAACGCAGCGCCAGGATTCGAGGGGCAGATTCAAAAGACTTCCGGTGCGCAGTCGGACTTGACGACCGACGCGGCGGGCGAACTACCGGCCGTCGATACCGACCAGTTCGAGCGGCTGGCGGTGCAGTTCATCAAGAAGAATGTTTAAGGCACGTGCAGGAGTCTGGATGACCGATTCGATTCTCGATCCGCGACCGACAGCGGACTCGCCCACCGGCGAACCCGCTGCGAAAGCCGATACACCCGGCGTGGTTGCACCGCGCCCTGAGCCGCCGCCGATCGTCGTCGGCCGGGGCGAAGGCGTGACGAGGTTCACGAAAGGCATACGGCTGATCTGCGTCAAGCAGATGCCCTTGCCCGGTATCGTGATCTTCGTGCATGGGGTGAACTCCGAAGGTGAATGGTTCGAGGCCTCGGAGGAAGGGTTGTGCAAAGGGCTTAATCGCCGGCTCGGGCGACTGGACGATCAGATGATGTATCACGGCGTCGATGCCGGACAGTTGACGCCCGCGAAGTACACGGAAAGCGTGACGCCGGATGGGTTTCTAAATCCGAAGCTGCTTGCGAACAACTACGTCAAGCCTGACCCATCCTTCTCACCCGTCATTCATTTCCGATGGGGCTATCGTGCGACCGCAGCAGAACTGAAGGAATACGGCGACAAGATCTTTCTGAATGAAAAGGACTATTGGGGCGGCGGTCCGTTTACGAACGGCTGTTCGAGCCTGCCCGATCTTTGGCACGGCGGTCTGGACGATCGAACAATGGGATGGATGACCGTGCAAGGCATCAATCCAACCAATCGGCCGCTGTACCGCGCGCCGCCCCGCGCGTATGGCGTGCTCGCGGCGTTGCGACTGGCCAAGCTGATCGAGTCGATCCGCCGCATGCAGGCCGATGTCCCGATTACCGTCGTGTGCCATAGCCAGGGCAATATCGTGGGCCTCACGGCGGCGTTCTTCGGCGACGCATTCCCCGATGTTGAAGATCCGTGGGGACGCCAAGGCCATTGCGTGGCAGATGCCTACGTGCTGGCGAACGCGCCATATAGCCTTGCGAATGCCGACGGCCCGTACAAATCCGACACGTTCATGGATGCGTGGTCGCAACGCGCGACGAAAGACGCCAGCGGTCAACGCGGACGGCAGACGTACGCGGCACGCACGAAGACGTTCGGCAAATTCCTGTCGATCATCGGCGCTCGCAAAACATACGAACCGCCCGCCGACAAGATCGATGAAGACATGGCGAACGAACAGGTTTCGCCGACGAGCAACCGATCTTATGCGGCGCGAGAGGACCGCGATCGACACGGCCTGAACCAATCGACGTATGGCCGCGTCACGGCGTATTGCTGTCCACACGATCAGGTGATTTCAGCGGTGACGGTTCAAGGTATCGGCTGGCGTGGCATCGGCAAACACGAACTCGATGATATTGGTGTGTCCGGCATCTTGACACAGCGGGTGTTCGCATCCGGCTTCCCGGTCGGTGTGCAGAAGCCGTACCGATATTGGGAAGACGACTGGCGGCACGGCAAGCAAGGAACGAAGCCGGGGTTCTGGTATCCGCCATCGCCTCCCGCCAGATTCAATCTGATCGGCGCGATCAAGGGTAACGAGTCGGTTTTGGGTGTGGCCGCTACGCTCGTGACAGCGCCCCTCATGTTCGTCGTGACTGGCATTAGCTCGGCGCTGAACATGCTCCGCGTGAACGCCGATCCACCGAAGGGTTGGACGGTGGTGGGCGATGCTCCAGCACTCGATGACCCATTCGCGCCCAAGGCATTGCGATTCGGCAAGCCGGTCGAAACGCAAGACGGTGACGCGGTCAGCGACTTCAACGAAGGCAACGATCCGCCGGCCGCATGGCGTGATGCGGACAAAGCCGATGCGGACAAACGGGTCGATGATCCCTACGACCAGTACAAGGCAAAGAACGAGGATAGCGTTGCGCAGGGTACGGCGGAAACCGAGGCTGGGCAGCGCTACGAGGATCGCGCGTTGATGCGGATGGAGGCACGTCGGACGCTGAACACCGAATGGGTCGACCGCGATGACCATGTGATTGGCGAGGACGGCAAAAGCGCGATGCCGGACGGCTACAAGGAATGGCGCGACAAGCAGATTGTCGACTGGCTCGATCGCGGTGCGACCAACAGCCCAACCAACCACTCTACGACGATGACCAATCCGGAGCATGCCGAGAAGGCACTTGCTTATGACGTTGCCGTGGGACTGTGCTACCTGACGGAGAAGCAACTCAAATCGTTGCGCATTGAGGCAGATTGGCGGATGGGGCAAGGCATCCCTGATGACAGTCCCAACAAAAAGTACTTCGATTATTTCTCGCGTGGCGTTCTTGGCGATCTACCAACGCAGGAGTGGATACATGTGGAGAAAGGAGAAGGAAATATACCCGACGCGATTGTGGATGAACGTGACGGTGAATTCTATCTAAAGGTCGGGGGTGTGATTTGAAGACGCTAATCGCGACATGGCCGCGACGCGCTGCCGTCGCCGTTTCGACATGGCTGATCACCGCCGTGCTCATGGCCACACTGATGGCACACGTAGAACAACCCGATCCGGCGCATTTGGAAATAGGAGATTGGATGAAACGATTTGTTGTCGTACCCGGTCTGGCTGCGCTTACGGTGCTTCTGTTCACCACGACCATGATGCGTCCGGCACAAGCTGTGCCGGTCCGGGAGCCTGCAGAGAATGCAGCGCTGGCAGCCAAGGAGTCGACAAAGCCATTCGTTGCGCAGGTTGTCGGCATGGTTTGGCTGAATCCGTTGCAGCGTATGGACTATCCGACCGAATGGCAATTGCTGTGGACGCAAGGGCTTGCCGCGCCAAACAAAGACGATGACATGGTGCGCACTGATCCGGAGTCGTTTGCGACTCTTCAGTCGATTGGAGCATTGGTTTACGGGAACGAGGGCGAGGAAACGTTCAAAGGCTTCTACCACAAGTACATGTATGAGTTTCCATTGTTGCTTAGCTCACGCTATGCATCCAATCCAAAATACTTCTACACGGTCGCGCCCAACCATAAGAAGGACTGGCGCGAACTGGCAGGCATTCATGTCGAGCTTGCCATTCCGAACCGGCTCGAAGTTGACGACTCGCAAAGCTACTTGCGCGATTCGATTCGACAGACATTCTTCATCGGCAACCCGTATTTCCAGGAAATGTGGAGCCGCAGCACGCTCCCCGATGTGCAAATCACGCAAGGCGGCGCGAATGCTGGCTTCACGTCGCTCAACAACGCGCTGGACTACTTGCAGCAGAACCCCGACAAGACCGTGTGGGCGATGAACTGGGACGCTCCCAGCTTCCCGCCCACGGATGCGCAGATCAACGAGAACCTCGTCGTGCTGTTCCTCGCCGGTCCGAACTTCAACACCGAGCGCGAACCGCTCGCGTGGATCGGCAAGGCCGCAACCGGCGACACGAAGGCGTTTTCACCGAAGGTCGGCACGACGCGTGCCGTGCAGGCGTGGAAGGCAACGATCGACCAAGCGGCAAGCAACGCCGGCGTCGCGGTCACGGACCTCAACTACATCGTCCACGACGCGGGTAAAGGCAGCGATGCAGCGTCATCACGCCTTGTATCACTCGCACGGACCCTGACTGAAACCCTCCCGGAATACGACCACCCGAAGCAGACATTCAACACGGCCGCGCTGCTCGGCGACATGGGAACCGGCAGCGCATTGACCGACGTCGCGCTCGCGATCGGCCGAATCAACCACTTCGGCGGCAACGCACTCGTTGCGGGCACGACCGACCCCGAACACCCTGTCGCGGTCGTCGTCATGCCGCCATCGAAGCTCACGCCGATCGATCCGACCAAGGACTGGTTCCGCGCACGCGGCGGAAACAACGCCTACCTGCCATGGTGGGGACGCCGACACGACACCGATTACGGCATGCAGGGCTATTCATGGTGATGCAAGCCGGCGCGGTGGCACGTCGCACGTGATCGTGACCGCCGCACGGCTCATGCAAAGCCAAGGCTATATCAAGGTCGGTGGCGTGAATTGAAGACACTGATCGCTATGGCCGCGACGTGCCGCCATCTGCATTTCGACATGGCTGATCGCCACCGCACTCATGGCCACGCTTATGGCGCACGTAGAACAGCCCGACCCGGCACATTTGGAAATAGGAGACTGGATGAAACGATTCATTGTCGTACCCGGCCTGGCCGCTCTCATGGTTTTTCTGTTCACCACCGCCATCATGCGTCCGGCACATGCCGCGCCTACTAATGAGCGTGCAGAGAATGTAACGCCAGAAATTGAAGAGCCGGCGAAGCCGTTCGTCGCGCAGGTCATCGGCCTGATGTGGCTGAATCCATTGCAACGCATGGACTACCCGACAGAATGGCAATTGTTGTGGACGCAAGGGCTTGCAGCGCCAAACAAGAATGACGATATGGTTCGCACCGATCCGAAGTCCTTTACTACGCTGCAATCGGTAGCGGGAATCGCATACGGCAGCGAAGGAGAGGAAACGTTCAAGGGGTTCTACGCCAAGTACATCGATAAATTCATCCTCCTCCTGCGGGCCCGCTACTTTAGCAACGCGAGGTACTTTTACACAGTAAAGCCCGGAAACCAAAGTGATTGGCGCGAACTCGCCGGAATACGGGTCGAAGCCACCGTTCCGGCACGTCTTGATCCGGCCTTTGCCAAGTCGCGCATGGTAGATCGGATGATGAATTTCTTCGAGATCGGCCCGCCGTCACCCAAGACGCTTTGGAGCCGCGACACGCCCCCTGATGTTCAGATCACGCAAGGCGGCGCGAACGCTGGCTTCACGTCACTCAACAACGCGCTGGACTACTTGCAGCAGAACCCCGACAAGACCGTGTGGGCGATCAACTGGGACGCACCCAACTTCCCGCCCACCGACGCGCAGATCAACGAAAACCTTGTCGTGCTGTTCCTCGCTGGTCCGAACTTCAACACCGAGCGCGAACCGCTCGCCTGGATCGGCAAGGCCGCAACCGGCGACACGAAGGCGTTTTCACCGAAGGTCGGCACGACGCGTGCCGTGCAGGCGTGGAAGGCAACGATCGACCAAGCGGCAAGCAACGC
>NZ_QTPO01000073.1 GCF_003853645.1 Burkholderia sp. Bp9143 | reverse complement strand
CTCAGGAAATTCCGTCAACATGCGCCTCAACAAACCCAAAACCAATCCCTATTGACAGGCGGAGTCATATCAACTTTTCGATACCCACATCCGATAATTTCTCGGATATAACATGCGGCGCAAAAACACCCTCCTCCGCGTGGCATCTACCGCGGCGAGCAGCCATCAATTGGACCGACACTCCACTTTCCATCAATACGTGGAATACCTTGACCGAATGCCAAAGACGGAATTTGGATTGATTGCGTCGTCCTCACACAATGATTTTTTCGTCCACGCCAGCCCTGCGCGTTATGCTCCAAGCCTTTTTAAAACCTGGTACGCACGGCGTCTACACGAGCCCTGCTCGAGTCGAATGATGAGGGCAAGTCGATCCTAATGCATCAATAAAATCTCAGAATTTTCCCGGAAAATTTTCGCAGTCCGATTAGATCAAGACCGCGACGGATCCCCCCCCTGCAAGGATCTTTTTCCGTTTCATTTATTCCACAAATATCCGGCCATTCAATCGCGCGATCGATTTCATTTCCATCAAGAGCACTGCCCACTGCACCGACCTGAAACATACTGAAAGACGTCTATCACACCTCTTTTTTAGAGACATTTTGCGCCTTGAATTTCGCATGAAAAATCTCTCGACGTCATCCGCTTCCGTTCATTTTGAACGCAGTCATCCTTCCAAGACATCGGCGCCCGCCAGAAAGCACCTATCGCGAAGCGACTCAGGCAACGGCAACTCGCCCCGCTTAGCGCTTCGCGCCAAAGCGGACGCATTCCGACTTGTCCCGGCCTGTTTTTTGCGCCGCAGCAATCGGCTTCGAAACTTGCCTTGCCAGCGGCACGTTCGAACCGGCTGGGTTCGACGTGTACGCGCCGCGGAGGTTGGACATGCTCCAGTCGCGGTCGGACTCGGTGCGGCCGTCACGGAACCGGAGCGCAACACGATCGCCACGCCGCCCCTGCTAGCTACGCCTTTTTCATATAGGCGCTGCACCAGCCTTTTGCATTGACCTGCTTGCCGCCGAAAATGGTGCACGGCGCCATCGCGGCGCCAGTCTTGCCCTGGAAGAACTGGCAGTTCGCACAGGCCTGGCTCGCCTCAAATTTCGGGAACTTCGCATGGTCGACCCGGCTGGCATCCGTCTTGTAGCCGAGGGCCTGGGCGTTTGCATCGGATTCCTGCACGACACCGGCATCCGCGGCCGCCGCGCGACGTCCAATGGCGAGCGCGGACGCGAGAACGGTGGTGGCGGCAATAAAACGACGGCGGGAAAATTTCATGGTGTCCTCCCTTCAAACTTGCGTGAACGGATGTTCGGGAAACGTCGTTCCCCGATGGATGTGACGCCGTCCGTCCCGAGTCCCGAAACGGCGTCCCGGGTCGCCCGTGCCTGCGCGAACGATGCGGCAACGCCACGGGCGACCGCATCGAAACGCAACGGAATGACACGCTGCGTCAATAGGGGCCGGTTGGCGCTATCCGCGTTTGCGCAGCGGCTCCAGCAAGTCCCTCAGGCCGTTATGGTCGATCTCGTGCATCAGCGCGAGTTGTCGGCCAAGCTCGCCGCGCGGGAACCCTTCGCGAGCCAGCCAGTTGAGGTACGGTCCGGGCAGCTCGGCAATGAGTCGGCCCTTGTATTTTCCGAAGGGCATGGTGACGGTGACAAGGCATTCAAGGTCTGGGGCTCGCATGCGGATATTGTGCACGCTTTCCGTTACCGCGCGCCCCTTCTTGCCTGCTAGACTGGAATTTCCCCCTGCAAACCATGGAGGGAATCATGATGTCCATCTACGTCGTGAAGACCGGTGAGCAGTTCCTCTGCACCGCCGAGGACGGCGATATCGGCATGGCACCGGCAATCGAAGATGCCACGTCCTTTGGTTCGTATGAGGAAGCGGAAAAAGCGGCAAACATGCATGCCGACCCCGGATTCGAAATCGTGTCTGTCTGCGTGATCAGGCACTGATCCGCTGCCCGGAGCGGAGATGGCCCGCGAGTCGGACGCGAGCCGCCGTGCGTCAGCGTCGTCCGTGCGACGACGGCGGCGGCACCGTACATGCACCGCGTGACGCGTCACCTTCTTCGACGAACCGCGTCCCCGGACGGCGCCGCTGCCGCAAGCGAGCCGTCCGTCCGGTTTCGACGGCCACGCCTGCGGCAACCCGGTCGCGGCTGCTTACTTCTGCAGCGAGATCTCCACCCGGCGATTGCGCGCCCGCCCTTCGGCGGTATCGTTCGGGGCAGCCGGACCGGCTGCTCCATGCCCCGTCGCGGCAAACAAATCCGCCTTCAGGCCATGCTCGCCCAGATACCCCGCGACCGCATCGGCCCGGCGCTTCGACAGCGCCAGGTTGTGCGCGTCCGAGCCGGTCGCGTCGGTATAGCCCTCCACTTCCACGCGCGAGAAATGCCTGTCGCCTTGCCGGTTCAGCAGCGCGTCGAGCGCGGCACTCGCCGCGGGCGTCAGCACGGCCGAGTCGGTCGCGAAATACGCATCGCCGGTCAGGCTCACTTTCTCGACCGGAGCAGGCGCCGGCGCGGCGACCGCGGCGGCCGGCGCGGGTGCCGCGCCGCACTGGAACACGATCGAGTGCGGATCGGCACCGTCGCGATACGGCGTCGTGGCATCGACCAGGCGCACGGCCTCGTTGCCGCACATGCGCGTCGCGACCTTCATGCAGGTCTGTGCGCTCGACAGGATCCCGTGACAGTCGACGCGGAAGGTCCGGATGCCGCTTCTCGGTTGCAGCTCGTATGCGTTGTACGTCGGCCCCGACGCGCTCGAACAGGCAGCGAGGGAAACGACGGACGCCAGCAGTGCAAGATGGATGTTTTTCACTTGATGACTCCGAAAATGCGATGGGTGCAGCGTGTGCGGCGCGGTGGCGCGGCCGCATGCGCATGCCTTTGCGGTCGGCGCGGTTCGCTCCGGCAACGCGTGCCGGCGCGAACCGCCGCGCACGATCACTTCCACTGATACAACATGCCCGCGCCGACGACGCGCTGGCTGCCGGCGAAACCGCCGTTCAGCGTCGCCTTCAGGTTCTCCGTGATGCGCGCCTGCATGCCGACGGCCATGGCCTTCTGACCCTGGAACGTCGCCGTGCCGACACCCATCGCAAAGTTCGAGTCGCGGTCCATGTGCGGGATCGACGCCATCGCGGCGGTTGCGGCGATACCTTCACGTGCCATCGAATCGGTCTGCTGGATCTGCTGCTGCATCTGCGTGAGCTGGTTGTTGACCGTGTTCAGCGACTGCGTGAACTGGTTCGAGACCGCATTCAGCTGGTTCACGTTCACCGCATCCGTGCCCTGCGTGCCCGCCGCGACGTTGACGACCTGCCGCGCCGAATCCGCCGTGCCGACCGCGACGACGTTCGAGCGGCCGCCGTCGTTGCTGCCCGCGCCGACCGCCGCCGAATTGCTGCCCGACGAGGTCGCCCCGACGCCGATCGCGGTCGAGCCGCTGCCGGACGCCGTCGACCCGTTGCCGACCGCCGTGCTGTTCGAGCCGGAGGCCACCGCCCCCGAGCCGCCGGCCGACGAGTTCGAACCGCTCGGCCCCGGCGGCACGTTGCCGCCGGACGGGTTCGACGTGTAGGAACCGCCGAGGTTGGTCGTGCGCTTGTCGATCAGCGTCGTCAGCTGGTTCGCGACCGCGTCGAGCTGCGACACGTTCACCGCGTCCGTGCCGTTCTTGCCTGCGGCGAGGCCGGTGATCTGCCGGTTGCCGACGTTGACTTCGCCGGCCGACGATTGCGGGCTGCTCAGGCCGTACGCGACATAGTTCGTCAGCGCGCCGACCGTGGTCAGCGAGCCGGCGCCCAGCGCGACGCTGTTCGCGAACGTCGCCGACGCACCGGCACCCAGCGCGAGCGCATCCGTCGCGTTGCTGTGCGCACCCGAGCCGAGCGCGACGCTGCCCACGCTGACCGCCACGGCATTGGCACCCTGCGCGACGGATTGCGCGCCGGTTGCCGTCGCGCCACTGCCGAGCGCGATCGCGTCGGCCTGCGCGGAACTCGCCGCCTGCCCGATCGCGATGCCGCCCGGCGCGGTCTGATCGACGATCGCGCCGTTGCCGATGCCCACGCCGTTGTCGCCGTTGACGACCGTCGTCGGCCCCACCGCGACCGATTCCGCGCCGACCGCGAGCGAGTCCGCCGCCGTCGAATTCGCGTGGAAGTACTTCTGGCCCGTGACCGCGAACGACTGCAATGCGCCGGCCAGCTGCCGTACCGTCACCGCATCCTGCTGCCCGGTGCCGTCCGCGACGTTGGTGATCTGGCGATACGACCTGCTCGTCGCGTCGCCGACCGACACCGCGCCGAGCAGCGCCTGGTCCGTCGTGTTGAACGGGATCGACGCGGTGCCGTTGCGGATGATCCCGGACGCCGGCGCGGTCGCACGATCGGCCACCGAACCCGAGCCGAGCGCGATGCTGCCGTCCACCCGCGAGATCGCATTCGGTCCGATCGCCACGCTGTCGACGCCGAGCGCCTGGCTGTCCGGCGCGGTCGAGTTCGCGTGGAAGTACTTGATGCCGTGCGCGTTGATGTTGTCGATCGCCGCGCCGACGTTGTTGTTGATCGTCGTCGAACCGTTGCCGTTGTACGTGACGTACGACGGCGCCGAGATCGTGCCGGTCGTCGGATCGTAGGTGGCCCCGCCGCCGATCGCGCCTGCCGTGCTGTTGCCGAGGTTGTTGTTGTTGTTCGCGATGGAGCTCAGGCCCGTCGACAGCGAACTGATGCCCGTCGATGTGGCGGTCGACAGCGAGGTCAGGTTGCTGTTCGTGCTCGACAGGCCGGTCGACAATGAGCCGATGCTGGTCGACGTCGAGGTCGAGAGGGACGTGATCGTGCTGTTCGTCGAGCTCAAGCCGGTCGACAGCGAACCGATGCTCGTCGACGTGGACGTCGACAGCGACGTCAGGTTGCTGTTTGTCGAGCTCAGTCCGGTGGACAGCGAGCCGACGACGGTCGAGGTCGACGTCGACAGCGACGTGATCGAACTGTTCGTCGAGCTCAAGCCGGTCGACAGCGAGCTGATGCCCGTTGACGTCGACGTCGACAACGATGTGATCGTGCTGTTCGTCGAACTCAGGCCGGTCGACAGCGAGCTGATGCCGGTCGACGTCGACGTGGACAGCGATGTGATCGTGCTGTTCGTCGAACTCAGGCCGGTCGACAGCGAGCTGATGCCCGTTGACGTCGACGTCGACAACGACGTGATCGTGCTGTTCGTCGAGCTCAGGCCGGTCGACAGCGAACTGATGCCGGTTGACGTCGACGTCGACAGCGATGTGATCGTGCTGTTCGTCGAACTCAGGCCGGTCGACAACGAGCTGATGCCCGTTGACGTCGAAGTGGACAGCGATGTGATTGCGCTGTTCGCCGAGGACAGACCCGTCGACGTGGATGTCGATAGTGACGTCACTGCGCTGTTTGTGGAGCTGAGGCCAGTCGACAACGAACTGATCCCGGTCGACGTCGACGTGGACAACGACGTAATCGCACTATTCGCCGACGACAGCCCCGTCGACAACGACGAAACTCCGGTCGACAACGACGTGATGCTCGACAACGTCGACGTCGACAACGAAGTCACCGCCTGGTTCGTCGCATCGAGCTGCGAACCGTTGATCGCATCCGTACTCGTCGAGCTGATCCGCCCTGCCGCGACGTTGGTGATCTGGCGCTCGGCCCCCACTGCGCCAACGCTGACGACGCTGGTCGGATTGACGCCGTTGAACGTGTACGTGACACCGCCGATGGTCCCGGTCGCCGTCGGATTCGGCGCGGCCGTCACCGATCCGGAACCGAGCGCGACGTCATTCGCCCTGGTCGCCACCGCCGACGCGCCGAACGCCACCGCGCCCGCCGCTGCCGCCGTCGACGTATTGCCGAGCGCGACGGAGCCAGTGCCCTGCGCAATGTTCGAATTGCCGATCGCCACGGCGCCGTCGCCGTTCGCGGTGTTGTTCGAACCGGCCGTGACCGCGCCGGTGCCGATCGCGGTGCTCGGGTCGCCGATCGCCACCGCGCCATTGCCGCTCACCGTCTGGCCCAGGCCGAGCGCGACGGCGCCGGCGCCGCTCAGTACCTTGGAGCTGTTGCCGCCCGCGATCGAACCGGCGCCGGCCGTTGCCGCGACCGAGTTGCTGTCGCCAATGGCCACGGTGGAGCCGGCCGCCGCGACGCTGTTGATGCCGACCGCGGTCGAATTCACCGCCGACGCCGTCGCGCCGGAGCCAAACGCGCTGGCCGACGTGCCCGTCGCGAGCGCGAGGTTGCCAAGCGCGACGGCGTACTGCTGCGTCGCGGTCGACTGTACGCCCATCGCGATCGAACTGACGCCCGACGCATTGGCGTTCAGGCCGAACGCCTGCGCATAGTCGGCGCCGGCGCTCGTACCCGAGCCCATCGCGATCGAACTGGTGCCGAGAGACTGCGTGCCCGAACCCGGCACGCCCGCGGTGCCGCCCCAGCCGATGGCGATCGACGACGTGCCCTTCGCGCCGCTGTTGACGCCCATCGCCACGGCCGAATTGCCGGAAGCCAGCGCGCCGCTGCCCACGGCAACGCCGGCCGCGCCGGAGCTGGTCGACTGGTTGCCGAGGGCCACCGAGCCCGTCAGGTCGGCATGCGCCGCATAGCCGAGCGCGACGCTTTGAGCCCCTGCCGCGCTCGCCCCGAGCCCGAGTGCCGCCGCATACTGGCCGGACGCCAGCGCATTGTTGCCGAGCCCGATCGCGGATACGCCCGTCGCCCCTGCACCGCTACCGATCGCCACCGAGCCGCTTTGGGTCGAGCTCGACAGGTTACCGATGGCGACCGAGTAATCTCCCGAGCCGATCGCCTGCACCCCCATCGACGTGCTGTTGACGCCGGTTGCCTGCGCGTTGATCCCGACGGCCGTCGATCCGTCGCCCATCGCATGCGCGCCCGGGCCGAGCGCCGTGGCCGAAAGACCCGCCGCCGTCGACAGGTTGCCCAACGCGGTGGAATTCTGCTGCGCGGCGCTCGAACCAATGCCGATCGCGATCGAACTGATGCCGCCGGTCGCGGAGCCGCCATCCTGGGCATATTGCGCATGCGCACCGGCATGAAACAGCCCGAGATACGCGGATGCCATCATCACGACCAATCGCCGTGGCGACAGCGTCGCCTGCGTTGCCGTGCTTGCGACGATGCCGACCTCATCGGCATGTGCGCCCGCACGCCTCGACGACGCCACGCGCTTGCCGCGCGCGCGATCGAGCTCGGACGCCGCAACCCACGCCCCCAGTGCTTCGTTCCAGATCGACTTGAACGACTTGTTCATCTTGTTTTCCCTCGGTTCACATGTGCTGGATGACGCAACAGCGAACGCGGCCGGGAGAAGACCGTCTCCATCTTCGTCGTCTCCCGTCTCGCGACGCCTCGCTATTTGCTTCGCATGTCTAACTGAACTGCCGAACGGCTCTGCACGACACACGCGACACACGTCGCGATCACACGACCGCACGCCGCCCGTGCCGGACGACACGATGCACGGCAACGATCGCGGGTTATCGAATCATGGAAGTCGAGCTCGCCGATCAGGCAGCGGCATGCCGCGCGGCGCACCGCGGGGAAGCGCGTGCGCACGCCATCGCGCCGAACCGGGGGGCGGCGATCTCGAATTGCATGGGAAGGCGTCGTTCAGACGCCGGTTGGACGGATGCCGCGCCGAGCCCGCCGGGCGGCCCGTCCTGTGTCATTCAGGGGGAGGATGACGTCGTGCGGCCCCCGGGGCTGAAGCATGCGCCGCCGGATTGCGAACGCTGACAGCCGGCGCCGGTTCGGGTGAACCGGTGCTGTGATCTGCCGTGCCTTTCATGTTCATGTTTTTTCGTGCCGCCTGATTCGAAAGCGCGCCCCGCGCGACCGCCGCCTGATGGATCGAACTGCCCGGCGGTCGACGCGAGCCCACTCACCCCTTTCCATCCAGGCGCGCACCGAAGATTCCGGATTTCCGGAAAAAATGACGATTGGCCGGATGACCCCTGCATCGAATTAATCGACTGACTTTCTTTGACTATTTCTTGCTGCCTTGTGTGTCACACTCTCTTCAGCTTCTACGCCATTCCGTTCATATCGCACATCAACCGATTTGAAGAATGAGAAGCTTGCATTACCCTCGTGCCGACCCTCGTCGCAGCACCGGAATCCCGGAATTTGAGATTGTCAGCACTCAATGTCACATTGAATATTGCGCACTCAAACATGCCGCCGCGACACATGAAATTCGCGTGGAACGCCGTTCCGCCGAAGAACCGATTCCAGCTGCCTCGGGCCTAGTTTGCCGGGATTCTCCGGATCAAACCTTTTCCCGAGCGGACAAATTGTTTTCCCGGCCGGATGATATTTACATTCATACATTCCGGCATTGCAGTCGACTTCAATGCGAAAGCATTTTTAATCGTCAATAGATAAATTTTTATTACGGTGACACGAAATCGATGAACGCCATCCACGCTAAAAAAGACCGTCTGAACGACATGTCTCGATTGGATTCATCATTCGGTCAAATTCCATTTACGTCAATTAAAACCGGAAACAACGACCGATATTCAATAATCGATTCGGCACTTTTTCCCACTCCATTTTTCCTCTGCGGCCGCGTTGTCACGAAGGCGCTCGTTATTGTCAAACATGCCCACACGGACCGCACGGAATCCTCACCGTCGGCCTTGTTGGCGACATATAATTTTTCGCAACAATCGTGCACATAGATGCATCGAATCCGACCCCGGCCTACCTTCCTACGCGTTCGCAACCATGTCATCCCGCTCGTCCAGTTCGGCGTCGCCTCGCGCCACGCCGGATCTCGTTGGCGCACACATTCTTGTCGTTGACGACCGACCGAACGACCTGCGGCTCCTGACGGAGATCCTGCGTTCGGCGCGGTGCCGGATCAGCGTCGCGTTCGACGGGCTGCAGGCCTATCACCGCGCGCAGGCCATCGCGCCGGACCTGATCCTGATGGACGTCCGGATGCCGCGCATGGACGGCTTCGCCGCGTGCCGCCTGCTGGCATCGACGCCGTCGACGCAGAACATCCCCATCATCATCCTGACCGCTGCCGGCGATCTCGAGGATCGCATCGCGGGGCTCGAAACCGGCGCGCTGGATTACATCGTGAAGCCGTTCGAACCGGCCGAAGTGATTGCGCGAATCCGCAATCACCTGAAGCGCGCGCAGCGCAGCCAGCCGTTCGCGCACCTGCCCGAGCTGCCCGACCATCCGGACGTCGCGCTGGTGCGCGCGGCAAGCGACATCCTGCTGCGCGAATTGCGCAATCCGCCGACGCTCGACGAACTGGCACGGCAGGTCGGCACGCACGAAAAGCGGCTGTCGCGCGTGTTCCGCGACCATCTCGGCCAGACCGTGTTCGAATACCTGCGCGACACGCGGCTGCGCGCCGCGAAGCACTTTCTCGCGGAAACGTCGATGGGGATCGGCGACATCGCCGAGGAAATCGGCTTCTCGACGCCCGGCAATTTCGCGACGGCGTTTCGTGAACGGTTCGGCATCACGCCGTCCGACTGGCGGCGCCAGCGTCCGGCGGTCGACGCCCTGCCCGCGTCGCATGATCTCCCGCGCGATGCCTAGGCGCCGCGCGTCGGGCTGGCACGCCCTCCTGCTGCTCGTGACGGCGCTGATGGTCGCCTGCGCGACGCACCGGGCCGAAGCGGCGGAAGACGCCGCCCATCTGGACGCGGTGTCGATCGTCGAGGATCCGGGCACGACGATGTCCGTCGACCAGATCGTCGCGCAACGCGCGCAGCCGCAACACCGCACCGGCATGGCAGCGCAATCGTCGTTCAACATCGCGTTTTCCCGCTCGGCGTGGTGGGTCGGCGCGACGCTGGTCAACCGCGACGGCGTCGAGCGGCCGCTGGTGCTCGCGCTTCGCGACGCACGTCTCGACCGCGCGGATTTTTATGCGAACCGCGGCGGCACGTGGACGCTCGTCGGCCGCTTCCCGGCCGACGCAGGCGCAGGCGGCACCGTTCGCGCGCATGCCCGCTACCCGGTGCTCGACATGACGCTGCGTCCGGGCGAGCAGGTGCCGATCCTGATCCGCGTCACGTCGCGCAAGGAAATGCGGCTCGCGCCTGTCGCCTTCACCCGCGACGCGTGGGAGGCCGCGGAGATGCGCGCCGCCATGTGGGACTTCGGCTTTTTCGGCGGCCTGCTGGCACTGATGTGGTGCGCGTTGCTGATCGGCTTTTTCTCGCGCAGCGGCATATTCCACGTGCTGGCCGGCATCGCGTTGTGCACGACGCTGTTCGAGGCGACCTACCGCGGCTATGCGACGCTGGTCCCGTGGCCGGACGCGCGTGAATGGTCCGCGCGTGGCGAGGTGATCTTCGCGTACCTCGCGGTCGCGCTGTTCATCGTCTTCATCCTGGCGGTCGCGCACCGCGAGAAGGCCCGGATTCCGCTGCGCGCGGTTTACCTGACGATACTGGGCCTCGAATGCGCGGGCCTCGTCGGAGCGGCATTCGGCGACCTGCTCACTTTCACCTGGTTCTGCCTGCGGCTGAACACCGTGCTGGGGGTCGTCAACATCGGCCTCGCGCTGACGCTCGCGATTCGCAGGACACCGACCGGGCGCGTGATGCTGATCGCGATTGCGGTCGCGAGCTTCAACATCCTGATGCGCATGCTCGACGGCATGGGCGCGGTGCCGTCGTGGCTGTGCTGGCTCAAGTCCGATATCTACCCGAACCCGGTCGTCGCGATCATCGGGCTCGCCACGCACCTGCTGGTGCTGGCCGCGTGGATCCACCACGTCGGCCGTCAGCGCATCGAGGCGCGCCAGCGGCTCGAGCAGTGGCAGCTCACCGAGCAGGATCGCCTGCGCGACGAGGTCGCGAAACGCACGGTCGAACTCAACGACGCGCTGCACCAGGTGAAGACGCACATGCAGCAGAAGATCGAGACGCTCGGCTACGTGAGTCACGACCTGCGCGCGCCGCTGTCGACGATCAACGGCTACGCGAAACTGCTGCTGCAAGGCGCGACCCGCAGCCAGGCGCGGCTGATCCGCTCGATCGACCGCAGCATCCGCTACCAGCTCACGCTGATCGACGAGTTGCTGCAGTACACGAAGGCCGAGCTGCAGCCGCTCGGCATTTCGCCCGACGCGACCGACCTGCCCGGCCTGCTGAACGACATCGGCGACTATGCGGTCGCGCTGTGCGCGCAGCAGGACAACCGGTTCGACTACCGGCCGCTCACGCCGCTGCCGCGCAAGCTGTCGATCGACGCCATCCGGCTGCAGCAGGTGCTGCTCAACCTGCTGTCGAACGCGTCGAAGTTCACGCGCGACGGCACGGTCACGCTGTCGGTCGGCGCGTATCCGGAAGACGATGCGTGGCGTGTCGTGTTCGAGGTCGCCGATACCGGGATCGGGATCGACATCGGCAAGACGACCGACATCTTCCGCGCGTACCAGCAGGTGCAGGCGGTCAATGGCGGTACCGGGCTCGGCCTGTTCATCGCGCAGCGGATCGTCCGCGCGATGCAAGGCGAGCTGGCCGTGTCGAGCCAGCCGGGCGTCGGCACGTCGTTCACGTTCCAGATCGTCGCGCCGGCGATCGGCCGCGCGATGATGCCCGCGTCGGCGCTGGTGCGGCGGGCCGATCCGGTCGAGCAGGACGAACCAGAGAGCGCCGCGCATGCGATGCGCTGCCCGCCCCCGCGTGCGCTCGACGAGCTGGCCGTGCTCGCCAGCGAAGGCCGCCTCACCGATATCGAGGAATGGCTCGGCCGACACGCGGACGCGTCCCGCCATGCCGCGTTCGTGCAGGCGATGCGGGAGCGCCTCGAGGCGCTGGACCTGCACGCGATCGAGCGACTGGCCGCATCGCTGAAACGGATGGGCATCGCCGACGTGTCGTTCGACGCGGAACCGGACATGGCCGGGCCGGTGTGATTGCGGCGGGCGTCGCGCAGTCGCGCGTCACGCCTGCGCGGGCCGGTCGATCGCGACTGCCGGTACGCCGACGCACGTCCGTTCGGCGGCAACGGCGACAAGGCAAGCGACGCCTGTCCGCGAAACCCGCAATAAGCGGGCAAAGAATCACGCCGAACGCCGCGGACTCAACAGCCTCCGCATCGTCGACCCCAGCGCCGCATCGTCTCCCGGCGCAGCCGTCCTCGTAGGCTCGGCTTCCTGCGTCCGCCGTTTCGGGTCGAGCCCGGTCCCGCCACTGCGCCGCCGCGCCGCGTGTCGTTCGATGACCCGCTGCAGCAGGCAGAACACGCACAGCAGCGCGCCGATCACGATCCGCGTCCACCACGAGCTCAGCGTGCCGTCGAACGTGATCAGCACCTGGATCGTACCGAGGATGCCGACGCCGAACACCGACCCGATCACGTAACCCACGCCGCCCGTGAGCAGCGTGCCGCCGATGACCGTCGCGGCGATCGCGTCGAGCTCCATCCCCTGCGCCTGCAGCCCGTAGCCGGACAGCACGTACAGCGTGAACACCACGCCGCCGAGCGCCGAACAGAAGCCGCTCAGCGCATACACGCCGACCTTCGTGCGCGCGACCGGCAGCCCCATCAGCAGCGCCGAGCGCTCGTTGCCGCCGATCGCATAGACGTTGCGGCCGAAGCGCGTGAAATGCGCGACGTAGATCGCCGCGGCCAGCGTCGCGAGCGCGATCAGCGCACCCGCGCTCAGCGTCCCGCCGCCGACCGGCACGCTGATGCCCGCGAGCGCATGGAACGTCGGCTCGTTGATCGTGATCGACTGCGTCGTGATCAGGAAGCACGCGCCGCGCGCGAGAAACATCCCGGCCAGCGTGACGATGAACGGCTGCAGCCGGAAGTAGTGGATCAGCGCACCCATCGCCGCGCCGTACAGCGCGCCGAACACGAGCACGAGCGGCACGATCGCCCAGACGGGCCAGTGCAGCCGCTCGGCGCCGACCGCGCAGAAGATCGTTGTCAGTGCAACGACGGAGCCGACCGACAGATCGATGCCGCCCGACACGATCACGAACGTCATCCCGATCGCGACGATCAGCAGGAACGCGTTGTCGACGAGCAGTCCGGTCAGCACCTGCATCGAGAAGAAACCCGTGTACATCACGGATCCGAAGCCGAACAGCGCGGCGAACAGCACGATCGTCACGACGATCGGCAGCGTGCGCGGGTCGGCGAGCCGGGCGAGGAATCGGTTCATCGGGGCGTCGCTCCGGTGGTGGCGCGCGAACGCGCGGAAGGCAGCAGCCGCGACGCATGGCGGACCGCTAGCGCGCGCGCCGCGTCCGACTGGATCAGCGTCACGACGATCACGACGAGCGCCTTCACGACGAGCGTCGCCTCCGGCGGCACGCCGATCGAATAGGTCGTGTAGGTGAGCGTCTGGATGATCAGTGCGCCGAGCACGGAGCCGGCGAGGCTGAAGCGGCCGCCAAGCAGCGACGTGCCGCCGAGCGTCACCGCGAGGATCGCGTCGAGTTCGAGCAGCAGCCCCGCGTTGTTGCCGTCGGCGCTGCGCACGTTCGAGCTGGCGAGGATGCCGGCGAGCGCCGACATCACGCCGGAGAACAGATACACGCCGAACACGACCGCCCCCGCACGCAGCCCCACGAGCCGCGTCGCGACCGGGTTCACGCCGATGGCGCGGATGAACAGGCCGAGCGCGGTGCGGTTCACCAGCAGCGCGGTCGCCGCGATCGTCGCGATCGCGATCCAGACCGAGCACGGCACGGCCGCGAGATAGCCGCCGCCGATCGCCAGGTAGCCGGGTGCGCCGATCGGGATGATCTGCCCGCCGGTCAGCAACTGCGCGATGCCGCGTCCGGCGACCATCAGGATCAGCGTCGCGATGATCGGCTGCATCCCGACGAACGCGACGAGCACGCCGTTCCATGCACCGGCGAGCACCCCGACGCCGAGCGCGGCGGCCAGCGCCGTGCCGAGCCGCGACGGATCGCCGTCGAGCACGATCGCCGCGGCCGCGCCGGCGATCGCGACGATCGCGCCGACCGAGATGTCGATCCCGCGCGTCGCGATCACGAGCGTCATCCCGAGCGACACGATCACGAGCGGCGCCGCGCGGTTCAGGATGTCGATCGGCGCGCCGAACAGGTGGCCGTCGAGCAGCGAGATCGACAGGAAGCCCGGTCGATGCGCGACGTCGAGCGCGAACAGCAGCGCGAGCGTCAGCACCGGCCACACGAGCGGATGACGAAGCAATGCGCGGAGCCGCGTCATGACCGGCCTCCCGCGATCAGTTGGTACACGTGTTCCTCCGATGCGTCGTCGCCGGTCAGCTCGGCGACCTTGCGCCGATCGCGCAGCACCGCGATCCGGTGGCTCACGCGCACCACTTCGCTGATTTCGGACGAGATGAACAGGATCGCGAGGCCTTGCGCGCACAGCGCGAGCACACGCTCCATGATGTCGAATTTCGCGGCGACGTCGATGCCGCGCGTCGGCTCGTCGAGGATCAGAAGCTTCGGCTCCGTCGCGAGCCAGCGCGCGAGCAGCACCTTCTGCTGGTTGCCGCCCGACAGCAGCCCGATCGGCTGCTCCGCGTCGCGCGCCTTGATGCCGAGCCGCGCGATGTACGTCTCGGCGAGTTCGCGCTGGCGCGCGCGGCCGATCAGCCGCCACCAGCCGCGCCGCGCCTGCAGCGCGAGCACGATGTTCTCGCGGATCGACAGCGCGGCGACGATCCCCTCCTTCTTGCGATCCTCCGGGCAATACGCGATCCCGTTGCGGACCGCGTCGTGCGGCGACGCGAGCCGCTTGCGCGCGCCGTCGATCTCGATCGCGCCGGTGTCGGTCCGCTCCGCGGCAAATGCCAGCCGCGCGGTTTCCGTGCGCCCGGAGCCGAGCAGCCCGGCCAGCCCGACGATTTCACCGGGCCGCACGTCGAGGTCGAGCGGGCTCATCATCCCGCGCCGGCCCACCTGCTGCATCGACAGGAACGGCGCGGCCGCATCGGCATCACGTTGCACGGCCGCCCCGGCCTGCAGCGTGCCGGACATCGGTTCGCGGCCGGTCATTTTCGCGACCAGGCTATCGACCGGGAGATCGCGCGCGAGATACTCGCCTTCGCGCTCGCCGTTGCGCATCACGGTGATCCGGTCGGACACCGCATAGGTCTGTTCGAGGAAGTGCGTGACGAACAGGATCGCGATGCCCGACGCCTTCAGCCGGCGCAGCACATCGAAGAGCCGCGCGACCTCGCCGTCGTCGAGGCTCGATGTCGGTTCGTCCAGGATCAGCACGCGCGCGTCGACCGACACGGCCCGCGCGATCGCCACCATCTGCTGCACCGCGATCGGATACGCGTCGAGCGAGCGCGTGACGTCGAGCGACAGGTCGAGCTCGGCGAGCGCGTCGCGCGCACGCG
The DNA here is from genome assembly GCF_003853645.1 of Burkholderia sp. Bp9143. Taxonomy (GTDB): domain Bacteria; phylum Pseudomonadota; class Gammaproteobacteria; order Burkholderiales; family Burkholderiaceae; genus Burkholderia. The sequence continues at coordinate 19,835 of NZ_QTPO01000073.1, read as the reverse complement.
CATGGATCGTCTTCCAGTCGATCGCGCCGCGCCGCATCGGCTGCCGGCCCGCGAAGATGTTCTCGGCGACCGACAGGTTCGCGCACAGGTTCACTTCCTGGTACAGCGTCTGGATCCCGGCCGCCTCGGCCTCGCGCGGCGCGGCGAAGCGCACCGGCGCGCCGCCGACGTGAATCTCGCCCGCGTCGTGCGCATGCACGCCGGTCAGCACGTTGATCAGCGTCGACTTGCCCGCGCCGTTCTGGCCCATCAGCGCGTGGATCTCGCCCGGAAACAGCCGGAAGTTCACGCGCTGCAGCGCGTTCACGCCCGGAAACGCCTTGTCGATGCCGATCATCTCGACCACCGGCGGATTCGTCATGGATCGCCCTCGCTTCGAAGCAGTTGCCGGGCGGCGGCAGCCGCGCCGCCGCCCGCGTCCGTCGGGACTCAGTACTTGCGGGTCGGCAGCACCTGCGCCGCGACGCTCATCGGGAACACCGTCTCGTTCGTGACGATGCGCTTCGGCAGCTGCTTGCCGGCGACCACGTCCTTCACCGCGCTCATCAGCTGCGGGCCGAGCAGCGGACTGCATTCGACGTCGACGTTGATCTTGCCGGCGACCATCGCCTGGAAGCCGCCCTTGGTCGCGTCGAACGACACGACGCTCACGTCCTTGCCGGGCTTGATGCCGGCCTCCTCCATCGCCTGGATCGCGCCGAGCGCCATGTCGTCGTTGTGCGCGTAGACGACGTTGATCTGCTTGCCGTAGGCCTTCGCGAACGCTTCCATCACCTGCTTGCCGCCGGCGAGCGTGAAGTCGCCGCTCTGCGACGCGATCACCTTGAACTTTGGATTGTTCTTGATCACCTCCAGCAGGCCCGCGCGGCGATCGTTGGCCGGCGCGGAACCGACCGTGCCCTGCAGCTCGACGATGTTGATCGGGCCCGCGTCGTTCTTGAAGTGCTCTTCCATCCAGTGGCCGGCGCGCCGCCCTTCCTCGAGGAAGTCGGAGCCGATCATCGTCACGTACAGCGACGGATCCTTCACGTCGACGCCGCGATCGGTCAGGATCACCGGGATATGGGCCGCCTTCGCCTCGGTCAGCACCGGCTCCCAGCCCGACTCGACGACCGGCGAGAATGCGATCACGTCGACCTTCTGCGCGATGAACGAGCGGATCGCGCGGATCTGGTTCTCCTGCTTCTGCTGCGCGTCCGAGAATTTCAGGTTGATGCCGGCGTCCTTCGCCGCGCTCTTCACCGACACGGTGTTCGCGGTGCGCCACGCGCTCTCCGCGCCGACCTGCGAAAACCCGAGCGTGATCGGCTTTTGCTGCGCGTGCGCGCCGGTGGCCAGCACCGTCGCCGCCGCGACGATCGCGCCGGCCGCCAGCTTCCTGATGAATGTCATGGTCCGTCTCCGATGGTGTCGTTGTATGCCGCGGCGCCGGCCTGGCGCGGTGCCGTGCTGCGCTGTTGTGGTTCTGCGTGGCGCGGGCGCGGTTCGGGGCGGCGCCGGCCGGCGCTTGCGGCCGGCCCGGTTTGTGCGCCCCGGATCAGTCTAGGAACAAGTCCGATAACCTTCCAATGAAATATTGGATTGAAGCGATATCGGTATCGGCATACGTATAAACACCTAAGCGGGTAGCGGGCCGTCGGATGGCGGGCCGGCGTGCGCGGCCTCGGCCTGCGTCAGCTGCGTGTTTCATCGTCGTCCGGCCCATCCGCCTCGATGTCAGCCACGCAGGCGGCGAAACCGTCGGCGGCGCACGAATCTTGCTGCCCCGCTCGGCAGGACCGCTGGCACGTCGCGGCGGCTCGCCAACAAGGAGAACAACGATGCCCGCCGTGCGTGAACGCAGAACGCCGTGCGCGGATGCTCCGGTCGACGGGTGCATCGCAACATGAAGAAGCGCACGTCCCGCGGCGACGCTGAAGTCAACACGCCGGCCGTGTGCCGGCGCTGCTACATCCATCCGGTGGTGCTCGATACGTTCGAGGCCGGGGTGCTGGCGGCGCTGGAAGTGCGCAGCACGCCGAGGGGACTGCGCGTGGACGAAGCGGCGTTCGCGGCGTTGCTCGAGCAGGCCGCGCGACAATCGGCGGAAAGGTCGAGAAAGTGATCCACGCCGATCAGGCATCCCGTCCCGCTCAACGCCCGACCGAATTGGCAACACTACGAAAGATCAGCGGACGCTCGTCCTGCCGCCCTGCCCGCCGCGCAAACTGCACGGCCTGTTCGACCCGGCCGTGATGCTCGGACTTCGCGCAGACCGGATCGGCCTGCGCGGGGTCGCCTGCCAGCATGTACGCCTGGCAGCGGCAGCCGCCATGATCCGCATGGCGCTCGTCGCAGGTGCGGCACGGGTCGCGCATCCAGCCGTCGCCGCGAAACGCGTTGAACGCGTCGCTGTCGTACCAGATCTCCTTCAGCGAGCGGTCGCGCACGTTCGGCAGCGCGAGGCCGGGCAGCGAGCGCGCGGCATGGCACGGCAGCGCGGTGCCGTCCGGTGCGACGCCGAGGAACACCGAACCCCAGCCGTTCATGCAGGCCTTCGGCCGCTGCTCGAAGTAGTCGGGTACGACGAACAGGATCTTGCACCGTTCGCCGACGAGCTTCCGGTAGCGGTTGACCGTTTCCTCCGCTTCGCGCAGCTGTTCGGCGGTCGGCATCAGCTGGTCGCGATTCAGCATCGCCCAGCCGTAATACTGCGTGTTGGCAAGCTCGAGAAAATCCGCGCCGAGATCGAGCGCCATCTCGATGATCTGGCCGACGTGCGGCAGGTTGTATCGGTGCAGCACGCAGTTCAGCACCATCGGATAGCCGTGCGACTTGATCAGCCGCCCGACGTTGCGCTTGAGGTCGAAGGTACGCGTGCTGGTCAGGAAATCGTTCAGCTCGCGCGTCGAATCCTGCAGCGACAGCTGGATATGATCGAGCCCGGCTGCCTTGAGCCGCTCGATGCGCGTGGCATTCAGACCCACGCCCGACGTGATCAGGTTGGTATAGAAACCCAGCGCCCGCGCATGCTCGACCAGCACCTCCAGGTCCTCGCGCTGCAGCGGCTCGCCGCCGGAAAAGCCGATCTGCGCGGCGCCGAGCGCGCGCGCGTCGCTGATCACCGTGCGCCATGCGTCGGTATCGAGTTCCGCGCCGTGCGTCGCGAAGTCGACGGGGTTGTAGCAGAACGCGCAGTGCAGCGGGCACCGGTACGTGAGCTCGGCGAGCAGCCACAGCGGCGCGGACGGCCGGTTCGGAGGAGGCGTCATGTCCATGTCAGTCGAGCCAGCCGCGCAGTCGCGCATGATCGAGGAAGCGGTAGACGTCCGACGCGAGGTCCGATGTGCTGAACAGCCGCTCGAGCTCGTCGATGATGTCGTCGAGCTCGCGCGTGCCGTCGCAGCGCGCGAGGATCTCGCCCGCGCTCGGGTTGAGCCGGACCATGCCTTCCGGATACAGGAGCACGTATGCATCCTGGGCCGCCTCCCACTGCAGGCGGTACATGCCCCTCAGCGAGGGGCGCAGCGGCACGCCGCTGACGGCGTCGGTGGTATTCATGCGGGGTACGCCTTTTCAATCGCATCGAGAATCGACCACAGCACATCCAGCTTGAACGACAGGATGTCGAGCGCGCGCCGTTGCGCGGCCGGTGTCGTGAAATGGCTCAGCGTCACCGCGAGCCCGTGTTCGACGTCGCGCTGCGCGAGGGGCACGCGGCTGCGGAAGTACTGCAACCCGTCCGCCTCGATCCACGGATAGTGGGTCGGCCAGCCCGCGAGCCGGTCGAGGTGAATCTGCGGCGCGAACATCTCGGTCAGCGACGAGCACACGGCTTCCTGCCACGGCGCGTGCCGCGCGAAATTGACGTACGCGTCGACCGCGAACCGCACGCCGGGCAGCACGTGCGCGAGCGACCACAGCTCCGCGCGCTCGATGCCGACCGCCTCGCCGAGCCGCGCCCAGGCCTCGATCCCGCCTTCCTGGCCGCCGTGACCGTCGTGGTCGAGGATCCGCTCGACCCACAGCCGGCGCGTGTCGCGGTCCGGGCAATTGGACAGGATCGCCGCGTCCTTCAGCGGAATGCTGACCTGGTAGTAGAAGCGGTTCGCGACCCAGCCGCGGATCTGCGCCGGCGAGCACGCGCCGGCATTCAGGCGCCGGTTGAACGGATGGTGGATGTGGTAGCGCGATTCGAGCGCGCGCAGGCGCGCCTCGAACTCCTGCGCACTCCAGGGCGTCGCGTGCAGCGCCGCGGCGGGAATCGGTGCGTTCATGGTCAAACCTCGAATTGCATGCCGTCGTGAGCTACCTCGATGCCGTGCTCGCGCAACTGCGCACGTTGAGCGGAACCAGGGTCGAGAATCGGATTCGTGTTGTTGATGTGCGTGAGGACCTTGCGCGTATGCGCCGGCAACAGCCGAAGCCGGTCGATCATCCCCGGCCGCGCCGCGTCGCCGCGCTGCGCGAGGTGCCCCATGTCGGCCGCGTGCTTCGACGACAGGCCGAGGTCGATCATCTCCGTGCCGGTCCAGAACGTGCCGTCCACCAGCACGAGATCGGCGTCGCGCATCGCGGCGCGCACGCCGTCGTCGACGTCGGCGAGCCCCGGCGCGTAGAACGCCTGCCGGCCGCTCGTCGTGTCCTCGATCAGGAGTGCGATGTTGTCGCCCGGCGCGCTCGCCTCCCGGCGCGGCGAATAAGGTGGCGGCTTGCTGTCGACCGGCACGGCGGTGAAGCGGATGCCGCCTGCGCCCGGTATCGCGAACGGCTCGCCCGGCGCGATCGTGTGGACATCGACGCCGCAGTAGTGGCCGAGCAGCGGCACGAGCGGCAGCCCGGTCGACAGGTCGTCGAGCACCGGCGCGCTCGCGTACAGCGGCAGCGGCGACGTGCGCTCGCGCAGCATCAACAGGCCCGTCACGTGATCGATCTGCGCGTCGCACAGCACGACGGCGACGATCGCGCTGTCGCGGATCGCGCGGGCCGGCTGCAGGTCGGGGGCGGCGCGCAGCTGCGCGAGGATGTCCGGCGACGCGTTCACCAGCACCCAGTCGATGCCGTCGCCGCTGACCGCGATCGACGATTGCGTGCGCGGCACGATGCCGTCGGTGCCGGCCCGCGCGCGACGGCAGTTGCCGCAGTTGCAGTTCCATTGCGGCAGTCCGCCGCCGGCGCCCGAGCCGAGTATCTTGATCTTCATCTGCGTATGCTCCCGGTGCCGCCCGCATCGTGTCCGTCGACACGGGCGGCACTGCGCGCGTCGATCAGCGGTTGGCGATGTACATCGTGATTTCGAAGCCGAAACGCAGGTCGGTATAAGCCGGGGTGGTCCATTGCATGATGTGTCTCCTGATTGAGTGGGTGAGTCGAAAAAACCGCATCGATCGAGCGGCCGATACCCATTCAGCAAGGAGCGTGCCGGGGCGGGATTTGCGTCGTGCAGCGGCGAGCGAAGACATGCGGCAGCCGCCGGTTGGTTACAACACCGGAATTCTTACGATTTTCATACGGCAATATTTCACGAGCCTTGTGGCAGAGGCTCACGGCATGCGCGGTCGGTTGAACAAGTGTTGAATCCCTGAACACCGGGTGTTGCAACCTGACACACCCGTGTGACAGTCGCGGCGTCCGTCAGGGTTCGTCCGGCTCCAGCGCATCCGGCCCGGCGGCCGGCATCTTGCGGTAGATCGTGTTGCGCGACACGCCGAGCGCACGTGCGGCGGCGGACACGTTGCCGCCGTGACGCGCGAGCGCGGCCGCGATCGCGGATGCGGCCACGTCCTGCAGCCGCGCATCGCCGGCCGCGGTCGCGAACGCGGGTGCTTCCGATGCGAGCGGCGGCGGCGCACAGGCGCCCTGCGCGGCCGGTCCGCCGTCGCGCCGCACGTCGTCGAAGAAATCGTCCGGCAAATGCTCGCAGCGGATCTCGCAGTCGTCGTCGACCATCGCGGCCGCCGTCCGCAGCAGGTTCGCGAGCTGCCGGAAGTTGCCCGGCCACGCGCAGCGCTCGAACAGCGCCATCACGTCGGGCGCGACGCTCAACGGCCGGCGTCCGGGCCCCGACAGCGTCTCCCGCTGCAGCATCTTCTGGACGACCACCGCGAGGTCCGTGCGGTCGCGCAGCGGCGGCAGGCGCACGACGAGGCCGTTGAGCCGGTAGTAGAGGTCCTCGCGAAAGCGGTTCTGCGCGATCATGTCGCGCAGGTCGCGGTGCGTCGCGCAGATGATCGCGATGTCGACGCCGATCGCCTTCGTCGAGCCGAGCGGATTGACGACGCGCTCCTGCAGCACGCGCAGCAGCCGCACCTGCAGCGGATACGGCATGTCGCCGATTTCGTCGAGAAACAGCGTGCCGCCGTTGGCCTGCAGCAGCTTGCCGGTCGCGCCCTTGCGGCGTGCGCCGGTAAACGCGCCCTCCTCATAGCCGAACAGCTCGGACTCGATCAGCGTCTCCGGAATCGACGCGCAGTTGACCGCGACGAACGGCCCGTCGCGGCGCGGCGAGTCGTTGTGGATCGCCTGCGCGAGCAGTTCCTTGCCGGTTCCGGTCTCGCCGGTGATCAGCACCGGAATGTCCTTGCCGATCACCTTGCGGACCTTCGCGATCACCGCCGCGACCTGCGGATCGCCGGTGTCGAGATAGCTGAGCCGCGACAGGCTCGCCGCGCCCTGCGCGGCAGGCGGTCGCGCGGCCGGTGCTGCGCCGTCGTGCACTTCGGCGGGCCGGCTGCCCTCGGCCCGCAACGCGCGCCGGAACTGCACGCGCGCGCAGACCACCGCGCCGTTGCCGAGGTTCAGCGACACGTGCGGCTCGGTGCTCGCGCGCATCCGGTCGATCAGCTGCGCGCTCGTCACGTCGAACAGCGACGCGAGCGTATGCGCACGCAGCGCCGCGAGCGGCATCCCGAGCTGGAACTGCGCGCTGCGGTTGGCCGACAGGAAGCGGCCGTCCGCGGTGAACGCGACGATCCCCTCCATCAAGGTGCCGAGAAATTCGGGGCGGCCGTGGAACGACACCTGCAGCGTCTCCTGGAAGGTCGTCGTGAACAGGTGGTTCTCGATCATCTGCACCGACATCTTCGCGAGCGCCATCGTGTGCTGGTGATAGCTGCGGTGGTCGCCCGTCACGTCGAGCACGCCGATCGCGTCGCCGTACGGATCGAGAATCGGCACGCTCGAGCATGTCAGGAAATGGTTCGCGGCCAGGAAGTGCTGGTCGCCGTGGACGACCATCGGACACAGCTCCGCGAGCGCGGTGCCGATCGCGTTGGTGCCCTGCCGGCTCTCCGCCCAGTTCGCGCCCGGGCGCAGCGCGACCCGTTCCGCGCGCCGCAGGAAGTCGTCGTCGCCGATCGAATGCAGGATCAGCCCTTCCGCATCGGTCAGCACGATCATGCTCTGCGTATTGACGATCTGCTCGTGCAGCGTCTCCATCACGGGCATCGCATGCACGCACAGCACGCGGTTCTGCTCGCGCTTGAGCGCCAGCGCAGTGCCGGACAGCAGGTCGTAGTCGGGACGTGCCGACGCCTGCAGGCCGAATGTCTCGGACCGCTCATGGGACTTCTGGATCGTCGGCGCCGGCCAGCCGGGCGCATGCGTGGCCCGTGCGTTGGCCGTCGGATGAACGTCATCGCGCATTGTCTCCTCCGGGGATCCTTCCGGTCAGTGCCGGACTCTTTGTGCTGGATCAAGCAAACTTCGGGCCACACTGCCGGCAACGCTCGCGCCAATTGCCGCGCATCGTTGCACCGGCGCCGACCGAAAGCAAAATGCAAGAAACGGTCGAGCGCTTGCGAAGCGACGACGACTGCGGAAGGAGTATCGTGATTCCGCCCGCCCCGCCGCGACCCGGTGGATCCCGATCGTGGTCGCTGGCGCGATTCTGGCTTTGATGTGGATCAAGCCCCGCTCCGTTCGTGATTACCGCGGCACCCGGCCGTTACCCCGCTCCCGCTACCCTCGACGACATGACGCACCGACTGCTCCGTTCCGCTTCCGTCCCCCGGCCAGCCCTGTCCCGCGACGCATGCCGAATCGCGTGGACGGAAGCCGGCAATCCGCTCGGCCAGCCCGTCGTCGTGCTGCACGGCGGGCCCGGCAGCGGCAGCCGGCCGGCGGTGCTGCGCCTGTTCGACCTGACGCTCACGCGCGTCGTGCTGGTCGACCAGCGCGGCGCGGGTGCATCGACGCCGCGCGGCGGCCTGCGTCACAACAACACGATGCGGCTGATCGGCGATCTCGACGCGCTGCGCGTACAGCTCGGCATCGCACGCTGGGGTGTCGTCGGCGGGTCGTGGGGTGCGGCGCTCGCGCTCGCCTACGCGGGACAGCATCCGTCGTGCGTCACCGGCGTCGTGCTGCGCGGGTTGTTCCTCACGTCGTCGCGTGAAGTGCGCGGCCTGTTCGTCGGTGCACGCGCGCGGGCGCCGCGGGCCTGGCGGCGCCTGACGGCCGCCGCCGGCACCGCGCGCGCCGATCGCCTGATCGCCTGCTGCGCGCGGCGCCTCAAGCCGGGCGCCGGCGCGGCACGGCAGCGCGCGATCGCGCTTGCATGGAATGCGTATGAAGACGCGATCCTGACCGGTCGGCCGGCGCGCGGCACGCGGCCGACGCAACCCGCCATCGACCGGCTGATCGACAAATACCGGATCCAGGCGCACTACCTGCAACGCAATTGCTGGCTCGGCGAGCGCCGGTTGCTGGCGCTGGCGCGACAGGCCGCGCAAGCCGGCGTGCCGTTGCATGCCGTGCACGGCACGCGCGACCGCGTGTGCCCGGTCGACAACGTGGATCGACTCGCGCGCGCGGTGCCGGCCGCCATCGTCGAGCGCGTGCCGGCCGGACATCTCGCGAGCGACGATGCGCTCGCACGTGGCGTCGCACGTGCGGTGCGCGAGATGCTGATCGTCACGGCAGACGCGCCGCCGCCCGCAGGGTCGCCCGCTCAGTCCCACGCATAGCGCGCGCCGATCCACGCGCCGCGCGGTGCGCCCGGCCCGACGAACTGCTCGTTGACGGGGTTGAGCCCGTCGAACGAATGATTCGGACCATTGAAGAAGTTACGGCCGATCATCCCGAAGCTCGCGTAGCGCTTGTCGAGCAGGTTGGTGACCGACGCGAACAGTTGCAGGTGCTTCGTGACCTGCCATGTCGTATCCAGGTCGATGAGGAAGTAGCCGGGCACCTTGCCGTTCGCGTCCTGGTTGTTCTCGTCGCCGCGCGCGAATACACCGCTGCGATACGTGATGTTGGTGCCGACGTTCCACTTCGGCGTCGCCGCATAGTCGAGCCTCAGTTTCACGGTGCTCGACGGAATCCCGGGAATGCGGTCGCCGGCGCGGACGACGATGTTGCCGTGCGCATCGGCGCTCGAATTGCTCGCGCTGCTTTCGGTCCACGTCGAGCGGTAGGTGGCGTCGACATAGCTGTAGCTGACGCCGATCCCGACCGGCCCCAGCCGCGTACGGCCCGCGAGTTCGAAGCCTTGCCGGCGCGTCTTGCCGACGTTCTGGAAATAGCCGAGCGTGCTCGCGCCGCCGTTGCTGCTGATGAACTGGATGTCGTCGTCGAGCGTCGTGTCGTAGACGGCCGCGCTCCACGTCGTCGCCTGCCCCACCCGGCCGCGCGCGCCCAGCTCGATCGTCTTCGCGATCACCGGCTTCAGCGCCGGATCGGCGAGAAAGTCGTTCGGCAACGAGCACGGCGCGGCCGGATCGGCGCACGCGAGCTCGATCGCGGTCGGCGAGCGCATCCCCTCGTTGTACGTCGCATACGCGGTGAAGCCCGGCACCGGATTCCACGTGACGCCGACGGCCGGATTGAACCGCGAGAACGTATGACGCGCGGTGAGCAACGGTTGCAGGCCGCTCACGTCCTCGATCGCCGCCCGCGACCCGTTGTAGCGCCCGGCCAGCGTCAGCGACCATTGCCGCGTGAGCGCCAGCGTGTCGTCGAAATAGACGCCGTAGTTCGCGTTGCGCGTCTTCGCGTGCGTCTTTTGCGTGAAGTCGCCGATGCCGATCGTCGCGCGCGTATCCGTGAACATCGCATCCTGCGACGACTGATTGAACGCCGAATTCGCGAGGTCGGCGGACGCGCCCACGACGAACTGATTCTCCATGCCGGCCAGCTTGCCGAGCAGCGTCAGTTGCAGGTTCGCGCCGTAGCTGTCGGTCGTGATCACCGACCGGTCGTTGGTCGCCTGCACGGTGTCGGTGGCACCGCTGCCGTCGACGCTGCCGAAATCGTCGTTCACGTTGCTGCTGATGTTGGTGTTGCGGTAGTGCCGGTAATAGAAGTTGCCGCTGAGCTGCACGTGATCGTTGAACGAATGGTCGCCCGACACGGTAACGTATGCGGCGCTGTTGCGATTCAGGTCGGGATAGGTATAGGCCTGCGCGCGATGGTCGAGAAACGAGCGCGGAATCGTCTGCGAGCCTTGCAGCGCATTGTCCGCGCCGCCGGCCGAGATCGACAGCGTCGTATCGGCGTCCGTGTAGCGCAGCTTGCCGAACCCCTGCCGCACGCGGCTCGCGTTGTGATCGGCCCAGCCGTTGTCGTTCGCGACGTTGCCCGTCACGTAGTAGTCGAGGTGGCTGCCGATGCGTCCGCCCTGCTCGATCTGCGCGGTCTTGCGCCCCCACGTGCCGACCGACACCTGCGCGGCGCCGCCCGGGCTCGTCTTGCCGTTCTTCGTCGTGATCGCGAGCGCGCCGCCCAGCGTGTTGAGCCCGTAGGTCGGATTCGAGCCGGGGATCAGCTGCATCGTGTCGATCGCCGCCTGCGGGATGAGATCCCAGTTCACGACGTCGCCGAACGGCTCGTTGACGCGCACGCCGTCGACGAACACCGACAGCCCCTGCGGCGTGCCGACGACCGGCGACGCCGTGAAGCCGCGGTAGTTCACGTCCGTCTGGTACGGGTTGCCCTGTGCCTCGCTGATGTCGACGCTCGAGACGTTCTTCTCGAAGTAGTCGGTCAACACGCTGTCGTGCTGTCGTGCGATGTCCTCGCCGCGAATCGTCTGGACGTTGGCCGGCACGCGCGACAGCGGCGTACCGATCCCGAGCAGGGGCGTCGTGCCGACGACGACGATCGGTGCGAGCGTCGACGCATCGACGTTGCCGGCCGGTTCGCCCTGCGCCGACGCGTGCGTCAGCCAGCCACCGAGCATGCTGCCGAAGCACAGCGCGGCGCCCGCGCGCCGAGCGACGAAGCGGCGCCTGGCCCCTTCGGTTTCCTTCATCTCCACGTCTCCTCTTTCTTGTCTCGGCACCGTTATATCGTTGTACATAGCGATTCATGGATTGCCATCACCGCTGACGTCGATCGCTTCACGGCGCCGTACCGGCATCACCGTCCGCCGTCGCGATCGCGACATGCGCGACACGCGCGCGTCCGATCGACGCGATGACGCCGGCCACGGTGCCGAACGACTCGTTGCGGTCCGCGTGCAGGCTGACGCTCGTCTGCGGGTCGTGCGCAACACGGCGTGCCAGCACGGTTTCAACCTCGCCCGGCATGGTCGGCGTGCCGTCGACGTGGACCGCGCCGTGCGCGTCGACGGTCACGGTGACGGCCGATGCACGCGTGTCGCGCGCCGGCGCGGCGGCCTTCGGCAGGTCGACGCGGATCGCATGCGTCATCAGCGGCGCGGCAACCATGAAGATCACCAGCAACACGAGGACGACATCCACGAGCGGCGTTACGTTGATCTCCCCGAGCGGTTCGCCCGCATAGGCGTCGCGGTCATCCGTCTTCATACGGCCGCCCGACGCACGCCGCCCGCGTTGCTTGCTGCCGATAGCGCGGCATGCACCGGCGTGTCGATCCGGAACCGCCGCTGTTCGGCCAGCGCGATCAGGTCCTGCCCGAACTCGTCGAGCCCGGCCGTCACGGTCTTGAGCCGCCGCAGGAACAGGTTGTACGCCAGCACCGCCGGAATCGCGACGCCGATGCCGATCCCGGTCGCGACCAGCGCCTGGCCGATCGGCCCCGCGATCGCGTCGATGCCGTTCGTGGCCGACGCCGTCATCGCCTGCAACGTGTGGACGATGCCGAACACGGTGCCGAACAGCCCGACGAACGGCGCGACGTTCGCGATCGACGCGAGCGTCGTGAGCCCGCGCTCGAGCGGCCGCTGCTCGCGCCGGATCTCGCGCGCGAGCGTACGTTCGAGCAGGTCGCGGCGATCCCACGCGACCAGCGTGGCCGGCGCGCCCGGCTCGGGCGCCTCGAGATCGCGCAACGCGACGCATACGGCGCGTTGCAGCCGCGCGTTCAGGCTGACGGCAGCATCGTCGTCCGGCGGCATCGACAGTGCGGCGCGCTCGCCGCGGCGAGCGGCAAAGCGGCGGTTGCCGAGCGTGACGCGCGTGTACAGCAGCGCCTTGGCGACGATCAGCGTCCAACTGAGCGCCGACAGCACCGCGAGGAGCACGAACGCACCGACGACCGCGTAGTGGATGTAATCAGGCATGACGGATTCCCTAGTTTCCGAGTTTGAACACGACCGGCACCCTGACCCAGCCGTCGATCGATTCCGTGCCGCGTTTCGCCGGCACGAAGCGCCAGCCCGTGACCGCCGCGATGGCCGCGTCGTCGAGCGCGTCGTGTCCGCTGCTTGCCGACAGCAGGACCTGGTCGGGCCGGCCGTTCGCGAGCACATGCACGTTCAGGAACGCGGTGCCTTCCCAGCCGCGCCGCTGCGCGACGTCCGGGTAATCGGGCGCGGGGTTGCGCAGGTAGGCCGCCGCGAAGCGCGGTGCGGTGACGGGTTCGGGTGCAGTCGATGATGGCGTGATCGGCGTCGCATGCGCGGGCAGCGTCGCGGTATCTGCCGATGCGTGTGCAGCGGCCGGCGGTGCCGTTTCCTGTAGCGGCACGGTTCGCTGACCTTCACCGTCCGGCTGTGCTACCGCGGTTGAGGCCTGGGGCTTGCGCGAAGGACTCGCATGGTCGATCTGACGAGGCACGGTCACATTCGGCCGAATCTCTCGATGCATGGCAGTTTCGCGGCTCGAATGTGAAGGCCGATGCGCGGCAGGAACCGGCGTCGCGACATCCGTACGGCGCTGCACGCCCGGTTCGGCAACCCGCGCGGACTCGCTCGCGTCCACCTCGACGGCGAGCGCGCGAGGCAGCGTCGGGCGCGCATCGGGCATCCGGGCATGCCACAGCGCGACCATGATGGCCGCATGGACGGCGAACACCGCCAGCGCGACGGCTTGCAGCGGTTCGCGTGCACGCGCGGACAACGGCATCGCGATCGTCGTCGCATGCGGGCCGGCAGGCACGACGCCGTATGCGAGCGCGACCACGCGGCGGCGGTCGGACCTGCGGCTGGCATCGGACGAAATCGGGACAGGCATGGCGGTTTCTCGCTGCGTGGAGACGTTGCCGCTTCGAACGGCAAGAAGCATGCCGATACGTGCGACGCCCGGCAGGCCGCCGATCGAAGCCGCCATGCATCGATACGCGACCGCACACCTGTTGCAGTTCGTGCCACCCCTGTTGAACCTGTGTCAATTTGGATCACCGGCACGGTGTTCGTGCCGTCGTGTGCGTGATCGCCGTTCGGATCGATCTCGCCGCCGAAGGCATGTCGTCCGTCGCATGCGTCTGCCGTATCGGGCAGCAGCGCGCGATCGACTCACTCCGTCGTCGACGATCGCCTTTTCTCCGCCACACGTTTATCCATTCAGGCATGTACTCGCATATAGCGGCCGCGATGCGTCGTACGCCGCGTATCCCATGCGCGATACGCCGACTGCGCACGGCACTGTCATGTTTCGCAACACTCCGCCCGCGGCTGTCCCCGAACGCAACACACGCGGATCACCCGCGCCGCGCCGCACACATCGCCCCAGCATCCGCAATCTGCCGCTCCGCCTTGCGCGGCAACGCACGCGCCGCAATGGCATGCGATTTGCGTGACTGGCTGCGCACTGGACCCGGATCCCCACCCTGCCGAACCGGCCATGTGTTGGCCGCGGTGCGACCACAATGACTCAGGAGACAACCATGAAAAAACTCTCGGCTTCGACGAGCCGACTGGCAACGATCGGAATCGCGGCGGCGGCCGCGATCGCCTTGAATCCCGGCCTGGTGGACGCTGCCGCGGATTATCCGGCCGTCACGTACCAGCGGCTCACGGATGCGCAACGCGATCCGGGCTGGCTCACCTACTACCGCACGTACAGCGGCCAGGCGCATTCGCCGCTCAAGCAGATCGACGCGTCGAACGTGAAGCAGCTCACGCAGGCGTGGAGCTACAAGTTTCCGGCCGAGCTGAAGCAGGGTTTCGAGGCCACGCCGATCGTCAACGGCCGCTACCTGTTCGTGACCACGCCGAAGGACAACGTGTACGCGTTCGACGCGGCCACCGGCGCGCAGCTGTGGAAATACGAGCCGAAGCTCGGGGCGGAATCGTTCAAGACGGCCTGCTGCGACGTCGTGAACCGCGGCGTCGCGCTGTACGGCAAGAACGTCTACGTCGCGATGCTGAGCGGCGAGGTGGCCGCGCTCGATGCGCAGACCGGCGCGCTCGTGTGGAAGAAGCAGATGTTCGAACCGGGGCTCGGCTACGCGTTCTCGCTCGCCCCGCTCGCGCTCGACGGCGCGATCGTGGTCGGCAGCTCGGGCGGCGAATACGGCGCGCGCGGCTTCATCGCGGCACTCAGCCCGAACGACGGCTCGCTGCTGTGGAAGCGCTTCACGATTCCCGGCCAGGGCGAGAAGCACGCCGATACCTGGCCCGACGGCATGCAGGCACATGGCGGCGCACCGGCCTGGCTGACCGGCACCTACGACGCGGCGACGCGCACGCTGTACTGGGGCGTCGGCAATCCGGGGCCGTGGCTCGCGGACCTGCGTCCGGGCGACAACCTGTACTCCGACTCGCTGCTCGCGCTGGATCCGAAGAACGGCGACCTCAAGTGGCACTACCAGTACACGAAGCACGACACCTGGGACTATGACGGCGTCAACACGCCGGTGCTCGCGACGATCAAGTACAAGGGCAAGGAACACGATGCGATCATCCATGCGGACCGCAACGGCTACTTCCATGCGATCGATCGCGACAGCGGCAAGCTGATCTATGCGGAGCCGTTCGTGAAGGCGACGTCGGTCACCGGCTACACGGAAGACGGCGCGCCGATCCAGGATCCCGCGAAGTATCCGAAGGTCGGCACGACGATCGACACGTGCCCGAGCTTCCTCGGCGGCAAGAACTGGTGGTCGGTGTCGTACGACCCCGAGCGCCATCTCGCGATCGTGCCGGCGCTGCATGCGTGCATGAGCCTGTCGGGCAAGTCGGTCAACTACATGGAAGGGTTGCCGTATCTCGGCGAAGGCTTCGAGATCAAGCCCGAGCCGGGCAGCGAAGGCTACGGCGAACTCCAGGCGATCGACGTGAACACCGGCAAGAAGGTGTGGAGCCACTGGAGCAAGCTGCCGTGGAACGGCGGCGTCGCGACGACCGCGAGCGGCCTCGCGTTCAGCGGCTCGCTCGACGGTCACCTGTACGCGTTCGACGTGTCGACCGGCAAGGTGCTGTGGGAGAGCCCGAAGCTCGCGAGCGGGATCATCGCGCAGCCGTCGGTGTTTGAGGTCGACGGCAAGGAGTACGTAGCAGTGCTCGCCGGCTACGGCGGCGCGAACCCGATCTGGGGCGGCCCGATGGCCAAGGCGGCGGACGACGTGCCGCGCGGCGGCACGCTGTACGTGTTCGCCCTCGACCGCGGCTGATCGCCTTCCGGTCACCCGCATTGCGCCCGCGCCGCCGGCGCGGGCGCCTCCCCCCTTCTCTTTTTCAACCGGGCGAACGATCATGACCATCCGACTTTCCCGCCTCGCCGCGGCCTGTGCGCTCGCGGCAGGCACGGCGCTGACCCCGGCGCTCTCCACGGCCGCGACGCCGGTGCGCGTCTGCTCGCTGCCCGGTACGCCGACGGCCGCGCTCGACAAGGCCGTCGCACGCGAGGTGTTCCGCACGGCCGGCATCACCGCGACCTTCTCCGCACACGACGCTGGCGGCAGCGACGACGACGGCGTGTCCGCGCACGAGCTCGCCGGCATCCTCGAACGCGATTGCGACGTACTTGCCGGATTCCCGCGCTCGGCCATCGCCGACGCATCCGACACGAAGCTGCTGTTCTCGCAAGGCTACCTGCGCTCCGGCTACGTGAGCGTCACGCGCCGCGATGCCGGCACGCCGACGACCGGCCGGGAAATCGTCGCGGCCACTTATGCGAGCCCCGCGCAATTGATCGCGGTTCAGCAGAAGAACGCGCGCTTCGATCTCGAGAACACGTCCGAGCAAACGGTCGACGCGGTCGCACGCGGCCGCGCGCATCGCGCGATCGTCTGGTACCCGGCGGTCATCGCGTACCAGGCCGCGCATCCGAAGCAGGCGTTCCGCTTCAGCGCGACGTCGTCGCCGTATGCGGAGTGGCAGCTCACGTTCGCGTTCGCGCCGCGCTCGGCCGCGCTGCAGCAGCGTATCGACGCGGCACTCGCGCAGATGAAGAACAACGGCCGGCTCGCCGCGCTGACCCGCAAGTGGGCGCTGCCCGGCGGCGCGCTCGAAGCGCACGATTCGCGCGCGACGCCGCGCTTCCTCGACGGCGCGATGGCGGCTGCCGGCCTGTCGCGCGCCGGCCTGCTGCGCGCGCGCGGCGTACCGGCCGGCGGCGGCTTCATGCGTGTTTCCGGGAGCACCGGCGATGCCGCGCCGACATTCGATGCGGCCCAGGTCGAACATGGCAAGACGCTGTACGGCAATGCGTGCGCGAAGTGCCACGGCGCCAACCTCGAAGGCGACACCGCGCCCGCGCTGAGCGGTCCGTCGTTCGCGCCGCTGTCGCATTCTCACCTGACGATCGGCGGCGTGTTCGGCTACATGGCGACCAACATGCCCGCGGACCAGCCCGGCAAGCTGAAGGACGACGACTATGCGGACCTGATGGCGTTCCTGCTCGCATCGAACGGCTACGCCGCGAGCAAGGACAAGCTGACCGCCGATACGGCGCGCGCATCGGCCGCGCCGCTCGTCGTCGGTCCCGCGGGGCACAAGGAAGCCAGCCAGTAACCCGGCTTGCGGCCCGGGTGCGCATGCCCGGCCCCACGCCTGCACGATTTCTTCTTCACCAGGAAACGACAGTGATGCACACCACGACTCGCAGAACCTTCATCGTCCGGACCATCGGACTGTGCGCGGCGCTTGCCGCGGCACGCCCCGCGCTGGCGGCCCCGCCCCTCGTCGACGAAAACGACGCCGCGGCCAAGGCGCTCGGCTATCGCGCCCGCGCGTCGAGCGTCGACGCCGCGCAGTTCCCGAAATACCAGCCCGGCCAGCGTTGCTCGAACTGCCGCTTCTACAAGGGCGAAGCGGCGGATGCCGCCGGCACGTGCGCGATGTTCGCCGGCAAGTCGGTTGCCGCGGACGGCTGGTGCAACGTGTATGCCAAGCGCGCGTGACGCGTCGCGCGGCGAGATGCCGGCGCGGTCCGCACAGCGGCGCGCGTCGGCGTCCGCCGCCGGCCACGACGACGACGCGCCGCCACCCGCGGCCGCCCATCTCCCCGCGCTGATTTCGACCGGACTCGCACGCGGCTTCGTCACGCGCGGCGACATCATCGACGCGCTGCCCGACGACGATGCGGGCGACAGCAGCATCGATGCGGCGGCCGCGGTGCTCGCCGAACTCGGCATCGCGGTGTGCGACAGCGCCGACACCGCGAGCGGCTGGACGCTCGACCGTTACTTCCGGCCCGCGCCGCCCACGCGTGCATGGGTCGACGGTACCGGCACGCTCGCCGCGGCCGACCTGCTCGCCCCGCGCACGACCGACCCGGTCCGGCTGTACCTGCGCGAGATGGGCACGACGCCGCTCCTCACGCGCGACGAGGAATTCGCGTTCGCGCGGCGCATCGAGCGCGGCCGCGCGGCGTCGGTCGCAGTGCTGTGCGGCGATCCCGATGCGCTCGACGCGCTGGTGTCGATCCGCGCCGAGATCGCCGAACGGCGGACCGCCGCATCGACCTACGTGATCTTTCTCGCCGACGGCCCGCACGACGATCCGCCGGCCGCTCACGCCGATGCGGGCGTTTCGCCGGCCTCCACCGGCGAACCCGCGCGCGACGACGAGACGCCACCGGAGGATTCGGCCTGGCGCAACGCCGTCGTGGCGCGGCTCGCGCGCATCGATGCACTCGCGGACGGCATGCGCGCGGCGCTGGTGTCCGGCGGCACCGCTTCCGCCGCGTATCGCACGCAAGTACGCGATGCCGTGGCGCTGCTCGGCACGCTATGCCTGTCCGCACGCGCACTCGAGCGGATGAGCGAACCGTTGCGCGGCCGCGCCCGCCGGCATCGCGCGCTGCGGGGCCGGCTGGCGCGGATGCTGGCCGACGCGGGCATCCCGCCGTCGTTCGCGCAGTCGACCGACGACGATCACGCCGGCTGGCTCGCGTCATGCATTGCCGCGCATCCGGCCTGCGGGCCGACGCTGACGCGGCGCGCGGCCGAGTTCGTCGACGCACGCGCCGCGATCGTGCGCGGTGCCGCTGCGTCGGAACTGCCGCCCGGCGCGACCGCGTCGCTCGACGCACGGCTCGGTGCGATCGAACGCGCGATGCAGCCGGCGAGGACGGGACTGTTCGACGCGAACCTCCGGCTCGTCGTGTCGATCGCGAAGCGCTATCCCGATCGCGGGCTGCCGTTCGCGGACCTGATCCAGGAAGGCAACATCGGCCTGTTGAAGGCGATCGAGCGCTACGACTACCGACGCGGCTTCCGGTTCTCGACCTACGCGACCTGGTGGATCCGGCAGGCGATCACGCACGCGCTCGCCGACCTCGGCCGCACGATCCGCGTGCCGACGCATACGGTCGACGCGCTGAACAAGCTGACGCGGCTCGCGCGCGAGCATCGGCAACGCGCGGGCATGGCCGCGACGCCGGCCGAACTGGCCGTCCACATGGGCGAGCCGGTCGACAAGGTGCGCGACCTGATGGCGATCGTGAAGGAACCGGTGTCGGCGGACTTGCCGGTCTCGCAGGAAGGCGACATGACGTTCGCCGACGTCGCGCCGGACCTGTCGTCGCCGTCGCCCGAAGACGCCGCCAGCGCCGCCCAGTTGCGCAATACCATCGCCGCCGCGATCGAGCGGCTGCCGCCACGCGAGGCGATGGTCCTGCGGCTGCGCTACGGGCTGCACACGGACGAAGGCTGCTCGCTGCGCGATATCGGCCGCCAGTTGAACCTGTCCGCCGAACGCGTGCGGCAGATCGAGGCGTCGGCACTCGCGCGCCTGCGTGCGTCCGACGCGCTCGGCGTGCTCCGGTCGTTCATCGCGTAGCACGACGTCCGGCCGGTGCCGCGTGCGACGCGCATCGGACGCCGTGTTGACGCCTGCAACACCCGCTGCTGCATTTCGACGCAACACGCAGGCCGACGAGATCGCCGGTCGTTCCATCGTTCATTGATTTGCACTACAGATCGATCGGCGCAAGCCGCGCGACAACCCGCACGCACGCCGTTCCGCCCGAATACCCGCGCGATTGGCATGCAAGTTGCGTTTCGACAGTCAGGCCACACCCTACGATTTCCATGGAGACCATCTTGACCGCCCTCGTATCGATCCTTCAGGAGCGCCGAATCTTCGAACCGCCGGCCGACACGCGCGAGCGCGCGACCCTTTCCGGCATGCCGGCCTACCAGGCGCTGGCCGCCGAGGCCGAGCAGGATTACGAAGGCTTCTGGGCGCGTCTCGCCCGCGAGGGCCTCAGCTGGCACAAGCCGTTCACCAAGGTGCTCGACGAGAGCAACGCGCCGTTCTACAAGTG
>NZ_QTPO01000072.1 GCF_003853645.1 Burkholderia sp. Bp9143 | reverse complement strand
AACTGGAACAGGCCTTCCTTCGCGAGTTCGTCATCCTTCAGCGGAGCGTCCGAACCGGCAAAATCGACCGTCTTCGCGTTGATCTGCTTCAGGCCGCCCGACGAACCGATACCTTGGTAGTTAACCTTGCCACCCCCGGCCTTCCTATACGCATCTGCCCATTTTGTGTAGATCGGTGCGGCAAAAGTGCTGCCTGCGCCGGTGATGTCGGCAGCTTGAGTGGCGATAGCAACAAGAGCGAGGGCGCAGGGAGCCAAGATCCGGATATTCATGAACACCTCCTGTCTGCTGCCGGCATCCCGGCCAACACGCTGGTTCCGGTCTAGAAGTCTGATTTGGCGAATTGGACGTGCCGGCCGTTTTTCGGCAACGTCTGTCGGATGACCGCGGCGGTGGTCTTCTCGCGATTGCTGTCAAATGCGGAGAGCAATTGTGTGGGTGTAGCGGTCTCTGCGCCAAGCTTTTCGCGAACGACGTCCGTCGGGAGCTTGATTGCAACCTACCCCCAACCGCGGCCATAGGCGGAGAAGGAGAGGCTTGGATCGTCGCCGACGACCGGGTGTGTCAGACACATGGCGGATTCCGTCATGGTGCGCGGGAAGTGGTCTTGCATCGAAGGGTGATAGGAGTATTGCATCTCGCTGTGAAAACTCAAGGAGAGCGCAATTGCTCGATCCGCCAAGCTCAATTCTCGCGACTTGCCACGATCGAGGCCAACGCTCGGTCGCCGTCGCGCTGCGCAGCGTCCTCAGCGGAAAAGATGTGCTCGCTGAATGCGATCAGTTTGAAGCCGCATCCTGTAGGGCGAGGAATTGTGATGCCCCAGTGCCAGCCGCCGTCTCGCTGGAAGACGTGGAGTGCGGGACACGTTTGGCTCGGTGCTGGTGAAGAAGTCGTCATGGCGTGCTCTCCCGTCATGGGGCGACCGTCGGGAACTACATCGGACTCGCGAGCTCAGTCTAGGGTTATTTTTGCTGCATCGCAATATTTGGGTTCCGCGAAAATACCGATGCATCAATCATCACAATCTTGAAATAAAAATATGCAACGCAAGGGATGGCTGGCATATTGATATGATGATTATGATCTCTTGGGGGCTCGATGGATCGCAGTTCGCTTGTGTGGGCGGGTGTGCCGCATAGCAGTGATGGCGTCGTCTTTCAGATTCAAGTTGGCCGTGGACTTCAGCGTTTTCATATTCCTCGGTCGATTCTTGAGAGGGCGTTTGACCTTGAACGATTGGCATCCGACGCGCGACAAATCGAATGCTTTTATGAGCACTTGGCCCCGATCCTGGCGGTCGCCCGGAAGGCTCGCTCGATTGCCAAGGCCGATACTGTTTCGCTGAAAGTTGCCGATTTTGTCCGAACGGGCAGCGCGTGGACCGGGCAGGATTCTTGGGTAGTGACGCGATGAGCACCGTAGCGACATTGAGAAGTCGGGGTGTCCGATACCGAGAAGGCAGAGCGTGGTTCTTGGCGTAGGTTTGCGCGTTTACCGTTGTTAGATTCGGCGCAGGTACTGCTCTCGGGCGGATTGGCGATCGCCGGACCTCGCTCCAGGGCGGCGCCGTTGACCTGAATCAATCGCGTGTGGCAGGCCCGGCCTACAGTGAGTTCACGTCGGGTCGCAAGATGCGCGGTGGAAGGGGCGGCACAAGGCCCGCTATTGTCCCCACGGCTCGCGAAGTGAAGTTCTTGCGCGCATGTAGATCGTGAACGGGGGCATCATGCGATATCGAACCTTTGGAATTCTCGCTGCACTACTCGCGGGATACGCCGCGTCGACGACGGCTTTCGCGCAGACATTGGCCAAGATTGCCCAAGCCAATCAAATTGTCGTGTCATACAGGGAAGCCGCTGTGCCGTTCAGCTATCTGCTCACGCCGCATAAAGCCGTCGGCTTTTCGATGGACGTGACCGAAGCAATCGTCGACGATGTCCGCAAGGCACTTCGAAGGCCGGATCTGAGAGTTGTTTACGTGCCGGTTACCGGACAGAATCGAATACCGCTACTCGCCAACGGTACCTACGACCTGGAGTGCGGATCGACGACAAACACGTCGGCGCGCGGCAAGGACGTCGCGTTCTCGATCAATTACTTTTATGCGGGCACGCGGCTGATGACGAAGCGGGCATCGCACATTGGCGGCTATGCCGACCTTGCGCACAAGATCGTCGCGACAGTCGGCGGAAGCACCAACGAAAGGACATTGCGTCGCGAACTCGAAGCGCAGCACGTCGACGCGGAAGTCGTGCTGGCAAAGGATTACGCCGAAGCCCTGCAAGCCGTCGCGGACGACAAGGCGGCAGCGCTCGCGCTCGACGACGTCCTGCTTTACGGTCTGAGAGCGAACGCTGGCGATCCGGATGCCTGGATCGTCACCGGCGAGGCGCTGCAGGTTGAGCCGTACGCGTGCATGGTCCGGAAGGACGATCCGGCGTTCAAGCGACTCGTCGATGGCACGCTGACCCGACTCATGAAGAGCGGCGAATTCACTCGCCTTTATGCAAGGTGGTTCCAATCGCCGATTCCACCCCACGGAGCGAATCTCGACATGCCGATGAGCTCGGCGCTAAAGGCAAATTTGACCGCGCGCAGCGATCGGCCTGCACTGTGACACCGGCATCGCCGGAGTATGGCCGGCAAAAGCCTCGGGCGACAGCATGGTCATGGATCCAGCGCAAAGTTATTGCCCGAGTTGCCCGGTGGCTTCGGTACACAAGCGCGAAGTTCGCCGTTCGGCCAGTTGCCGGAGAATGCTATCGGCGGCCGGCGGCCCGATATGGCGATTCGACCTCGTTGCCGGGCAGGCATTGAAAAGCCGGCGTCACTCGGCGCACGGATCGTCGTGCGCCGAGCCTCGCCGACAAGTCAGGACGTGTGCGCCGACATCAGGTCGAGCGCCACCGCCTGCGCGACCTCGATACCGTCGATGGCTGCCGAATAGATGCCGCCCGCATAGCCGGCGCCTTCGCCGGCCGGATACAGCCCTTCGACGTTCACGCTCTGGTAATCGTCCTTGCGCCGGATCCGGATCGGAGACGACGTGCGCGTTTCCACACCGGTGAGCACCGCGTCGTGCATCGCGAAGCCGGCGATCTTCTTGTCGATCTGGGGCAGCGCTTCACGAATGGCTTCGATCACGTAGTCGGGCAGCGCGGTGCTGAGGTCGGTCGGGCGCACGCCCGGCTTGTACGACGGCACCACGGAGCCCAGCGATGTCGACGGCCGGCCCGCGATGAAATCGCCGACCAGCTGGCCCGGCGCGCTGTAATCGCCGCCGCCGAGTTCGAACGCACGCTCTTCCCATTTGCGCTGGAAAGCGATGCCCGCCAGCGGGCCGCCCGGATAGTCTTCCGGCGTGATGCCGACGACGATGCCCGCATTCGCGTTGCGCTCGGCGCGGGAATACTGGCTCATGCCGTTGGTGACCACGCGGCCCGGCTCGGAGGTCGCCGCGACCACCGTACCGCCGGGGCACATGCAGAAGCTGTAGACCGCGCGTCCGTTGCTGCAGTGATGGACCACCTTGTAGTCGGCCGCACCGAGTTGCTTGTGGCCGGCGAACTTGCCGAAGCGGCTGCGATCGATCAGCCCCTGCGGATGTTCGATCCGGAAACCCAGCGAGAACGGCTTCGCTTCGACATACACGCCGCGATCGTGCAGCATCTGGAACGTGTCGCGCGCGCTGTGGCCTACGGCCAGCACCACGTGATCGCACCGGAGCGTTTCGCCGTTCGACAGCGTCAGCGAGCGCACCTTCCCCTGATCGATTTCGATGTCCTCGACCCGGGTTTCGAAGCGCACTTCACCGCCCAGTTCGTGGATGGTCGCGCGCATCTTTTCCACCATGCTGACGAGGCGGAACGTGCCGATGTGCGGCCGGCTCAGATACAGGATGTCCTCCGGTGCGCCGGCCTTGACGAATTCGTCGAGCACCTTGCGGCCGTAGTGATGCGGATCCTTGATCTGGCTGTACAGCTTGCCGTCGGAAAACGTTCCAGCGCCGCCTTCGCCGAACTGCACGTTGGACTCAGGATTGAGGACGCTCTTGCGCCACAGCCCGAAGGTGTCCTTGGTGCGCTCGCGCACGGCCTTGCCGCGCTCGAGGATGATGGGGCGGAAGCCCATCTGTGCGAGGATCAGCCCCGCAAACAGGCCGCACGGTCCCATGCCGATGACGACCGGGCGCAGGAAGTTGCCGTGCTCGGGCGCCTTCGTGACGAAGTGATACGCCATGTCGGGCGTCACGCCGCAATGCGGCGTGCCGGCGAGTCGCGGAAGCACGGCCGCTTCGTCCTTGACTTCGACGTCGACGATATACGTGAGCTTGATGTCGGAGCGCTTGCGTGCATCGTGCGCACGGCGGAACACCGTGTAACGGAGGAGCCCGTCTGCCGCCACGCCAAGCTCCGCGAGGCGCGCGCGAATCGCGGCTTCGAGGGCGCTCTCGGGGTGGTCGAGCGGGAGTTTAAGTTCGCTTAGCCGTAACATGAGTATTCGGATACGGTCGCCACGAAGTCGTGGCGGTGTTGAGACGGGCGGGGGCCGGCGTGCCGGCGCGTCGTGCGCTGCTCGGGCATCCCCGAAGCCGGTCATGCGGCATCGGCAAGCGCGGACCGCGCGGCGGCACACGGGCCTGGCCGGACCACTCGGGTAACGTCAGGACGGGCGCCTGAAGCGACCCTCGCATGGAGAAGGTTACTTCGCCCCCCGGACAACCGGAAGGCAGAGAACGCGCCATCATGATGATGCCAGCGAGTGGTTGATGCGACAGCCGCGCCGCGCGGGCGCGGCCCGGATTTACTCCGCTGCCGGATGCACGCGGCTGTAGCGGTTCAGGATCGGGATCATCTGCGCGTAGATCTTCGGATTCGCCGCGACGATCTCGTGACGATGCAGGAAATCGGCGTCGCCCGTGTAGTTGCCGACGAGGCCGCCGGCTTCGGTGATCAGCAGGCTGCCCGCCGCCATGTCCCACACGTTGATGCCTTGCTCGAAGAACGCATCGAGACGGCCGGCCGCGACGTTCGCGAGGTCGAGCGCGGCCGCGCCCGGACGGCGCAGGCCCGTGCAGGCCTGCGTCATTTCGGTGAACAGGCGCGCGTACGCGTCAAGGCCGTCCTTCTCGCGGAACGGGAAGCCCGTGCCGACCAGCGCGTCCGCCAGGCGGTCGCGGCGGCCGACGCGGATGCGGCGGTCGTTCAGGTACGCGCCGCGGCCGCGGGTGGCCGTGAACAGGTCGTTCTTGTTCGGATCGTAGACGACGGCCTGCGTGACGACGCCCTTGTGCTCGAGCGCGATCGACACGCAGTAGTACGGGAAGCCGTGGATGAAGTTGGTCGTGCCGTCGAGCGGATCGATGATCCACTTGAATTCGGATTCATTCTCCGATTCGCCCGATTCTTCCGCGAGGATCGCGTGGTCGGGGTAGGCTGTTTTCAGCGTCTCGATGATCGCCTCTTCGGCGGCCTTGTCCACTTCGGTGACGAAGTCGTTCTGCTGCTTCTTGCGGATCTCGATCAGGTCGAGGTCGAGGGAGGCGCGGTTGATGATCTGTCCGGCGCGGCGCGCAGCCTTGACAGCGATGTTGAGCATGGGATGCATGAGCCTGGATCCTGTAGCCGGCGGCACGGGCCGCCACGAAGTGGAACACACCGCCCGGAACGGCGCAAACGTGCCGGGCGAGATGAGACGCGAATTGACAAAGAGCAGGGTACGACCCGCGTCGCACGGGATGCGACGCGTAAACACATGATTTTACCCGATTTTCGAGAGTCTCAGGTGACCGGAATGCGGGGAAACCCCCGCTGGCCGTCCGGACGAGTGGGTTTGCCGGGGCGATGGCGATACCATACTGCCATTCTGATGAACCGAGTCGTATGTAGTGGAAACCCCGCAGAACCCCGCCGCGCCGTCCGAATCGGGCGCGGCTTCGTCCCCGCCGCCGTCCGGCGGCTTCACGTCCACCCGTTTCGTGCTCGTGGAGCCGAGCCATCCCGGCAATGTCGGGGCGGCCGCCCGCGCGCTGAAGACGATGGGTTTCTCCAGGCTCGTCCTGGTCGCGCCGCGCGTGCCGCACGTGCAGAGCGACCCCGAAGCGATCGCGATGGCGAGCGGTGCGGACGACGTCCTCGCGTCCGCGCATGTCGTGCCCACGCTCGGCGACGCGCTGTCCGGCGTTCACTGGTCGATCGCGCTGACCGCGCGCACGCGCGAATACGGGCCGCCGCGCCTTGCACCGCGCGCGGCTGCCGAACAGGCGCGCACGCAGGTCGGCACCGGCGACATCGCGCTCGTGTTCGGCAACGAGCGCACGGGCCTCGCGAACGAGCACGTCGAGCAGTGCAGCGTGCTCGCGCACATCCCGGCGAATCCGGCCTACAGTTCGCTGAACCTCGCGCAGGCCGTGCAGGTGCTCGCGTATGAACTGCGGGTCGCGTTCCTGGAGCAGGGGGGCGAGCCGTCGTCCCAGGCGCAGGCCGAGGCCGGCACGCTCGCGCAGAGCGACGAGATCGAGCGGATGTACGCGCACCTCGAGAACGCGCTGATCGCGCTCGATTTTCTCGACCCGCGCAACCCGAAGAAGCTGATGCCGCGGCTGCGGCGCCTGTTCGCGCGCACAGGGCTCGAGCGCGAGGAAGTCAACATCCTGCGCGGCATCGCGAAGCACATCCTGCTGAAGTCCGGCACCCCCGACGGCGACGCGTAAGCGGCCGACGCACGCCGGCTGCCGGGCGCTCATGCGTTCGCGGCGGCGTTCCCGCCCGCAGCCGCCGTGTTGAATCGGCCGCCCAATGACGGCGGCCCGGTCCGCGCCGACCCGACGGGTCGCCATGTCGACCAGCCACGGCAAGCGTCCCGCGCGAATACCCGTGCCGTCGGCGGGGTGAACGCGCGACGCTGTGCGCCCGCGCGCGAGTGGCCCTACAATCGCCGGACGTCATAAGCAAATTACCCGGTGCGATAACGACCGGCCATTGCCGGCGGGGCGCGCCGGCCTTTTCCCCAGCCCAGACCAGATCATGTTCACTAGACTGCGCGAAGACGTTGCGACGATTCGCGAGCGGGATCCCGCCGCTCGCAGTGCCTGGGAAGTGCTGACCTGTTATCCGGGGCTGCACGCGCTCGTGCTGCATCGCTTCGCGCACGCGTGCTGGCGCGCGAAACGCTACTGGCTCGCACGCTTCGCGTCGCAGGTCGGGCGCTTCCTGACGGGGATCGAGATTCACCCGGGCGCGACGATCGGCCGGCGTGTGTTCATCGATCACGGGATGGGTGTCGTGATCGGCGAAACCGCGATCATCGGTGACGACTGCACGATCTATCAGGGCGTGACGCTCGGCGGCACGTCGCTCACACGCGGCGCGAAGCGCCATCCGACGCTCGAGGCCGGCGTGATCGTCGGCGCGGGTGCGAAGGTGCTCGGCAGTTTCACGGTCGGCGCGGGTGCGAAGATCGGTTCGAACGCGGTCGTCGTGAAGCCGGTGCCGGCAGGCGGCACCGCGGTCGGCAATCCGGCACGCATCATGATGCCGGCGCAACCGAAGCCGCAACCCGAGCGCGCCGCATTCTGCGCGTACGGGATCACGCCGAACGCGGACGACCCGATGTCGCTCGCGATTCACGGCCTGATCGACCATGCGGCGAAGGAAAGCCGGCGCGTCGACGAGATCGTCGCGGCGCTCGAGCAACTCGGCACGCATCTGGAGACGCTGCAGGGCGCGGACGCGGCACGTCTCGATCTGCGCAGGCTGTCGGCGGTGCTGGAAGGCAAGGCGGTCGAGCGCCAGGTGTAACGCGGCGCCTGCCGGCGGCCGCCGGCAGCGTCGATCGCGTCAGTCGAGCGGCATCGCGTGGATGCCTTCGGCGTCGACGCGCAGATGGCCGCCGCGCCGCATGCCGTGGTCGAGATCCCAGTCGGGCAGTACCCAGCGAATCCCGCCCGGTTCGACGTGGCTGGCGGGGCGATGCGTGTGGCCGTGAATGATCACGCTCGCGCGACCCTTCCGGAACAGCGCGGCGATGCCTTCGCGCGTGACATCGTAGCGCGCCGAAGCGGGGCGCATCCGGCCCGCTTCGCTGTTCGAACGCATCCGTTGCGCGAGCGCGCGGCGCCAGCGGAACGGCCACGCGAGAAACAGCGCCTGCGCGACGCGATTGCGGGCAAACCGCCGAAACACCTGATAGCCGCGATCGGCCGTGCATTGCGCGTCGCCGTGGGCGAGCACGATGCGCTGGCCGAACGCCGTGATCAGTGCCGGGTCGGGCAGCAGCATCGCGCCGGCGGCCTTCATGAAGCGCCGGCCGAGCAGGAAATCGCGGTTGCCGTGCATCACGTAGAGCGCGATTCCGCGCTCCGAGAACGTACGCATCAGCGCGGCCATGCGTGCCGCGAACGGATCGTGGTCGAGCACGTCGTCGCCGATCCAGTATTCGAACAGGTCGCCGAGGATGAACACCGAGTCGGCGCTATCGGCCGTGTATTTCACGAAATGCTCGAACGCGGCGACCGTCTTCGGAATCGCCTCGCTCAGGTGCAGATCGGAGAGAAACAGGAACGGGCGTGCGGCTTGCGCGTATTCGCGCTCGCCCGGCACGCCCGCGGAGACGCTTCGCGGCGGACTCTCCTGCAACATCGAAGTGCCTCCGTAACGACTGTGCGTCAGACCACCACGGCCTTCTCGATCACGACGTCGTCGGTCGGGACGTCCTGGTGGAAGCCCGCGTTGCCCGTCTTGACGCCCTTGATCTTGTCGACCACGTCCTGGCCTTCGACGACCTTGCCGAACACCGCGTAGCCCCAGCCCTGCGGCGTCGGCGACGAGTGGTTCAGGAAGTCGTTGTCGTTCACGTTGATGAAGAACTGGGCGGTCGCCGAATGCGGATCGTTCGTGCGCGCCATCGCGATCGTGTAGTTGTCGTTCTTCAGGCCGTTGTTCGCTTCGTTGTCGATCGGCGCGTCGGTCGGCTTCTGCTTCAGGCCCGGCTCGAAGCCGCCGCCTTGAATCATGAAGCCGTTGATCACGCGGTGGAACACCGTGCCGTCATAGTGGCCCTTCTTCACATAGTTGAGGAAGTTCTCGACCGTCTTCGGTGCCTTCGCGGCGTCCAGCTCGAGCTTGATCACGCCGTGGTTCGTGTGCAGTTCAACCATGATGAATTCCTTCGGTAAGGCGGTTTAAATGGCACGCGGCCGGTCGTGCGACGCGGCCGCGTGTGGCGCCGGACGTGCCGGCAGGTGCTTATTTCGAGACGATGCTGGCCGATTCGATCAGGACCGGCTGGGCCGGCACGTCCTGCATCGGGCCGCGCGAGGTCGTCGACACGCCTTCGATCTTCTTCACGACGTCGAGGCCCGAGACGACCTTGCCGAACACCGCATAGCCGTTGCCGTCCGGGTTCGGGTAGTCGAGGCCGCTGTTGTCGACCGTGTTGATGAAGAACTGCGCGGTGGCCGAGTTCGGATCGCTGGTACGCGCCATCGCGATCGTGCCCGTCAGGTTCTTCAGACCATTGCGGCTTTCCAGCGGGATCGGCGCGCGGGTCGGCTTCTCCTCGAAGTTGGTCTTGTAGCCGCCGCCCTGGATCATGAAGCCCTTGATCACGCGATGGAAGATCGTGCCGTTGTACTGGCCGGCCTTCACGTAATCGAGGAAGTTGGCGACCGTCTTCGGCGCCTTTTCCGGGTAGAGCTCGACGCGGATGTCGCCCTGCGAGGTCTTCAGCTGCACGACGGGGTGCGCGGTGGCCGATTGCGCGAACGCGGGCGCGGTCGCGAGAAGGGCGGCGCCGCCAAGCGCCAGCAACAGACGTTTCATTGCGATCCTCAGATTGGGAGGGAAGGAAGGTTGCGCCGCTTACTGTGACGGCGCGACGTACGGCGCTGCCAGTGCACCGGACGGACCGTTGAACTGGAACGTCGGCGACATCGGCAGCGTGGTGGTGCTCACGTTCGCGGCGGCGCGATCGGTATACGCGCGCGCGGCCGGCGTGACGGCGCGCGCGTTGGCTGCCGGCTTCGGCGGCGACACGATCTTCTGCAGGTCGGCGAGGCGCTGCGCGGTCGCGCCGCTCGTGCGGCCGAGCGACTGCGCGCGCTTGTACGATTCGGCCGCGAGGCGCAGGTAGAGGTCGCCGAGGTTCTCGTACGCGAGCGAGTAGCTCGGGTTCGATTGCGTCGCGGTGACGAGCGCGCTGCGCGCTTCGTCGTAGCGGCCGTGCTTCGCGTAGAGCGCCGCGAGGTTGTTGTACGGTTCGGGCAGTTCGGGGTAGGCCTGCGTGATCGCGACGAACTGCTGGATGGCGTCGTCGTCGCGATTCAGGCGGGCGAGCACGGTGCCGCGCTTGAACTGCGCCTGCACGTCGTGTGGATTCGCCGCGATGCGCGCGTCGAGTTGCGCGAGCGCCTGTTTCCACTGCTTGCCGGCGATCGACGCGTCGATCTCGGGCGTGCCGTCGGCGGTGCCCGGGGCCTTTTGCGCATGCGCCGCGGGGGCCGCGAAAAGCGTCAGTGCGACGCCCATGACGGCGGTCGCAACGAGGGTCGCAGCGCTCGGCGCGCGGCCGCGATGAGGTTTCATAGGCGTAAATCGGAATGTTATACTCCGAGCCATTCTAACAAAACGTCTGCGCGTTCCGGCGAGCCGCAGGCAGTCTTTCTTTGCCTCTCGTGGCCGTCACCGCTGTGCTTGCAGCCTGACCGCCCCATGTGATATCGAGGACGCGCGGCGGCGTGCCGCAGCAGGTGGTCCGTCCGTTTCGCATGCTGGGCGAGCTTCGCCAGGGCGGTTTCCTTCGGCTCACGGTTCATCTCTATGGAATCACTGCGCATCTACAACACGCTCGCGCGTGACAAGCAAGTTTTCGTGCCGCGCCAGTCCGGCGAAGTGCGGATGTACGTATGCGGGATTACCGTCTACGACTATTGTCACGTCGGCCACGCGCGCATGCTGGTCGTGTTCGACCTCGTCCAGCGCTGGTTGCGTGCGATCGGCTATCGGGTCACGTACGTGCGCAACATCACCGACATCGACGACAAGATCATCCGCCGCGCGGTCGAGAACGGCGAGACGATCAAGACGCTGACCGACCGGTTCATCGGCGCGATGCACGAGGATGAAGCGGCGCTCGGCATCCAGCGGCCGGACATCGAGCCGCGCGCGACGCAGTTCATTCCGCAGATGCTCGGGATGATCGAGAAGCTCGAGACGAACGGCTACGCGTACCAGGCGGCCGACGGCGACGTCAATTATTCGGTGCGCAAGTTCGCGAACTACGGGAAGCTGTCGGGCAAGTCGCTCGACGACCTGCGCGCGGGCGAGCGCGTCGCCGCGAACGACGCGAAGGAAGACCCGCTCGATTTCGTGCTGTGGAAGCGCGCGAAGGCGGACGATCCGGAAGGCGCGTCGTGGGCATCGAAGTACGGGATGGGCCGGCCGGGCTGGCACATCGAGTGCTCCGCGATGGGCTGCACGCTGCTCGGCGAGCATTTCGACATCCACGGCGGCGGGCAGGACCTGCAATTCCCGCACCACGAGAACGAGATCGCGCAGAGCGAAGGCGCGACCGGCCAGACGTTCGTCAATTACTGGATGCACAACGGCTTCGTGCAGGTCGACAACGAGAAGATGTCGAAATCGCTCGGCAACTTCTTCACGATCCGCGAAGTGCTCGATCGGTACGACGCCGAGGTCATGCGCTTCTTCATCGTGCGCACGCACTACCGGTCGCCGCTCAACTACAGCGACGTGCATCTCGACGATGCGCGCGCGTCGCTCACGCGCCTGTACACGGCGCTGAAAGATGTCGAGCCCGACGCGCTCGCGCTCGACTGGAACGAGCCGCATGCGCAACGTTTCGCGGCCGCGATGAATGACGACATCAACACGCCGGTCGCGGTGGCGACGCTGTTCGAGCTGGCGGGTGAAGTCAATCGCACGCGCGATGCGTCGCTCGCGCGGCAACTGAAACAACTGGCGGGCCTGCTGGGCCTGCTCGGCCGCGAACCGCGCGCGTTCCTGCAGCAGGGCACCGGTGCCGCGCAGGCAGGCGGGCTCGCAGCGGACGAAATCGAAGCGAAGATCGCTGCGCGCGTCGCGGCGAAACAAGCGAAGGACTATGCCGCAGCGGACCGGATTCGGGCGGAACTGCTCGACGCCGGCATCGCACTTGAAGACAAACCGGGCGGATCGACCGAATGGCGTCGCGTATGAGCGCGGTGCGTTCCACTGACCGATCCGTCAGGTAGGAGGCAAGATGGCAACGGCCAGAAAAGCGCCGGTCAGGCGTGCGACTCCGCTCGCCGCGCGTCCGGCAGCCAAGCGCGCGCCGGCGGCGAAGGCGGACGCGACGCGCGCCGTGCCGAACGGCGCGCTCAACGGTCATGCGAAGCCCGCGCGCGCGAAGGGCGCGGACGCGGCGCAGCCGGAGGTCGCGATGGCGGCCACCGACGCGACCCGCAAGGTGCGTGCATCGGATGCGGCAGTCGACGGCGCCGATGGCGTCGTGCGTCCGGCATACTGGGACAAGGCGTGCGCCGATCTCGTCAAGCGCGATCGCATCCTGAAGAAGCTGATCCCGAAGTTCGGCCCCGCGCATCTCGTGAAGCGCGGCGACCCGTTCGTCACGCTCGCGCGTTCGGTCGTCGGCCAGCAGATCTCGGTGCCGTCCGCGCAGGCGCTGTGGGCGCGCATCGAGGATGAGTGTCCGAAACTCGCACCGCAGCCGGTCATCCGGCTCGGCGCCGACAAGCTGATCGCGTGCGGACTGTCGAAGCGCAAGACGGAATATATTCTCGATCTCGCGCAACACTTCGTGTCCGGCGCGCTGCACGTCGACAAATGGACGTCGATGGACGACGAGGACGTGATCGCGGAACTCACGCAGATCCGCGGCATCAGTCGCTGGACGGCCGAGATGTTCCTGGTCTTCAACCTGTCGCGGCCGGACGTGCTGCCGCTCGACGATCCGGGCCTGATCCGCGCGATCAGCGTCAATTACTTCAGCGGGGAACCCGTCACGCGCAGCGAGGCGCGCGAAGTGGCCGCCAACTGGGAGCCGTGGCGTACCGTCGCGACCTGGTACATGTGGCGCAGCCTCGACGTGCCGGACGCCGACGCTGATTGACGGCTATCGGGTTTTAAACATCAATAGTTGAGAGCCGGTTTTGCACGTCGCCCGCGCGGGTAGAATACGCGCTGCCGCAAGACCCAAGGATTCGAACACATGAAGACCACGTTTCTGGATTTCGAACAGCCGATCGCCGAACTCGAGGCCAAGATCGAAGAGCTGCGATTCGTGCAGGACGACTCGGCTGTCGATATTTCGGAAGAAATCGAGCGGCTGTCGAAGAAGAGCCAGCAACTGACGAAGGACCTCTACGCGAACCTGTCGCCGTGGCAGGTTTCGCAGATCGCGCGCCATCCGCAGCGTCCGTATACGCTCGATTACGTTGCGGAACTGTTTACCGATTTTCACGAACTGCATGGCGACCGCGCATTCGCGGACGACCTGTCGATTGTCGGCGGTCTCGCGCGCTTCGGCGGCCATCCGTGCATGGTGATCGGCCACCAGAAGGGCCGCGACACGAAGGAGCGCGCGGCGCGCAACTTCGGGATGCCGCGTCCGGAAGGCTATCGCAAGGCCGAGCGCCTGATGCGCCTCGCCGAGAAGTTCGGGCTGCCGATCTTCACGTTCGTCGACACACCGGGCGCGTATCCGGGCATCGGCGCGGAAGAGCGCGGCCAGTCGGAAGCGATCGGCCGCAACCTGTACGTGATGGCCGAACTGAAGACGCCGATCATCACGACCGTGATCGGCGAGGGCGGTTCGGGCGGTGCGCTCGCGATCGCCGTGGCCGACACCGTGATGATGCTGCAGTTCTCGACCTATTCGGTGATTTCGCCGGAAGGCTGCGCGTCGATTCTGTGGAAGAGCGCCGCGAAGGCACCCGAGGCCGCGGAAGCGCTGGGCCTGACCGCGCATCGCCTGAAGGCGCTCGGCCTGATCGACAAGATCATCAACGAGCCGCTCGGCGGCGCGCACCGCGATCCGAAGGGCATGGCCGCGCTGCTGCGCCGCGCGCTCGCCGATTCGCTGCGCCAGTTCCAGGGCATGAGCATCGATGCGCTGCGCGAGCGCCGCTTCGAGCGCCTGATGGCCTACGGCAAGTTCAAGGAAACCACGCCCGGCGCATGACCGGCGTGTTCGCATCGCGCGCCGTCCGGCGCGCGTCTGTCTCGTGATCCCCCCGACCGAATTCTCGGCCGACCGCGTCGTTCTCGACGCGGTCGGCGTTGCGCTTGCCGATCTTCCGGCCGATGCGCGTATCGCGATCGCGTACAGCGGCGGCCTCGACTCGACGGTGCTGCTCGACGCGGCCGTGCGCGTGGCAGGCGCCGCACGCTGCGTCGCACTGCACGTGCATCACGGCCTGAGCGCGAACGCCGACGCATGGGTCGCGCATGCGCAGGCGACGGCCGCGCAACTCGGCGTCGTGTTCGAATCGGAGCGTGTCGACGTGCCGCGCGACAGCGGCCTCGGCATCGAGGCGACCGCGCGTGAGCGCCGCTATGCGGCACTCGATGCGATGTGCGAGCGTCACGGCGTGGCGGCGCTCTGGGTCGCGCAGCATGCGGACGACCAGGCCGAGACCGTGCTGCTGCAACTGTTGCGCGGCGCGGGGGTCGCGGGCCTGGCCGCGATGGCGCCGCGCTATCGTCCTGACGGCGCGAGCGTCGAGCGCGTGCGCCCACTGCTGCGATTGTTGCGCGCGCAACTGGAACGCTATGCGGCGCAGCGCGCGCTCGCGTGGATCGACGACGAATCGAACGACGACACGCGCTATGTGCGCAATGCGCTGCGTATCGACGTGCTGCCGGTGCTCGCCGTGCACTTCCCGGGTTTTCGCGATGCGCTGGGCCGCGCGGCCCAGCATGCGGCCGCCGCGCAGCGGCTGCTCGACGATCTGGCCGAACTGGATTTCGCCGGCGCCGCGCGCGACGACGGCCGCGCGCTGTCGCGCGCTGCGCTGGTCGCGTTCGACGACACGCGCGGCGCGAACCTGCTGCGTTTCTGGATGCGCCGGCTTGGGCTCCCCGGTGCGTCGGCAGGCCGGCTCGCGAACATGATGCGGCAACTGCGCGCCGCGCACGATGCGCATGCGCTGCGGGTCGATCACGCGGGGCAGTGCCTGCGGCTCTATCGCGATGTCGTGTACTGGGAGGCGGGCGACAGCGCGGAGCCGGCCGACGACGGCACCGGGACGCCACATCCCGAGTGCTCGCTTGCATGGGACGGACAGGAAGTCTGGCGCGTGCCGGCGTGGCGCGGCACGTTCGTGTTCGCGCCGGCCGAGGCCGGCAGCGACGGCGCGGTGCCGGAGGCGCTGCTGCGCGGCGCAGTGCTTGCCGCGCGCGCCCGTGCGGGCGGCGAGCGGCTGCGTACGTCGCCCGGCGGGCCGGGCCGCACCCTGAAGAACCTGTTTCAGGAGCGCGGTGTGCCGGCCTGGCAGCGCGACGTGCCGCTGCTGTTCGCGGGCGACCGGCTCGTCTACGTGCCGCGGGTTGGCGTGAATCACGGCGAAGGGCTGTCGGGCGAAGGCGGCTGGCGCCGGATTGAATGGCGTCCCGACCTGCTGATCGCATAGGGGCGGCGCGCTTCCGGCCGCGCGATCGCGCGCCGGTTTTCACCATTTGGTAAACAGCGCCGGAACGCTTGCCAAACCGGCGAGCGGCTTGTCAAGCGGGCCTCTATCGGGTACGCTCGGACGTTTGCTCGGCTCGATTTTTGAGCGATTTGTGCAGGTTTTCCGCGTGACGTACCCGGTTTGCGCGGCCTGATCGGCCTTCCGGGCAAAATCCGTCACGCTTGCGTGTTGCGTCCCAGCCGTCCCTCTCGTCGTCCGTCCACAGCCACAAGCCGCGTGACCGAACGGCAACGCGGCCTGCCCAGCGCGCCCGTGCGGCTTCTCCTCCAGTTCAGAACGACAATGGCACTCATCGTACACAAATACGGCGGCACTTCGATGGGCTCGGTCGAGCGCATCAAGAACGTCGCGAAACGCGTCGCAAAATGGCATCAGGCCGGGCACCAGATGGTGGTCGTGCCGTCCGCGATGTCCGGCGAAACCAACCGTCTGCTCGGTCTCGCGAAAGAGATTTCGAGCCAGCCGAGCCCGCGTGAGCTCGACATGATCGCGTCGACCGGCGAGCAGGTCAGCGTCGGCCTGCTGTCGATCGCGCTGCAGGAAATAGGCGTCGAGGCCGTGAGCTACGCCGGCTGGCAAGTGCCGATCAAGACGGACAGCGCGTTCACGAAGGCGCGCATCCACTCGATCGACGACGAGCGCGTGAAGGCCGATCTGAACGCCGGCAAGGTCGTGATCATCACGGGCTTCCAGGGCGTCGATCCGGACGGCCACATCACGACGCTGGGCCGTGGCGGCTCGGACACGTCGGCGGTGGCGGTCGCGGCCGCGCTGGATGCCGAAGAGTGCCTGATCTACACGGACGTCGACGGCGTTTACACGACCGACCCGCGCGTGGTCGAAGAGGCGCGACGCCTCGATCGCGTGACGTTCGAGGAAATGCTGGAAATGGCCAGCCTCGGCTCGAAGGTCCTGCAGATCCGCTCGGTCGAATTCGCCGGCAAATACCAGGTGAAGACGCGCGTGCTGTCGAGCCTGACCGATCCGCTGATTGCGCTCGACGAAGAAATGCGCTCGGGCACCCTGATTACTTTTGAAGAAGACGAGACCATGGAAAAGGCAGTCATTTCCGGCATCGCGTTCCAGCGCGACGAAGCACGCATTGCGGTGATGGGCGTGCCCGACAAGCCGGGTATCGCATATCAGATCCTCGGCCCGGTCGCCGACGCGAACGTCGACGTCGACATGATCATCCAGAACCAGAGCGTCGAAGGGAAGACGGACTTCACGTTCACGGTCGGCCGCGGCGACTACCAGAAGGCAATGGACATCCTCACCAACCAGGTGCAGGGTCATGTGAGCGCCGAGCGCGTGCAGGGCGACCCGAAGGTGTCGAAGGTGTCGGTCGTCGGCGTCGGCATGCGTTCACACGTGGGCGTCGCGAGCAAGATGTTCCGCACGCTGTCGGAAGAGGGCATCAACATCCAGATGATCTCGACGTCCGAAATCAAGATTTCGGTGCTGATCGACGAGAAATACATGGAGCTGGCTGTCCGCGCGCTGCACAAGGCATTCGAACTCGATCAGGCCGCGTGAATTTTTTGTGATGCATTGAAGAAAATGCATCACGGAAATTGACGAGCGGTTCGAAACCCTATATTATTTCGTTCTCGTCGCACTGCCTCCCTGGTGCGAGCGAAAGTTTGGGAGACGTGGCCGAGAGGTCGAAGGCACTCCCCTGCTAAGGGAGCATCTGGGCCAAAACCTGGATCGAGGGTTCGAATCCCTCCGTCTCCGCCAAAAGCGGTGACAAAGCCCCGCAAGTTCTCGGACTTGCGGGGCTTTTTCTTTTCCTGCTTCGTTTCCAGGCTTGCCGCTCGGCGCCGTGCTTCGTCCGGGCAGCCAATCAATGCTCGACTCGAGCGACACTCATGCGCTAAATAGGCATATCGCCTCGTACGGCTCAATCCGGAGTTCCGGCACGCATGCATTCCGTACTGACCATCCTTTCGCATCGACCTGTCGACGGGCTCGTCGACAATCACGAACTTTACGCGCGGGGCCACGGCTACCGGCACGCGATCGTCGACGGCACGCACGTGTACGGCGAGCGCCAGCGGGTGCTGCACAAGTACCATGCGATCATCGCGCAGCTCATCACGATGGAGCAGGGCGCGTTGCTGCTCGTCCTCGATCCGTTCTCGGTCGTGTTCGGCCAACATGCGTTGCCGGATGTCGCGGACGGTTATGACGCGATCGTCACGACGCAGACGTCGAAGTCGCCGTTGCCCGCCGCGAGCGGCATGATCTTTCGCAACGTGCCCGACGTGCGCGAGCGCTTGCGCAAGCTGACGGTCGAGCTGGGCAAGTGGGCGATGCGCCTGGCCGAGAGGCAACATGCATGCGAAGCGACACTGCTTGCCGAGTATTTCCCGCCGCTACCGTTCGATCAGCCGCTCGCGACCGGCTATTTCGCGTCGGCCCAGACGGTCTGGGGCGACGGGCTTGCGATCGACGGGGTCGTCGGCGCGCATCCGCTCGTTGCGCACCAGGCGCCCGAATGGCGGCAGATCGACGGCGTATGGGCGCCGACGCCCGACTACGACTTTCGCTACGTGCTCGCGCTCGTCGACGATGCGGCGCGTGTCCGGCAGGGCGAGCAGCCGCGTGCGATGGACGACTGGCGCGCCGCGCAGCAGCGCACGCGCGTGCCTGTGCAGCACCTGAACCCGCACGCAAGCATTGCGTTCGTGAGCCTGCACACGTCGCACATCGCAGGTTATGGCGATGTTCACGAAGAGAACTTCGTTCGCTACTGCACGCGACACGGCTATGCGTACCACGCGTATCGCGAACCGCCCGCGTTCCTGCCGGCCGGCGTCGATGCGAACTGGGCGAAGCTGCACCTGATTCGCGAACATCTGCCGGATCACACGTTCGTGTTCTGGGTCGACGCCGACATCCTCGCGATCGACCAGCGCCAGACGGTCGACAGCGTGATCGACGGCCGCGATTTCGTGATCGGCACCGACCACACGGCCTGGGCGATCAACTCGTGCATGATCGGCGTGCGCAACGTCGAGCCGATGCGCGAACTGGTCGAGCGCATATGTGCGCGCATCGAGAGCTTCGACGATCGGTCGTCGGTCTACGCGAGCGGCGGCGACCAGCAGGCGATCTACGTCGAATTGCTGGAGGCGGGCATGATCGACGCCCGCTATATCGTCGATGCGATGTCGCTCGCATCATCGCCGGTCTATGCGACGCGCGACAGCCGCTTCGTCCATTTCCCCGCGCAACACAACCACTATCGTGCGGTGACGATGCGCGCGTGGGACAGGCTGAGCCATCGGCGCTGACGGAATGCGCCGCGACTTCCGGTGTTCCGGATCGCGGCGATCACGGTCCATGAAATATCAATGAAAGCATGTGTGTAAGGATTGAATCACACTCATTCATCCCTCCCCATATTCTGTTCTTGCGCTCTGAATAACCAGGCTTCGGACAAAAATGCGGCATCGCACCGATTCTTGCGATCGATGCCGCACTGTAATACGAAAAATTACTCATAAAAATCAGTGAACTATCCGTGCGGCGCGAAACGAAGCTCTGCTGCGATGCAAAAAATAATCAATCGCCTTATGCTGGTTAACCCGATTGCGCTTGAGCGGCGTCAACCTTTGCCCTGATTCCGCTTTACATTTTGCCAACATTGGCGATCCACGAAATCTATCTGTCGATTTGATTTCGTTCCCTTCGTCACGCCTGTTCCCGATGCAGTGCGCGACCTTCTAAGGCCTGTTGACATGCATGATTTTCCCTTCCTGAGCCTGGCAATCTGGGTTCCGATCCTGTTCGGCGCGTGCCTGCTGCGCGCCGGCTCCGACCGTCATCCACATCGCACGAGACTGATCGCGCTCGTCGGTGCACTCGCGGGGCTGGCCGCCGTCGTGCCGCTCGTCACCGGTTTCGATTCGCACTCGGCGGCGATGCAATTCGCCGAAACCCGCAACTGGCTGGCGGCCTTCAACGCCGGCTGGCGCGTCGGGATCGACGGCGCGTCGCTGTGGCTCGTCGTGCTGACCGCGATCACGACGCTCGTCGTCGTGATCGCGTCGTGGGAATCGGTGACGGTGCGCGTCGCGCAGTACTACGCGTCGTTCCTGATCCTGTCGGGGCTGATGGTCGGCGTGTTCGTCGCGCAGGACGGGTTGCTGTTCTTCATCTTCTTCGAGGCGACGCTGATTCCGCTGTACCTGCTGATCGGCACGTGGGGCAGGGAGCATCGCGTCTATGCGGCCGTGAAGTTCTTCTTCATCTCGTTCGCGGGTTCGCTGCTGCTGTTGATGGCGATGCTGTACCTGTACGCGAAGTCGCATACGTTCGACATGAACGCATGGCGCACGTTGCAGCTCGGCTTCGCGCCGCAACTGCTGGTATTTCTCGGCTTCTTCGCCGCGTTCGCGGTCAAGGTGCCGATGTGGCCGGTCCATACGTGGCTGCGCGACGTCTACACGGACGGCCCGACGGGCGCCGCGCTGATGCTCGCGATGCTCAAGCTCGGCGGTTACGGTTTCCTGCGCTTCGCGCTGCCGATCACGCCGGACGCGAGTCACTTCTTCGCGCCGGCCGTGATCGCGCTGTCGCTGTTCGCGATCGTCTACGCGAGCCTGATCGCGCTCGCGCAGACCGATCTCGGCAAGCTGCTCGCGTATTCGACGGTCGCGCACATGGGGATCGTCACGCTCGGGCTGTTCCTGTTCAACCAGATCGGCG
Source organism: Burkholderia sp. Bp9143 (assembly GCF_003853645.1). Classification (GTDB taxonomy): domain Bacteria; phylum Pseudomonadota; class Gammaproteobacteria; order Burkholderiales; family Burkholderiaceae; genus Burkholderia. Next base: position 15,397 of record NZ_QTPO01000072.1, on the reverse strand, counting down.
TCGAAGGCGCGATCGTGCAACTCGTGTCGTACGGCTTCGTCGCGGGCGCGATGCTGCTGTGCGTGAGCGTGCTGGTCGATCGCACGAAGCGGCGCGAGATCGCCGCGTACGGCGGCGTGGCGGGCGTGATGCCGCGCTTCGCGACGTTCGCGCTGCTGTTCGCGATGGCCAACGTCGGCCTGCCGGGCACGTCGGGCTTCGTCGGCGAGTTCATGGTCATCATGGGTGCGATACGCGTCAACTTCTGGATCGGTGCGATCGCGGCGCTCACGCTGATCCTCAGCGCGTCGTACACGCTGTGGATGGTCAAGCGTGTCGTGTTCGGCAAGATCGCGAGCCCGCGCATCGCGAAGCTCGTCGACCTGAGCCGCCGCGAGATCGTGATGTTCGCGTCGCTCGCGCTGATCGTGCTGATGGTCGGCGTCGATCCGAAGCCGTTCACCGACGCGATCGATCCGACCGTCGCACGGCTGATCGACGACGCGAGCCATTCGAAGCTGCCGGCCGGGGACGGCGGCACGCCCGCGCAGGCATACATGGCCGCGGCGCACGGCTGATCGCGTGATATCGCGTGCAACGACCGCATCGCATGACGATGAAGTCGTTGCACGCACATCCATCTGGGCAGGCGCCGGCGGCGTCCGGCCGGCTCGCGGCCGCCTCCCGGCTGTGTGAAATTGCCCCGCGACAATCTGTCTCACAACAGATTTTGCAATGATGATTTGCCGCATCCATCGGTTTTTCATCGCACCCGCGCGACGTATGATTCGGCCACTTTCGTGGATCGAATGCGCATCGGGCATACGCAACGGATTCAATGACCCTCGGGCTGTGTGATGAAAAGAAGAGCTTCAAAAGGCTGGACAGCGCTGATGTCGATCGGCGCGGCTTTGAGCCTGTCAGGCTGTAATTTGGATGTACTAAATCCGAAAGGAAGCGTCGGGGCCGCCGAAAAGGCGCTGATCGCGACGTCGACATGGGCGATGCTGATCGTCGTGGTGCCGGTGATCCTGCTCACGCTTTGGTTCGCGTGGCGCTACCGCGCATCGAACCGCAATGCCGCCTACGCGCCGAACTGGTCGCACTCGACCGCGATCGAAGTCGTGATCTGGACGGTGCCGACGCTGATCATCCTGTTCCTCGGCGTGCTCACGTGGAAAACCACGCACGAGCTTGATCCGTACAAGCCGCTCGAGTCGGCGGTGAAGCCGATCGACGTCGAGGTCGTCGCGCTCGACTGGAAGTGGCTGTTCATCTATCCGGAACTCGGCATCGCGTCGGTGAACCAGCTCGCGATCCCGGTCGGCACGCCGGTGAACTTCCGCATCACGTCGGATTCGGTGATGAACTCGTTCTTCATTCCGCAGCTCGGCGGTCAGGTCTACGCGATGGCCGGCATGCAGACGCGCCTGCACCTGATCGCCGACGAAGCCGGCGACTACGCGGGCACGTCCGCCAACTTCAGCGGCCGCGGCTTCTCGGACATGAAATTCCGCACGCTGGCCGAGCCGCGCGAGCAGTTCGACGCCTGGGTGCGGAAGGTGAAGGCCTCGCCCGACCGGCTCGACGCGACCGTGTACGGCACCGTCGCGCAACCGAGCGAGAAGGCGCCCGTGCGCTACTTCTCGTCGGTCGATCCGCGGCTCTTCCACAACATCATCGCGAAATACAACGATGGCCACGTCCTCGATCTGAAGGACGCCGCCTGCGGCACGAAGGGGTAACGCATGTTCGGCAAACTCACACTATCGGCGATCCCGTTCGATCAGCCCATCATCATGGTGGCCGGCGCCTTCATGGGGCTGGTCGTGCTGGGCATCCTCGCCGCGCTGACGATCACCGGCCGCTGGAAGTGGCTGTGGACGGAATGGCTGACGACGGTCGACCACAAGAAACTCGGCGTGATGTACATCATCGTCGCGCTGATCATGCTGCTGCGCGGCTTCGCCGACGCGATCATGATGCGCATGCAGCTCGCGCTCGCGTACAACGCGCCGGGCTACCTGCCGCCGCACCACTATGACCAGATCTTCACGGCACACGGCGTGATCATGATCTTCTTCATGGCGATGGTGTTCATGGTCGGCCTGATGAACCTCGTCGTGCCGCTGCAGATCGGCGCGCGCGACGTCGCATTCCCGTTCATCAACTCGCTCTCCTTCTGGATGACGGCCGTCAGCGCGATCCTGATCAACATCTCGCTTGTGATCGGCGAGTTCGCGCAGACGGGCTGGCTCGCGTATCCGCCGCTGTCGGAGCTGCAGTTCAGTCCGGGGGTAGGGGTCGACTACTACCTGTGGGCGCTGCAGATCTCGGGCGTCGGCACGCTGCTGACCGGCGTGAACTTCTTCGTGACGATCATCAAGATGCGCGCGCCCGGCATGACGCTGATGAAGATGCCGGTGTTCACGTGGACGGCCCTCTGCACGAACGTGCTGATCATGGCGTCGTTCCCGATCCTGACCGCGACGCTCGCGCTGCTCGGCCTCGATCGTTACCTCGGCATGCACTTCTTCACGAACGAAGCCGGCGGCAACGCGATGCTCTACCTGAACCTGATCTGGGCGTGGGGCCATCCGGAGGTGTACATCCTGATCCTGCCGGCGTTCGGCATCTTCTCGGAAGTCATCGCGACGTTCTCGAAGAAGCCGCTGTTCGGCTACAAGACGATGGTGTACGCGACCTGCGCGATCATGGTGCTGTCGTTCCTCGTGTGGCTGCATCACTTTTTCACGATGGGCTCCGGTGCGAACGTGAACGCGTTCTTCGGCATCATGACGATGATCATCGCGATCCCGACCGGCGTGAAGGTGTTCAACTGGCTGTTTACGATGTACCGCGGCCGGATCGAATTCACGACGCCCGTGCTTTGGACGATCGGCTTCATGGTTACTTTCACGCTCGGCGGCATGACCGGCGTGATGATGGCGATCCCGGGCGCGGACTTCGTGCTGCACAACAGCCTGTTCCTGATCGCGCACTTCCACAACGTGATCATCGGTGGCGTGCTGTTCGGTTATCTCGCGGGCTTCAACTACTGGTTCCCGAAGGCGTTCGGCTTCAAGCTGAACGAGAAGCTCGGCAAGGCTGCGTTCTGGTTCTGGCAGGTCGGCTTCTACGTCGCGTTCGTGCCGCTCTACGTGCTCGGCTTCATGGGCATGACGCGGCGTCTGAACCACTACGACAACCCGGCATGGCATCCGTGGCTGCTGGTCGCCGCGTTCGGCGCCGTGCTGATCGCGATCGGCATCGCATGCCAGCTGCTGCAACTGGTCGTCAGCATCCGCAATCGCAACCTGCCGGCGTACCGCGACACCACGGGCGATCCATGGGGCGGCCGCACGCTGGAATGGGCGACCTCGTCGCCGCCGGCCGACTACAACTTCGCGGTGATCCCGCAAGTGCGCACGCTCGACGCGTACGCCGACATGAAGGCGCGCGGCGATGGCCGGCCGAACCCGGCGACGATCCGCGACATCCACATGCCGTCGAATACGTGTGCAGGCCTCGTGGTCGCGATCTTCAGCCTGGTGCTGGGCTTCGCGCTGGTGTGGCACATCTGGTGGATGGCGATCGGCGGCCTGGTCGGCATCGTCGCGACGCTCGTGGTCTACAGCTCGCGTGACAACGACGGCTACTACATCCCGGCGACGAAGGTGCGCAAGATCGAAGAGAAGCAACCGGCGGCGCGCGTGGCCACGCGTGTCGACGACGTGGAACTGGAGGCCAACTGATGTTGCAGAAAACCTTGAGCGCAACCCTGCTCGAGCACGACGACCATCCGCCGTCGCACTCGGTGTTCGGCTTCTGGCTGTACCTGATGACCGACTGCGTGATCTTCGCGGCGCTGTTCGCGACGTTCGCGGTGCTCGGCAACCAGTACGCCGGCGGTCCGACCGCGAAGGATCTATTCGACATTCCGGGCGTCGCGGTGGAAACCGCCGCGCTGCTGCTGTCGAGCATCACCTACGGTTTCGCGATGCTGGCTGCCTACAAACAGCGGCGCGGCGCGTTGCTCGCGTGGCTCGCGGTGACGTTCGTGCTCGGCGCGGCGTTTCTCGCGATGGAGCTGCGCGAGTTCTCGCACCTGATCGCGGAGGGTGCCGGCCCGCAGCGCAGCGCGTTCCTGTCGGCGTTTTTCACGCTGGTCGGCACGCACGGGCTGCACGTGACGGCCGGCCTGCTATGGATGATCGTGCTCGCCGGGCAGATCGTATTCCGCGGCGGCGACCTGACCGATCGCGACCTGCGGCGCCTGACGTGCCTGAGCCTCTTCTGGCACTTCCTCGACATCGTGTGGATCTGCGTGTTTTCCTTTGTCTATCTCGCGAGCGTGATCTAAATGGCCCATTCGCATTCGTCTCAACTCGAAGAAGGGCACGGCAGCGTCGGCGGCTATGTCGCCGGCTTCATGCTGTCGGTGCTGCTCACGGCCGCGTCGTTCGGCCTCGTGATGGGTGGCGTGCTGTCGCCGCACGCATCGCTGATCGCGCTGGCCGCGCTCGCGTTCGTGCAGATCGTCGTCCACCTCGTGTACTTCCTGCACATGAACGGTTCGTCTGGTCAGCGCTGGAACGTGATGGCGTTCAGCTACACCGTGCTGACCGCGGCGATCCTGATCGTCGGCACGCTGTGGGTGATGCACAACGTCAGCATGAACATGATGTCGCGCTGAGCGGCATCGCGGCGCAGCGCGCCGGCCACGAAGAAGCGGCACGAGAGTGCCGCTTTTTTTTCGTCCTCGATATCCGGGTCAAGCGTTTCGACGGTGTCGGCAGCTCGAACGAGAGCCGGAACGCAGTATGATCCGGCGCGGGCGTGCGTCGCCGACACGCGCAGGGCGCAAAGGCCCGCCGGGCGGGGCGGAGAAGGGCGCCGGGTGTCGGTCGGTCCGTCAATTGTTACAAGACGTTAGCGAGCGCTTCCCGTTGCGACGCTGCGCATCAGTTCTTACAAACTTGAAATATGCCGGCACGGCGCTTGCCGCTATAGTCGAATCACACATGAAACAACTCGAAGAGGAATCCATGAAGACTTTGCGTGTTGCCTCGCTCTTGACCGGTATGACGGCCTTGCTCGTGTCGGGCGCAGCAATGGCGGGAGTCAATGTCGGCATCAACGTCGGCGTGCCGGCTCCGGTCTACGTCGCCCCCGCGCCCGTGTATGCGCCGCCGCCGCCGCCGGTCGTCTACCAGCCGGCGCCTGTGTATGCCCCGGCGCCCGTCTACGTACCGGCACCGGCGATCGTGATCGGCTGGCACGGTGATCGCTACTGGGACGGCCGCCGCTACTGGGGCCGCGACGAGTGGTATCGCCATCACGGCCGCGGCTGGGACGGCGATCGTGGTCACGGTCACTGGGATAACGGCCGCCACAACGGCTGGCGCTGATCGACAGACGGCGCATGCGTGACGCGTGCGCCACATGAGCAAGAAAGACCGCCCGCGTGGCGGTTTTCTTTTGCCCGCGCCGGCCGCGCGCGGATGTTGCGGCACGGTGACGTTACGCACGAACAGGCCGCAAGCTGGCTCGGTGTCGAATGGAATGGGTAGAATCGACCTACGTTCCATCCCTCAATCGACCGACAGGGCCTCTATGAAGAAGGGTTCGCCCCTGGCCGCCGCCGCGCGCACCCGCGTCGGCGCCGCGCATGCGGCACGGGCCGCCGGCCGCGCGGCGGCAGCATGGGCAATACAGGCGGTGCTGGCCGCGACGGCCGCGCACGCGGCCTATGCGATCGCGCAATACGGCGAGCCGAAATATCCGCCGGGCTTCAAGCATTTCGACTACGTGAACCCGGACGCGCCGAAGGGCGGCACGCTCGTGCTCGCGAACCCGAGCCGGCTGACGTCGTTCGACAAGTTCAATCCGTTCACGATGCGCGGCAACCCCGCGCCGGGCATCGACATGCTGTTCGAGAGCCTCGCGACCGGCAGCTCGGACGAACCGGCATCCGCCTACGGGCTGCTCGCCGACGACATCGCGATCGCGCCGGATCGCAGGTCGGTCACGTTCCACCTGAACCCGCGGGCGCGCTTCTCGAACGGCGATCCGGTCACGGCTGACGACGTCAAGTTTTCGTTCGACACGCTGAAGAGCAAGCTGGCCGCACCGCAGTTCGGTGCGTATTTCGCCGAAATCGCGAAGGCCGTGGTCGTCGATCCGGCCACCGTGCGTTTCGAGTTCCGCAGCACGAACCGCGAACTGCCGCTGATCGCCGGCGGTGTGCCGGTGTTCTCGCGCAAGTGGGGGCTGCGCGCGGACGGTTCGCGGATTCCGTTCGACCAGCTCGCGTTCGAGCAGCCGATCGGCAGCGGCCCGTACCTGATCGAGCGCTACGACAACGGCCGCACCATTACGTACCGGCGCAATCCCGCGTACTGGGGCGCCGACCTGCCGGTGCGGGTCGGCACCAACAACTTCGAGCGGATCGTCTACAAGCTGTACGGCGACGGCGTCGCGAGGCTCGAGGCGTTCAAGGCCGGCGAGTACGACGTGCTGGTCGAGTACATCGCGCGCAACTGGACGCGGCGCGACGTCGGCAAGCGCTTCGACAGCGGCGAGCTCGTCAAGCGCGAATTCCGCCAGCACAACGGCGCGGGCATGCAGGGTTTCTTCATGAACCTGCGCCGGCCGCTGTTTCGCGACGTGCGCGTGCGCCAGGCGCTCGATCTCGCGTTCGACTTCGAATGGCTGAACCGCCAGTTGTTCTATAGCGCGTACACGCGTCTCGACAGCTATTTCGCCGACACCGACCTGCAGGCGACCGGTACGCCGGGCGCGGGCGAACTGAAGCTGCTGGAGCCACTGCGCGCGCAGCTCGACCCGGCCGTGTTCGGCCCGATGGTCATGCAACCCGGCACGAACCCGCCGGGCTCGCTGCGCGCGAACCTGCTGAAGGCGCGCGAGCTGCTTGCGCAGGCCGGCTGGACCTACCGCGACGGCGCGCTGCGCAACGCGCAGGGCGAGCCGTTCACGTTCGAGATCCTCGACGATTCGGGGGCGGCGATGGAAGGCGTCGTGACCGCCTACCAGCGCAATCTCGCGAAGCTCGGCATCGACGCGCGCTTTCGCACTGCCGATTACGCGTTGCTGCAGAAGCGGCTCGACGCGTTCGACTACGACATGACGACGGTCCGCCTGCCGGGCGTGCAGGTGCCGGGCGCCGAACAGTTCTCGCGCTACGCCAGCAAGTTCGCCGACGAGCCGGGCTCCGACAACATCATCGGTCTGAAGTCGCCGGCGGTCGACGCGCTGCTGCATGCGCTCGGCGCTGCGCAGACGCGCGACGACCTGCTCGACGCGACACATGCGCTCGACCGCGTACTGATGCACGGCTATTACGCGGTCCCGCAGTGGTACAGCACCACGCACCGGATCGCATACAAGCGCACGCTCGGCTATCCGCAAACGCTGCCGCTGTACTATTCGGCCGAGGGCTGGGTCGTATCGACCTGGTGGGCCAAGCCCGATCACTGAAGCCTGCCGGCCCTTCGTTCAACCCAGCCTATCGATCGCGAGTCGACGCCCTATGTGGAGCTACATCCTCAAACGCCTGCTGCTGATGATCCCGACGCTCGTCGGCGTGCTCACGCTCACGTTCGCCGTGATCCAGTTCGTGCCGGGCGGCCCGGTCGAACAGGCCGTGCAGGAACTGCGCAAGGGCGCGACCGAGCAGGGCGCGGCGCCGTTCGGGATGCGTGCGCATACCGGCGTCGACGCGCAGCAGCTCGCGCAGCTCAAGGCGCTGTACGGCTTCGACAAGCCGCCGCTCGAGCGCTACTGGCTGATGCTGAAGCGCTTTGCGCGCTTCGATCTCGGCGATAGCTACTTCCGCCACCAGAGCGTGTGGTCGCTGATCGTGCAGAAGCTGCCGGTGTCGATCAGCATCGGGCTGTGGACGTTCTTCGTCACGTACCTGATCTCCGTGCCGCTCGGCATCGCGAAGGCCGTGCGCAACGGCTCGCCGTTCGATGTCGCGACGAGCCTCGTCGTGCTGGTCGGCTATGCGATTCCGGGCTTCGTGCTCGGTGTGCTGCTGCTCGTGCTGTTCGGCGGCGGCTCGTTCTGGCAGCTGTTCCCGCTGCGCGGGCTCACGTCGGACAACTTCTCCCAACTGTCGCTCGCCGGCAAGGTGCTCGACTATCTGTGGCACATCGCGCTGCCGATCACGGCGTCGGTCGTCGGCAGCTTCGCGGTCATCACGATGCTCACGAAGAACGCGTTCCTCGACGAGATCCGCAAGCAGTACGTGCTGACCGCGCGCGCGAAAGGGCTCGCCGAGCGCACCGTGCTGTGGAAGCACGTGTTCCGCAACGCGATGCTGCCGCTGATCGTCGGGTTTCCAGCCGCGTTCATCGGCGCGTTCTTCACGGGCAGCCTGCTGATCGAGACGCTGTTCTCGCTCGACGGCCTCGGGCTGCTGTCGTACGAGTCGGTCGTGCGGCGCGACTATCCGGTCGTGCTCGGCACGCTGTACCTGTTCACGCTGATCGGGCTCGCGACCAAGCTGATCTCGGACCTCTGCTACGTGTGGGTCGACCCGCGCATTCAATTCGACAATCTGGAGCGCTGACATGAAACCGTCCGTTAGCACGCCGCTCGCCGGCGCGCCCGTCCGCCTGCCCGCGCTCGCCGGGCGAGGTGCGCGATGAACCGGGCCGTCGTGTCGTCCCGCATCGACGCGGCGCGTGCGCGCGTGTCGCCGTCGCCCGCGCGCCGCGTCTGGCAGCGCTTTCGCCAGCAGCGCCTCGGCTACTGGAGCTTCGTGATCTTCGTCGTCGCGTTCGCCGCGAGCCTCGCGGCGCCGCTGTGGTCGAACGACAAGCCGCTCGTCGTGCGCTACGACGGCCGGACCTATTTCCCGATGTTCCATGCGTATCCGGAGACGACCTTCGGCGGCGACTTTCCGACGCCGGCCGATTATCTCGATCCGTACGTCCGCAAGCGGCTCGAGGCGCCGGGCAACTTCGTCGTCTATCCGCCGAACCGCTACTACTACGACACGCTGAACTATTTTTCGACCGTGCCGAACCCGGCGCCGCCGTCGCGTGAGAACTGGCTCGGCACCGACGCGCACGGGCGCGACCTGCTCGCGCGGCTCGTATACGGGTTCCGCGTGTCGGTCGAGTTCGGGCTGATCCTGACCGCGATCGGCACGCTGCTCGGGATCGCCGCAGGCGCCGTGCAGGGCTTCTTCGGCGGGCGCATCGACATCGTCGGGCAGCGGCTGATCGAGATCTGGAGCTCGCTGCCGGAGCTGTACCTGCTGATCATCTTCGCGTCGATCTTCGAGCCGAGCTTCCTGCTGCTGATCGTGCTGCTGTCGCTGTTCGGCTGGATCGGCCTGGCCGACTACGTGCGCGCCGAGTTCCTGCGCAACCGCATGCAGGACTACGTGCGCGCGGCCCGTGCGATGGGGCTCACGAACTGGCAGATCATCTGGCGCCACGTGCTGCCGAACAGCATGACGCCCGTGATCACGTTCCTGCCGTTCCGGATGAGCGGGGCGATCCTCGCGCTCACGAGCCTCGACTTCCTCGGGCTGGGCGTGCCGCCGCCGACGCCGAGCCTCGGCGAGCTGCTCGCGCAGGGCAAGGGCAACCTCGACGCGTGGTGGATCTCGCTGTCGACGTTCGGCGTGCTGGTCGCGACGCTGCTGCTGCTGACCTTCATGGGCGATGCGCTGCGCAACGCGCTCGACACGCGGATCGCCGATTCGGTGCGCGCGGCAGGAGGCCAGCGATGAGCGAAACGGTCGTATCGAACGCGGGCGAACCGCTGCTGTCGCTCGAGCATCTGCACGTGCGCTTCGGCGACACGGTGGCCGTCGACGACGTGACGCTCGCGATCGGCCGCGGCGAGCGCGTCGCGCTCGTCGGCGAGTCGGGGTCGGGCAAGAGCGTGACCGCGCTGTCGATCCTGCGGCTGCTGCGCGACGCCGACGTGAGCGGCACGATCCGCTTCGCCGGGCAGGACCTTGCCGGCCACAGCGAACGCGAGATGCGCGGGCTGCGCGGCTCGGCCATCGCGATGATCTTCCAGGAGCCGATGACGGCCCTCAACCCGCTCTATACGATCGGCGCGCAGATCGGCGAGACGATCGTGCTGCACGACGGCGTGACGGCGGCGGAGGCGCGCAAGCGCACGATCGCGCTGCTCGCGCGCACCGGCATCGCCGAGCCGGAGAAGCGCGTCGACAGTTACCCGCACCAGTTGTCGGGCGGCCAGCGGCAGCGCGCGATGATCGCGATGGCGCTCGCCTGCCGGCCGCGGCTCTTGCTGGCCGACGAGCCGACCACCGCGCTCGACGTGACGATCCGCGCGCAGATCGTCGACCTGCTGCTCGAGCTGCAGCGCGAGGAGGCGGAAAAGCGCGGGATGGCGATCCTGCTGATCACGCACGACCTGAACCTCGTGCGGCACTTCGCCGAGCGGGTCGCGGTGATGGAGCGCGGCAAGCTGGTCGAAAGCGGGCCGGTTGAGCGGATTTTCGCGGAGCCGGAGCATCCATATACGCAGAGGCTGCTGAACAGCAGGCCGCAGCGCGCGGTCGCGCCGGTCATGCCGATCGCGCCCGTCGTGCTCGACGCGCGCCACGTCAGCGTGCAGTTCGCGCGCAAGCGGCCGGGCTTCGCCGGCTGGTTCGGCACGATGCCGGTGACGGCGGTCGCGGACGTCTCCGTGTCGGTGCGGCAGGGCGAGACGCTCGGGATCGTCGGCGAATCGGGTTCCGGGAAGTCGACGCTTGCGATGGCGCTACTCGGGTTGCAAAGGACGGCGCACGGCGAGATCGAATTCCAGGGGCGCGCGCTGTCGACCTATCGCGGCCGCGAACAGACCGCGCTGCGCTCGAACATGCAGGTCGTCTTTCAGGATCCCTTCAGCTCGCTGTCGCCGCGTCACACGATCGAGCGGATCGTCGGCGAGGGGCTCGAACTGCATCGCCCGGAACTGACGCCGGACGCACGCCGCGCGAAGTCGCTGGCCGTGCTGCGCGAAGTCGGCCTTGACCGCACGGTGCTGCATCGCTATCCGCACGAATTCTCGGGCGGGCAGCGCCAGCGGATCGCGATCGCGCGCGCGCTCGTGCTGGAGCCGCGCATCCTGATCCTCGACGAGCCGACTTCCGCGCTCGACGTGTCGATCCAGCAGCAGGTGCTGAAACTGCTTGCGAATTTGCAACAGAAATACAACCTCGGCTATGTATTCATCAGCCATGACCTGGAGGTGATCGGCGCGATGGCGCACCGGGTCGCGGTGATGCAGGGCGGGGCGATCGTCGAGTCCGGCGACGTGGCCGATATCTTCACGAAACCGTCACATCCTTACACACAAAAGCTGTTGAAAGCGGTCTGGAAAGCGTGATAGGCGTCCAATGGTCTGACCATCTCGATTGTATTTTTTAATTTGTTTTGACAAACGATTACGCGCTGGCTAGTATCGACCGAAATTTTCCGCCAATCAGCTGATTTTTAAGCACATTCCATCGACCAATGCAGCATCGATCCCTGACCCAGGCATGCGCGCGCACCCTCGCCGGGCTGTTCATCGGCGCCCTGTTTGCAGCAGCTCCCGGCGCGTTCGCCGACGAAGTCAGCAGTTTTAACCAAAATGTCACGAATTCGACTCAAATCGGGTCGAGCTCCTCCCTCCAGCAGACCAGTGCCCAGTCGTCGGGCGGCGGTGCGAAGTCGTTCCTCGCCGGCATGGCGGGCAAGGCCGGCGACGTCGTCGTCGGCGCGCTGAACATGATCGGCGTGCGTTACCGCTGGGGCGGCAACTCGCCGGATTCCGGCCTCGACTGCAGCGGCTTCGTGCGCTACGTGTTCCAGGACACGCTCGGCATGTCGCTGCCGCGTCGCGCGGAAGAGATGAGCCGCGTCGGCGAGAAGGTCAGCATGAGCAACCTGAAGCCGGGCGACCTCGTGTTCTTCAACACGATGCGCCGCACGTTCTCGCACGTCGGCATCTACATCGGCGACAACAAGTTCGTGCATTCGCCGTCGACGGGCAGCACGGTTCGCGTCGACGATCTCGACAGCGGCTATTGGGAAAAGCGTTTCACCGGCGCGCGCCGGATCGAGTCGGAGTTCCCGATGAAGGCCGACGACCTGCGCCAGCGCGTGCGCGCGACGATCGGCGACGACGCGGCAAACGGCAGCAACTGACGCTCGCCGGCGATCGGCCGGATCAAAAAAACCCTGTCACCGAAAGGCGGCAGGGTTTTTTGTTTTGGGCCTGCCGATAGTGGGTCGGCGGCCGGCCCGGGCGGGTGGCGGCGCGGGCGTCTTGCGCCGCGCACGCGATGTATCCGCTTACCGCTTACGCGGCCGTCGCGCCGCGGGCCGCCGCGAGCTTGCGCTGCAGCTCGGGCATGATGCGCGCGACGGCTTCCTCGCCCGCGAGGATCGCCGCGTTGCGCTGGTTGAAGTCGCTGCCGCCCATCGCCGCGAGGTTCGGGCGGATCACGACGTCCGCGTATTTGTCGAGCTCGTAGGTCTTGATCGTCTGGCCCATGATCGTGAAGGTCTGCAGCAGCATCTCGATCGGGTTGTCGGTCGCCGCACCGTCCGGCCGCGACGAGATATCGACGGCGATCACGAAGCTCGCACCCATCTTGCGCGCGTACGACGCGGGCACGGGGCTCACGAGGCCGCCGTCGACGTATTCGCGGTTGCCGATCTTCACGGGCTCGAAGACCGACGGCACGCTGCATGACGCCCGCACCGCAAGTCCCGTATTGCCCTGCTGGAACAGGATCGGCTGGCCGTTCTGCAGGTCGGTCGCGACGATGCCGAGCGGCTTCGCCATCTTTTCGATCGGCCGGTTGTTGAGCGTCTTGTTCAGGAAGTTCTGTAGCGCGACGCCCTGCAGCAGCCCGCGCGAGCGGAACGGCAGTGCCCAGTCGCTGATCGCCGCCTGATCCATGTCGAGCGCGATCTTGTTGATCTGCAGTCCGCTCATCCCCGACGCGTACAGCGCCCCGACCACCGAGCCCGCACTCGTGCCGGCAACGATCTCGACCGGGATGCCGCGTGCCTCGAGCGCCTTCAGCACGCCGATGTGGGAGAAGCCGCGGGCGGCGCCGCCGCCGAGCGCGATGCCGATCTTCACGGGCTTCTCGCGCGACTGCGCAGGATTCGCGGCGTTGTCGGGGCGGGACTTGTCGCCGAACGACGTGCAGGCGGCGAGGCTGGCGGACGCGCAGGCGATCGTGAAGTGACGGCGCGACAGGCGAGGGGACGACGACATCGAATGGTTCTCCGGCGGCTTGGCGGCGGGCCGTGCGGCCCGCGGCGGCGATAGGTTCCGAGCGGCCGTGCGGCAGAAACCGGGCGGCCGGCGCGGCGCCGGCTGGCGGCCGCGGCGCGCACATCATAAAGCAAGCGGCGCGCTTGGCGCGAAGGACGGCGCGAGTATAATTCCGGCTTCTTTCCCGTTCCGGGCGCGGCCGGCCCCATTGCTGTCCGGGCTGTCGCCGTCGATCCCGCGTCGAATCATTCATGCGCCCCAGGCGTTCGAGTTACCGTTTATGACCCGTCCTGTCCGTACCCGCTTCGCGCCGAGTCCCACCGGCTTCATCCACCTCGGCAACATCCGCTCCGCGCTCTATCCGTGGGCGTTCGCGCGCAAGATGAAAGGCACGTTCGTGCTGCGTATCGAGGATACCGACGTCGAGCGCTCGTCGCAGGAAGCCGTCGACGCGATCCTCGAGGGGATGCAGTGGCTCGGCTTGGATTTCGACGAAGGCCCGATCTACCAGATGCAGCGGATGGACCGCTATCGCGCGGTGCTCGCGCAGATGCTCGAGCAGGGTCTCGCGTACCCGTGCTACATGTCGGCCGAGGAACTCGACGCGCTGCGCGAACGCCAGCGCGAGGCCGGCCTCAAGCCGCGCTACGACGGCACGTGGCGTCCGGAGCCGGGCAAGGTGCTGCCTGAGCCGCCGGCCGGCGTGAAGCCCGTGCTGCGGTTCCGCAACCCGCTGACCGGCACGGTCGTGTGGGACGACGCGGTGAAGGGGCGTGTCGAGATCTCGAACGAGGAGCTCGACGACCTCGTGATCGCGCGTCCGGACGGCACGCCGATCTACAACTTCTGCGTGGTCGTGGACGACATGGACATGAACATCACGCACGTGATCCGTGGCGACGACCACGTGAACAACACGCCGCGCCAGATCAACATCCTGCGCGCCCTCGGCGGCGAGCCGCCCGTCTATGCGCACCTGCCGACCGTGCTGAACGAGCAGGGCGAGAAGATGAGCAAGCGGCATGGCGCGATGAGCGTGATGGCGTATCGCGACGCGGGCTTCCTGCCGGAGGCCGTCGTCAACTATCTCGCGCGTCTTGGCTGGTCGCACGGCGATGCCGAAATCTTCTCGAGCGAGCAGTTCGTCGAATGGTTCGACCTCGAGCATCTGGGCAAGTCGCCCGCTCAGTACGACCACAGCAAGCTGAGCTGGCTGAACGCCCACTACATCAAGGAAGCGGACAACGCGCGCCTCGCCGCGCTGGCGAAGCCGTTCCTCGACGCGCTCGGCATCGATGACGCGGCGATCGCGACGGGCCCCGCGCTCGACGCGGTGGTCGGCCTGATGAAGGATCGCGCGACGACGGTCAAGGAGATCGCCGAAGGCGCCGCGATGTTCTACCGCGTGCCGGCGCCGGACGCCGACGCGCTCGCGCAGCACGTGACTGATGCGGTACGCCCGGCACTGGCCGACCTCGTCGTCGCGCTGAAGGCGGCCGACTGGACGAAGGAAGCGGTGTCCGCCGCGCTGAAGGCGACGCTCGGCGCGTACAAGCTGAAGATGCCGCAGCTCGCGATGCCGGTGCGCCTGCTGGTGGCGGGCACGACGCATACGCCGTCGATCGACGCGGTGCTCGTGCTGTTCGGTCGCGACGTCGTGGTGTCGCGTATCGAGGCCGCGCTGGCCTGAGATGGGGGCGAGTGCGAGGCCGCCTGCGCGTGACGTCACGGCGGCTTCGCAAAAAAATTCGCTCCAATCGCAAAAAGGGTATTTACAAGTTCAAATTCGGTCCATATAATCTCATTTCTGTTCTGCAAGGGGGTATAGCTCAGCTGGGAGAGCGCTTGCATGGCATGCAAGAGGTCAGCGGTTCGATCCCGCTTACCTCCACCATCAGAGCAGAATGGATTGATTTGCGAAGCAGCAGTGGTAGTAATAAATGCTTCACAAAATGATTTAAAGCAGTTAGAATTTCGGCCTTCGCTGTTGATGATGAATGAATGGCGAGAGTCAGACAGATCTGAAAAGATTATGTCCCCTTCGTCTAGAGGCCTAGGACATCACCCTTTCACGGTGAGTACAGGGGTTCGAATCCCCTAGGGGACGCCAGGATTCAGCGGCGTTTCGTAGTAGAAGTGTCGC
>NZ_QTPO01000071.1 GCF_003853645.1 Burkholderia sp. Bp9143 | reverse complement strand
TGATACCCAACGACAACTACCCCGTTGACCGGCCAAAATAGTTGTCGCTGACCGGCCGTGCTGCTTGACGCTCTCTAGCCAATAGTGTGGAGTTTGACCGGGATTGCCGCCAGCCGCATTCGCGAGGACCTCAACCAACCCTTCGGCAATAAACCGGCGCACAATTCGCCGTGCTTGCGCCTTAGACAACCTGCACTTTTTCGCAATGGCATTCATCGACGGATAGAGACTTTTGCCGTCGTCGTTGCACCAATCGGCAAGCGCCAGCATGACGAGCATTTCGCTGCCACCTCGCGGAAAATGCTGCCAGACGATTCGTATGGCGTTGATCGCCATCACCGGTCTCCGGCTTCGGCAATCGACCGCTTCAGTGCATTGAAAAGCGCCCGCACAAGTCGACATTTCGTAGCAGGATTCGCAGTGCAGCCGATTTGGCGTGCAAGACGATGGGGACGCCGCCATGGATCCCGAGACGCCTGATATCCCAATCGGTGATGGCTCACTTTGATACCTCCACATCGCCAGCAATTCGGACCTTGGCCTGATTAGCCAGCATGCCGCTGAGAAGCGCTTCGATATCAGCAATCTGTGGATACCGTTCGTGCATGTATCGGCAGTCACAGACCTAGCGCTAGACGAGGCGTCCCAGCCGCAGCCTCTTAACGATTGGGGGGGTGAGTCGCGGTCCGCGCTTCCATTTCACGGCGCCAGTCTGCTGCGGCCTCATGAGAGATGAGAACCCGCCGACCAAGCTTCATCAGGCGCGGGCCACGTCCGGAAGCAACAAGTTCGTAAAAAAAGGCCCTCGAAATACCGTGGGCCTCGCAAAATTGATCAATGCTGGAGGCCGACTGTTGCGGAATCATCGGTTCACCTTTGCGTTTGCGTACTTTGCCGTACGCGCAACGAATTTACTGAGCTACGTGAAGCATAGTCCCGATTTTTTTGCCTTTTCGGCGCCGAAATTCCGATTTCCCTTGATAAACTTGCCAAATCTTCTTAATTCGACGCGTACAGATTTATTTTTAATAATTCAATAAGGAAACGCGCGATATTTGGCATATCGGTCTCCCACGATGAAGAGTTCGTGGCAGGGATTGACGTGCTGAGAAGCTCAAGTGATATCTGACCCGGCGCGCACCGCCTGTTTGGGCTGGTATAGCGCCAAGATGGCCCCTGCCCGCGTTGCCGCACGGAATTAGCGCCCATCACAATCAAAAAGACCTAACTGGCAAGCTGCCGACTCGTATTTGGGTCCAAAGTGATCCTATCGAGCTTTGCGGCTTGCTCCTACACGCGGCGGTGCCCCGAATAAGGCGTCGAGGCCTCAAAAGGAGCCGGCAAGCGAGAAATACTCCGGGTCGCTATAAGTCTGTGCAGCACGCTTGTGCGTGCGATCCTGCCAAGCTCAAAGTGGGCGGTCTCGTCCGATATCACGGCCGAAAAAGTCCACGGGAAGTCCACGGCTAGGAAGGACCGGCTAATGCAACGGGAAGAATTCGCGGCAAACCCGCGTCGTAGATGGCGCGCCCGGCTGGGATCGAACCAGCAACCCCTGCCTTCGGAGGGCAGTACTCTATCCATTGAGCTACGGGCGCGTGTGACGGTGAAACGACCCCAAAAACTGGCCGCCTACCATTGGCAAGACGGCAAGGATACCCGGTTTCCCATGACGCGTCCACCTTGCCCGCCGAATCCCCGTCAGGCCCCCATTCGTGCGGGTAAACACGCGCCTTCGCGCCGCTCGCCGTGATGTAAACGTTCCGTCTATAATCGTCCGTGCTTCATTGGACTGCCATTTTGCCGTTGCACCGCGCTCACAATTCCTAATCACGGAGACGAGGCAAGCATGAGCGAAGCACCCCACGAATCTCCCGTCAAAACCCCCGGGCAGCTGATTGCCGTCGTCATCGCGTCATTCGCGATTCCGATCGCCCTGATCGTCCTGTTTGCCACCTATGCCAACCATGCGTTCCGTTCGGGCGCCGGCACGGATGCGCTATCCGACGAACAGGTCGCCGCGCGGATCGCACCGCTCGCGAAGATCGACGTGAAGGACGCCAATGCGCCCCGCACGTACAAGACCGGCGAGGAAGTCTACAAGGCCGTGTGCGTGACCTGTCACGGCACGGGCGCCGCCGGCGCGCCGAAGTTCGGCAACAAGGACGACTGGGCGCCACGCATCTCGCAGGGCTTCGACACGCTGCTGAAAACGGCGCTGTCGGGCAAGGGCGCGATGCCGCCGCGCGGCGGCACGAGCCCCGACGACGTCAGCGACTATGAAATCGCGCGCGCGATCGTCTACATGGCGAACAACGACGGCGCGAACTTCCCCGAACCGGCTGCCCCGGCCGCCAATGCGGCGCCGGCGGCGAGCGGCGCGGCGGGTGCGGCAGGCGCATCGGGCGCCGATGCATCGAACGCGCAGGCCGCCGCCGCGATGGCCGCGATCGCCGCGATTCCGAAGGCAGGCGAAAAGCCCGCCGCCGCGCCGACCAGCGCCGACGCCGCGTCAGCCGGCAAGGCGCTGTACACGCAGGTCTGCCAGGCGTGCCACGCGGCCGGCGTGCTCGGCGCGCCGAAGTTCGGCAGCAAGGAGGACTGGGCGCCACGCCTGAAGGACTCGATGGATACCGTCTACAACTACGCGCTGCACGGCAAGGGCGCGATGCCGCCGAAGGGCGGGTCGAGCGCGTCCGACGCCGACGTGAAGGCGGCCGTCGACTACATGGTCAACGCGTCGAAGTAACGCCTGCCGGTCAGAAAAAACCCCCGCGGTGCACGCGCATCGCGGGGGGTTTTCTTATCCGGATCGCCCGGGCGTCAGCGCGCCGAAACGCACCGCATCACTTCTGCAACAGCGCCTTCAGGCTCGCGAGCCGGTCCTTCGGCGTCATCGGCGCTTCCTCCGGCGTCGGCGGCGGCGCTTCGTCGAGGCCCATTTCGGGGATGAAGCGCGACGGCTCGCACACGACCGTCTCGCGCGCCCGCTTGCGCTTCTTGCACCAGTTCAGGTGCAGGCTGCGCTGCGCACGCGTGATCGCGACGTACATCAGCCGGCGCTCCTCCTCGATCCGCTCGCTGTCGATCGGGCCGTCGTCCTCGCTGCCGCCGCGGTGCGGCATGATGCCCTCCTCGACGCCGACCAGGAACACGTGCGGATACTCGAGCCCCTTCGACGCATGGACGGTCGACAGCCGCACGGCGTCCGGATCCTCGTCCTTGCCTTCGAGCATCGACATCAGCGCGACGGTCTGGATCAGGCCGAGCAGGTTCTTGCCGGTGTCCGCAAGCCCGTCCGCGTTGTGGAACCCTTCGGCCTCGCCGTCGACGGCTTCCGTCTCGGGCTTGGTGCCCTTGCGCTTCAGCCATTCGAGGAATTCGAGCACGTTCTGCCACTTCGACTGCGCCTGCCGCTCGTCGAACGCGTCGTACAGGTAGGCCTCGTAGTGGATGGCTTCCATCATGTCGTCGAGCACGACGGTCGCGGGCTCCTTGTCCGCGCGATCGGTCAGGCGCTGGATGAAGTCGCAGAACATCCGCAGCGGCTCGACCTGCCGCGCGGACAGCCGCGCCTCGATCCCGCCCATGTACACGGCCTCGAACAGCGACACCTTCGCCTGGCCCGCGAACGAGCCGAGCGCCTCGAGCGTCGTGTTGCCGATCCCGCGGCGTGGCGTGGTGACCGCGCGGATGAACGCGGGATCGTCGTCGGCGTTCGCGATCAGGCGCAGGTACGCGCACAGATCCTTGATCTCGGCCTTGTCGAAGAACGACTGGCCGCCCGACAGCACGTACGGGATCCGCTCGCGCCGCAGCACCTGCTCGAAGATCCGCGCCTGGAAGTTGCCGCGATACAGGATCGCGTAGTCGCGGAACTGCGCGCGCCGCTCGAACTTGTGCGCGGACAGCCGGAACACGACCGATTCGGCTTCATGTTCCTCGTCGTTGCACGGCGTGACGGTGATCGAGTCGCCCATCCCGTGCTCGGACCACAGCTTCTTCTCGAACAGCTTCGGATTGTTCGCGATCACGTTGTTCGCGGCGGTCAGGATCCGCACCGTCGACCGGTAGTTCTGCTCGAGCTTGATCACGTGCAGCTTCGTGAAATCCTTGCCGAGCTGCGCGAGGTTCTCGAGCGTCGCGCCGCGCCAGCCGTAGATCGCCTGGTCGTCGTCGCCCACCGCCGTGAACGCGGCGCGCGGGCCGGCGAGCAGCTTCAGCAGCTCGTACTGGCACGCGTTGGTGTCCTGGTATTCGTCGATCAGCAGGTAGCGCAGCTTGTTCTGCCAGCGGTCGCGCACCTGCTCGTTCTTCGCGAACAGCTCGGCCGGCAGGCGGATCAGGTCGTCGAAGTCGACCGCCTGGTACGCGTGCAGCGTCGCGACGTAGTTGCGGTAGACCAGCGCCGCCTGGTGCTCGTCCTCGTTGGCCGCGATCGTCATCGCCTCCTCGGGCATGATCAGGCCGTTCTTCCACAGCGAGATGGTGCTCTGGATCTTGCGGATCAGGCCCTTGTCGGTGGTGCCGATCTGCTCCTGGATCATCCCGAAGCAGTCGTCCGAATCCATGATCGAGAACTGCGGCTTCAGGCCGACGTGTTCTGCCTCCTGGCGCAGGATCTGCACGCCGAGCGAGTGGAACGTACACACGGTGAGCTGGTTGACGGGCACCTTGCGGCCTTCCTTGCCGGGCGTGGTGAGCGTCTTGCCTTCCAGCAGCTTCGACACGCGCTCGCGCATTTCGGCGGCGGCCTTGTTCGTGAACGTGACGGCCGCGATGTGGCGCGGCTCGAAGCCTTTCGCTTCGATCAGATGCGCGATCTTCTGCGTGATCACGCGGGTCTTGCCGCTGCCCGCGCCGGCGAGCACGAGGCAGGGACCGTCGAGGTAGCGCACCGCTTCGTTCTGAGCGGGGTTGAGGCCTGCGGACATGATGGCGGATGATGTTGCGGTTGACGGCGGAACGCCGGGAGGATGCCGCGCGCGGCAGGCCTGGAATGCAGGCGGACACGCGGGGCAGGACGCGCATGTTAACACGTCGGCGGCGCGCTTTTCGCGAGCCCCGCCGGACGGGGCCGCACGGGCAGGCTGCCGTTTGGCGCCCTGCCCGATCGGCCAATCCGGCCCCATCCACGGCCTGATCGGCCACAATGGACGCACGTCGGCGCGCCCCCGCGCCGGGCCCGTCAGCATCGCCACCGGATCGACTTCATGGGATACCCGTTCGCCACCGCCGCCCTCGGCCCGCTGCTGTTCCTCCAGGGGCGCCACGTGCGCCGCGTCACGCCACGGCTGCCCGAGGCGGCCGGCCCGCGCGACGGCGTGGCCGGCGACGGCCCGCCGCTGCGCGTGCTGGTGGTCGGCGATTCGGCCGCCGCTGGCGTCGGCGTCGCGTCGCAGCACGACGCGCTGTCCGGGCAGCTGGCGCGCACGCTCGCGCTCACCCACGGGGTCAGCTGGAAGCTGCTCGCGCGCACCGGGCTGACCACGCGGGAACTCGTCGACTGGCTCGCGACCGAGCCAGCCGAGCCGTTCGACGTGGCCGTGACCTCGCTCGGCGTCAACGACGTGACGGGCGGCGTGCCGCCGGCCCGCTGGCAGGCGCAGCAGGCCGAACTCGTGCGGCTGCTCGCCGCGCGCTTCCAGGTCGGGCACGTGATCCTGTCGGCGGTGCCGCCGATGGAGCGCTTTCCGGCGCTACCGCAGCCGCTCGCGTGGTATCTCGGGCTGCGTGCGAAGCGGCTCAATACCGCACTCGCCGACTGGGCCGCGACCCAGCCGAACTGCACGTTCCTGCGCGTCACACTGCCGCTCGAACGCCACCTGATGGCCGCCGACGGCTTTCATCCGGGCGCGGCCGCCTGCGCCGCGTGGGCCGCGCAAGTGGCCAATGCCGTGCCGCTGCAGCGGGCAGCCGCATGACGCGGCACGCTGCCGGCATGCCGGCCGCACCCCACGCCGCCGACCGCACGGCCAACCGCGCGCAGTATCCTCCGGTGCCGCGCCAAACGCCGGCTGCGACCGCGCGTGCGCCGCACCCGGCCGTGCATTTTGCCGAACGCGTCGGTGCGGGCCGCCGCGCCATGCCAAAATAGCCGATCGTCCTCGCGCCTCCTCGGCGCGCCATCCTTTCGTTTCGTATGCAGCCAAGGATTGCCATGTCGTCATTGCTCAGGATTGGTTTGATGGGTTTCGGTTTCGCCGGTGCGACGTTCCACGCGCCCGTGATCGCCACGAGCGGCCGCACCGAGGTCGCCGCGATCGCGACGGGGCAGCCCGATCGCGCGCGCGCCGCGTATCCGGGCGCACGCATCGTCCCCGATCTCGATACGCTGCTCGGCCTCGACGACATCGACTGCGTGGTGATCGCCACGCCGAACGACACGCACTTCACGCTCGCGCGCCAGGTGCTCGAAGCCGGCCGCCACGTCGTCGTCGACAAGCCCGTCACGCTCACCGCCGACGAAGCGCTCGCGCTCGCACGGCTCGCGAACGCGCGCAGCCGCCTGTTCGCGCCGTTCCACAACCGCCGCTGGGACGGCGACTTCCTCACCGTGCGCCGCATCGTCCAGTCCGGCGAACTCGGCCGGCTCACCTATTTCGCGTCGCACTTCGACCGCTTCCGTCCGACGCCGCGCACGCGCTGGCGCGAGGAGCCCGCACGCGGCGGCGGCCTGCTGCTCGACCTCGGCCCGCACCTGATCGACCAGGCGCTCGCGCTGTTCGGGCTGCCGGAAACGGTCAGCGCCACGGTCAAGACGCGCCGCGACAACGGCACGGCGCCCGATTTCGTGCACCTGCTGCTCGGCTATCCGGACAAGGACGTCGCGCTGCACGCGAGCGCGCTGTCGGCGATCGAGCCCGCGCGCTTCACGCTGCACGGCACGCGCGGCAGCTACCAGAAGTTCGGGCTCGACACGCAGGAAGACCAGTTGAAGGCCGGCCTCACGCCGGACCACGTCGAGTTCGGCGGCGGCAACCCGCCCGGCGTGCTGCGCACGCTCGACGGCGACGTCGAGGTCGAGCGGCCGGTGCCGACGCTCGACGGCCAGTACGCGGAGTTCTATCGCGCGCTCGCCGCGTCGGTCCACGACGGCGCGCCGTTCCCGGTCACGCCGCAGGATGCCGTCGACGTGATGACGATCATCGAGCTCGCCGCGCAGAGCGAGCACGAAGGCCGCCGGGTACCGTTCGTGCGCCGCACCGTCTGACGGCCGCAGGCCGGGTCGATGCCGACCCGGCCGCGGCCGCCATCCCGCGCCGTGCCACACTCCGGCAGCGGCCCTGCTTCAGCCGCCACCGCGGCACGGTCCCGAACATTCCGTTACAAATGGTGCGGGAACGAAAGTCAGCGGTCGTCCGGTCTGAAGCGTTTCTCAAAAAGTCGATCCGACACCAAACCGTCAGGAGAATGTGATGCAACGGTTGATTCGCGCAGCGGCATGCTGCGTCCTGGTTTCCTCGCTCGCGGCCTGTGTCGTGCAGCCGCAGCGGCCGGCCCGACAGGCGCCCCCGCCCCCGCCGCGGCCGAATCCGCAGGTCGTCGCGAACGATCGCCTGCTGGAGGTCCAGGGCCGGATCGACAACCTGCACCGCCGGATCGACGCGCGCGTCAACGGCGGCTACTACCCGCCGCCGTACGGCGCGCAGTTGCACCACCGCCTCGACGTGATCCGCCAGGAAGCGAACGACATGTCGGCCCAGCACAACGGCGGCCTGTCCGGCGACGAGCAGCACGTGCTGAACCAGGAACTCGACACGGCCGCGCGCGCGATCGGCGAGTGATACCGGCAATGCCGGCGCCCGCCGGTGCCGGCAAAAGCGGTGGCGCCACACGCCGCCGCTTGTCGCGAAGCGACATTCTTTTGCTCAAATTGACAATGCCCACCCGCTCGCGTACAGTCGCCCGCACGCGTCGGGAGAGCGTGTGACCGCATAGCTAGCAACGCCGGTCGCGCCGCCGAAGGGGCACACCCGCAAACTCTCAGGCAAAAGGACCGACCGCGTCGGGGAAGCCCGTCCGCGCATTGCGCGGGCCGCACTCCCCGCACTCTGGAGAGCGGCAGTAGCCCGCTGCGCAATGGCAGCGCGGGCAGGCTGCCCACCGAAGGGGCGCGCGTTCGCCGGCTTTGCCCGCAGCGCAATCTCTCAGGTATCGAGGACAGAGGGGCATGGACCGGATCGCTTCGCAGGCCCCAAGGCCGCGACGGTCGGCACATGGCCGTTCTGACCCGCGCGCAAGCGCCTTGCCTGAGGCCTCGATGACTGCACTGAATCAAACCCCGCTCAACGCCGCGCACCGCGCGCTCAATGCCCGCATGGTCGACTTCGGCGGCTGGGACATGCCCGTCAACTACGGCTCGCAGATCGAAGAACACGAAGCCGTGCGCACCGACGCCGGCATGTTCGACGTATCACACATGTGCGTCGTCGACTTCACCGGCAGCCGCGTGCGCGCATTCTTCGAGCACGCGATCGCCAACAACGTCGGCAAGCTCAAGACCCCCGGCAAGGCGCTCTACTCGTGCCTGCTCAACCCGCAGGGCGGCGTCGTCGACGATCTGATCGTCTATTACTTCACCGAAGACTTCTTCCGCGTCGTCGTCAACGCCGGCACGGCCGAGAAGGACATCGCGTGGTTCAACCAGCTCAACGAACAAGGCGGCTACGGGCTGACCATCGCGCCGCGCCGCGAATTCGCGATCGTCGCCGTTCAGGGCCCGAACGCCCGTGAAAAGGTCTGGACGACGGTGCCTGCCGCGCGCGCCGCGACCAGCGAACTAAAGCCGTTCAACGCCGCGCAGGTCGCCGGCACGCCGTTCGGCGATCTCACCGTCGCGCGCACCGGCTACACCGGCGAGGACGGCTTCGAAGTGATCGTCCCGGCCGTGCACGTCGAAGCACTGTGGACCGCGCTGCAGCAAAACGGCGTGCGCCCGTGCGGGCTCGGCGCGCGCGACACGCTGCGCCTCGAGGCCGGCATGAACCTGTACGGTCAGGACATGGACGAGACCGTGTCCCCGCTCGACGCGGGCCTTGCGTGGACGGTCGACCTGTCGGCGCCGCGCGAGTTCGTCGGCCGCGCCGCGCTCGAGCGCGACGGCACGCGCGCCGCGTTCGTCGGCCTGATCCTGCAGAAGGAAAACGGCAAGGCGGGCGGCGTGCTGCGCGCGCATCAGAAGGTCGTCACGCCGCACGGCGAAGGCGAGATCACGAGCGGCACGTTCTCGCCGTCGATGCAGGAATCGATCGCGTTCGCGCGCGTGCCGGCGGCCGTCCAGGTCGGCGACACGATCCATGTGCAGATTCGAGACAAGCAACTGCCCGCGCGCGTGGTAAAACTGCCGTTCGTGCGCAACGGCAAGGTCCTCGCTGCGTAACGACCGAGAAGCGACCGGGAGGCCGCCTCCCGGGAAGCCGGGAAATGGCGCCCGGCGCAACCACACCCGGCGCGCCCCGGCGGCGCGCCAGCATAACGAACACACCTTTTATCCAGGAGCATCCGATGAGCAACGTCCCGGCCGATCTGAAGTACACCGACGAACACGAGTGGATCCGCACCGAAGCCGACGGCACGCTGACGGTCGGCATCACCGATCACGCGCAGAGCACGCTCGGCGACATCGTCTTCCTCGAACTGCCGCAAGTCGGCAAGTCGGTGAACGCGGGTGACGCCGTCGGCGTCGTCGAATCGGTGAAGGCGGCATCCGACATCTACTCGCCGGTGTCCGGCGAAGTCGTCGCCATCAATGAAGAAGCCGCCGACTCGCCGGAAGAAGTGAACAGCGACGCATACGGCGTGTGGCTCTTCAAGATCAAGCTCGCGGCCGGCGCCTCGACCGACAAGCTGATCGACGCTGACGCCTACAGCAAGCTGATCGACTAATTTTCCTTACCCGAACCGCGCGCGGCCGGCCAGCCGGCCCGCGCGGGACCAGAGTCACGCCATGAAGCTCGAACACCCGGACCGCCTGATGAACCGCACGCCCCTCTCGCTCGCCGCGCTCGAAACGCACGACGCGTTCGCAGAACGCCACATCGGCCCCGATGCCGCCAGCCAGCAGGCCATGCTCGACACGCTCGGCTTCGCGTCGCGCGCCGCCCTGATCGAGGCCGTGATCCCGGCCTCGATCCGCCGCGCCGAAACGCTGCCGCTCGGCCCGTTCGCGCAACCGAAGAGCGAGGCCGAAGCCCTCGCCGCGCTGCGCGCCCTCGCGGACAAGAACCAGGTGTTCCGCTCGTATATCGGTCAGGGCTATTACGACACGCACACGCCGGCCGTGATCCTGCGCAACGTGCTCGAAAACCCGGCGTGGTACACGGCCTACACGCCGTACCAGCCCGAAATTTCCCAGGGTCGCCTCGAGGCGCTCCTGAACTTCCAGCAGATGGTCGCCGACCTCACGGGCCTCGCGATCTCAAATGCGTCGCTGCTGGACGAAGCAACGGCCGCGGCCGAAGCGATGACGCTGCTGCAGCGCACCGGCAAGCCGGCGTCGAACGTGTTCTACGTCGCCGACGACGTGCTGCCGCAAACGCTCGAAGTGATCCGCACGCGCGCGCTGCCGATCGGCATCGAAGTCAAGACGGGCCCGGCGGCCGACGCTGTGCAGGCCAACGCGTTCGGCGTGCTGCTCCAGTACCCGGGCGTATACGGCGACGTGCGCGACTACCGCGCACTCACCGAAGCGATCCACGCGGCCGGCGGCCATGTCGTCGTCGCTGCCGACCTGCTCGCACTGACCGTGCTGACGCCGCCCGGCGAATGGGGCGCGGACGTCGCGGTCGGCAACACGCAGCGCTTCGGCGTGCCGGTGGGCTTCGGCGGCCCGCACGCCGCGTATCTCGCGGTGCGTGACGAATTCAAGCGCCAGATGCCGGGCCGCCTCGTCGGCGTGACCGTCGACGCGCAGGGCAAGCCCGCACTGCGCCTCGCGCTGCAGACACGCGAACAGCACATCCGCCGCGAGAAGGCGACGTCGAACGTGTGTACCGCGCAGGCGCTGCTCGCGATCATGGCGAGCATGTACGCGGTCTACCACGGCCCGCACGGCCTGAAGACGATCGCGCTGCGCGTGAACCGCATCGCGGCGCTCCTCGCCGCCGGCGTGAAGCAGCTCGGCTTCGCGACCGTCAACGACACGTTCTTCGACACGCTGACGATCGACACCGGCGCGCGCACCGCGCAGGTCCACGAATTCGCGAAGGCCAAGCGCATCAACCTGCGCCGCGTGAGCGGCACGCAAGTCGGCGTGTCGGTCGACGAAACGACGACCCGCGACGATCTCGCCGACCTCCTCGGCGTGTTCGCGCAGGCCGCGGGCGGCACCGCGCCGGGCGTCGACGCGCTGGACGCGGGCCTCGGCGGCGTCGCCGCGCTGCCGGCCGGCCTCGAGCGCACGAGCGCGTACCTGACGCACCACGTGTTCAACCGCCACCATTCCGAAACCGAAATGCTGCGCTACCTGCGCAGCCTGTCGGACAAGGATCTCGCGCTCGACCGTTCGATGATCCCGCTCGGCTCGTGCACGATGAAGCTGAACGCGACGTCGGAAATGCTGCCGGTCACGTGGCCCGAATTCGGCCAGATCCACCCGTTCGCGCCGGCCGAGCAGACCGTCGGCTACCGCGAGATGATCGACCAGCTCGAGCAGATGCTCGTCGCGGCCACCGGCTACGCGGCCGTGTCGCTGCAGCCGAACGCCGGCTCGCAGGGCGAGTACGCGGGCCTGCTGATCATCCACGCTTACCATGCATCGCGCGGCGAAGCGCATCGCGACGTGTGCCTGATCCCGGCCTCCGCGCACGGCACGAACCCGGCGTCGGCCCACATGGCCGGCATGAAGGTCGTGGTCGTCGCGTGCGATGCGCAGGGCAACGTCGACATCGCCGACCTGAAGACGAAGGCCGATCAGCACGCGAACGACCTCGCGGCGATCATGATCACGTATCCGTCGACGCACGGCGTGTTCGAGCAGAACGTCCGCGAGATCTGCGAGATCGTGCATGGGCACGGCGGCCAGGTGTACGTCGACGGCGCGAACATGAACGCGATGGTCGGCCTGACCGCGCCGGGCCAGTTCGGCGGCGACGTGTCGCACCTGAACCTGCACAAGACCTTCTGCATCCCGCACGGCGGCGGCGGCCCGGGCGTCGGCCCGGTCGCGGTCGGCGCGCACCTCGCGAAATTCCTGCCGAATCAGCGTTCGACCGGCTATGCGCGCGAGGAAGACGGCATCGGCGCGGTGTCGGCCGCGCCGTACGGCTCGGCGTCGATCCTGCCGATCTCGTGGATGTACATTGCGATGATGGGCGCGAAGAACCTGACCGCCGCCACCGAAACCGCGATCCTCAACGCGAACTACATCGCGAAGCGCCTCGCGCCGCACTACCCGGTGCTGTATTCGGGCCCGGGCGGGCTGGTCGCGCACGAGTGCATTCTCGACCTGCGTCCGATCAAGGAAACGAGCGGCATCACCGTCGACGACGTCGCGAAGCGCCTGATGGACTACGGCTTCCATGCGCCGACGATGAGCTTCCCGGTACCGGGCACGCTGATGGTCGAGCCGACCGAATCGGAATCGCAGGAAGAACTCGACCGCTTCATCGCCGCGATGATCGCGATCCGCGACGAAATCCGCGCCGTCGAGGAAGGCCGCGCCGACCGCGAGGACAACCCGCTGCGTCACGCGCCGCACACGGCGGCCGTCGTCACCGCGAACGAATGGCCGCACGCGTACTCGCGCGAGCAGGCTGCGTACCCGGTCGCGTCGCTCGGCACGAACAAGTACTGGCCGCCGGTCGGCCGTGCGGACAACGCCTACGGCGACCGCAACCTGTTCTGCTCGTGCGTGCCGATGTCGGAATACGCCTGACGCCCGCCGCGCGCCGGAGTCCCGCCGTGACCGCACCGCACGCAACCGCCGGTTGCGTGCGGTTTTTACGTGCGCGGCCCGGCCAACCGTTTCACGCTTGCCGCCAATCCGGCTAACATCACACGCGATCCAGCCAATCAAGGAGTTCCGCATGGTGCGTCCGATGTTCCCGGGCCATGGTGCAACGCAGGAGCGGCCGCGCACGCGCCGCTTCGTGCCGCTGCTTGTCGCGTCGCTGTCGTTTGCCGCCGCCGGCCTCGGCACGGCCGGCAGCGCGCGCGCGGCGATGAATTTCTGCGCGGCGCCCGCGTTGCAGGCGAGCGAGACGACGCAGGCCGAGCCGGGTGTGCAGGCACTGATCCGCAGCGTCGACGCGCGCATCGGCGAGCAGCCGAAGGCGATGGCGCGCGTGCACACCGAGGGCACGCTGCCGCACGAAGGCATCTACGACCAGAGCGCCGACGCGCTGAAGGACATGGAGCTGATGCGCGACGCCGCGCTCGCGTGGCGCGTGACGAATGCGCCGCGCTACCTGCAGCTCGTCGACCGCTTCCTGTCCGCGTGGGTGTCGACCTACCAGCCGAGCTTCAACCCGATCGACGAGACGCGCTTCGACAGCCTGATCGTCGCGTACGACATGACGGCGAGCGCGCTGCCGGTCAAGACGCGCAACGCGACGGCGGCGTTCATCGCGAAGCTCGGCGCCGGTTACGTCGCGCAGATCGATGCGCAGAAGCGCCCGCTCACCGGCACCTGGCGCAACAACTGGCAGAGCCACCGGATCAAGCTGATCGCGCTGTCCGCGTTCACGCTCGGTGACCGCAAGATGATGAACGCCGCGCAGCGGCTGTTCGTCGAGCATCTCGCCGACAACATCGGCCCGGACGGCAAGACCTGGGATTTCGAGGAACGCGACGCGCTGCACTACGCGGTGTACGACCTGCAGCCGCTCGTGACGGCCGCGCTCGCCGCGCGCCGCTTCAACCGCAACTGGCTGCGCGAGCGCGGCGCGAACGGCGCGACGCTCGCGGCTGCGCTCGACTGGCTCGTGCCCTACGCGCTCGGCGAGAAAACGCACGAGGAATTCGTCAATTCGCCGGTGCCGTTCGACGCGAAGCGCCGCGAAGCCGGCTTGCCGGGCTATACGGGGCAGTGGGACCCGAAAAACGCCACTGAACTCTTTCATCTGGCCGCACGGCTCGACGGGCGCTATGCCCGCGTCGCGCGGCAGCTATCCCCCATGCCGCCCGCATGGCTCGCCGCGTGCCTGCCATTGCAGGCGCGCTAGCATTATTCTTAAAGCAAGGCAGGTATCAAAATGGCAGTCAGCGTGTTTGACCTCTTCAAGATCGGCATCGGTCCGTCCAGTTCGCATACGGTCGGACCGATGCGCGCGGCGCTGATGTTCGTCCAGGGCCTCGAGCGCGACGGGCTGCTCGACGCGACGGCCCACGTGAAGGTCGAGCTGTACGGCTCGCTCGGCGCGACCGGCAAGGGCCACGGCACCGACCGCGGCGTGATGCTCGGCCTGCTCGGCGACGCGCCCGACACCGTCGATCCCGAAACGATCGACGCGCGGCTCGAAGACGTCCGCAAGTCGAAGAAGCTCGCGCTGCTCGGCACGCACCCGGTGCCGTTCGTGCTGAAGGAGAACATCGCGTTCTACCGGCAGGCGCTGCCCGAACACCCGAACGGCATGAAGCTGCGCGCGTCCGACGCGAACGGCGCGGTCCTGGTCGAGCGCACCTACCTGTCGGTCGGCGGCGGCTTCGTCGTGACGGCCGGCGCGCCGAACACGAAGGTGCTGAGCGCGGCCGAGCAGATGACGCATCCGTTCCGCACGGGCGCCGAGCTGCTCGCGCTGACCGAGTCGACCGGCAAGTCGATCGCGCAGCTGATGTGGGACAACGAGCGCGCGTGGCACACCGAGGAAGAGACGCGCGACGGCCTGCTGAAGATCTGGGCCGTGATGCAGTCGTGCGTGTCGCGTGGCTGCGGGATCGGCAACCCGGACGCCGACGGCAACCTGCCCGGCCCGTTCCAGGTCAAGCGCCGCGCGCCGCAGCTGTATCGCGCGCTGACCGGCCACCCGGAGCGCGCGCTGCAGGATCCGCTGTCGATGGTCGACTGGATCAACCTGTATGCGATCGCGGTCAACGAGGAAAACGCGGCCGGCGGCCGCGTCGTCACCGCGCCGACCAACGGCGCGGCCGGCATCATCCCGGCCGTGCTGCACTACTACACGCGCTTCACGCCGGGCGCGAACGAACAGGGCGTGATCGACTTCCTGCTGACGGCCGCGGCGATCGGCGTGCTTTACAAGCTCAACGCATCGATCTCGGGCGCGGAAGTGGGCTGCCAGGGCGAAGTGGGCGTCGCATGCTCGATGGCGGCCGGCGCGCTCGCGGCCGTGCTCGGCGGCACGCCGCGCCAGGTCGAGAATGCGGCCGAGATCGGGATGGAGCACAACCTCGGCCTCACCTGCGACCCGGTCGGCGGGATGGTGCAGATCCCGTGCATCGAGCGCAACGCGATGGCGTCGGTGAAGGCCGTCAACGCGGCGCGCATGGCGCTGCGCGGCGACGGCTCGCACTACGTGTCGCTCGACTCGGTGATCAAGACGATGCGCGAGACGGGGGCCGACATGAAGACGAAGTACAAGGAAACGTCGCGCGGCGGGCTGGCGGTGAATATCGTCGAGTGCTGATGCCGGATCCGGCGGTCATGCGGGGCGTATCGATTTCCCGCATTACCGTCGGTCACGACACCCGACGCTAATCGTTCAGCCAGTTCTCCAGTCGCAATCCCGGATAGCTGACAAAGTCCCGCTCATTGTTGGTCACGAGGGCGACATCGAGCGACACCGCATGAGCGGCGATCAATTTGTCGAGATGATCCTTCTTCCGCTCGCGGGTTGCCTCGCGAACCGGACCGTACGCTTGCGCGGCCGCGACATCGAACGGAGCAACGGGAATATCGTCGATCAGCGCGGCAAGATTGCGACGCTCCCGCGCAGGACTCGCACATACGGCGACGCCGTACTCGAGCTCGGCATACGTAATCGCCGACATGACGACGTCCCCCGTGTAGCACTGCGCAAATCGTTTCGCCACCTGCTCGGGCTGATTCTTCATCAAATAGATGCACATGTTGGTGTCGAGCATATAACGCGGCATCACAAACCCTCGCGGTCGGCTTGCTCCTGGTCGCCACGCCCTTCGGCCATGAAATCCGGCCCGAATTTCGCGAATTTCTCGAGTACGTGGGTCAAAGGCCGCCGCGTCGGCCGAATGCGGATTTCGTCACCCACGCGCTCGATTTCCAGTTCGATATCGCTGCGCTCATAGGCGAGATCCGCAGGAATGCGCACGGCCTGCGAGTTGCCGTTCCGAAATACCCTCGTGATATGCATGTCGACCTCTCGTCGGATGTACGCTGGATGTACATTATATAACGCGATGCTCAATGTAAATCCGTGTGTGTACATGACACGCCTTCCCGTGGAAATCTGATCGATCCGCCAACATCGGTTCGCCGGCCAACAGCGACACGCCAATTCAGCCTCACCTCCGCCGGCAGACGAGCCGGCGGTGGATATCGTGCATCACGGCCACTGCCGTCGGGAATGCAGCATCGAGACAGCCACCCGGCACGACATCCGTAGCACTCACTTTCCACCGTCGCGCAAGCGCGCACAAGCTGGCCGTTCGGCCATCCGAAGCCGGGGCGCGCGACCCGAACCGTCCACGTTCCGACACTTTTCACCAGCCGGCGTACCGGCGCCCCGCCATCAGGCGTAAGCTGTACGTCCCGCTACCCAGGGAGACGGCAGCCCATGTCGCATTCCAAGGATCTCGAGCCGCGCGCCACCACCGGTGCGCGACTGCTCGTCGATGCGTTGCTCGCCAATCACGTCGAACGCGTGTTCTGCGTGCCGGGCGAGAGCTTCCTCGCCGTACTCGATGCGCTGGCGGACGACACCGCGCGCATCCAGACGGTCGTCTGCCGCCACGAGGCGGCGGCCGCGAACATGGCGGAGGCGGTCGGCAAGCTGACCGGCCATCCCGGCATCGCATTCGTCACGCGCGGGCCCGGCGCGACCCATGCGTCGATCGGCGTGCACACCGCGTTCCAGGATTCGACGCCGATGATCCTGTTCGTCGGCCAGTGCGCGCGCGAGCACCTCGACCGCGAAGCCTTCCAGGAAATCGACTACCGCCGGATGTTCGGCCAGATGGCGAAATGGGTCGCGCAGATCGACGACCCGCGCCGCATTCCCGAATACCTGAGCCATGCATTCCACGTCGCGACCTCCGGCCGGCCCGGCCCGGTCGTGCTCGCGCTGCCGGAGGACGTGCTGTCCGAAGCGTGCGCGCCGCAGCCCGTCGTGCCGGCCGCAAAACGCGTCGCGGCGTCGCCGTCGGCCGCGCAGACCGACGAACTGCGCGAACGGCTGGCGCGCGCCGAGCGGCCGTTCGCGATCGTCGGCGGTAGCGGCTGGACGCCCGACGCCTGCGCGAACCTGCGCACCTTCGTCGAGCGCTGGCAACTGCCGGTCGCGTGCGCGTTCCGCTTCCAGGACACCTTCGACAACGCACACCCGAACTATGCGGGCGACGTCGGCCTCGGGATCAATCCCGCGCTCGGCAAACGGATCCGCGACGCCGACCTGCTGCTGGTGCTCGGCCCGCGTCTCGGTGAAGCGACGACGGGCGGCTACACGCTGCTCGACATCCCGAAGACGCGCCAGACGCTGATCCACGTGCACCAGGGCGCGGACGAACTCGGCCGCGTGTATGCGGCCGACCTGCCGATCGTGTCGGGGATGCCGGAGATCGCGGCGCCGCTCGCCGCGCTCGAAGCGCCGGCGCACCCCGCGTGGGCCGGCACGGCCGCCGACGCGCACCGTGCGTACCGTGAATGGCATGCACCGCTGCCGATGCCCGGCGACGTCCAGCTCGGCGACGTGATGGTGCAGTTGCGCGAGCGCCTGCCACACGACGCGATCCTGACCAACGGTGCCGGCAACTACGCAATCTGGCTGCATCGCCACTTCGCGTACCGGCACTTCCGTTCGCAGCTCGCGCCGACCAGCGGCGCGATGGGCTACGGGCTGCCCGCCGCTCTCGCCGCGAAGGTGCTGTATCCGTCGCGGGCCGTCGTCGCGCTCGCCGGCGACGGCTGCTTCATGATGGCCGGCAACGAACTCGCGACCGCGATGCAGTACGGGCTGAACATCGTCGCAATCGTCGTCAACAACGGGCATTTCGGCACGATCCGCATGCATCAGGAGCGCAACTATCCCGGGCGAGTGCACGGCACGGGGCTCACGAACCCCGATTTCGCCGCGTATGCGCGCGCGTTCGGCGCGCATGGCGAGACGGTCGAGCGCACCGCCGACTTCGCGCCGGCACTGGAGCGCGCACTGACCTGCGGGCTGCCGGCGCTGATCGAGATCCGCATCCCGCAGGACGCCAGCACGCCGGCCGCAACGCTCGAGCAAATCCGCGAGCAGGGTCGCCGCGCGCGCGGCGAATGACCGTGGGAATGTGCGCCGCGCCGGCCGGCCTCGCGTTGTCGCACGATGACGCACTCGTCCATCCCGGCACGCTGCTCGCGCCCGACGGGACGCTCGTCGCGCCCTACGACATCGAGCACGGCGGCGATCGCGCGGAAGGCTGCGTGCCGGCCGCGCCGGCGCTCGGCCTGCTGCACGCCGCCCACCGGCCGTTCCGGCTCGACTACGACCGAACGACGGACGTGCACGTGATCAACGGAATGGGTGTCGCACTCGGCGACTCGGTGATCGGGCTGACCGCGCTCGCCGCGCTGCGCGCGATGCATCCCGGCCTGCGCTTCACGCTGTACCGGCCAGCCCGCGCGCCGCGCTACGTCGACGCGCTGTATGCGCTCGCCGCCGACGTCGTCGCGCCGTCGCGTGCGCTGCCGTGCGCCGCCGACGCACTGCCCGCGCACGCGCCGCGCATCGATCTCGGCAATCACCTGTACTGGCCCGCGTTCGCGCGGCAGCCGATGATCGACTTCTTTCTCGACGCACTGGGCGTGGATCCGGCCACGGTGCCGGCCGCCGCGAAGCGCAATCGCTGGCTCGCGCGGTTGCGGCTGCCCGCGCCGCCGGTCGAATGGCGGCGGCCGTACGTGCTGTTCTGCCCGACGGCGAGCACCCCGGTGCGCAGCGTACCGCCGGCGCTGCGCACGGCATTCGTCGAGCGACTCGCGCGGCGTTACGGGCTGCCGGTGGTCGGATTCGGCCCCGTCGCCCATCCCGCCTACGTCGACGTGAGCCACGATGCGGCCGATACCGCGCGCTTCATTGCCTGGGTCAAGGGTGCGAGCGTGCTGTTCGCGCCCGATACGGCCGCGCTGCATCTCGCCGACGGCTTCGACGTGCCGACGCTCGGCTGTTTCACGACGATCGGGCCGGCGCTGCGCGTGCGCGATTATCCGAACTGCGTGCCGGTCGCGCTCGACGTGCCGGCCGAATTGCACGGGCTGCATCGCAGCGAGCGGCCGGACGATCTCGCGGCGGTCGAAGCCGCTTACCGGACAATCGACTGGGATGCACTACCGTGGCCGGCGCCACGCGAAGCGGCCGCCGCGACCGAATAGAAAAACGCAAGTCACCCGAAAGATCGAACGCGCGGCGGCCTCCACGCGCCGCCGCGCCGCTCACCCGGCCGCCACCATCACGGCACGATCGCGCAGCGTCTCCGACGGCCGCTTGCCGAACAACCGCCGGTAGTCGGTCGCGAACTGGCTCAGGTGCCAGAAGCCCCACGCCTCCGCGACGTCCTGCACCGAACCGGCCGCCCGCCCGCACAGGTCGCGCCGCGCGCCGTTCAGCCGCAGCGTGCGCAGATAGGTCGCGGGCGCCATGCCGAGCACGTCCTGGAAGCAGTACTGCAGCGTGCGCCGGCTCACGTGCAATTGCTCGCACAGCTCGGGTACGCCGACCGGGCGCGTACGGTGCGCGAGCACGTACTCGCGCGCCTGCTCGACGATCCAGCGCCGTGTCGACGGTGCGCCGCCCGCGCCGTCGTCCGCCGGTTGCGCGCACGCGTCGAACAGTGCGGCCAGCACCTCGGCCTGCAGGTCGTCGCGCTGCGCGTCGGGCAGCGGCCCGCCCACGGCCGCCGCGCCGTCGAGCCGGCGGCCGAGCAGCGCGCACAGGCGAGCGAGCCGCGTATCGCCGACCTGGATCACGTGCCGCGTGAACAACCGCTCGTCGAGCGCGCGGCGTTCGACTTCCTCCGCGTAGCGGCGCAGCACGTCGCCGCGCACGACCACGCCGTAGATCGAGAACTGCGCAGGCGTCAGCAATTCGAATTCGACGTTGCCGGGCCGGAACGCGAGCGCACCGGGCCCGATGCGGCACGCATCGACGCGCGCGGTGCCGTCGCTGACCAGCGGAATGCCGAACCAGTACGCGTCGCCGCGCACCTCGCACGCCTGGCGCAGCAGGTGGCTGGTCGATTCGCGAAACAGCTTCATCGTGTCGAGCGGCAGCTCGGTCAGCGTGCCGACGAAGCGGCCGGCCGCAAGCTGGTCGTAAGTCTGCCGCCAGCCGATCAGGTTGCGCGCCTGCTCGTCGGCGTCGTGCGCGACGCTGACCACGGCTTGACCGGCCAGCGCGTCGTCACCCTGCGCGCTGCACCGCGTGTCCTCGGCCGTCGGCTCGGCCATGCGCTCCACTCGTTGATCCATCGTGTTCTCCTCACCCGCCCGGGACCGCGTCCATCACGCAAGTCCCGTGCCGAACCGCGTTGTCCGGCGACAAGCCCGTCATTCCACGCCTTGCGGCCGATGCGCGCCATGCGGGCGCACCCGGAGGCGGCACGCCACGCACCGCGCGGGTGCGGCATGCGCGCCACCGGCGGCGCGGCGACGCGCTACGCGCCCGGCCGCAACCGCACGACCCGCGTGCCGCAATTGCCGTACGCCTGCGCGACCGCCAGTTCGACGATCGGACTGCCCGCCCGCCACGGCGCCGCGTCCGCTTCCTGCAGATCGGTCCGTAACGTCGCGCGGCCGTTGATCCGGTAGCGGATGCCGCGCACGAAATCGACGAACAGCAGCCCGACGCCGCTGCCGTCGCACGTGAGCGGATCGAGCCGGTTGCCGTCGCCGTGCGTGGGCAGCGCGAAGCGCAGCGTCTTGGTGTCGATCACGCGCACAACCGGCCACTGGTCGCCGTTCACGTCGCGCATGCCCTGCACGATGTCGCAGGTCACGCGCGCCGGGGCCGGGCCGCCGCGCGTCGTGCCGACGAACATGAACGGCTGCGATTCGACGAACTGGCGCACGCCGATGCTCAGCCGTGTCGTCACGACGTCGCTCATCCGCTCGGCTTCGTCGGCGACGCCGAACCGGTGATGTGCGTCGAGCTCGCCCGCGTGAAACACCGGGTGACGCGGATAGGATCCGGGCGGTTCTGCCATGCTGGTTTCCGTCTGGGCCATCGTGCGCGATGCGGCCGCGAACGCGCGACGGCCGGTGCGGTTGCCGAGGCGGGCCGCCCGCGACGCGCAGCCGACGCTGCGTATCAAATCTCGAATCCCGAATCTCGAAGCGCGAAAACGGCGAAGTGCCGGACGAACGGTCGTCAGCGCAGTGCCGCCTCGCTGCCGACACCGCCCACCGGCCGGACAGCCATCGCCCGACCGTCGAACCTTGCACGGAAAGCCGGCGCCGGACGCGTCGTCGCCGTCCGAAACCGGCCGTCCGAAACCGGCCGCCGTACCGGGCAGCGTTCCGCTGCCGCCCGGCCGGCCCCGGCACTTCGCCCCCTGCTCCGGCGATCAGAAGAACCCGAGCGCCTCGGCCTGGTAGCTGACCAGCAGGCACTTCGTCTGCTGATAGTTCGACAGCGCCATCTTGTGCGTCTCGCGACCGATGCCCGACTGCTTGTAGCCGCCGAACGCCGCGTGCGCCGGGTACAGGTGATAGCAGTTGGTCCACACGCGGCCGGCCTCGATCTCGCGGCCCATCCGGTACGCACGCGTGCCGTTGCGCGTCCACACGCCGGCGCCGAGCCCGTAGAACGTGTCGTTCGCGAGTTCGATCGCTTCCTGCTCGTCCTTGAACGTCATCACCGACGCGACCGGCCCGAAGATCTCTTCCTGGAACACGCGCATCTTGTTGTTGCCGAGCAGCATCGTCGGCTTCACGTAGTAGCCCGTGCCGAGGTCGGCGGCCGGCGCCGTGCGCTCGCCGCCCGTCAGGCATTGCGCGCCTTCACCGCGGCCAATGTCGATGTACGACAGGATCTTGTCGAGCTGCTGCTGCGACGCCTGCGCGCCGATCATCGTCTGCAGGTCGAGCGGGTGGCCGCCCTTGATGCGCTCGACGCGCGCGACGGCCTTCTCGATGAAGCGTTCGTAGATCGATTCCTGGATCAGGATCCGCGACGGGCACGTGCACACTTCGCCCTGGTTCAGCGCGAACATCGCGAGGCCTTCGAGCGCCTTGTCGAGGAACGCGTCGTCCTGGTCCAGCACGTCGGCGAAGAAGATGTTCGGGCTCTTGCCGCCCAGCTCGACCGTCGACGGGATCAGGTTGTCGGCCGCCGTGCGCAGGATGTGCTTGCCGACCGGCGTCGAGCCGGTGAACGCGATCTTCGCGATCCGCTTGCTGGTCGCGAGCGCCTCGCCCGCTTCCTTGCCGAAGCCGTTCACGATGTTGATCGTGCCGGCCGGGAACAGGTCGCCGATCAGTTCCATCAGCACCAGCACCGACGCGGGCGTCTGCTCGGCCGGCTTCATCACCACGCAGCAGCCGGCCGCGAGCGCCGGCGCGAGCTTCCACGCGGCCATCAGCAGCGGGAAGTTCCACGGGATGATCTGGCCGACGACGCCGAGCGGCTCGTGGAAGTGATACGCGACGGTGTTGTCGTCGATCTCGGAAATGCCGCCTTCCTGTGCGCGAATGCAGCCCGCGAAATAGCGGAAGTGATCGATCGCGAGCGGCAGGTCGGCCGCCATCGTCTCGCGCAACGGCTTGCCGTTGTCGATCGTCTCGGCCACCGCGAGCAGCTTCAGGTTCTTTTCCATCCGGTCGGCGGCGGCGAGCAGCAGGTTCGCGCGCTCGGCGACCGACGTCTTGCCCCACTTGCGGCGCGCGGCGTGCGCGGCATCGAGCGCGACCTCGATGTCGTCGGCGCCCGAGCGCGGCACGCGGCAGAACGGCTTGCCGTTGATCGGCGACACGTTCTCGAAATACTCGCCCTTCACCGGCGCAACCCACTTGCCGCCGATGTAGTTGTCGTACTGCTGACGATACGGATATTCGACGTCGAGGCCCAGTTGTTTCAGGTCAAACGGGTTCATATATGTCTCCTGTTCATCGTGCTTGTGTGAATACAGCGCCGGTTGGATCGCGCTGCACGATTTACGCAACATGCGTGCCAAACCGGGCAAAAACGGACCAGGAGCGGTGCGTCCGGCCGCTCGCCGTCGGCGGTGCCGGCGCACGGAACACGAGTGTCCCGATTCTGAACACCGGGACGGCACAGCGGCACGGCGGGTGTTCGGATTTACCACAGCGCACCTACGCGCGTGCCGCTGCGCGCCACGCTCGCTCCGTGGCATGTCGCTTGCGTGCGGAACGCGAATCCGCACGCATCGGCCACGCGCCGACCGACACCATGAACGACCCGGGCCCTCTCAGCGACGATGCCATCGCGTTCATCCATGAACAAGCATTCCTGATCGTCGCGACCGCGAACGCGGCGGGCGACAGCGACTGCTCGTATCGCGGCCGGCAACCGCGCGCGGACGGTTCGTTCGCCCCACTCGTCGACCTGCCCGATCGCCGGACGCTCGTGCTGCCCGACTTCGCGGGCAACAACCTGTTCAACACGCTCGGCAACCTGCTCGTGAATCCGGCAATCGCGCTTCTGTTCGTCGATTTCGTCCGACAGGCGACGTGGCTCGTGCAAGGGCGCGCGACGATTGACGAGGACGCGGCAAGCCGCGCGCACCTGTGGCCCGATGCGTTGCGCTACGTGGTCGTTGAAGTGGACAGTGCGCATGCACGGGCCGATGCGGGGCTGCCGCCGCTCGTGCTGGCGTGATGTTGCGCCATGTCGCCGTTGAAGGAAGCGGCGTGTGCATGCGCGCGCACCGATGCGGCGGCACCCATCGCGCGTGCCGACATGACGCGGGAGCCGGCTCCGCCTGCAGCGGGGTACGCGCACGAAATACCCGACCGCTCCCGCGGAAGCGCCAGCCCCCGTCGACGCACCCACCGTTCACCGCCCGTTTGCCTCCGCGCAAGCCGGCTCGGCCCGGCGCCGCGCCGGTGCGTCGGCACGCGCATGTTCGCTTTCATCGCCGCGCCCCTGCGCAACCGCCGGCCGTGCACCGAGAAACGCGAACACCACCGCCGCGCACAGCACCGTGACGGCCGCCAGCCCGATCAGCAGTCGATCGAACGCGTGCGTATAACTCGCGAGCAGCACCGCACGTCCGACGCCCGGCAACACGGCCGCCGCACCGCCGAGATCGCCCGTCGCGAGCCGCGCGGCCGCCCGCAGCGTTGCGTCGGAAGTGCCGGCCGCCCCCTGCCGCAAATCGGCGTGCGCGAGCGTCGCCAGTACCGCGCCGACGATCGCGAGCGCGATCCCCTCGCCCGCCACCCGCGTCGTGCTGAAGATTCCGGTCGCCATCCCCGCACGTTCCTTCGGCACGACGCTGACCGACAGCCCGTCCATCAGCCCCCACGGCATGCCGGCCCCGATGCCGATCGCGAACATCGGCGCGATCGCCGCCGGCCCCGCGCCGCCGCGCAGCGCGACGCCCAGCCACACAAGGCCCGCCGCCGCGAGCAGCAGCCCGAGCCCCGAGATCACACCGGCCGACAGCCAGCGCGTGAGCGTCGCCGCGACGAGCGGCACGACGAGCATCGGCGCGGAGATCGCGAGCATCAGCCAGCCCGCGCCGATTTCGCTGAAGCCGTCGATGCCGATGAAGCGCAGCGGCAGCACGACGAGCAGCACGATGTAGCAGCAGCAGGTCGACACCGGCAGCACCTGCACGCCGACGAAGCGCGGAATCCGGAACAGCGACAGGTCGAGCATCGGCCGCGCGACCCGCGTCTCGATCGCGACGAACGCGCACGCGCCGAGCGCCGCACCCGCCAGCAGCGCGACGACGAGCGGGTGCGTCCAGCCGCGCGCGGGCGCCTCGATCACGCCGAACGTGAACAGCGTGAGCGCCGCGGTGAACGCGGCCGTGCCGGGCCAGTCGAGCCCCGTCGCGTGCGGATCGCGCGACTCGTGCATGCGCGGCAGCCCGAACCCGAGCGACAACGCGCCTGCCGCCGCGCCCGTGACGAAGATCGCGCGCCAGCCGCCGTGCGCGATCAGGCCGCCCGCGAGCACGGGCCCGAACGCGAGCCCGATCCCGAAGGTCGTGCCGAGCAGGCTGAACGCACGCGTGCGCGCCGCGCCGTCGAACTCCTGCGCGAGCGCGGCCGTGCCGCCCGCGAGCGCCGCGGCGGCGGCGAGCCCCTGCGCGGCGCGCAGCAGGTCGACCGCGAGCATCGACGGCGCGAACGCGAGCGCGACCGACATCAGCGTGAACCCGCCGACGCCGATCGCGAACACGCGCTTGCGGCCGAACTGGTCGGCCAGCGCGCCCGCCGCCATCAGGAAACTGCCGAACGCGAGCATGAACGCATTGGTGATCCAGTTCATCGCGACCGGCCCGCCATGCAGGTCGCGGCCGATCGCGGGCGTCGCAACCGCGCCGCCCGAAAACGACAGCGGCAGCGCGACGGCGGCCATGCAGACGGCAGCCAGCACCCACGCGCGCCGGCGTGCCGACGTGGTTGAATCGGCTGAAAACGGGTGATCCATCATCGCTCCTCGAAAAGCCGGCGCGGATGCGCCTCAAGCGCGATCAAAGATAATTCCGATTCAATCGTCGAAAAACTACGCTTGACTCCGGATATAACGGACTAGAATTCCGCAATTCGCCGCTTCGCACCCGCTCGCCTGTTTACGTCGATGGAAAACCTGAACGGCATCGCCGCCTTCGTCCGCACCGCCGAAACGCTCAGCTTCGTCGCGGCCGGCCGCGCGCTCGGCATCTCGGCCTCCGCCGTCGGCAAGACGATCGCGCGGCTCGAGCAGTCGCTCGGCGTGCGCCTGTTCAACCGCACGACGCGGCGCGTCACGCTGACCGACGAAGGGCGTCATTTCTACGAACGCTGCCAGCGGATCCTCGAGGATTTTCGCGATGCGGAGGCAACCGTGACGGCCTCCGCGCAGCGCCCGCGCGGCAAGCTGCGCGTGAGCCTGCCGGTAATCGGCTACCGGTTCCTGCTTCCGGTGCTGCCCGAATTCAGGCAGCGCTATCCGGATGTGGAACTCGACCTGGATTTCAACGACCGGATGGTCGATGTCGTCGAAGGCGGCTTCGACGCCGTGATCCGCAGCGGCCCGCTGTCGGATTCGAGCCTGATGTCGCGGCGGCTCGGCCCGTTCGCGTTCGTGCTGTGCGCGACGCCCGCGTATCTCGCGCAGGCCGGCACGCCTCGGGCGCCGCGCGATCTCGAAGCGCACGATTGCGTGCGCTACTGCTTCCCGACCACCGGCAAGCTGCAGGACTGGGCGCTCGCCGCCGACGACGGCACGCCGCTGAAGCTGCGCACCGCGATGACCTGCAACAACATGGAAGCGCTGCGCGGCGCGGTCATGGCGGGGCTCGGCATCGGCTACATGCCCGACTTCCTCGCGCGCGACGCGCTGGACACCGGCGCGCTCGTCACCGTGCTCGACGACTACCGGATCGCGGCGGGGCAGTTCTCGATCGTGTGGCCGTCGAGCCGGCAGTTGTCGCCGAAGCTGCGCGTGTTCGTCGACTTCCTGTGCGAGCGATTGTTCAAGTAGGCGGGCGGCGCTCCATCACGCCCTCACGCCGCGCCGATCCGCTCCGCCTCCGCCTGCGGCAACAGCGCATCGCTGTCGTCCTTCAGCCCGACGCCCGTGAGGCCGAGCCGGCGCGCATGCGTCATCAGGTAATGCAGCTTGTGCGCGGCGGCGGCATGCGGCAGACCTTCCGGCCGCACGTTCGAGATGCAGTTGCGCAGCGCGTCGTGGCAGCCGACCTTCGGCGCCCAGGTCAGGTACACGCCGAGGCTGTCCGGCGAGCTGAGCCCCGGCCGCTCGCCGATCAGCATCGCGACGACCTGTGCGCGCAGCAGCTCGCCGATCTCGTCGCCGAGCGCGACGCGCGCCTGCGTCGCGACCACCACCGGGCCGATCCGCCAGCCGTCCGCGGCGAGCCGCGGGCACACGGCCTGCAGCAGCGGCAGCGCCTGCTTCGCGGCCGCGAACGCCGACAGCCCGTCGCCGACCACGAACACGACGTCCGGCGCGTCGTCGAGCGCCGCGCCGTAGCCGGCCAGCAGCCCGCGGCTGTCATCCGACAGCTTGCGACCGAGATCGGGCCGGCGCAGATAGTGGTCGCGGTCCGGCGCGGCGCTCTGCACGCCGAGTGTCGGCAGCAGGCCGGCCGCCTCGATCTCGCGGCGCAGCGCGTCCGCGTCGAGCGGCTGGTGCACGGCGTCGCGCGCCTGCGCGTGCGACAGGTTGAACGCGAGCAGCGGCGCAGTCGGCAGGCTGTTGCCCGCGCGACCGAGCGCAATCCGCGCGTTCGTGAACGACTTCAGCTGCGCCCACGGATTCTTTTCGACGGCGTCGCTCATGCGGAAATCCCCATCCAGTCGTTCGCGCCCGCGAGCAGCGGCACGCGTGACGTCGCGGCGCGCAGCGCGCCGTGCGCGTCGGCGATCTCCATCGTCTCCAGCCAT
The DNA here is from genome assembly GCF_003853645.1 of Burkholderia sp. Bp9143. Lineage (GTDB taxonomy): Bacteria > Pseudomonadota > Gammaproteobacteria > Burkholderiales > Burkholderiaceae > Burkholderia. The sequence goes on along the minus strand of NZ_QTPO01000071.1, from coordinate 8,485 downwards.
TCCTCGAACTCGGGCGCGCGGCGCAGGCCGAGCACCTCGCGCACGTAGAGCTGGTCGTGAAACGACGTGCTCTGGTAGTTCAGCATCACGTCGTCCGCGCCCGGAATCCCCATGATGAAGTTGATGCCGGCCGCACCCAGCAGCGTCAGCAGCGTGTCCATGTCGTCCTGGTCGGCTTCCGCGTGATTCGTGTAGCAGATGTCGCAGCCCATCGGCACGCCGAGCAGCTTGCCGCAGAAGTGATCCTCGAGTCCCGCGCGGATGATCTGCTTGCCGTCGTACAGGTATTCGGGCCCGATGAAGCCGACCACCGTGTTCACGAGGAACGGATCGAACTTGCGCGCGACCGCATACGCGCGCACCTCGCAGGTCTGCTGATCGACGCCGAAGTGTGCGTTCGCCGACAGCGCGCTGCCCTGGCCCGTCTCGAAGTACATCAGGTTGTTGCCGACGGTGCCGCGCTTGAGCGACAACGCGGCCTCGTGCGCCTCGCCGAGCAGCGCGAGCGAGATCCCGAAGCTCGCGTTCGCCTTCTCGGTGCCCGCGATCGACTGGAACACCAGGTCGACCGGCGCGCCCTTCTCGATCGCCGCGATCGTGTTGGTCACGTGCGTGAGCACGCACGACTGCGTCGGCACGCCGTAGCGCTCGCGGAACCCGTCGATCATCGCGAGCAGTTTCACGATCGCCGCGAGGCTGTCGGTCGCCGGGTTGATGCCGATCATCGCGTCGCCGCAGCCGTACATCAGCCCGTCGAGCATCGACGCGGCGATGCCCTTCACATCGTCGGTCGGGTGGTTCGGCTGCAGCCGCACCGACATCCGGCCGGGCAGCCCGACCGTGTTGCGAAAGCGCGTGACGACACGGCGCTTCCTCGCCGCCGCGATCAGATCCTGGTTGCGCATCAGCTTCGACACGGCCGCGACCATCTCGGGCGTGAGGCCCGGCGCGATCCGTTCGAGCGCGGCGCCGTCCGCCGCGGGCGACAGCAGCCAGTTGCGGAAGTCGCCGACGGTGAGGTGCGAGATTTCCGCGAACGCGGCCGCGTCGTGATCGTCGAGGATCAGGCGCGTGACCTCGTCGTGTTCGTACGGAATCAGCGCTTCGTTCAGGAACGCCTTCAGCGGCACGCCCGCGAGCGCGATCTTCGCGGCGACGCGCTCCTCCTCGCTCGCCGCCGCGACGCCGGCGAGCTGGTCGCCGGAGCGCAGCGGGCTCGCCTTCGCGAGCAGCGTCTTCAGGTCCGCGAAGCGGTACGTGCGCGGGCCGATCGTCTCCGTGTAGGACATCGTTCGAATCTCCTTGCCAGTCCTTGCCCATCCTAGCCGAACGCCGACGGCGCGCCCGTTCGACGGGGCGCGCCGGATGCCGTCACGAACGGCCGTTCGGGTTCGCCATCCTCATTCCTCGAGCAGCACGTCGGCCGGCGCGCTCTCGCGCTGCGAACGGGTCGCGAGGAAGTACGCGTAGCCGAGCGCGAGGAACGCGACGAACACCATTGCCACCAGCCCGTTGAAAACCACCATCGTCGCGAGGCAAATCAGGGCCGCAACGATCGCGAACGCCGGGAAGAACGGGTACAGCGGCGCACGGAACGGCCGCGCCATGTTCGGCTGCGAACGGCGCAGCTTGAACAGCGCCGCCATGCTTACGATATACATCACGATCGCGCCGAACACCGACATCGTCACGATGTTCGCGGTAAGCGTCTGGCCGCCGAACTGGATCAACTCGTCGCTGTAGATCGCCGCGATGCCGACCACGCCGCCCGCGAGAATCGCGCGATGCGGTGTCTTGAAGCGCGGATGCACCTTCCCGAGCCACTCCGGCAGGTAGCCTTCGCGGGCCAGCGCGAAGATCTGGCGCGAATAGCCGAGGATGATCCCGTGGAACGACGCGACGAGCCCGAACAGCCCGAGCCACACGAGCATGTGCATCCAGCCGCTGTTCGCGCCGACGATGTACTTCATTGCCTGCGGCAGCGGATCGTTGATGTTCGCGAGCTTGGTCCAGTCGCCCGCGCCGCCGGCGAACACCATCACGCCGATCGCGAGCGTGACGAGCGTCAGGATCCCGGCCACGTAGGCGATCGGGATCGAGCGCTTCGGGTTCTTCGCTTCCTCGGCGGCCATCGCGACGCCTTCGATCGCGAGGAAGAACCAGATCGCGAACGGGATCGCCGCGAACATGCCGTGGAATGCGCCGACGCTGAAATGATCGGCGCCCGACCAGCCGCCCTTCATGAAGTTGCTCCACGCGAAGCCCGGCGACACGACGCCCATGAACACCAGCAGCTCGAAGATCGCGAACAGCGTGACGACCAGCTCGAACGTCGCGGCGATCTGCACGCCGACGATGTTCAGCGCCATGAACACGAGATACGCGCCCATCGCCGCGTGTTTCGGTTCGAGCCCCGGAAACTGCACGTGCAGGTACGCGCCGATCGCGAGCGCGATCGCGGGCGGCGCGAACACGAACTCGACGAGCGTCGCCGCGCCGGCGAGATAGCCGCCCGCCGGGCCGAACGCACGGCGCGCATACGCGAACGGACCGCCCGCGTGCGGTATCGACGTCGTCAGTTCGGTGAAGCTGAAAATGAAGGTGGTATACATCGCCGCGACGAACACCGCCGTGACGACGAAACCCAGCGTGCCGGCGCTCGCCCAGCCGTAGCTCCAGCCGAAGTATTCGCCTGAAATCACGAGGCCGACCGCGATGCCCCACAGTTGCCAGGTCCCGAGCGTCTGCTGCAGCGCGGGCTGGCCGGACGACTTGGCGCCGGCGGCGGGCCGGCCATTCGACTCTGCTTTCATCCGATTCTCCTGAAAGGCGCCGGCCTGCCGGCCCGCGCGACTGAGAATCGATGCTAGAGAGTCATTAAACGACGTGTTATCGAAATTCGGCAAAGATGACAGCCGACGTTTCGCCGACGGCAACGCCGGCCGCGCTCCGCGGTCGTCACGCACGCGCCGTCCGGCCGCACGAAGCGTGCCGGACGGCCGACGCCGACTGACCTTACTGACCGCCGCCGCGCTGGTTGAACCAGCGGTCGAGCAGCTTGCCGGCCGCTTCGCGGCCGCCGAGACCGAACGACAGCGCGACCGCCACCGCGATCGCGCCGAGCACGAGGCCGAACGCGAGCTGCACGATCTCGTTGGCGATGCCCATCGCGCGCAGCCCCATCGCGAACACGAGGCCGAGGATCGCGAATTGCGCGATCCGCGCGAACAGCACGCTGTGCTCGCGGTCGGCCTGCTCGATCACGCGGCGCGCGAGGCTCGCGAGCCACACGCCGATCACGAGGATCACGCCGCCCATCAGCACGTGGCCGCCGAATTCGATGAACAGCGTGACGACGTCGCGCACCTGCGAGAAGCCGAGCCGGTTCGCGGCCTCGACCGCCGCGAACAGCATCGCGAAGAACACGATCAGCCGCGCGACCAGCACCGACGGCTGCAGGATCCCCGAGAACACGCGCTCGACGCCGAGCACGGCCGGCAGCCCGTCGGCGCCGGCGGCCTCCAGCAGCTTCTGCGCGAGCGACGCGACGAAGCGCGCGAAATAGAACGTGACGAGCACGATCACGATCGCCGCGACGATGTCCGGCACCGCGCCGAGGAACTGGTTCAGCATGTTGGTGGCCGGAATCGAGATCGCGTCGATCTTCAGCGCGTCGAGCGCGGAGATCAGCGTCGGCACGAACACGAACACGTAGACGATGGTGCCGATCAGGCTCGACACGCGCACCGGCGTCGGGCTGTCGAGATTCTGCGTGAGACGGTCGGCACCGGCGGCGACGAGCAGGTTCGTCACGAGGCCGCGCAGCACGCGCGCGACGACCCAGCCGACGAAGCCGATCACCGCGGCCGCGAACAGGTTCGGCACGATCGCGAGCAGCTTGTCGACCATCCCCTGCACCGGCGAAAGCAGGCCGGACAGCGCGAACGACGCGAGAATCGCCGGCAGGAACATCAGGATCACGAGCCAGAACAGCACGTCGCCCAGATAGCCGCTCATCGGCTGCATGCCCGCGCTTTCGGACAGCTTGTCGTCGACCTTGCTCGCCTTCAGCGCGCGGTTCGCGAGGCTGCGCAGCAGCGATGCGATCAGCCACGCGATCAGCGTCAGCGCCGCGCCGCCGATCAGGTTCGGCAGGTAGTTGACGATGTGCGTGACGAGCAGCGAGAACGGATTGGACACCGCGTACAGGTTGAGCACGTTGAAGATGCCCACCGCGGTGACGAGCAGCACGAGCCAGAACAGCCCGCCGGCGATGATCCGCTCGACATACGTGCCCTGGCCGGTGCTTTCGTTGATCCGCTGATCGACCTTCAGCGCGCCGAGCAGCCGGAGCGCGCCGGCCCGCACCGCCACGGCGATCAGCCAGCCGATCACCAGGATGCCGATCGCGCCGGCAATCTTCGGCAGGTATCCGCCTAGCGTGGTCTGCAGCGACGTGATGAAGCTGGAAGCATCCATTTCTTCTTCTCCCGAAAAACGTGGCGTTGCGATTGAACATCGACGAACTACCTGCGTACTTCGAAAAACCGTGCGTTGCCGCCCCAAGCAACTTACCCGAGAAAAATGACGCGATCACCCGATTTCACCGTCTTTAACTTTAGACAGTTATCGGCGGGGACGAGACCCAATTTCGCCGAAATAAAAAAGGGGCGGGTTCATCGGCCCTACGCATCTCCGCAAGATTTATCAATCGGCGGCGTGCTACCGTGACGTCGATTCCTGCCGGGGGACGCCCGCTTGGGTCCGCTATGTGACACGCGTCGCGCGCGTTCACGACTACATCCGCACGCATCTCGACGACACGCTCGACCTGAACCGGCTCGCCGACATCGCGTGTCTGTCGCCCTATCACTGGCAGCGCGTCTATCGCGCGCTGTACGGCGAGTCGATCGTGCTGACGGTGCGGCGGATGCGGATCGTGCGCGCGTCCGAGGATCTCGTCTGCACGGCGCTGCCGCTCGACGCGATCGCGCGGCGCGCCGGCTACGGCTCGACGCACGCGTTCGCACGCGCATTTCGGGATGCTTACGGCGTGCCGCCCGCGCAGCACCGTCGCGCCGGGGTCCACCGGCCGATCTATCCGTTACAGCGAGGAGAGGAAGACATGTTCAAGCATGAAGTCGAGATCCGGCAGCAGCCGGAGCTGCGCGGCTATGCGGTAGCGCACACGGGCGCTTACCTGAAGGTCGGCGACGCGTTCGGGCAGATCGGCGCGTGGGTCGGGCAGCATGGGCTGATCGGTCCCGGCGCGAAGATGATCGGGATCTTCTACGACGATCCGGATACCACGCCGGAAGCGCAATTGCGCGCGAAGGCGTGCTTCGTGCCGGCCGACGGCGCGCCGGACGTCGAGCCGACGCCGCCGGTCGAGCGCGTGACGGTCGCCGGTGGCGAGTACGCGGTGCTGCTGCATACGGGTCCGTATGCGGACCTGAAGACGGCCTACCAGTGGCTGTACGGCGACTGGCTGCGTCACTCGGGCCGCGAAGCCGCCGATGCGCCGCCGTTCGAGCTGTATCTGAACACGCCGATGGATGCGGCGCCGGCCGACCTGCGCACCGAGATTCATTTGCCGCTGCGTTGAGCGTTGAGCGCCGGGCCGGCTCTCCGGCTCTCGGGGGCTCGGGGGCTCCGGGCGAACCGGCGCGTCATGCCAGGCGACGCCCGTTGCGGGCGCCATGCCCTCCTTAAGGATCGGCCGCCACGCCGGCAAAACGGCCGGCGATCGAGCCTTACCCGGCCTGTGTTCCGCAGCCGGGACAGAAGCGCGCTTCGGCGGCCAGCGCCGCGTGGCAGCGACTGCACGCCTTGCCGCGCTGCGATACGCCGCACTGCGCGCAGAATCGCGCATCCGCCGCGTTGATGGCGCCGCAGCCCGCGCAGGCGAGCTGGCGCAGCGGTACGCTGCTGCCCGAGCCGCCCTGCGCATCGGCCGACGGCTGCCAACCCCAGCCGTGACGGTCGTGGCCGCGCGCATCGTGGCCGCCATGACCTTCCCGGCCCGCTCCGCCGTGATGCCCGCCGCTTCCATGGCCGCTACCGTGGCCGCTTCCATGCCCACCGCCGTGGCCGCCACCGTGCCCGCCCAGGATCCGCTTCAGAAAGCTCATCACCCGCTCCTCATCGCTTCGCCGTCGCGCCGCCGAACACGCCCGTCTTCGACAGCAGCCGCAACCCGTTACCGACGACGATCAGGCTCGCGCCCGCATCGGCGAACACGGCCATCCACATCGTGCCGAGCCCCGCGACCGTGAGGCCGAGGAACACGATCTTCACGCCGAGCGCGAAGCCGATGTTCTGCACCAGCACGCGGTGCGTCGCGCGCGACAGCCGCACGAACGCGGGAATCTTGCGGAGGTCGTCGTCCATCAACGCGACGTCGGCCGTCTCGATCGCCGTGTCGGTGCCCATCGCGCCCATCGCGAAGCCGATGTCGGCGCGCGCGAGCGCCGGTGCGTCGTTGATCCCGTCGCCGACCATCCCGACCGCGCCCGCGCCGCCGGCCGACAGTTCCTCGACCGCCGCGAGCTTGTCCTCGGGCAACTGGTTGCCGCGCGCGTCGTCGATGCCGGCCTGCCGCGCGATCGCCTGCGCGGTGTGCGGATTGTCGCCGGTCAGCATCGCGGTGCGGATGCCGAGCGCGTGCAGGTCGGCGATCGCCGCGCGGCTGGTGTCCTTGATCGTGTCGGCCACCGCGAAGATGCCGAGCACGCGCGTGTCGTCGACCAGCATCACGACGCTCTTGCCCTGCCGCTCGAGCGCGTCGAGCTTCGCCTCCAGCGCCGGCGAGCAGCGTTCGAGCTCCTCGACGAGCCGATGGTTGCCGAGCCAGTAGCGCGTGTCGTCGATCGTGCCGCGCACGCCACGCCCGACGAGCGCTTCGAAGTCCTCTACATCGGCGAACGCTGCCGCTCGCGCGTCGCGCGCCGCCGCGGCGATCGCCTGCGACACCGGGTGATCGGAGCGCGCCGCGAGGCTCGCGCCGAGGTGGCGCACGCGCGCCGCGTCGACGTCCGTCGCATGCAGGTCGAAATCGGTCTGCACCGGCTTGCCGTGCGTGATCGTGCCGGTCTTGTCGAGCGCGAGCCACGCGAGCTTGCGGCCTTCTTCGAGATACACGCCGCCCTTCACGAGAATCCCGCGCCGTGCCGCGGCCGCGAGCCCCGACACGATCGTCACCGGCGTCGAGATCACCAGCGCGCACGGGCACGCGATCACGAGCAGCACCAGCGCGCGATAGATCCAGTCGTGCCACGCGCCGCCCATGACGAGCGGCGGCGCCACCGCGACCAGCAGCGCGACCGCGAACACGATCGGCGTGTAGACACGTGCGAACTGGTCGACGAAACGCTGCGTCGGCGCCTTCGCGCCCTGCGCTTCCTCGACCGCGTGGATGATCCGCGCGAGCGTCGAGTTGGCGGCAACCGCCGTCACGCGATAGTCGAACGAACCTGCTTCGTTGATCGTGCCCGCGTAGACCGCGTCGCCGGCCGCCTTGTCGACCGGCAGGCTCTCGCCCGTGATCGGCGCCTGGTTCACCGTCGAGCGGCCCGCGACGACTTCGCCGTCCAGCCCGATCCGCTCCCCCGGCTTCACGCGCACGATCGCGCCGAGCGCGACCTGCGCGGCCTCGATCGTGCGCCACGTGCCGTCGGCATCCTGCACGGTCGCGGTGTCCGGCGCGAGCTGCATCAGGCCCTGGATCGCGTTGCGCGCACGATCGAGCGACTTCGCCTCGATCAGCTCGGCAATCGTGAACAGCACCATCACCATCGCGGCTTCCGGCCACTGGCCGATCGCCATCGCGCCCGTCACCGCGATGCTCATCAGCGCGTTGATGTTCAGGTTGCCGTTGCGAATCGCGATCCAGCCCTTCTTGTAGGTGGTCAGCCCGCACGCGAGCACCGCCGCGAGCGCCAGCACCGCCGACAGCCATACCGGCAGGCCGGCCCAGCTCACGGCCTCGGACGCGATCGCGGCGACGCCGGCCAGCGCGAGCGGCCACCACGGCTTCGCGGGCGGCGGCGCGACCGGCGTTGCCGACGCGGCCTCCGGCGTCATCCCGAGCGTGCGGATCGCGCTTTCGATCGCCGGCTGTGCACCGGGCACGTGGTCGACGGTCAGCATCCGTTGCATCAGGTTGAATTCGAGCGCCGACACCTGCTGCATCCCGCCGAGCTTCTTGCGGATCAGCGTTTCCTCGGTCGGGCAGTCCATCTGCATGATCCGGAACGCGGAACGCACGTGACCCGACGCGGTCGCCCGCGCGACCGGCAGCGGCGCGAGCGTCAGCGCGGCCGGCGCGCAGCAGGCGCCGGCCGCGTGGTCGTGGTCGTGGTCGTGGTCGTGGTCGTGGTCGTGGTCGTGGTCGTGCGCCTCATCGACGTCCTGGTCCTCCCCGGCCACCGGCGCCGCGGCGGCAACGGGCGCCTCCTCCGGGTCGAGGGCGACACCGGCGCCGGGC
>NZ_QTPO01000070.1 GCF_003853645.1 Burkholderia sp. Bp9143 | reverse complement strand
TCTTGCTCCACTTGGCACCTCTTCGTTTCAGCGAAAAAGTGTCAACCTATTTCAGGACGGGTCACGCGCATGAAAAAGGGCGCCCGAAGGCGCCACGCGCGGTCCGGCCCGGCGGCGTTCAGCCGAGCAGCGCATCCGCGAATTCCACCGCGCTGAACGGCTGCAGGTCCTCGACCTTTTCGCCCACACCGATGAAGTAGACGGGCACCGGGCGCTGCCGCGCGATCGCGGCGAGGATCCCGCCCTTGGCGGTACCGTCGAGCTTCGTGACGATCAGGCCCGTGAGGCCGAGCGCATCGTCGAATGCCTTCACCTGCGTGAGCGCGTTCTGGCCCGTGTTCGCGTCGATCACGAGCAGCACCTCGTGCGGCGCGCCGTCGTGTGCCTTCGAGATCACGCGCTTCACCTTCTTCAGCTCTTCCATCAGGTGCAACTGCGTCGGCAGGCGGCCGGCCGTGTCGGCCATCATCACGTCGATCCTGCGCGCGCGTGCGGCGCTGACCGCGTCGAAGATCACCGCGGCCGGGTCGCCGCTTTCCTGCTGGACGACCGTCACGTTGTTGCGCTCGCCCCAGACCGCCAGCTGTTCGCGCGCGGCCGCGCGGAACGTGTCGCCCGCGGCCAGCAGCACCGACTGGTCGAAGCTCTGCAGGTGCTTCGCGAGCTTGCCGATGCTGGTGGTCTTGCCAGCGCCGTTCACGCCCGTGATCATCATCACGAGCGGCTGCGCGCGGCCGAGCATCAGCGATTTCTCGAGCGGCTTCAGCAGTTCGACGAGCAGGTCGTGCAGCGCGCCCTTCACCTGCTGCGGATCGGTCAGCCGGCCCACGCGCACCTTCTCGCGCAGCGCGCCGAGCAGGTACTCGGTCGCGTCGACGCCGGCGTCGGACATCAGCAGCGCAGCTTCGAGTTCCTCGTACAGATCCTCGTCGATCTTCGTGTTGACGAACACGCCGGTGATGCTCGAGCCCGTCTTGGCGAGCCCGGACTTCAGGCGCGCGAGCCACGATTTCTTCGCGGAAGCGTCCTGCGTCGGCGGCGGCACGATCTCGACCGCTTCGACGACTTCGTCGCTGCCGTCGTTGGTCGGCGTGACCGTCATCACGACGGCCGGCGCGGCCTGTTGCGGCTGCGCGGGCGCTTGCGGTGCTTCGACCGCCTGGCGGGGTTCGGGGGCGGGCGCGTCGGACGGCTCGTCCGGTTGCTGCGCGTCGGCCGATTGCGATTCCGCGGAGTCGGGCTCCTGCGTTTTCTTGAATCGTTTGAAGAAGCTGAACATGGTCTGACGTCGGGAAGAGGGCGGGGCGCCGGAGGGGCCGTCGCGTGTGCGCACGGCTGCCGAAACCGTGCATTTTATCAGTGCGGCGAGGCACTCGCGTCAGCCGGTGCCGCCGCTGTGGTAACGTGCGCCTGTTTGGCGGTGCGCCCGCGTGCGCATCCGGTCCCTCCGTTGTCGATATTCCGTATGTCCCGTTCCTCTTCCGGCCGCCCGGCGGCCCCCTCCAGCCGCGGCAAGCCGCACACGATCCGCATCATCGGCGGTGACTGGAAACGCACGCCGCTCGCCGTGCTCGATCTCGACGGCCTGCGGCCGACGCCCGATCGCGTGCGCGAGACGCTGTTCAACTGGCTCGGCCAGGATCTCGAAGGCCGGCGCTGCCTCGATCTGTTCGCGGGCACCGGCGCGCTCGGGTTCGAGGCCGCGTCGCGCGGCGCGACGAGCGTCGTGATGGTCGAGCGCCACCCGCGCGCGGCGCAGCAGCTGCGCGCGATCAAGGACAAGCTCGGCGCACGCTCGGTCGAGGTCGCGGAAGCCGACGCGCTGCGGCTCGCGGCCGGGCTGACCCCGGGTGCATTCGACGTCGTGTTCCTCGATCCGCCGTTCGGCGAGCCGGCCGTGCTCGATCGCGCGGTCGCGCTGGCGGCGCCGCTCGTCGCGCCGGATGGCGCGCTGTACGTCGAGACCGGGGCGGAACTCGACCCGGCCGCGCACGAAGCGCTGGCCGGCTGGCAGGTGGTGAAGCACGGCAAGGCCGGTGCGGTTCACTATCATTTGCTGCGGCGCGAAAATGATGAATAATGCGCGTTCCATACGAGGCGGCGCACCGCAAAGGCGACGCATGCCCATCTCGGCAGTGGCGTGCGCGTCGCACGGCTGCCACCCCGTTTGCGTGATGACAGGAGGAGCGACATGGTAGTCGCCGTGTATCCCGGTACGTTCGATCCGCTGACGCGCGGGCACGAAGACCTCGTGCGGCGTGCGTCGAGCATTTTTGATACGCTGGTGGTCGGTGTGGCCGACAGCCGCGCGAAGAAGCCGTTCTTCTCGCTGGAAGAACGTCTGAAGATTGCGAACGAGGTGCTCGGCCATTATCCGAACGTGAAGGTGATGGGGTTCAAGGGCCTGTTGAAGGACTTTGTCCGCACCAACAACGCGCGCGTGATCGTGCGCGGCCTGCGTGCCGTGTCCGATTTCGAATATGAGTTCCAGATGGCGGGGATGAACCGCTATCTGCTGCCCGACGTCGAGACGATGTTCATGACGCCGTCCGATCAGTACCAGTTCATCTCGGGGACGATCGTGCGCGAAATCGCGCAGTTGGGCGGCGATGTCAGCAAGTTCGTGTTCCCGTCCGTCGAGAAGTGGCTGACCGAGAAAGTCGCTGCGATGGGAGGCCCGGCCGCGTGACGCGGCGCCGGCCGGTTTCGTTGCGAAGCCGGCCGCCGGCCTGAAGAAGTGAGACCAGTATGTCTTTGATGATTACCGACGAGTGCATCAATTGCGACGTGTGCGAGCCCGAGTGCCCGAACGGCGCGATTTCGATGGGCCCGGATATCTACGTGATCGACCCGAACAAGTGCACCGAGTGCGTCGGCCATTTCGACGAACCGCAGTGCCAGCAGGTGTGTCCGGTCGAATGCATTCCGCGCGATCCGCAGCATGACGAATCGCACGCGCAGTTGATGGCGAAGTATCACGCGTTGACCGCCGCGAAGGGCGACGACGCGCAGTGACCTGTGGTGACGCGCACGCGTCGCGGCGTCACGCATGCCTTGGCCGGCGCCGTTCGGCGCCGGTTCTGCTTCTGCTTCCGTTACCGTTTCAGCCGATCAGGTCGCGCAATTCCGAGACGAGCGCGTCGCATTCGGCGTCGGTGCCGACGGTGATGCGCAAGTGCTGGTCGATGCGCGGCGCCCGGAAGTGCCGCACGAAAATTTCCCGATCCTTCAGCTTTGCCGCGATCGCGCCCGCATCGTGCGCGGGATGGCGCGCGAACACGAAATTCGCGGCCGACGGCACGACGTCGAAACCGAGCGCCTCGAGTGCGTGCGTGAGCCGCGCGCGGCTGTCGATCACGCGCCGGCAGGTTGCGCCGAAATAGTCGGTGTCTTCGTATGCCGCCTGCGCGGCGACCTGCGCGAGCCGGTCGAGCGGATAGGAGTTGAAGCTGTCCTTCACACGATTCAGTGCGTCGATCAACGCCGCATCGCCGAACGCGAAGCCGACGCGCATGCCTGCGAGCGAGCGCGCTTTCGACGTCGTGTGCACGACGAGCAGGTTCGGATGGCGGTCGATCAGCGTGATCGCGGATTGCGCGCCGAAATCGACATACGCCTCGTCGATGAGCACGACCGACGACGGATTCGCGGCCGCGATCCGCTCGATGTCCGCGAGCGGTAGCGCGCGCCCGGTCGGCGCGTTCGGGTTCGGGAACAGCACGCCGCCCGCGTCGTCGAGATAGTCTTCGACGCGGATCGAGAAGTCGTCCGCGAGCGGCACGATCGTGGTCTCGACGCCGTACAGGCGCGCGTAGGTCGGGTAGAAGCTGTACGAGATGTCCGGAAAGCGCAGCGGCCGGTCATGCTTGAGCAGTGCCTGGAATGCGTGCGCGAGCACTTCGTCGGAGCCGTTGCCGACGAAGACCTGTTCGGGCTTGATGCGGTGATGGGCCGCGACCGTCTCGCGCAGTGCGCGTGCGAGCGGGTCGGGATAGCGGCGCAGCGTGTCGCCGGTGTCGCCGAGTTCGCGTGCGATCGCCGCGACGACGCGCGGCGAGGGCGGATAGGGATTCTCGTTGGTGTTCAGCTTGACGGGGTGTGCGAGCGCGGGCTGTTCGCCCGGCACGTAAGGCACGAGTTGCTGAACGACGTCGCTCCAGTAACGGCTCACCACTTGGCTCCTGACGGACAAAAGCGACCAGATTACCGCATGTGGGCGTTGCAGTGCGCAATTGCGCGGGAGGGTGGGGCCACCCGGCGTGACCGCGGTAACCGGGCGGCAAATTGCACCGCGCCGGCGCAGTGCGGGGTCAGTTGCGATGCAGCTGCATCGTCGCGCGGTCGAGTTCGCCCTTGACGACCATCGGCATCACGGCGAGCGCGCGTTCGATCGATGCATCGATCACGTCCTGCTCCTCGCGGCGCGGCGGCTTCAGCACGAAGTTCGCGACGTCGGGCTTCGCGCCGGCGCGCGCGCCTTCCGGGATCAGGTCGCGCGGATGGCCGATGCCGATGCGCAGGCGCCAGTACTGCTGCGACGACAGATGCGCGGAGATGTCCTTCAGGCCGTTGTGGCCGCCGCTACCGCCGCCGAGCTTCAGCTTCACGGTGCCGGGTGGCAGATCGAGTTCGTCGTGGGCGACGAGGATCTGGTCGGGCAGGATCTTGAAGAAACTCGCGATCGCGACGACCGACTGGCCGGAGCGGTTCATGTAGGTTTGCGGCTCGAGCAGGTGGACTTCCTCGCCGTGCAGGCGCGCTTTTGCGTAGAAGCCGTGGAAGCGGCGCTCGTCGCGCAGCGTCGTGCCGGTTTCGCGGGCGAGCTGGTCGATCAGCCAGAAGCCGGCGTTGTGGCGCGTCGCGGTGTATTCCGCCCCGGGATTGCCGAGGCCGACGATCAGTTTGATCATGACGTTTCGTAGGCGGCAGCGCCCGCCTGGGCGCAGAAAAAGAAAAACCCGCCGGGCAAGCCGCGGCGGGTTGCGTCGACCGTTTCGTGAAACGGATCGAATGGCGCGTGGGCAGCCGCTTAGGCAGCCGGCGTTTCGCCTTCGCCTGCTGCGTCCGACACGGCACCAGCCGGGACCGTCGCCGATGCGACAACCGGGTTTTCCGCGTCGACGTGCGCGACCAGCGCGACGCCGTTCGGCAGTGCGATGTCCTTCGCGTGCAGCGACTGACCTGCTTCGATCTTCGACAGATCGACTTCGAGGAATTCCGGCAGAGCCGACGGCAGGCACTCGACTTCGATTTCCGTCGCGACGTGCGAGACGATTGCGCTCGACAGCTTCACTGCCGGGCTGACTTCAGCGTTCAGGAAGTGCAGCGGCACCTTCGTGTGCAGCTTCTTCTTCGCGTCGACGCGCTGGAAGTCCACGTGCAGCACGAGTTGCTTGAACGGGTGGTATTGCACGTCGCGCAGCAGAACCTGTTGCGACTGGCCTGCCACTTCGAGGTCGAGGATCGACGAGTGGAAGGCTTCCTTCTTCAGTGCATGCCACAGCGCGTTGTGATCGAGTTCGATCTTTTGCGGGGCTGCTTCGCCACCGTAGACGATACCCGTGGTCTTACCGGCGTTGCGCAGGCGGCGGCTCGCACCCGTACCTTGCTGTTGGCGCTCGAAAGCGACGACTTTCATGTGATTCTCCATTAGCTGCCCGCGACCAGGCAGTAAAACGGGGCCGGCGAAATGGCGGCCCCCGATAAAACGGACAGGGTTTCGTCTATCCCGTCCGATTGTGCAAAAAGCGAAGCGTTGCCGCTTCGCTTTCTGCGCATGCTTTGTCGTGTCGTTCCGCGATCAGGATTCGGCGAACAGCGACATCACCGAGTCGCCGCGGCGGATCCGCGAGAACGTTTCGGCCAGCAGGCTCGCGCTCGTCAGCGAGCGGATTTTCGAGCAGGCCAGCGATTCGGCCGACAGCGGGATCGTATCGGTGACGACCAGCTCGTCGAGTTCCGATGCGGCGATACGTTCGGCGGCGCCACCCGACAGAACCGGGTGCGTCGCGTACGCGAACACCTGCTTCGCACCGCGATCCTTCAGCACTTGCGCGGCCTTGCAGAGCGTGCCGGCCGTATCGACCATGTCGTCCATGATCACGCAGGTACGACCTTCGACTTCACCGATGATGTTCATCACTTCGGCGACGTTCGCCTTCGGACGGCGCTTGTCGATGATCGCGAGATCGCAGTTGAGCTGCTTCGCGAGTGCCCGGGCACGCACCACGCCGCCGACGTCCGGCGACACGACGAGCAGATCCGAGTAGTTCTGCTTGCGCAGGTCGCCCAGCAGGATCGGCGTTGCGTAGATGTTGTCGACCGGAATGTCGAAGAAGCCTTGAATCTGGTCGGCGTGCAGATCCATCGTGATCATCCGCTCGACGCCGGCGATTTCCAGCATGTTTGCGATGACCTTCGCCGAGATCGCGACGCGCGCCGAGCGCGGGCGGCGGTCCTGACGAGCATAGCCGAAGTAGGGGATGGCAGCGGTGATCCGGCCGGCGGACGCACGCTTGAGCGCGTCGACCATGATCATCAGTTCCATCAGGTTGTCGTTCGTCGGCGCGCACGTGGATTGCAGGACGAAGACGTCCTTGCCGCGCACGTTTTCCTGGATCTCGACCTGGATCTCGCCGTCGGAGAAACGGCTGACCATTGCTTTGCCGAGGGGGATTCCAAGGATATTGACGACTTCCTGGGCGAGCGCGGGATTCGCGTTGCCAGTAAAGACCATCAAGCCATCATGGCTGTGGCTGCTCATCGTGCACCTGCTTCAGGCTTAGGCGGGAAATGCGGGAAAATTTTTGGCAGGGGAGGAAGGACTCGAACCCTCGCATGCCGGAATCAAAATCCGGTGCCTTGACCAACTTGGCGACTCCCCTACACTCAACTGATAACTTCACCGGACTTGTAGGCCATCCGGCAAAGCAAAACTTCATGACGCGAAAGCGAAGAGCGGATGCTCGTTCAGGCTCTCGGCAACTGCACCGTTCCAACCGGTGGGCAGCTTGGCTTTCGCCGCTTCTGCCTCGTGCTTGCTATGAAACACTGCAAACACGCTTGCTCCGGAGCCGGTCATCCTCGCGGGGGTCACATTATACAACCATTTGACCACCTGCGCAACTTCCGCGTACTTACTTGTCACAACTTGCTGCATGTCGTTCCGGCCGAAGCTGTCTGGCCATCCCGCATCGCTGTTTTGCTGTGCAAGAAAGTCCGTAATTGTGACGCGCTTCGTGTCTCTTGTCAACAACTCGTCTGAAAAAATTTCAGCGGTTGGGACATGAACTCGTGGCGTCACAACCAAGAACCAGCGAGTCGGCAATTCTACCTCAGCTAATTCTTCTCCGATACCCTCTGCGAACGCATTTTTTCCAAAAACAAAAAACGGGACGTCCGCGCCGAGTTTCACTGCAAGCGACTGCAGTTCCGCACGCGGCAGGTCGAGCTGCCACAGGCGGTTGAGCGCGAGCAGCGTCGTCGCCGCGTCGGAGCTGCCGCCGCCGAGGCCCGCGCCCATCGGCAGGCGCTTGTCGATCTCGATGTCGACACCGGCCGCGGTGCCCGTGTGCGTTTTCAGCAGGTTGGCCGCGCGCACGACGAGATCGCTTTCCTCGGGCACGCCCGGCACGTCGGTGACGCGTGCGACGCGGCCGTCGTCGCGCAGCGTGAAGTGCAGCGAATCGCCCCAGTTCAGCAGCTGGAACACGCTCTGCAGATCGTGATAGCCGTTCGGGCGGCGGCCGGTGATGTGCAGGAACAGGTTGAGTTTCGCGGGCGCAAGGCAGTTGCGCAGCGAGCGGGTCGAATCGGTCATGCGTATGTCGGGGCTAGGTTCACGTGCTTACTGGTCGAGCACGAGCTTGATGTCGAGCGGCGGTGTAGCGCGCACGAGGTTGACGCGTTTGACGCCCGTGGCCGGTGCGTCCGCGTAGGCGAGATAGTCGATCGTCCAGCCGTCCTGGCGGATCTGCTTGACGCGCGCCGCGTCGGCCGGGTCGCGGACCGTCTGCGCGGGTGTCGCGGGCGCGGGCGTCGGCAGCAGCCAGTAGCGCAGGCCGGCTAGCGGCAGCGAGAAGCCGAGCGTGTTCTGCATCAGCTCGCCGACGTCCGTCGCGTATTGCGGCTGGCTGTTCGGCAGTTCGAGCGACGCGGTCTGCGGCGTCGACTTCACGACCGCGAGTGTCTGGCCGAGCGGGCTGCGCAACTCCAGCGACACGTCGTCGCCGTGCTCCTGCCAGTCGAAATTGCCGTACACGTTCTGCGGTCGGCCGAGGCGGTCGCTGTACTGCACCGCGAAGCGGCCGTGGTACGCATGCGTCGCGGCCGTCTGCAGCACGGCGCCCGCCGGCGCATTTGCCGACGGCGGCGTGCTCGCGCAGCCGGCGAGCGCGAGCGCGGCACCGGCCGCGGCCAGCGTGCGCAGCACGCGGGAAGACAGGGAAAGCATCGGGAACATCCGCATCAGAGGCCGTTGATCTGCAGGCGCTTGAGCGTCTGCACGAGCGTGTCGTTGTCGGGCTCGAGCTTTTGCGCGGCACGCCACGCGGTGCGCGCGTCGTCCTGCGCGCCGCTCTTCCACAGCACTTCGCCGAGGTGCGCGCCGATCTCGGCGTTCGGCTGCAGCTCGTACGCGCGCCGCAGCACCGTCGCCGCGCCGGCCGCGTCGCCCATCCGGTACTTCACCCAGCCGAGGCTGTCCATGATGTACGCGTCGTTCGGCGCGAGCGACAGTGCCTTGTCGATCAGCTTGCTGGCTTCGGGCAGGCGCTGGTTGCGATCGGCCAGCGAATAGCCGAGCGCGTTGTACGCCTGCGGGTTGTCGGGCTGCGTGCGGATCAGCTCGCGCAACTGCTTTTCCATCGACGCGTAGTGGCCCGTCTTCTCGGCCGCCATCGCGTAGTCGTAGCGCAGGTCGGGATCGTCCGGGAAGTCCTGGACGGCCTGCGCGAGTCGCGCCTCGGCTTCCGGATAGCGCTTTGCGGTGAACAGGATCGACGCGTCGGTGCGTGCGACCACGGCCGCATCGCGCGGATCGCTGATCGGCAGGTCGTCGAGCACCTTGCGCGCCTCGTCGGTCTTGCCCTGTTTCTGCAGCAGTTGCGCGCGCGTGATCTGCGCGGGCAGGTAGTGCTGGCTCGTCTGGTCGACCTTGTCGAGCCATTGCGACGCCTGCGCGTCGTTGCCCTGCTCGATCGAGATCTGCGCGAGGTAGATGTAGCCCTGGCCGACGTCGAGGTTCGGCTGCTTGTTGCCGAGCTGCACGTACTGTTTCAGGTACGCGCTCGCATCGTCGAGCTTCTTCTGCTGGATCTTGATCAGCGCGAGCGCCATCAGCGGCGTCGGGTCTTTCGAGTCGAGCTTGCGCATCGTCTCGAACTGCTTCTGCGCGTCGTCGAGGCGGTCGTCGGCGAGGTAGAGCTGCGACAGCGCGAGGCGCGCATCGCGCGACTTCGGATTCTGCTGAACATATTTCTCGAACGACGCGATGCCGGTCGCGCGCTCGGCGGGCCCCATCTGCGACAGCATCAGCGCAGCCGGCAGATAGTCGGGGCGGATCTGCAGCGCCTGCTTCAGCGACTGCGCAGCGCCTTCCTTGTCGTCGACCGCGAACTGCTGCCGCGCGATCGCGAGCTGCGCCTCGGGGCGGTTCATGTCGTTCTTCAGCATGTCCTTCAGCACCGCGAGGCCGCCGACGCGGTCGGCACCGCGCACCAGCAGCGCCTGCAGCGCGAGGATCGCGGGGCCGCGCGTTTCGCCGGTCGCACGGGCCAGTTCGCGCGCGAGCATCGGCTGCGCGTCGGCCGGCTTGCCGGCGAGCACGAGCAGCGCGGCGTCGACTTGCGATGCGCGGTTCGAATCGGGTGCGTACTGACGCCAAAGATTGGCCGCGGACAGCGCGTCGGCCGGGCTTTGCGCGCCGAGCGCGATCTCGGTCGCACGCTGCGCCATGCGCGGATCGCGCGTGTCGCGGGCGAGCGCAAGATAGGTCTGGTAGGCCGGCGCCGGCTGGTTGCGCTGGAGCGCGACCTCGGCGGCCAGGACCTGGTAGACGATCTGGCTCGTCAGCGGGACGCCCGGGAGATCCTTGTTCTCGTCCGGCATCACGTGCTCGAACGCGCCCTGCGGCTCCGCGTCGTCCGATGCCGGATTCTGCGCGTGGGCCGGGAAGGCGGTGAGGGTCCAGGCGGCGAACAGCGCGGCGCCGAGCGCACGGCGGACCGGGAAGGCACGCGCGCCGCGCTCGGCGGCGGGGCGCTTCAGAAGCAGCTTCGAGGGCAGGGTCATGGAAATCCGTTCGATGTTTCAACCGATTGTAACGCGCTCGCTACAATACACGCACGATCGTGAATCCAGTCTCAGACCCGCAAAACATGCCAGAGTTGCCAGAAGTCGAAGTCACGCGCCGGGGCATCGAGCCCTTTGTCGCGGGCCGCCGCGTCGAGCGTGTCGACGTCCGTACCGCGATGCTGCGCTGGCCCGTGCCGGCGGGGCTCGCCGAGCAATTGCGCGCGCGCGAGGTGCTCGCCGTCGAGCGTCGCGGCAAGTACCTGCTGTTCGAGGTCGACGCGGGCTGGTTCATCGTTCATCTCGGGATGACGGGCACGCTGCGCGTGCTGCCCGCGGCCGGCGTGCCGGTCGCCGCGAAACACGATCATATCGACTGGATCTTCGACGAGTTCGTGCTGCGGTTCCGCGATCCGCGCCGTTTCGGCGCCGTGCTGTGGCACCCGCGTGAAGCGGGCGACGTGCATGCGCATCCGCTGCTCGCGAGTCTCGGCGTCGAGCCGTTCTCGCCGGCGTTCACCGGTGCGCTGCTGCACGCGCGCACGCGTGGCCGTACGGTGTCGGTCAAACAGGCGCTGCTCGCGGGCGACATGGTCGTCGGCGTCGGCAACATCTATGCGTCGGAGAGCCTGTTTCGCGCGGGCATCCGGCCGACGACCGCCGCCGGCAAGGTGTCGCTGCCGCGCTATGAGCGACTGGCCGACGCGGTGCGCGCGACGCTCGCCGACGCGATCGAGCGCGGCGGCAGCACGCTGCGCGATTTCGTCGGCAGCAACGGCGAAAGCGGCTATTTCCAGCTCGACTGCTTCGTCTACGATCGTGCGGGGCTGCCTTGCCGTGTATGCGGCACGCCGATCCGCCAGATCGTGCAGGGTCAGCGCTCGACCTATTACTGTCCGACCTGCCAGCGTTGAGTCCCGCGTTGAAACCTCTTTCCAAAGATTCGAACACTTGAAGCCGCCCCGCATTGCCCCCGCTCCGTTCCCCGTCACGCCGCTGCATCGCACGTTCGCCACGCGCCTGATCGCCTGGCAGCGCGTGCACGGCCGCCACGATCTGCCGTGGCAGAACACCCGCGATCCGTACTGGATCTGGCTGTCGGAAATCATGCTGCAGCAGACGCAGGTCTCGACCGTCGTCCCGTATTACACGCGCTTTCTCGAGCGCTTTCCCGACGTCGCCGCGCTCGCGGCCGCGCCGTCCGACGATGTGATGGCGCTGTGGGCCGGGCTCGGCTACTACTCGCGCGCACGCAACCTGCACCGCTGCGCGAAGGTCGTCGTCGCCGAGCATGGCGGCGTATTCCCGTCGACGCCCGAAGCGCTCGCGGAATTGCCGGGCATCGGCCGCTCGACGGCCGCGGCGATCGCGTCGTTCGCATACGGTGCGCGCGCGACGATCCTCGACGGCAACGTGAAGCGCGTGCTGGCGCGGGTGTTCGGCGTCGAAGGCTTCCCGGGCGAGAAGCGAGTCGAGAACGACATGTGGGCGCTGGCCGAATCGCTGTTGCCGGATGCCGCGAATGCGGCCGACGTGAGCGCCTACACGCAGGGGCTGATGGATCTCGGCGCGACGCTGTGCGTGCGCGGCAAGCCGGATTGCGCGCGCTGTCCGTTCGCGGGCGACTGCGTCGCGCAATCGACGGGCCGGCAGCGGGAACTGCCGGCCGCGCGGCCGAAGAAGGCCGTGCCGACGCGCAAGACCTGGATGCTCGTGCTGCGCGACGGCGACGCCGTGCTGCTCGAGCGGCGTCCACCGGCCGGCATCTGGGGCGGCCTGTGGT
The DNA here is from genome assembly GCF_003853645.1 of Burkholderia sp. Bp9143. Classification (GTDB taxonomy): domain Bacteria; phylum Pseudomonadota; class Gammaproteobacteria; order Burkholderiales; family Burkholderiaceae; genus Burkholderia. The sequence continues at coordinate 24,560 of NZ_QTPO01000070.1, read as the reverse complement.
GCCTGCCGCAGGCGGACGGCGATGCGGCACTCGCGGAACTCGCACGCGGTTTCGGCGGCGGCGGCCCGGTGCCGCTCGCACCGTTTACGCACACGTTCACGCATTTCCGGCTCGAGATCGAGCCGCGGCTGAGCGACATGACAAACGGCGGGCTGCCGCTCGCGCATGCGCAGGATGCCGAGGCGGCGTGGGTGCCGCTCGCCGGGCTCGATGCGTACGGCGTGCCGGCGCCGGTGCGCAAGCTGCTCGATGCGCTGAGCGGACCGCTGCTGTAACGCAAGGGGAAGGGCGCGGCTCGGGCTGCGCTGACGGAAGCCCCGGACCGCCGCGGGTGTTTCGCCCGTCAGGATGGTCCGCGCGGCGATGCCGGTGCGACGCGACCGGACGGCCGGCGCCTACAGCCAGCCGTGCCGGTCGAGCACGTGGTGCACGGCGTCGATCCGCGCGCCGACATCCGGAAACTCCATCAGCTTCTGCCGCGCGCGCAGGTCGAGCGGCAGCAGTTCCGCGAGGCGGTTCGACACCCAGCTCGGGTCGTCGAGGCGGAACGGTTCGCCGAACGGCATCTTGTCCGGTTCGGATTTCTTCAGCGCTTCGATGATGCGCTCGAGCACCTCGGCGCACGAGCCGAATTGCGCGAGCGCCTGTTCGCCTTCGAGCGGGATGTCGTCGGGCAGCGGTTCCGCGATCCCGACCAGCAGCCCGTTGCCTTCGACGCGATACGACAGCAACTCGAATCGCTGCGTGCCGATCGCCTGCAGGTACAGCATCCCGAATTCGCCGGTGTCGCACTCGGTGATGCGCGCCATGCAGCCGATCGTCTCGGGCACCGACACGGCGCCGTCCTGCGCGACCTCGGGCCCGCTTTTCAAGAGGCACACGCCGAACGGCGCGTCGTCGCGCAGGCATGCGCGGGACATGTCGAGATAGCGCGCCTCGAACACCTTGAGCGGCAGCCAGCCACCGGGGAACAGCACCGTGTGCAGCGGAAACAGCGGCAGGTCGATCAGGGTGGTCGATAGGGTGGACATGGCGCGCCGGCGAGAGGGCGGTGTCGCTAAGGTCGTTCGACCTCGGCGACGAGCCGCGACGACGCGTCGACATCCACCGGCGCGTCACGATGCCGCACGATCACGTTCGCATCGTGCGCGAGGCGCGCGGCGAGCGTTTCCGCGATGAACACCGAGCGATGCTGACCGCCCGTGCAGCCGATGGCGACGGTCAGGTAGCTGCGGTTGTCTTCGCGAAAGTGCGGCAGCCATTTCATCAGGAACGCATGGATGTCGTCGATCATCTGGTGGACGATCGGCAGTGCGTCGAGAAAGGCGATGACCGGCTGGTCCAGCCCGGTGAGCGGGCGCAGCTCATGGTCGTAGTACGGGTTCGGCAGCGCGCGCACGTCGAACATCAGGTCGGCATCGAGCGGCACGCCGCGCTTGAAGCCGAACGACTCGAACATCACCATCAGATCGTTGTTCTTCTGCTCGATGAAGCGCTTGACCCACGTGCGCAGCACGTTCGCGCGCAGCGTACTGGTATCGATCTGGTGACCGAATTCGGCGAGCGGCGCGACCAGGTCGCGCTCGCGCTCGATCGCTTCCTCGAGCGACGACAGCAGCCCGACATTCGCATCGTGCGACGGCGAGCCGGACAGCGGGTGGCGCCGGCGCGTTTCGGAGAAACGCTGGATCAGCGCCTGCGTGCTCGCGTTGAGGAACAGTACGCGGACATCGTGTTCGAGCGACAGCGCGCGGATCAGGCCGGGCATTTCGTCCAGCGACGCGCTCGAACGCGCATCGATCGCGACCGCGAGCCGGTGCTGGCCGCCGTCGGCAAGGTAGCGGGCGAGTTCGGGGAGCACGTGCGGCGGCAGGTTGTCGACGCAGTAGTAGCCTGCGTCTTCAAGCGCGTTCAGCGCGACGGACTTGCCTGAGCCGGAGATGCCGGTGATGAGGACGATGCGCATGGGAAGCAGAGAATCCTGACGTTTCATCATAGCACCGGCTCGACGCGTCGGCGCTACGAGGCCGGCGCGGGGAGGTTACACGAGCTTGCCGGGGAACTGACTGTCGGGATCTTGCATCGCGAGTCGTTGCCGATCCATGAAATCACGCAACGTGTCGATTCCGCGCAATTGCAGGATCGTGTTCCGCACGGCCGCTTCGACGAGCACCGCGAGGTTGCGGCCGGCCGCCACCTGGATCGTGACCTTGCTGATCGGCAAGCCGAGCACGTCGACCGTCTGGCTTTCCAGCGGCAGCCGCTGGAATTCGCCGTCCGGGCGGCGCACGAGCTGGACGATCAGCTTCAGCTTCATTTTCCGGCGCACCGCGGTTTCACCGAAGATCGTCTTGATGTCGAGCAGGCCGAGGCCGCGCACTTCGAGCAGGTTCTGCAGCAGCGGCGGGCAGCGGCCTTCGACGAAATCGGGGCCAAGTCGGACGAAATCGACGGCGTCGTCGGCGACGAGGCCATGGCCGCGGCTGATGAGTTCGAGACCGAGCTCGCTCTTGCCGAGCCCGGAGTCGCCGGTGAGCAGCACACCCATCCCGAGGATGTCGAGGAACACACCATGCAGCGTCGCGCGCGGCGCGAGGATGCGCGACATGTAGAGCCGCAGGCTGTCGATTACAGCGGCGGCCGACATCGGCGTCGTGAACAGCGGCGTGGACGAGCGCGTGCAACGCAGCACGAGCTCGGGCGGCGCGGCGGCGCCGCCGGCGACGACGAGGAACGGCGGTTCGAGCGCGATCAGCTCGGCCATGTGGCGCGAACGGTCTTCGTCGGTCTGCCGCTGGTAGTAGTCGATTTCGGCTTCGCCGAGCACCTGGATCCGGTTCGGGTGGATCAGGTTCAGGTGGCCGACGAGGTCGGCGCTCGACGTTGCGTTGCCGACGGTGTCGGCCGAAAAACCGCGCTCCCAGCCTTCATGCCCCGTCAGCCAGCTCAGCTTCAGCGTGGCCGCGTTGTCGTCGAAGATGCTCTGGGCGTTGATGCTGGACGTATCCATGACTCTCGTCACTCCAATGAGCCGGTGCATGCGCGCGGCGACGGGCGTCGCCATGCCGGACCGGCGCCGGGCGGCCCTGGTCGGCGGCACGTGCCGCCTCGTTCGGGAAAATATTCCGCCCGGATCAACTCAAGGTTGCCACTGAGTGAGCAGGCGATGCAACTCGGCGAGATCCGTTTCGTTGTGCAGACGCTCTCGCGCGTCGCGATCGGACAGCAGTTGCGCGATTTCCGACAGGATTTCGAGGTGCTGCTGGGTGGCTTGCTCGGGGACGAGCAGGAAAATCAGGAGACCGACCGGCTGGCCGTCGGGCGCTTCGAACGGAATCGCGTCGGCGAGCCGCACGAACGCGGCGAGCGGATGCTTGAGCCCCTTGATGCGCCCGTGCGGAATCGCGACGCCTTCGCCGAGCCCGGTCGAGCCGAGGCGCTCGCGCGCGAACAGGTTGTCCGTGACGGTGCTGCGGGCGATGCCGTTCTGGTTCTCGAAGATCAGCCCGGCTTGTTCGAAGACGCGTTTCTTGCTGGTGACGGAGAGGTCGATGACGACGTTCTCTATGGGCAGGATTTTGGCTAGGCGATTCATGTTGGCAGGCGATTGGGCGGCCTGGGGTCTCCTTGCGGCGGCAGACTGATCTTCCATGTTCGGCGATATCAAGGCGTTCGGCATCGGCAACCTGCAAGGCAGCTACCGCATCCAACGCCCCCCCGGCGATAACCGGAACATTATAGAGCACAGCCGCGTGCGTGGCGCGGCACGGACGGACCGGTCGCACCACTGCCGCCCGGACACAAAAAAACGCCCGGCGAACCGGGCGTCGTGTGTATTGCGGTGAGCGTTATTGCGGCGGCAGTTCGATCTGGTCGATCGACGGCTGCAGCTTGATCGGGTCGTGCGCATGGGTCTGCAGACGCTCCATGTGCTTGACGACCTGGCGATCCAGCTTGTCGATCAGCAGATCGATCGCAGCGTACAGGTTGCCGTTTGCGCTTTCGACGAAGATGTCCTTGCCCTTCAGGTGCAGGTTGATTTCCGCGCGCTGCTGCTTGTCCTTTTCCTTGTGGTTGTCGACCGAGAGGATCACAGTGCCATCGATCACCTGATCGCTATGCCGTAGCACCCGGTCCAGCTTGGTGATCACGTATTCGCGAATTGCAGGCGTGACTTCGAGATGATGTCCACTGATCTTCAGGTTCATAGTGCTTCTCCAAGCGAGTGACCACCCGGCCGCATCGAGGCGGCGCTCCGGTCGACTTGCCCCTGCCGCACGTGGCGGCAAATTCGCGGACAGGTCGCCCGGCCTGTTCCCCGTGTGCGCGGTGGCCGGAACACGCCTGCCGCCGGGCAGGCGGCAGGCTTAAAGAGACTTGCGCAGATTCACTGCCGGGATTTTGAGGGCTTCGCGATACTTGGCAACCGTGCGGCGCGCAACCACGAATCCCTGTTCTGCCAGCAGCTCGGCAATGCGGCTGTCCGAAAGTGGCGATTTTGGGTCTTCAGCTCCTATCAGTTGCTTGATCAGGGCTCGGATGGCGGTCGACGATGCGGCGCCTCCGGTGTCGGTCGAAACGTGTGATCCGAAGAAGTACTTAAATTCAAGCGTCCCGAACGGGGTCAGCATGTACTTGCCAGTTGTCACACGGCTGACAGTCGACTCGTGTAGGCCCAGCGTATCAGCTATTTCCCGCAAAACCAAGGGGCGCATGGCAATTTCGCCATGCGCAAAGAAATTCTTCTGACGTTCGACAATAGCCTGCGCGACTCGCAGGATCGTGTCGAATCGTTGCTGGATGTTCTTGATCAGCCAGCGCGCTTCCTGGAGCTGTTGTTTCAACGATCCGGCCGACGGATCGCCGCGGCTGTTGCGCAGGATGTTCGCGTACAGGTTGTTGATCCGCAGGCGCGGCATCACTTCCGGATTGAGTTCCGCGAGCCAACCCTGACCGGCCTTTTTCACGATGATGTCGGGCACGACGTAGTCGGCCTCGGCCTTGCCGTACGCGGCGCCGGGGAACGGCTCCAGCGAGCGGATCAGCGCATGCGCGTCGCGCAGCGCGTCGTCGCTCGCCTTCAGGTGCTTGCGCAGCCGCGTGAAGTCGCGCGCGGCGAGCAGTTCGAGGTGCTGCGACACGATCTCCAGCGCGAGCGTGCGGGTGGGGGACGGATCGAGGCGCAGCAACTGCAGCTTCAGGCATTCTGACGCCGACCGGGCCCCGACCCCAGCCGGGTCGAAACTGTGCAGCAGCGCGAGCGCCGCATTCAGTTCGTCGCAGTCGATTTCCAGTTCCGGCGGCAGGTCGGTGAGCACTTCGTCGAGCGAGGCGGTCAGGTAGCCGTCGTCGTCGAGCGATTCGATCAGGAACATCACGAGCGCGCGGTCGCGCGGCCCGGCCTGCGTGACGCGCAATTGCGCGGACAGGTGGTCGCGCAGCGACGTCGCGGCTTCCTGCACCTGCAGCGGTGGGAGGTCGTCGTCGTCCGAGGCGCCGCTCGAGCGGCCGAACTCGTCGAGATTCCACTGCGGGCCGTCGCCGGCGTCGCCCGATGCGTAGGCGTCGTATTCGTCGGCGCCGGCCGGCTCGTCGCGCTCCGCGCGATCGCTCGACTGGCTGCTGCCGTTCGCGATGCCCGGTTCGGTGTTTTGTCCGGGCGGTGTCTGCGCGATCAGCGATCCGTCCGCCGCGACGCGCAGCGGGCTCGCGATCCATTCGTCATCGTTCTCGAGCAGCGGATTCTGCGCGACGGCCATCGCGACTTCCTGCTGCAGTTCGAGCGTCGACAGCTGCAGGAGCCGGATCGACTGCTGCAGTTGCGGCGTCAGCGCCAGGTGTTGCGACAGGCGGAGTTGAAGGCTGGCTTTCATGGCAGAGAGGGAGTCATACCGGCAGTTTGCCACGACCCAGGCGCCTTGAGCCATCCGCGATTACGCGCGGCGCGGCGCCCGGCCGCGGGCAGGGCCGCCGTGCGGGGCACGCGGGCGCGGCCCCGCGCGGCGATGCCGGGCGGGAGCGGCCAGCCATGGGGGGATTTACATGCGGAAGTGTTCGCCGAGGTACACGCGGCGCACGCTTTCGTTTTCGATGATTTCGCTCGGCGCGCCGGCAGCAAGCACGGAACCGTCGCTGATGATGTATGCGTGGTCGCAGATGCCGAGCGTTTCGCGGACGTTGTGATCGGTAATCAACACGCCGATGTTGCGCTGCTTGAGGAACTTGACGATCTTCTGGATCTCGAGCACCGCGATCGGGTCGACGCCGGCGAACGGTTCGTCGAGCAGGATGAAGTTCGGGTTGGTCGCGAGCGCACGTGCGATCTCGACGCGACGGCGTTCGCCGCCCGACAGCGACAGCGCCGGGTTCTCGCGCAAGTGGCCGATCTGCAACTCGTCGAGCAGCGCCTCGGTGCGCGATGCGATCGCGTCCTTCGACAGCCGCTTGCCGTCTTCGCCATGCTGCAGCTCGAGCACCGCGCGGATGTTTTCCTCGACGGTCAGCTTGCGGAACACCGACGCTTCCTGCGGCAGGTACGACAGGCCGAGCGATGCGCGCTTGTGGATCGGCAGCAGGCTGATCGAGCTGCCGTTCAGCGAGATTTCGCCCGCATCCGTCGGCACGAGGCCGACGATCATATAGAACGACGTCGTCTTGCCGGCGCCGTTCGGGCCGAGCAGGCCGACGACTTCGCCGCTTTTCACGTCGAGCGACACGTCCTTGACGACGGTGCGCGAGCCGTAGCGTTTCTTCAGGTTGCGGACGACGAGCGAACTCGTGGTGCCGGCCGGTTGGCGGTTCGGAAGCGCGTTCATTGGCCCGGCGCTCCCTGGATCGTGGTCGACGGCGACAGCTTCGCCGGCGCGCCGTTCAGCTGCCCGGGGCCGCCGTTCTTCGGCGACAGCATCGCGCGCACGCGGCCGTTCGGGTTGCCCGGCGCCGCGACGTCCTTGCCGCCCTTCGCGGTGTAGAAGTCGCGCTGGCCGTCGTATGTGATCACGCTGCCGTGCACGGTGTCGGCGATCGTCGACGTGCCCTGCAGGCGGCGCACGGTGGCGGTGGTCGTCAGCGTCGTCAGGTCCTGCTTGCCGTCGTAGTCGATGCGTTCGGCGTCGCCGTCGATGTATTCGTCGAGGCCTTCGCGCTTCTGGCGGAACGTCGCGTGCTTCTTGCCGCTGCCGAACGACGTCGCGTACTGATAGCCTTCCGGGTCCTGGCGCACTTCGACGCGGTCGCCCTTGATGATGATCGTGCCCTTCGTGATCACGACGTTGCCGGTCGCGACCGTCACCTGCTTCAGGTCGTCATAGGTCAGGTTGTCCGCCTCGACGTTGATCGGCTTGTTCTGGTCGGCCTTCTCGGCGTGGGCGAGCGGCGCCAGCCCGACGAGCGGGAGCGCCACGAGCGTCGCGGCGAGCGCGGCGCGGACGGCGCGCGCAGCGCCGCCGGAATTCTGTCGAGGGAACGGTTCGTTCATGCAGTCACGTGAGGGATGCGTCACCTGGATTGACCTTTCGAGCCGCCGGACGTATCCGCCGCGGCGATCGTGCCGCGCACGTTGCCGTAAAGCTCGATGACCCGGGTGACGTTGTTGTACTTCATGCCGTCGGTCGCGTTGACGAGCGACAGGCCGCGCTGAAGTTTAACCGGCTTTTCGGTCTGGATCACATCGTCATTGACGAAGATCCGGAAATGCTGGGAATCGGCCTGCATCTGCGGATCGCCGCCGCCGGCCATGCGCAGGATGCGCGCGTCGTCGTACAAGTCGACGATCGACACGTCGCCGTTGACGCTGCCGCGCTTCGCGGTGGTCGTCACGACCGGCTTGCCGGGCTGGAATGCCCGCATGGCCGGATCGGTCAGGTCGCTGTTTTCGGTGTCTTCGTAATGGATCAGCTTCGCGGCCGTCAGCCGGTACTGGGTCGAGCCCGACTGGTCGAGTTCGGTGACCGAGAAGTTGTCCGCGAAATAGTCGGGCGTGTGGCGCTTCGGCTGCACGGTGCCCTCGCCGGGCGGCGGCAGCGTCGCCTGCAGCAGCCACCACGTGATGCCCGCGAGCGCGGCGACCGCGGCAAGCGGCAGCAACTGGGTCCAGCGGAAATGCGTGTTCATCCGTCAGGCTCCGCAGGCAGCCGCGAGCAGCGCGTCGTAGCGGCGCTGCGCGCGCAGGATTGCGTCGCAGACTTCGCGCACCGCGCCTTGGCCGCCGCGGGCCTCGGCCACCCAGTGCGCGCGGGCGATCACCTCGGGGTGCGCGTTGGCCGGTGCCGTCGCGAAGCCGCAGCGGAGCATCACCGGCAGGTCGGGCCAGTCGTCGCCCATGTAGCCGCAGGCGTCGGCGGTGATGCCGAGCGTCGCGATCAGGTCGGCGAACACGGTGAGCTTGTTCTCGACGCCCTGGAACAGGTGCGCGATCTTCATTTCCTTCGCGCGCGCCGCGACGATTTCCGAGCGGCGGCCGGTGATGATCGCGGTCGCGATGCCGGCCTCGCCGAGCAGCTTCACGCCGTGGCCGTCGAGCGAATTGAACGACTTCATCGCGTCGCCGGCCGCGGTAAACAGCAGGCCGCCGTCGGTCAGCACGCCGTCGACGTCGAAAATCATCAGCTTAACGCGGCTCGCGCGTTCGGCCGCAGTCAGCGCTGCGCTCATCAAATCACCTTCTTCGAAAACAGGTCGTGCATGTTCAGCGCGCCGATCAGCGCGCCGCCGGCATCGACCACCAGCATCTGGTTGATCCGGTGGCGCTCCATCAGTTCCACGGCCTCGACCGCGAGATGGTCGGGGCCGATCGTCCGCGGTTGGCGCGTCATCACGTCGACGATCGGCAGCGTGCGGAAATCGCCGTCGCGCGCGAGCACGCGGCGCAGGTCGCCGTCGGTGAAGATGCCCGCGACCTTGCCGTCGGCGTCGACCACGGCCGTCATGCCCAGGCGTTTCGCGGTGATCTGGAACAGCGCGTCCGACAGCGTCGCGTCGAGCCCGACGCGCGGAATGTCGTCGCCCGAGCGCATCACGTCGCGCACGTGGGTGAGCAGGCGCCGGCCGAGCGCGCCGCCCGGATGCGAGCGCGCGAAATCCTCGGAGCCGAAGCCGCGCGCGTCGAGCACCGCGACGGCGAGCGCGTCGCCGAGCGCGAGCGCGGCGGTCGTGCTCGCGGTGGGCGCGAGGTTCAGCGGGCACGCTTCCTTCGACACCGCGGCGTTCAGGTTCACGTCGGCGAGTGTGCCGAGGCTCGATTCCGCACGGCCCGTGATCGCGATCAGCTTCGCGCCGATCCGCTTGACGAGCGGCAGGATCGCGACGAGTTCTTCCGATTCGCCGGAATAGGAGATGCCGATGAAGACGTCGTCCGACGTGACCATGCCGAGGTCGCCATGGCTGGCCTCGGCCGGGTGGACGAAGAAGGCCGGCGTGCCGGTGCTTGCCAGCGTGGCCGCGATCTTGCGGGCGATATGCCCCGATTTGCCGATGCCGGATACCACGACACGGCCGCGGCAGTCGAGCAACAGCGCGACTGCCTGGACGAAGTCGCCGTCGAGCTGGTCGCGCAGCGCGCGCACGGCGTCCGCCTCGATGTCGAGCACGTCGCGGGCGAGCGCGAGCGCCCGATCATCATTGATTTTCGCTATCATGCGCGGAGTATAGCAAAGGCGTTTGTTCGCCGCGCCGCGCCTTCGGACTCGTCCGACGTCGCTTGCCCACCGCCACCACCCGCGCCCGCATTGCCGTGGCCCCGACGAACGAGGACGCTTCGCCCGTGATTTCCCCGCTCGAAATGACCCTGCTGCTGCTGCTGGCCTCGGTGGTGGGCGTCGTCGTATTTCGCTCGTTGAACCTGCCGCCGATGCTCGGCTACCTGACCGTCGGCATCCTGGTCGGCCCGCACGCGTTCGGCATCGCCGCGGACCTCGAACGGGCCGAGCATCTCGCGGAATTCGGCGTCGTGTTCCTGATGTTCTCGATCGGCCTCGAATTTTCGCTCGCGAAGCTGAGGGCGATGCAGCGGCTCGTGTTCGGGCTCGGGCTGCTGCAGGTGGTCGCGACCCTCGTGCTCGCGGTCGTGCTCGGCGCGCTGTTCGAGCGCTGGGTGCACATCACGTGGCAGGGCAGCGTCGCGCTCGGCGGCGCGCTCGCGATGTCGTCGACGGCGATCGTGTCGAAGATGCTCGCCGAGCGGCTCGAGATCGAGACCGCGCACGGCCGCAACATCTTCGGCGTGCTGCTGTTCCAGGATCTCGCCGTGGTGCCGCTGCTGATCGTGATCGCCGCGTTCGGCGCCGAGTCGTCGAAGGATCTCGCGCTCACGCTCGGTTTCGCGGCGGTCAAGATCGTGATCGCGCTGGCGCTGCTGTTGATCGTCGGCCAGCGCTTCATGACGCGCTGGCTCAACGTCGTCGCGCGGCGCCGCTCGCAGGAACTGTTCGTGCTGAACCTGCTGCTCGTCACGCTCGGCGCCGCGTTCATCACCGACCGCTTCGGCCTGTCGCTCGCGCTCGGCGCGTTCATCGCGGGGATGCTGATCTCCGAGACCCCGTTCCGTCACCAGGTGGAAGAGGACATCAAGCCGTTCCGCGACGTGCTGCTCGGCCTGTTCTTCGTGACGACGGGGATGCTGCTCGATCCGCGCGTGATCTGGGAGCACCCGTTGCTCGTGCTCGGCTTCTTCGTCGGGCAGATCCTGTTCAAGGGGACGATGATCGCGGGGCTCGCGCGGCTCTTCGGCGCGACGCCGGGCGTCGCGATGCGCACCGGCATCGGGCTCGCTCAGGCAGGCGAATTCGGCTTCGTGCTGCTGAACCTGATCCTCGACCGGCATCTGGTCGATTCGACGCTGCTGCAGGCGATCCTCGCATCGATGCTGCTGTCGATGCTCGCCGCGCCGTTCCTGATCCAGAACGCCGACCGGATCGTGATGCGGCTGTCGTCGACGGAATGGATGCAGCAGTCGCTGCAGATGACGCGGATCGCGACGCAAAGCCTCAAGCAGCGCAGCCACGTGATCATTTGCGGCTACGGCCGCGCGGGGCAGAACCTGGCGCGGATGCTCGAGCAGGAAGGTATCTCGTACGTCGCGCTCGACCTCGATCCCGATCGCGTGAGCGCGGCCGCGACGGCTGGCGAATCGGTCGTGTTCGGCGACGCGGCGCGTCGCGAGTCGCTGCTCGCGGCCGGTATCCATCGCGCGGCGGCCGTCGCGATCACGTATGCGAACACGCCGTCCGCGCTGCGCGTACTGCACCACGTGCACGAACTGGAGCCGACGCTGCCGGCGATCGTGCGCACGGTCGACGACGCCGATCTCGAGAAACTGCTCGCGGCCGGCGCGACCGAGGTGATTCCGGAGATCGTCGAGGGCAGCCTGATGCTCGCGTCACACACGCTGGTGCTGGTCGGCGTGCCGATGCGCAAGGTCGTGCGGCGCGTCGAGGAAATGCGCGACGAACGCTACAGCCTGCTGCGCGGCTATTTCCGCGGCGCGGACGACGCGGACGACGACGATCACGAGCAGGTGCGGCTACAATCAGTGCCGGTCGATGCGCGCGCGGACGCGGTCGGGCGCTCGCTGGAGGAACTCGGGCTATATGCGCTCGGGCTGGAAGTCACGGCGATCCGCCGGCATGGCATCCGCGGCGTCGAACCCGACCCGCAGACCAAGTTGCGCGCGAGCGACATCGTCGTGCTGCGCGGGCTGCCCGAGGCGCTCGCGCTCGCGGAGGAGCGGCTGTCGCGCCATCGGCGCGAGCCGCCGGCCGCGGTCGCCTGAGTCGCGATTCGATAACCTGACCCGTATTTATTCGAAACGGTGCCCGATCTTCGCGCACCGTTTTTTTCGGAGAGTTTCATGCCGCATTCGTCGTCGGGCGCACCGCTCGATCCGGTCGCCTTCATCCACAGCCAGATCCGTACCGTGCCCGACTGGCCGCAGCCGGGCGTGATGTTCCGCGACATCACGACGCTGCTGCAGAGCCCGAAGGCGCTGCGCATTCTCGTCGACCTGTTCGTCGAACGCTATGTCGATGCGAAGCTCGACTACGTCGCGGGGCTCGACGCGCGCGGCTTCATCATCGCGCCGATCGTCGCGTACGAGCTGAGCGTCGGCTTCGTGCCGATCCGCAAGGTCGGCAAGCTGCCGTACAAGACGTGTTCGGAGTCGTACGACCTCGAATACGGCAGCGCGACGGTCGAGATCCACGAAGACGCGTGCCGCCCCGGCGACCGCGTGATCATCATGGACGACCTGATCGCGACCGGCGGCACGATGATGGCGGGGCGCAACCTGCTGCAGCGGCTCGGCGCGGTCGTCGTCGAGGGTGCGGCGATCATCGACCTGCCCGAGCTCGGCGGCTCGACGCTGCTGCGCAACGCGGGGCTGCCCGTCTATACCGTCACCGAATTCGCCGGCCACTGAACCACTGAACGCCGGCCCACGCCGCGAGGTCACGATGCCCAACTTCATGCTGTTTCTCGCCACGTCGATCGCGATCACGTTCGCGCCGGGTCCCGACAACCTGCAGGTGCTCGCGCGCGGCATCTCGCAGGGCCGCGCGGCCGGCTTCGTCGCCGCGCTCGGCTTCACGGCCGGGATCCTGTTCCATACGACGCTCGCGGCGCTCGGCGTCGCGGCCGTGCTGCGCTCGTCGCCGGTCGCGTTCCAGACGCTGAAGCTCGCGGGCGCCGCGTACCTCGTGTGGATCGGCATCAAGGCGCTGCGCAGCCAGGGTCTCGCGAACGCGCACGAGCGTCCGCCGCAGCCGCTTGGCGCGATTTTCCGGCAGAGCGTGATCGGCAACCTGATGAACCCGAAGGTCACGCTGTTCTTCGTCGTGTTCCTGCCGCAGTTCGTCGATCCGCACGGCGTGCAGAGCGTGACGCTGCAGATGTTCGAGCTCGGCGCGCTGTTCATGCTGCAGACGGCCGCGATCTTCTCGCTGTTCGGCGTCGGCGCGGGCGCGATCGGCACATGGCTGAAGCGCCGCCCGAAGGCCGGCGTGTGGCTCGACCGGATCGCCGGCGCGACTTTCATCGCGATCGGCATCCGCGTCGCGCTGAAGGACTGAGCCCGATGACGTTTCCGTGCATTGCGGCCGCGCGCCGCTTCGATCCGGCCGCGCACCTGCGTTTCGAGATCGCCGGCGTGGCCGTAGGCTGGGTGCGTCGCCAGGACGTCGCGAAGCTCTCCCGCTGGCCCGACGTGTTCGAGCTGACGGACGAGCGCGTCGTGCTGTCGGCGCGCTATGACACGGTCGACGCGCGCAGCATGGCGCTCGCGAGCGCGATCGGCGCGCTGGCGGCGGAGGGCGCGATTCCCGGCTGGCGCGACGAGATCTATGCGGTCCGCAACCGCTTCGACGATCCGCCGCTCGCGTATATCGAGCGCGCCGCGTCGCGCTTCTTCGGCACGCAGACTTATGCGGTGCACCTGAACGGCATCGTAGAATATGCGGTTGCGCCGGGTTCGCCCGCCGCGCCGCAGATGTGGCTCGGCCGCCGCAGCGCGACCAAGGCCACCGACCCCGGCATGCTCGACAACGTCGTTGCAGGCGGCATCGGCTGGGGCCTGGGCGTTCACGAGACGCTCACGAAGGAATGCTGGGAAGAGGCCGGCATGCCGGCCGAACTAGCGTCGCGCGCGATCGCGGGCCGTGCGGTGCAGGTGCTGTGCTCGCTGCCGGAAGGCACGCAGTCCGAACTGATCTTCGTATACGATCTGCCGCTGCCGCGCGATTTCGCGCCGCACAACCAGGACGGCGAAGTGGCCGAGCACCTGCTGGCCGGCGTGCCCGAGGTGATCGGCTGGCTGCGCGAAGGCCGCGCGACGATGGACGCGAGCCTCGCGATGCTCGACACGCTGTTGCGCCACCGCTGGCTCTCGGCGGCCGACGCCGCGGGCATCGACGCGCTGTTCGCGCCGGCCGCGTAACGCGCTGCATGCCAGCCCGGGCCTGTCCCGCGGTGCGGCCGAACGAACGGCCTATTTGACGAATACCGAAACGAAGGGAGTAGCGGTCATGTCGACCGATCACAGCTTTATCTTGAAACTGTCGTGCCCCGACCGGCACGGCATCGTCCACGCGGTCTCGGGCTTCCTGTTCGAGCGCAGCAACAACATCCTCGATTCCGCGCAGTTCGGCGACAGCCGCACCGGCGAGTTCTTCATGCGCGTGCACTTCGAGCAGGATGCCGACGGCGCGGATGTCGCGTCGGCGCTCGACACGCTTCGCAACGAATTCGCGCCGCTCGCCGAGCAGTTCGGGATGCGCTGGGAACTGCACGACGCGGCCGTGAAGCCGCGCGTCGTGATCATGGTGTCGAAGATCGGCCACTGCCTGAACGACCTGCTGTTCCGCTATCGCACCGGCCAGCTGCCGATCGAGATCCCGGCGATCGTGTCGAACCACAAGGAGTTCTACCAGCTCGCCGCAAGCTACAACATCCCGTTCCATCACTTCCCGCTCGTCGGCGGTTCGTCCGATGCGGCGAAGGCTGCGCAGGAAGCGCGCGTGCTGGAAGTGATCGACGAACACCAGGCCGATCTCGTCGTGCTCGCGCGCTACATGCAGATCCTGTCGCCGAACATGTGCCAGCAACTCGCCGGCCGGGCGATCAACATCCACCATTCGTTCCTGCCGAGCTTCAAGGGCGCGAAGCCGTACTACCAGGCGTTCGACCGCGGCGTGAAGCTGATCGGCGCGACCGCGCACTACGTGACGACCGACCTCGACGAAGGTCCGATCATCGAGCAGGAAGTCGAGCGCGTCGACCACAGCATGACGCCCGACCAGCTTACCGCGATCGGCCGCGACGTCGAGTGCGTGACGCTCGCTCGCGCCGTGAAGTGGCACGTCGAGCACCGGATCGTGCTGAACGGGACGAAGACCGTCGTGTTCCGCTGATCGGCGGTTCGCGCCGGCCGTCGGTTGCCGGTTGCTGCAAACAAGAACGCCGCGCCCTTTACGGGGCGCGGCGTTTTTTATCGCGTGACGCGCGGGGCGTCGGGTTGCGTCGGGTGCGGAGCGTCAGATCAGCCGCAGCATGTACAGCTCGCGCTTCAGGTATGCATAGAAGATCGGCGCGGCGATCACGCCGGGAAGCCCGAACGCGGCTTCCATGATCAGCATCGCGAGCAGCAACTCCCATGCGCGCGATTCGATCTGGCCGCCGATGATCTTCGCGTTCAGGAAGTACTCGAGCTTGTGGATCACGACGAGGAACGCGAGCGATGCGATCGCGGTGCCCATGCTGACCGACAGCGACACCGCGACGATCAGCGTGTTCGAGATCAGGTTGCCGATCACCGGCAGCAACCCGACGATGAACGTGACGAGCACGAGCGTCTTCGACAGCGGCAGCCGCTGGTGGAAGATCGGCAGCGCGACGAGCAGGTAGATGCCGGTGAAGGCCGCGTTGATCGCCGAGATCTTGATCTGCGCGAACACGATCCGGCGGAACGACTCGGCGAAGCGCGACACACGCGTGACGAGCGCGGTCGACAGCGGACGGCGCACCTTGCCGTGCTCGACGCCGATCGCGATCATCGCGCCGATGATCATCCCGAACAGCACGTGGCCGAAGCCGCGCGCGACGCTCTTGCCGCCTTGCTGGAGCTGGTCCATGTGCGAGTGCATCAGCAGTGCAGCCTTGGTCTTCATCTGTTCGACGTCGACCGGCAGCAGGTTCGCGATCCAGGCCGGCGTGCGCGCGCGCGTCTGCTCGACGATCTGCATCAGCTGGTCGAGCAGGCTCTGCAGGTTCGGCACCGTCTGCTCGAAGTGCTCGATGATGCCGATCGTCAGGCCCGTGAGCCCGCCGACGATCGCGATCGACAGCAGCACGACGGCGACCCAGCGCGCGCGCATGCTCGTGGTATGGCGTTCGATCGCCGGGGCGATCGTGTGGATCAGCTGATAGACCAGCAGGCCGGCCAGCAGCCCGCCCAGCAGCTTGAGTTCGATGACAAGCACCATCGCGATCAGGGCGAACAGGTAGCTGCCGATCTCGATCGCCGACAGCTTCGGCAGGCTGAAGTCGCTCGTCAGCCGCACGCTGCGCAGGTGCGGCTCGCGGTTCTGCGCGTCGCGCGACTCTTGTTGCTTCTCCATCATGGATTCCTGTCGTTCGTGTGTCGTGCCGCGCGGTGGGCGGCAGGACGGCGGTCGGCCGGCGCCGCACCGGATTGGGGCGGATGGCGAACCTTACGACCGTAAAGTATAGCTGCCATTATGGTCCGCCACGCGGCTGTTTGGCTCGTGGTGTAAACGCAGAGGGGAAAACCGCGGAAGGGAAAACGATGAGGCCGGCGCCGCCGCGGGCGCCGGGCGCGCGCGGCCGGGCAGCCGCGCGCGGGAACGGAAAGTGTCAGCCGGCCGCCGCCTTGTGGGTCGGACGCTTGAGCAGCGGCGCGAGGTACTTGCCGGTGAAGCTCGCCTTGGTCTTCGCGACCTGCTCGGGCGTGCCCTGCGCGATGATCTGGCCGCCGCCGGCACCGCCTTCCGGGCCGAGGTCGATCACCCAGTCGGCCGTCTTGATCACGTCGAGGTTGTGCTCGATGATCACGACCGTGTTGCCCTGGTCGCGCAGCCGGTGGATCACCTCGAGCAGCAGCGCGATGTCGTGGAAGTGCAGGCCGGTGGTCGGCTCGTCGAGGATGTACAGCGTACGGCCCGTGTCGCGCTTCGACAACTCCAGCGACAGCTTCACGCGCTGCGCCTCGCCGCCCGACAGCGTCGTGGCCGACTGGCCGAGGCGGATGTAGCCGAGGCCGACGTCGAGCAGCGTCTTCAGCTTGCGGGCGATCACCGGCACCGCGCTGAAGAATTCATACGCGTGTTCGACGGTCATGTCGAGCACTTCGCTGATGTTCTTGCCCTTGTACTGCACTTCGAGCGTTTCGCGGTTGTAGCGCTTGCCGTGGCACACGTCGCACGGCACGTAGACGTCCGGCAGGAAGTGCATCTCGACCTTCAGCACGCCGTCGCCCTGGCACGACTCGCAGCGGCCGCCCTTCACGTTGAATGAGAAGCGGCCCGGATCGTAGCCGCGCTCCTTCGCGGTCGGCACGCCCGAGAACAGCTCGCGGATCGGCGTGAACAGCCCCGTGTAGGTGGCCGGGTTCGAGCGCGGCGTGCGGCCGATCGGCGACTGGTCGACGTTGATCACCTTGTCGAAATGCTCGAGGCCTTCGATCGCTTCGTGCGGCGCCGGTTCGGCCGATGAGCCGTACAGGTGGCGCGCGACCGCGTGGTACAGCGTGTCATTGATGAGCGTCGACTTGCCGGAACCCGACACGCCGGTGATGCAGGTCAAAAGGCCGACCGGCAGCTCGAGATCGACGTGCTTCAGGTTGTTGCCGTGCGCGTCGACGATGCGCAGCATCCGTTCGGGATCGGGGGCGATCCGCTCGTCCGGATACTCGATCGTGCGCTTGCCGACCAGATACTGGCCCGTCAGCGACTGCGGATTCGACTGCACCTGCTTCGGCGTGCCCTCGGCGACCACCACGCCGCCGTGCTCGCCCGCGCCGGGGCCCATGTCGACGACGTAGTCGGCCGTGCGGATCATGTCCTCGTCGTGCTCGACGACGATCACCGAGTTGCCGAGGTCGCGCAGGTGCTTGAGCGTCCCGATCAGGCGGTCGTTGTCGCGCTGGTGCAGGCCGATCGACGGCTCGTCGAGCACGTACATCACGCCGGTCAGGCCCGAGCCGATCTGCGACGCGAGCCGGATCCGCTGCGCCTCGCCGCCGGACAGCGTTTCGGCGCTGCGCTCGAGCGACAGGTAGTCGAGGCCGACATTGTTCAGGAAGGTCAGGCGCGCGACGATTTCCTTGATCACCTTGTCGGCGATCTCGCGCTTCGCGCCGTCGAGCGACAGGCCGTCGAAATAGCCGAGCGCGTCGCGCAGCGGCCAGCCGCTGATTTCATAGATGCCCCGTGCGTAGTCGCCGGTGCCGACCCGCACGTGGCGCGCCTCGCGGCGCAGCCGCGTGCCGTCGCACGACGGGCAGGGCTGGTTGTTCTGGTACTTCGCGAGCTCTTCGCGCACCGCGACCGAATCGGTCTCGCGGTAGCGGCGCTCGAGGTTCGGGATGATCCCTTCGAACACGTGCTCGCGGATCGTCGTGCGGCCGCGCTCGTTGATGTACGAGAACGGGATCGTCTGCTTGCCCGAACCGAACAGCAGCACCTTGCGGATCTTTTCGGGCAGGTCCTCGAACGCGGCGTCGATGTCGAATTCGTAGAACGCCGCGAGGCTCTGCAGCATCTGGAAGTAGAACTGGTTGCGGCGGTCCCAGCCCTTCACGGCGCCCGCGGCGAGCGACAGCGACGGGTGCGCGACGACCCGCTTCGGGTCGAAGAACGTGATCTGGCCGAGGCCGTCGCATTCCGGGCACGCGCCCATCGGGTTGTTGAACGAGAACAGGCGCGGCTCGAGCTCCTGCAGCGAGTACGAGCAGATCGGGCACGCGAACTTCGAGCTGAACAGGTGCTCGTGGTCGGACTCCATCTCGAGCGCGATCGCGCGGCCGTCGGCGAGGCGCAGCGCGGTCTCGAACGATTCCGCGAGGCGCTGCTTCATGTCCGGGCGCACCTTCAGGCGGTCGACGACGACGTCGATCGTGTGCTTGTCGTTCTTCTTGAGCTTCGGCAGCGACTCGACCTCGTGGATCTTCGCGACGCCTTCGTTCGCGGTGCCGCCGCCCGAGCGCACGCGAAAGCGCACGAAGCCCTGCGCCTGCATGTCCTCGAACAGCTCGGCGTGCTCGCCCTTGCGGTTCGCGACGACGGGCGCGAGGATCATCAGCTTGGTTTCCTCGGGCAGCGCGAGCGCCGCGTCGACCATCTGCGACACGCTCTGCGCCTCGAGCGGGATGTCGTGGTCGGGACAGTACGGCGTGCCGACGCGCGCGAACAAAAGTCGCAGGTAGTCGTGGATTTCGGTGACCGTGCCGACGGTCGAGCGCGGGTTGTGGGACGTCGCCTTCTGCTCGATCGAGATCGCGGGCGACAGGCCCTCGATCAGGTCGACGTCGGGTTTCTCCATCAGTTGCAGGAACTGGCGCGCGTACGCGGACAGGCTCTCGACGTAGCGGCGCTGGCCTTCGGCATAAAGGGTGTCGAACGCGAGCGACGACTTGCCCGACCCGGACAACCCGGTAATCACGATCAGCTTGTGGCGCGGCAGGTCGAGATTGACGTTTTTCAGGTTGTGGGTGCGTGCCCCACGGATACGGATCTGTTCCATGAACCTGGCGAAAATGGAGGGAACCAAACCTGCTACTATAACGGCTTTTCGAGGCCGTCGTTGGGGGCCCCCAGCCTTTGCAGCAGCTGGCAGCAAGGCGGTGTCCACACCGGGAGGCGGCCGCGCCGCGCGGCGCGAGGCGACCCGCAGGCTGCCTGCGTGACGTCCCGGAAAGCGCCTGCCGGGCCTGCCGGGCCGGTGGCCCTGATCTTCCGCCGCCCGCCGCCGGGCGGACATTCCGATCATTCGAAATTCATTCCCGATGTCCAATCCGTCCGCCACGTCTTCCCGCATGAGTGCGCCCGAACTGCGCGCGACCACGTCGCTCGCGGCGATCTTCGCGCTGCGCATGCTCGGCCTGTTCATGATCATGCCGGTGTTCTCGGTCTACGCGAAAACCATCCCGGGCGGCGACAACGTGCTGCTCGTCGGTATCGCGCTCGGGGCCTACGGCGTCACGCAGTCGCTGCTATATATCTTCTACGGGTGGGCGTCGGACAAGTTCGGCCGCAAGCCCGTGATCGCCACCGGCCTGCTGATCTTCGCGCTCGGCAGCTTCGTCGCCGCGTTCGCGCACGACATCACGTGGATCATCCTTGGCCGCGTGATCCAGGGGATGGGCGCCGTGTCGTCCGCGGTGCTCGCGTTCATCGCCGACCTGACCTCCGAGCAGAACCGCACGAAGGCGATGGCGATGGTCGGCGGCTCGATCGGCGTGTCGTTCGCGGTCGCGATCGTCGGCGCGCCGATCGTGTTCCACTGGGTCGGGATGAGCGGGCTGTTCGCGATCGTCGGCGTGCTGTCGATCCTCGCGATCGGCGTCGTGGTATGGGTCGTGCCCGACGCGGCGAAGCCCGTGAACGTGCCGGCGCCGTTCGGCGAGGTGCTGCACAACGGCGAGCTGCTGCGCCTGAACTTCGGCGTGCTCGTGCTGCACGCGACGCAGACGGCGCTGTTCCTCGTCGTGCCGCGCCTGCTGGTCGACGGCGGGCTGCCGGTCGCCGCGCACTGGAAGGTCTACCTGCCGGTGATGGGGCTCGCGTTCGTGATGATGGTCCCGGCGATCATCGTCGCGGAAAAACGGGGCAAGATGAAGCCCGTGCTGCTCGGCGGCATTCTGGCTATCCTGATCGGCCAATTGTTGCTCGGCAGCGCACCGCATACCATCCTCATTGTGGCGGCGATCCTGTTCGTGTACTTCCTGGGTTTCAACATTCTGGAAGCGTCGCAGCCGTCGCTCGTGTCGAAGCTCGCGCCCGGTTCGCGCAAGGGTGCGGCCACGGGCGTCTACAACACCACGCAATCGATCGGGCTCGCGCTCGGCGGCATCGCGGGCGGCTGGCTGCTGAAGCATGGCGGCGCGAACACCGTCTTCTATGCGTGCTCTGGGCTCGTGGCGGCGTGGCTTATAATCGCGGCCAGCATGAAAGCGCCGCCGCGCAAGGCCTGAACCTTCTTTTCGGGCAGGCACCGGCGGCGTTCGCCGGCTTGCCCGGCGGGCTGCTCCGACGACATTCGCGGGCGGCCCGGCATCGAATTTACTGGAGAAACACATGGCATCCGTCAACAAGGTCATCCTCGTCGGCAATCTCGGCGCCGATCCTGAAGTCCGTTACCTGCCGAGCGGCGACGCGGTTGCGAACATCCGTCTCGCGACGACCGATCGCTACAAGGACAAGGCAAGCGGCGATTTCAAGGAAATGACCGAGTGGCACCGCGTCGCGTTCTTCGGCCGTCTCGCCGAAATCGTCAGCGAGTACCTGAAGAAGGGTTCGTCGGTCTATATCGAAGGCCGCATCCGCACGCGCAAGTGGCAGGGCCAGGACGGCCAGGATCGCTATTCGACCGAAATCGTCGCCGACCAGATGCAGATGCTCGGCGGCCGCGGCGGTTCGGGCGGCGGCGGTGGCGGCGGTGACGAAGGCGGCTACGGCGGCGGCTACGGTGGTGGCGGTGGCGGCCGCGGCGAACAGATGGAACGCGGCGGTGGCGGCGGTCGTGCCGGCGGCGCGCCGCGCGGCGGTGCAGGCGGCGGCCAGAGCCGTCCGAGCGCACCGGCAGGCGGTGGCTTCGACGAGATGGACGACGATATCCCGTTCTGACGGAACGTTGGTTCCTGGGGTGCGGAGGGGCCCGAATTTCCGAGCTGAATCAGCGATTTGGCCTGGATCTTCGGGTCTTTTTTCGTTTACGCGTTTTTCGATCCGGGTGGAGCGCGCCTGATCGGATGGGTTCCGTTCGCGGAATGGGGGCTGGCGAGACCCGATACGCAATTCGTGAAGTTCCGATGGCATCGGCCGAGGCCTTCGGCAGCACCATCGATGCAATGGCGCCGCGTGTCCACGTTGAACCGGCGCCGATGTCGACGGTTGAAATTGGACCGAGCTTCAAGCGATCGCGATGAACGCCATGACTGGCGTCGTGAAGGCGGGGATGAGCGGTTGCGCACCGGCCCCATTGAAGGGGGAGGAGCTTGAAACGATTCCCCCGCTCAGGGGACGTGCATCGTCATGGTGTGCGATGGATCAGACGTCGGTTGCGTCTACGTCGGCGATCCGGACGACGGGATACCTGGCGTGACGCAGTTTGGCGCAACCGTATCACGCGCGGAACCGTTGCAGTCCCATCCAAACCATCACATGGGGCGAGGCGGGTCGGGTGCTACGTGTCGAGGCGTTGTCTGTCCGTCCGCAAGACTGGCGCCGAGCGCGCCGGAGAAAAAACGAATTACGCTTCCGTCACAATCGCGACCAGATTGCTGACGCGCTCAACGGACTTTCCGCCCTTCGGCCACCGGACCAGGGCGTCGCTGCCGTCGATCGACAGGACTACGCCATCGCTGCGGTCAACCGTGCCCGTGAGTGTGACGCGGTTCACTTTTGCCGCGGGCGCAAACGAAGCCGTGCTGCGGCCCGGCAGCATATCCATCAGGAACGAGAATACGGGGTACACGATTGCTCCTTGGCAAGCTTGACTAGGGTTTTCCCTAAGTATAGCGACTCGGATGCGGCACCGCAACATTTCGGCCACTTCCATTTATGGTGGCCGCGTGCCCTTCAACCGTTACGTGCCGGGTCCATTCACGTGTATCTGACGGATGTCACGTGGCCGCCACGATTGACCGGCTAAGCTTGTTCTTTCGACGTTTCGATCGAAGGAGACACAATGCGGCGGGTCGTATTCAACCAGAAGGGCGGTGTGGGCAAGTCGACGATCGTCTGCAACCTGGCGGCGATCAGCGCGAGCGAAGGGCTGCGCACCCTCGTCATCGACCTCGACGCGCAGGCGAATTCCACGCGCTACCTGCTCGGCGACCGCGCGATCGACGCGCATCCCGGCGTCGCCGGATTCTTCGAGACCGCGCTGACGTTCAACTTCCGGCCGGTCGACGTCGCGTCGTTCATCCATCCGACGCCGTTCGACGGGCTCGACGTGATGCCCGCGCATCCGGACCTCGACACGCTGCACGGCAAGCTCGAGTCGCGCTACAAGATCTACAAGCTGCGCGACGCGCTCAACGAGCTCGACACCTACGATGCCGTCTACATCGACACGCCGCCCGCGCTGAACTTCTACACGCGCTCGGCGCTGATCGCGGTCGAGCGCTGCCTGATTCCGTTCGACTGCGACGACTTCTCGCGCCGCGCGCTCTACACGCTGCTCGAGAACGTGAAGGAAATCCAGCAGGACCATAACGCGGCGCTCGAGGTCGAAGGGATCGTCATCAACCAGTTCCAGCCGCGCGCGAGCCTGCCGCAGCGGCTGGTCGACGAACTCGTCGAGGAAGGATTGCCGGTGCTGGCGTCGCGGCTGTCGGCATCGGTGAAGATCCGCGAGTCGCATCAGCAGTCGACGCCGGTGATCCATCTCGAACCGGCGCACAAGCTCGCGCAGGAATTTCGCGCGCTGCATCGCGAACTGGTCGGGTGAGGGTATCGCCGCAGTCCCTCCGGTAATTTATACGATCATTGAATTTGTCATTAATAATCCCGGTAACGATTTCAAAATAAATCTGGAAAAACGATTACATCGGCCGTCGCATCCATTTTCAATACATACCTCTTTTCTAATAACGGAAATAATGATGGGGTAAATATTACGGATGGCTGCGGTGCGCTACGCTGTAAAAAAGTAAAAATCGTTTCGGGGCAATGGGTTGCAACACGGCCCCTTCATGTGCGGCCAACGATCGAGAGGCGTCCTTCTCGAGGGTAAGGGTTTTTACCTAGCATTAATGCCATTTAATTGACAATTGATGCATCTAGAATGACGATTCTCGACTTCCCGCACGCAATAGCGTCCGGGAGTTGTGAATAAGGAAGCAGGCTTCGAACTGACTTCCATTTTCTTTACGTCGTCTCTCGCATTGCCAACAGGAGCGTGCCCGATGTCCGTATTTGCCCCCGAAAAACTCGCCGCCGATTATCAATCCGGAGTCGCCGCCTGGTTCGCGATTGCGCGCCCGGCAATTCATGGTTTCGAGGCCGTTGTCGAACTCAACGTGCAAGCGGCCAAGACGGCGCTCGAGGAGTACGAGGACAAGCTGAAGAATGCGTTCAATCCGAGCAACCCGGCAGCGGGCTTCGCACAGCAGTTCGCCGCACCGCAGGAAGCCGCCGGCAAGGCCGTCGCGTACGGCCGCCATCTGTTCGACATCGCGGTGTCGACGCAGGCCGAGTGGGCGAAGGTCGCGCAGGTTCAGTACGAGCAGAACGACAAGCGCGTGAAGGACGTGCTCGGCGAACTGACGAAGCACGCGCCGGCGGGTACGGCCCCGGTGGTCGCCGCACTGAATTCGGCGCTGTCCGCCGCAACCGCCGCGGCAGACTCCGTGCGCGCAGCGACGGGGCAAGCGATCGAGGCCGCGCAAAGCGGTTTCGACGCGGTCAGCGAAACGACGGCGCGCGGCGCCAAGCAGACCGCGGCTGCCGCACGCAAGGAAGCCGCTTCGCGCGAATCGGCTGCATGACCGCGTGTCGCGCGCAGGCGCGACACGATTGAACGGCGCCGGATGGCGCCGGCCGCTGCGTGTGCCGCGTGGCGACCGGCGAACGTCCGCCTTGCCGCGGCGTGCCCGGGGCATGGCCGGGGCGGGCTGATGGGCGGCGCCACGAGCGCGCGAACGTGCAGCCGCATCGCGGGCCGCGTGGCGCCCACGCGCCGTCGTCGGCCGCCGCGCCGTACCGGCACGGGCATGCAATACGGATCGACCCACTGATTTCAATGCAGGAACAGAACATGACGGACGTAGTGATCGTATCGGCCGCGCGGACCGCGGTCGGCAAATTCGGCGGCTCGCTCGCGAAGGTCGCGGC
>NZ_QTPO01000069.1 GCF_003853645.1 Burkholderia sp. Bp9143 | reverse complement strand
CGGCCGTAGCCGACGTTCACGCACCAGAGGCCGGCCATCCCGTCGATGACCTTGTTGCCGTCCGAGTCCCACAGGTACACGCCGTCGGCCTTCACGATCACGCGGCTGCCCGCGCGATTGAGCGCCCCCATGTCCGAGAACGGGTGGATGTGGTGCGCTGCGTCGAGCGCGCGGTATTCGGCGGTCGAGCGCGCGGCGACGGCTTCGTTTGGTTCGGTCATGTTGCCTCCGCTGATCGATGCCGCACGCTCACACGTGCAGCAGAAGATGGCGGCGTTCCCACGAGCTGATCACGCGGAAGAACGCTTCGTATTCGGTTTCCTTCAGCGCCAGGTACGCCTTCACGAACTTGTCGCCGAGAATGCCGGCGAGCGGCGTGCACGCGGCCATCAGCGAGATGCCCTCCTCCAGATTGCGCGGCAGCTGGTACGGCAGATCGTAGCCGTCTGACGCGATCGGTTCGGTCGGCGCGAGCTGCTGCGTGAGACCGAGATAGCCGGCCGCGAGCGTCGCCGCGAACGCGAGGTACGGATTGCAGTCGACGCCCGGAATCCGGTTCTCGATGCGCCGCGCGACCGGCATCGACTGCGGGATGCGAAAGCCGACCGTGCGGTTGTCGTAGCCCCACTGCACGTTGATCGGCGCGGCCATGAAGCGCGACAGGCGGCGATACGAGTTGATGTACGGCGCGAAGATCGGCATCAGCGCGGGCGTGTATTTCTGCAGTCCCGCGAGATAGCTTTGGAACATCGGCGATACGACGCCGCCCTCGTCGGCGAACAGGTTGTGGCCGGTGTGCACATCGGCGAGGCTCTGGTGGATATGCATCGCGGAACCCGGCTCGTTTTCCATCGGCTTGGCCATGAACGTCGCGTACATGTTGTGGCGCAGCGCGGCCTCGCGCACCGTGCGCTTGAACAGGAACACCTGGTCGGCAAGCGACAGCGCATCGCCGTGCACGAAGTTGATCTCCATCTGCGCGGCGCCGACCTCGTGGATCAGCGTCTCGATGTCGAGACCCTGCATCTCGCAGTATTCGTAGATGTCCTCGAACAGCGGATCGAACTCGTTGACCGCCTCGATCGAATACGACTGGCGGCCCGTCTCCGCGCGGCCCGTGCGCCCGACCGGGGGACGCAACGGCAGGTCGGGGTCGGCGTTCATGTCGACCAGATAGAACTCGAGCTCGGGCGCGACCACGGGCCTCCAGCCCTTCTCCTTGTACAGGTCGAGCACGCGGCGCAGCACATAGCGCGGCGAGATCTCGACGGGCGAGCCGTCGAAATGCACGCAATCGTGGATCACCTGCGCGGTCGGGTCGACGGCCCACGGAATCAGGCAGATCGTCGACGGATCGGGTACGCACACCATGTCGGGATCGGTCACGCCGGTCAGCGAGCCGTCCTCCGGATAATCGCCGGTGACGGTCTGCACCATCACGGCCTGCGGCAGGCGCATCGATTCGCCGGATTCGAACTTGTTGCGCGGAATGATCTTGCCGCGCGCGATGCCGGCCATGTCGGGAATGATCGCCTCGACTTCGGTGATGCGGTGTTGACGCAGGAATTCGCTCAGTTCGGGTTGCATGATCGGCCTCGTTTCAGTCGATGTCGGATGCGGCCGGCGACGGCATGGTGCCGCCGGCCGCATGAATGCGGTGCGTCATGCGCGCGCGGCACGCCGCGCCGAATGCCGCGAAGATGTCGCGCGACAGCGGCTGTTCCGCGAAGCGCCATTCGGGATGCCACTGCACGCCGAGCGCGAACGCGCGCGCGCCGCGCACGCTGACGGCCTCGATCAGCCCGTCGGGCGCGCTCGCCTCGACCGCGAGCCCCGCGCCGAGCCGCGCGATGCCCTGGTCGTGCAGCGAATTGACCATCGCGTCGTGCGCGCCGCGCGCGACCCGTTGCAGCAGGCCGCCCGGCGCGAGCTGCACGCGGTGCGCGGGGCCGTACTGCCGTTCGAGCGGATCGCCGTCGCGCTCGCGATGATCGTGGAAACCCGTGCTCGCATGCAGTCGCTGATGGAGCGTGCCGCCATACGCGACGTTCAGCTCCTGCATGCCGCGGCAGATCGCGAGCACGGGCACACCCGCATCGATCGCCGCGCGGATCAGCGGCAGCGCGGTCGCATCGCGCGCGGGATCGTGCAGCGTGTCGGGCGCACTCGCCGGGCCACCGTAGTGATGCGGCTCGACGTTCGAATAGCTGCCGGTCAGCAGCAGCCCGTCGATCGACGCGACGATCGCGTCGACCGGCTGCCGCTCACCCAGCGCAGGCAGCACGAACGCCAGCGCGCCGGCGCCGTCGACCAGCGCGACGAGGTACTTCTCCCCCGCCGCGTGGTTCGGGTGGGCGCCGCGCATGACGCGGTCGGCGGTGACGGCTACGAGCGGGCGCGGTCGCATGATCGCCTCCGCGATGAATGCGCGACGCGTGCGGACGCGCAAGACGATGGAAGCCCGAGGTGGCGCCGCACGCGCCCATGCGCGATCGTGCCGCGCGGACGATGCGGCAACAGGCGGTGCGACTCGATGCGAAAGCGGAAAAGGACGCTAGGGCAACAATGAAGCGCTGCCGTCGCACTGCACCGCGCTGAACACGTGCGCGGTCACGAGATTGAAGCGGCGCGGGCCGCAATGGGATACAGCGAAGAAACGAGGCTCGCGTATGAGGGCGGCGCGCGTGCCGCGATCAGCGTGCCGGATCGGCCCGGCCTGAGGCGGCGCGCCCGCCGACGGACTTCGGGTCCGGCGTATCGAAGGGCTGGCGGCTTTCACGATCGTACTCGACTGACTGAAGAAGGCAGGACACGTGTCGCGATGAAGCGGAGGCGGCAATGCCGCGCGGCGACACGTCGGCAAGATGTCTCGCAACGGATTCCGGCGCGGTGCGGCGCTGATCGATGCCGTCGCGGCCGGTGCGCGCGTGACGACTTCCTGACATTCAGCTTATATCACCCAAAGATTGCGTCAAATTTTCAGGTATCGATCCCGACATCGGTCAGACGAAAAAAAACGGCATCGACCGGCCGGGTCGATGCCGTTTTGTGCGCTGCGTCGGTGCGTGCCTTGCGCGCCGGCAGGCCGTGGCGCGCGGTATCGCCGCGCCGCCGCACGCAGCGCGCCGACGGATCAGCGATGCGCGAGCGCGGTTTCGACGACCGTCTGCAGCAGCGGCACGATCTGCGCGGCGCGCGCTTCGTCGTACGCATACGGGCGCGTCTCTTCCATGTAGGTGATCTGCGACAGCTCGAGCTGCACGGCTTCGACACCGGTCGCGGGCAAGCCGTAGTGGCGCGTGATGTAGCCGCCCTTGAAACGCCCGTTCGCGACGGCCGTATAACCGCCGTGCGCAGCCACGCATGCGGCCAGCGCCTCGGCAAGGCCCGGCGCGGCGCTCGCGCCGCTCGACGTGCCGAAGTTGAAGTCCGGCAGGCGGCCTTCGAAGAAGCGCGGCACGTGCGAGCGGATCGAATGCGCTTCCCACACGAGCACGCGACCGTGCTCGCGCTTCAGCCGCGCGATCTCGCCTTGCAGCGCGTCGTGATACGGGCGCCAGTATCGGTCGCGGCGGCGCATGATCTCGTCGTTGCCGGGCAGCGCGTTCGCCGGATACAGCGGTGCCTTGTCGAACGTGTCGACCGGCACGAGCCCGGTCGTGTCCTGCCCCGGATACAGGTTCTCGTTGTCGGGCGGACGGTTCAGGTCGACCACGTAACGCGCGTGCGACGGCACGAGGACCGATGCGCCGAGCGTCGCCGCGAACCCGTACAGCCGCTCGAGGTGCCAGTCGCAATCGTCGACGAAGCGCGCGTCGGGCGTCATCGTCGCGGCGATGTCGTCGGGGATGTGGGTGCCTGCGTGCGGAATCGAGATCAGCAGCGGCAGCGTGCCCTGCTTCAGCGTGAATACAGCCGGTTGTTCAGTCATGTCGCATCACCGTAAAAGTCCGCCGGCGCACGCACGCGGCGTGCGCCGGGTGCCGCGCGTCAGCGCAGCAGTTGCGCCAGCGCGGCGCGGTAGTCGGCGTACGCGACGGCTTCGTCGCGATGGCGGCGGCCGCTCACGACGCGCTCGCCGCCGGTATAGACGTCGAGCACCGGCGTGTCGCCGTGCTCGGCGAACACCGCGCCCGCCAACCATGCCGTGCTGTCGTGTTCGGCGATCGCCGGATGATCGGGATCGAGCACGAGCCAGTCGGCGCGGCTGCCTTCGCGCAGCGCACCGATGCGCCGCCCGCTGGCCTGCGCGCCGCCGGCGAGCGACGCATCGAACAGCCGGTCGGCGACATGCGCCTGCGTGTCGCTCGCGAGCACGTTGCGCGCGCGATGCACGAGCCGCTGCCCGTATTCGAGCAGGCGCAGTTCCGAGCGCCAGTCGACCGATGCATGGCTGTCCGAGCCGACGCCGATCACACCGCCCTGCGCGAGATAGTCGACGGCCGGGAACACGCCGTCGCCGAGGTTCGCTTCGGTGGTCAGGCACAGGCCGGCCACCGCGCGACGCTTCGCGAGCGCTGCCGTTTCGGCCGCATCGACGTGCGTCGCGTGCACGAGACACCAGCGCGCATCGACGTCGAAGCGATCGAGCAGCCATTGCACGGGGCGTGCGCCGTAGGCACGCACGCAATCGTCGACTTCGGCCGTCTGCTCGGCGATGTGGATATGCACCGGCGCGTCGTCGGGCAGGCCTTCGAGCAGTACGCGCAGCCCGCTTTCGGACACCGCGCGCAGCGAGTGCGGCGCAACGCCGTAGCGCAGCCCGCCATGCTCGGGCGCGACGCGCCGCATCGAGTCGAGCAGCTCGAGCAGGCCGTCCGGCGTGTTGATGAAGCGGCGCTGGTCGTCGCGCGGCGGCTTGTTGCCGAAGCCGGCGAACTGGTACGACACGGGCAGCATCGTGATGCCGATGCCGGCCGAGCGCGCCGCATCGATCACGCGCGCGCCGAGTTCCGCGATCTGCGGATAGCGCGAGCCATCCTGCGCGTGATGCACGTAGTGGAATTCGCACACCGACGTGTAGCCGCACTTCAGCATCTCGACGTACAGCCAGCGCGCGATTGCCGCGAGCGCGTCGGGCGTGATCTTCAGCGCGAAGCGGTACATCAGGTCGCGCCAGCTCCAGAAGCTGTCGGCGGGATTCGCGCGGTATTCGGTGAGCCCCGCCATCGCGCGCTGGAACGCGTGCGAATGCAGGTTCGGCATGCCGGGCAGCACGGGCCCGGCCGTGCGCGCGACGCCGGCCGGCGCGTCGGTGTCGGGCGTCACGTCGGTCAGCGTGCCGGCCGCGTCCCAGCGCAGCAGCACGTTGCGGCGCCAGCCATCGGGCAGGTAGGCATGATCCGCGAACAGCGTCATTTCGGTCATCGTGAGTCTCGTCTGTTGCAAGGCTAGCCGTTCATCCGGCGAAACACCGTCGCACCGCCGCGCACGACCTGCTCGCACAGCGGCCGGCCGATCCAGTAGGCGAGCTCCGACAGCGAGCCGACCGACCAGACCGCGAAATCGGCCTGGCGACCGATCTCGAGCGCACCGTGGCGATCCGCGCGGCCGAGCGCAGCGGCCGCATGGCGCGTCACGCCCTGCAGCACCTCCGGTACCGTCATGCGGAACAGCGTGCAGCCCATGTTCAGCGTCAGCAGCAGCGATTCCAGCGGCGACGTGCCGGGGTTGTGATCGGTCGCGAGCGCGATCGGCACGCCGTGCTTGCGCAGCAGCTGGATGGGCGGCAATTGCGTTTCGCGAATGAAGTAATACGCGCCGGGCAACAGCACGGCGACCGTGCCGGCCGCCTTCATCGCCTCGATGCCGGCTTCGTCGAGAAATTCGAGGTGGTCGGCGGACAGCGCGCGATAACGCGCGGCAAGCGCGGTACCGCCCGCGTTCGACAACTGCTCCGCGTGCAGCTTCACCGGCAAGCCGCGCCGCGTCGCGGCCTCGAACACGCGCTCGGTCTGCGCGAGCGAAAAGCCGATGCGCTCGCAGAACACGTCGACCGCGTCGACGAGGCCTTCGTCGGCCAGCGCCGGCAGCATCCGTTCGCACACTTCGTTGATATAGTCATCCGCGCGGCCCACGTATTCCGGCGGCAGCGCGTGCGCGCCGAGGAAGGTCGTGTAGACCGTGACCGGGAAGCGCTCGCCGAGCTGGCGCGCGACGCGCAGCATCTTGCGCTCGCTCGCGAGGTCGAGCCCGTAACCCGACTTGATCTCGATCGCGGTCACGCCGTCGGCGAGCAGCGGCTGCAGGCGCGCGGCGGCCTGCACGAACAGCGTCGTCTCGTCGGCTGCGCGCGTCGCGCGCACCGTCGACACGATCCCGCCGCCCTGCCGTGCGATCTCCTCGTAGCTGACGCCGGCGAGGCGCTGCGCGAACTCGTCGGCACGCGTGCCGCCGTACACGAGGTGCGTATGGCAGTCGACGAGGCCCGGCGTCACCCACGCGCCGTGCAGGTCTTCCCGCTGCCAGTGCGCGTAACCGTGCGGCAGCGCGGAAAATGCGCCGAGCCACACGATCGCGCCGGTTTCATCGACGGCGATTGCCGCGTCGTCGATCGTTTCGTCGGGGTGGCCGTGCGGACACAGCCTCAGGTGATGCCAGACAGTCGGTTTCATGCGTTCAGTCTCGTGCGCCAACGACGAGCGACACGGCGAGCAGCGCGCCGCCTCCGCTCACGACGACGTCAAACGCACGCTGCGGCCCGTCGAGCCGCAGCGTGTCCATTTCCTGCAGTGCATAGTGCACGCCGTCGATCTCGATGCCGACCGCGCCGGTCGCGCAGAACAGCAGCACGGTATCGGCATGCTCGACGCGATGCGTGCCTTCGGGCCACACGTCGACCGTCCCGCGCGTGGTCGAACGGCGCGTCATCAGGTTGAAGTCGCGCGTCGCGCCATCATGCAGCGTCGCGTCGATCGCCGTTTCGCCGGCGAAATCCGCACGGGCGAGCGGCGTGTCGAGCACGTGGCGCGCGCCGCCCGCCTCCGCGAGCGTCATGCCCGCGCCGGACAACAGCACGAGCGTGCGGTCGATGCCGTCGAAACGCGAGAACGGCCCGGCCGCGCCGACGTCCGCGACGCTGACGCGCCATGCGAACGCATCGAGCGCGGCGCCCTGCGGGAACACGCCGATTTCGCGCGTCACGCCACCGCCGTTCTTCCACGGCGACGCAACGAGATCCGCCGCGCGAATCGTCGCGGCGGCCAGCGTTGCGTGCACCGGCGCCTGGTCGAGCGCCGTCATGCTCAGCGGCCGAGCATCGGCAGCTTCAGGCCAGCTTCGCGGGCCGTCTGCTGCGCGAGTTCGTAGCCGGCATCCGCATGGCGCATCACGCCCGTCGCCGGATCGTTCAGCAGCACGCGACCGAGACGCTCGTGCGCTTCGGCGGTACCGTCGGCGACGATCACGACGCCCGAGTGCTGCGAGAAGCCCATCCCGACGCCGCCACCGTGGTGCAGCGACACCCACGACGCGCCGCCCGCGGTGTTCAGCAGTGCGTTCAGCAGCGGCCAGTCGCTCACGGCGTCCGAGCCGTCCTTCATCGATTCCGTCTCGCGGTTCGGGCTCGCGACCGAACCGGTGTCGAGGTGGTCGCGGCCGATCACGATCGGGGCCTTCAGTTCACCGTTCTTCACCATCTCGTTGAACGCCTGGCCGAGGCGATAGCGATCCTTCACGCCGACCCAGCAGATCCGTGCCGGCAGGCCCTGGAACGCGATGCGCTCACGTGCCATGTCGAGCCAGTTGTGCAGGTGCGGATCGTCGGGGATCAGCTCCTTCACCTTCTGGTCGGTCTTGTAGATGTCTTCCGGATCGCCCGACAGCGCGACCCAGCGGAACGGGCCCTTGCCTTCGCAGAACAGCGGGCGGATATAGGCCGGCACGAAGCCCGGGAAATCGAACGCGTTCTCGACGCCCATTTCCAGCGCCATCTGGCGGATGTTGTTGCCGTAGTCGAGCGTGGCCGCGCCGCGTTCCTGCAGCGTCAGCATCGCACGCACCTGCACGGCCATCGACTGCTTCGCCGGATGCACGATGCCTTGCGGGTCGACCTTCTGCGTCTCGCGCCATTGTGCGACGCTCCAGCCTTGCGGCAGGTAGCCGTTGATCGGATCGTGCGCGCTCGTCTGGTCGGTCACGCAGTCCGGCGTGATGCCGCGCTCGACGCACTCCGTGAACACGTCGGCCGCATTGCCGAGCAGGCCGATCGACACCGGCTTGCCAGTGCGCTTCGCTTCCTCGATCATGCCGAGCGCCTCGTCGAGCGTCGTCGCCTTCTTGTCGACGTAGCGCGTCTTCAGGCGGAAGTCGATGCGCGTCTCGTCGCATTCGACCGCGATCATCGAGAAGCCGGCCATCGTCGCCGCGAGCGGCTGCGCGCCGCCCATGCCGCCGAGACCGCCCGTCAGGATCCAGCGGCCCGACGGGTCGCCGTTGAAGTGCTGGTTCGCGACCGAGAAGAACGTTTCATAGGTGCCCTGCACGATGCCCTGGCTGCCGATGTAGATCCAGCTGCCGGCCGTCATCTGGCCGTACATCATCAGACCCTTGCGGTCGAGCTCGTTGAAGTGATCCCAGGTCGCCCAGTGCGGCACGAGGTTCGAGTTCGCGAGCAGCACGCGCGGCGCATCCTTGTGCGTGCGGAACACGCCGACCGGCTTGCCCGATTGCACGAGCAGCGTCTCGTCTTCGCCGAGGTCCTTCAGCGACGCGAGGATCTGGTCGTAGCATTCCCAGTTGCGCGCCGCGCGGCCGATGCCGCCGTACACGACGAGCGCGTGCGGATGCTCGGCGACTTCCGGATCCAGGTTGTTCTGGATCATCCGGTAGGCCGCTTCGGCCAGCCAGGTCTTGCAGACCTTCTCGCTGCCGCGCGGTGCGCGGATCGTGCGCGTCGGATCGAGACGGGGATCGATGTGTTTCGGATGGTTCATGACGACTGCTCCCGAGGGAAAGTGAATATCAATAGGAATCAGAAATGCCCGGTGAAGCGATAACGGCTGCCGGGGTGCCACAGATTCGCCACCGAGGCGACGACGCCCTGCGACCAGGTGCGCCGATGTAAAACCAGACACGGCTCGACGTCGTCCATCCGCAGCTGCTCGCGCCGCTCGGGCGCCGGAGCCGCCGCTTCGATCCGGTACTCGACGCGCTGCAGCGGGGCCGCGCGCATCAGGTACAGGTTCGGCGTCGTGTTCGTGAAATCCTGCTCGGCATAATCCGGCGCCACCGCCGGATTCACCCACCGTTCTTCGAGCTGGACGGGTTCGTCGTTCTCGAAGTGCAACACCTGCGAATAAAACAGCTTCGCGCGCACGGCCATCTGCATCTCGTCGGCGAGCGCCTCGTCGGCGCGGATCGTCTCGAGGCCGAGCACGCTGGCGCGGTACGCATGCCCGCGCGCGTCGACCTCCTCCGAGATGCTGCGGATCGCAACGAGCGTCGACTCGTACTTCGGCCGCGCGACATAGGTGCCGGCGCCCTTCATGCGCGTCAGCACCTGCTCGGCCGTCAACTCGCGCAACGCGCGGTTGACGGTCATGCGCGCGACCTTGAACTCGCGGGCCAGTTCGTTCTCGGAGGGCACCTGGTCGCCCTCCGCCCACTCGCCGGCGTGAATGCGGCCCAGGATGAAATCCTTGATCTCCTGGTAGACCGGCGCGCTCATGGGCTTACTGTTCCGATGCGAACGAGAACGGCGCAACCTTCGCGAACGCGCGCTCGCCGACGAGCTTCGCGATCACCGCGATGTCCGGTGCGAAGTAGTGGTCGAGCTCGTAGTGCGCAACCTGGCTGCGGATCGTTTCCATCACGGGCGCGAGCTTCGGGCTCGTGTGGTACGGCGCGCGCAGGTCGACGCCCTGGGCGGCGGCCAGCAGTTCGATCGCGAGGATGTGCTTCGTGTTGTCCGCGATGTCGGCGAGCTTGCGCGCGGCGAACGTCGCCATCGACACGTGGTCTTCCTGGTTCGCCGAGGTCGGCAGCGAGTCGACCGACGCCGGGTGCGCGAGCGTCTTGTTTTCCGATGCCAGCGCGGCAGCCGTCACGTGGGCGATCATGAAGCCCGAGTTCACGCCGCCGTCCTTCACGAGGAACGGGGGCAGGCCCGACAGCGTCGCGTCGATCAGGAGCGCGATGCGGCGCTCGGCCAGCGCGCCGATTTCCGATGCGGCGAGCGCGAGGTTGTCGGCCGCGAATGCGACGGGTTCGGCGTGGAAGTTGCCGCCCGACAGCACTTCGCCGGTATCCGGGAAGATCAGCGGGTTGTCCGACACGGCGTTCGCTTCGACCAGCAGCACGGCGGCCGCATGGCGCATCTGGTCCAGACACGCGCCCATCACCTGCGGCTGGCAGCGCAGGCTGTACGGATCCTGCACCTTGTCGCAGTCGCGGTGCGACTGGTTGATCGGCGAGCCTTCGAGCAGGTCGCGGTACGACGCGGCCGCGTCCATCTGGCCTTGATGGCCGCGCAGTTCGTGGATGCGGGCGTCGAACGGCTTCACCGAGCCGGCGGCCGCGTCGACCGACAGTGCACCCGCGACGAGCGCGGTGCGGTACAGGTCTTCGATCGCGAACATGTTGTCGAGCGCCAGTGCCGTCGATGCCTGCGTGCCGTTCAGCAACGCCAGGCCTTCCTTCGCCTGCAGCGTCAGCGGCGCGAGGCCCGCGACGCGCAGACCGTCGAGCGCGCTCGCACGCTCGCCGCGGATGAACACTTCGCCGACGCCGAGCAGCACGGCCGACATGTGCGCGAGCGGCGCGAGGTCGCCCGATGCGCCGACCGAACCCTTCACCGGGATCAGCGGCAGCACGTCGGCGTTGAACAGCGTGATCAGCGCGTCCATCACTTCGCGGCGGATGCCCGAGTGGCCGCGGCCGAGGCTCGACAGCTTCAGTGCCATCAGCAGGCGCACCGACGAGCGTGCCATCGGCTCGCCCACGCCGACCGCGTGCGACAGCACCAGGTTCTTCTGCAGCAGCTCGAGCTGGTCGTGCGGGATGTGCGTGCTGGCCAGGCGGCCGAAGCCCGTGTTGATGCCGTATGCCGGCTCGCCCTTTGCCGCGATGTCGGCGACGGCCTTCGCACCGGCGTCGATCTTCGCGAAGCTCGCCGGGTCGAGCTTGAGCTGCACGGATTCGCGAGCGATCTTGCGCAGTTGCGGGAGGGTCAGGTGGCCGGGGGTCAACGTAATCATGTGAGCAATCCTGTCTAGACAAGTTCGGGATGGATTGCAGTGTAGCCACCGGAACTTGTCTAGACAACCCCGTTTTTCATGATTTCGACTCGGGAGTTTCCCTGATGTCCGGCGCGGCCCGCCGGACCTGCCCGGCAGACTCCGCGCTTAACATATGTTGCAATTATTTTGTCTTTGGCAACATACGAATCTGCATTTCCCTACAATCCGCCCACGGAGAACTGCCATGACCATCCCGCCCCGGTTGACCGCCCTGTTCGGCCGCAGCCTGCTCGTCGCCGCCTGCGCGCTTGCGTGCGGCGCGTCGCTCGCCGCGGAGCCGCTGTCCGGCACGCTCGAGAAGATCCGGCAGGGCAACCTGATCTCGATCGGCCATCGCGAGACGTCGGTGCCGTTCTCCTATGTCGACGCGAGCGGCAAGGTGATCGGCTTCTCGCAGGACCTGTGCGACCGCGTGATCGCCGCCGTGAAGTCGCGCACCGGCAAGCCCGACCTGCAGGTGCGCTTCATCCCGGTCACGTCGCAAAACCGCATCCCGCTGGTGCAGAACGGCACCGTCGATCTCGAATGCGGGGTGACCACCAACCTCGCGGCGCGCCACGCGCAGGTCGCGTTCTCGACCACCTTCTTCGTCGCGACGACGCGCCTGCTCACACGCACGACCTCGGGCATCCGCGACTTCCCCGATCTCGCCGGCAAGACGGTCGTGACGAACCAGGGCACGACGTCCGAACGCCTGCTGCGCAAGATGAACGAGGAAAAGAAGATGAACATGCAGATCATCAGCGCGAAGGACTACGGCGAGGGACGCCTCACGCTCGAATCGGGCCGCGCGGCCGCCTACATGATGGACGACGTGCTGCTCGCCGGCGTGCGCCAGCTCGCGGCGAAGCCGGCCGACTGGGTGATCGTCGGCACGCCGCAATCGTCGGAAGCGTACGGGTTCATGCTGCGCAAGGACGATCCGCAGTTCAAGGCGCTCGTCGACGGCGTGCTCGTGCAGCTGATGAAGAGCGGCGAGATCAACGCGCTGTACGACAAATGGTTCATGAAGCCGGTGCCGCCGAAGGGGCTCGCGTTCGACTTCCCGATGAGCGACGTGATCAAGGCGCGCTATACGGCGCCGAACGATGCGCCGCTCGAGTGAGCGTCGCGTGCTGAAACGGGTTCAGCGTGTCCACGCGACGCACGCCGCGTAGCCGGGCGCCGCGTCGAGCCAGCCCGCGTCGAACGCGGCCACGCCGGCGGCGGGCGCGGCCGGCTCGACGATCGTCGTCGCGGGCGTCGCCGCATCGCGCGGCGGCACGACCGCGAACGCGCGCAGCCCGCCGACGATGCCGGTGCCGAGCGCCTTCAGTAGCGCCTCCTTCGCGGACCACACGCGCATGAACGCGTCGGCACGCGCGGCGAGCGGCAGGCCGTCGAGATACGCGGCCTCGGCGGCCGCGCACACTTCGCGTGTCAGCGCACGCCAGTCGGTCGTGCGATTGCAGCTTTCGATATCGACGCCGACGCGCCCCGTCCCGGCCCACGCGATCAGCGCGTGATCGCCCGCATGCGACACGTTGAAATCGAGCGACGCGCGATGCGCGGGATCCAGCGACGGCCGTCCCGATTCGTCGACCACGATCGCGATGTCCTGCGGCGCGACACCGAGCGCCGCACCGAGCACGTCGCGCAGCGCGGCGCGCGTCGCGGCACTGCGCACCGCATCCTCGTGCCGCAGGTAGCGGCCGGCACGCGCGCGTTCGGCGTCGCTCAGTGCCGCGTAAGCAGGCAACGCGAGCGGCACGTGCCAGTTGAAATCGACGCGCGCGACCTGCACGCCGGCACGCGACGCGGCAGGCGGCACATCGAGCCGGTGCACGCGCCACGCGCGGGACAGGTCGGCGGAAATCTCGGAATCGGGCGGAATGGACATCGGCACGCTGCAGCCAGGCGAACGAAACGCCCGATGTTAATCGATCGCACGGAACGGAGACCGACGCATCGCGACCGCGACCGTCGGCAACGGCAGCGGCAGCGGCAGCCGGCGCGGCCGCCTCATCGACGCGATGGCCTGGCTGCGCGCGCGTGTGCGTTCACCCGTGCGCGACGGCACCCGGCACGCCGCTTCCCGCCAGCCGCGGACGCTGCGCCGGATGGCGCGCGTGGACGCGGCCCGGCGCATCGGCCGGCAGCGCGCCGTGTTGCAGCCAGTACAGCGCGACCGGCCACAGCGTGTCGGTGAAGCGGCTGTGGAAGAACGCGAAGTGGCCGATCGCGTCGACGCCGATGTCGCACGGCGCGATCCGCAGGTGCGTGACGTCGCTGCCCGTGTAGTAGCCGACCAGCCGTTCGATCGCGTCGACCGTGCCGAACCCGTCGTCGTCGAGGCCGATCGCGAGCATCGGCGCCGGCAGCCGAGCGAAGCGGGCCGGCAACGCGGCGCGGCTCGCCGCGGTTTCGGCAAGCGGGCCGTGTGTGTAGGCGTCCTCGAAGCGCGATTGCGAGCGCACCCACGACAGCGCGACGCCGCGCGGCGTGTCTTCCATCCAGCCGAGCCGTTTCGCGGGCACGTAGCCGAACACGGCCGCGAGCGCGGGCATCGCGACGTGCCACTTCCACCACATGCGCCGCCGCTCTGCCGGCCGATAGTCGCGCCAGTACGCATACTGCGCGCCCACGGTCACCACGTGGCGCACGTACGCGTTCGACGCCGCGAGCCCGAGCACGCAGCCGCCGATGCTGTGCGCGACGACGTCGAGCGGCTGGCCGGCAAACGCGTCGCGCGCGTACTGCAATGCGGCCTCGCAATCGAGCCGCCCCCAGTCGAGCCAGTTCGCGCGCAGCTTCGCGAGCCGCGCGGGGCGCGAGCCGCCGATCCCGCGATAGTCGTACACGAGCACGTCGCGCCCCTGCGAGAACAGCCAGGCCGCGAAGCGGAAGTAATAGTCGCAGCGCACCGACGTCGCACAATTGACGACCGTCACGGGCCGCACGGCGCCGCCGCCCCGATGGCGCCACACGTAGCCGCGCAGCACGTAACCGTCGGCTGCCGTCAGCGTCACGCGCTCCGGCGGCAACGCGCCCGCCGGACGCTCAGTTGGTCGATCCGCCGTGCGCGCGGCCCCGCCTGCTTCGTTCGAATTCGTCATCCTGTCTCCTGTGCGGCGCCGCATGACCCGGCGCCCGCCCGATCGGCCAGCTTCCATTGAACTTGACGCGCCCGGCGTTCTCAACCAATCTTGCTGCTCCGTTCGCATGAGCCCTACGCATGTCAACGCCGCTCGTCCGTCTCCCGTCGCTGGACCTCGTGCGCGGCTTCGTCGCCGTCGGCCGCCGCATGAGCATCACGCTCGCCGCGCAGGATCTGTGTGTCACGCAGTCGGCGGTCAGCCGCCAGGTGCATGCGCTCGAAGCACATCTCGGCGTCGCGCTGCTGCAGCGCGGCTATCGCAAGATCGCGTTCACGCCGGAAGGCGAGCGGCTGTTCCGCGCCGCGGATGCGGCGCTGCTCAGCCTGCAGGACACCGTCGCATCGCTCGCCGCCGCGCGCGAGCGGCAGCCCGTCACGATCACCGCGAGCATCGGCGTCACCGCGCTGTGGCTGCTGCCGCGGCTCGGGCGCCTGCAGGCGCGCCTGCCCGACATCGACTTGCGCGTGGCCGCGAACGACAAGGTACTCGATTTGCGCGCGGAAGGCATCGACCTCGGCATCCGCTACTGCCCGCGCGAGCGCGCGCCGGCCGGTGCGCTGCGCCTGTTCGACGAGATCGTCGTGCCGGTCGCGCACCCCGCGCTGGCCACCCGGCCCGTCACCGACGCGGCCGCGATCGCCGATCATGTGCTGCTCGAATTCGACGGGCCGCCGCAAACCCAACTGCAGTGGCGTGCGCACCTGCACGCGGCCGGGCTCGGCGACGCGCGCCCGAAGGGCGTGCTGCGCTTCAACCAGTACGACCAGGTGATCCACGCGGCGATCGCCGGCCAGGGCGTCGCGCTCGGGCGGCTCGCGCTCGTCGCGCCGATGCTCGCCGACGGCCGGCTCGCGGTGCTCGGCCCGCACTCGCAGGCGTTGTCGGATGCGTACGGCTACTGGCTGTTCCGGCACGATCCGGCACCGCGCCGCGAGGTCGCCGATGTGCGCGACTGGATTCTCGCGGAAGCAGCCGAATGCGACGCGGCAATGCGCGCGTACGGCGTGGCGCAGCGATAAGCCGGGCGCGATGTGCCGCGTCGGGCCGGTGCCTGTGCGGCATTGCGCGGCGGATCACGCCCCGGCAAGCGATGCGAAGGTGCACCTGTTCCGCCGCAACCGCCCTGACGATACGCACCCGCCTGCGTCGTGGCGGCTCTCAGGGTCCGCCGGCCTCGCAACCATTCGGCTTCGCATTCCCCCCAAGCATGCGAACCCGACCGAATGATCGCTTGAGCGACGCCGCCACCGGGTCGTCTAATCGGATCGAACGCGGCCGCCGCGCCGCACGCATTCATCCGGAGACACGCATGACCCCGATCGAACAAGACGCCCGGCGCCGCTGGCTGCCGGTGCTCGCGGGCGGCCTGATCATGGGTGCCGCGCTCGGCATCCGCCACGTGCAGGGGTTGTTCCTCGCTCCCGTCACGCTCGACCACGGCTGGTCGCGCGAAGCGTTCGGCCTCGCGCTCGCACTGCAGAACCTGATCTGGGGCATCGCGCAGCCGTTCACAGGGATGATCGCCGACCGCTTCGGGTCGGTGCGCGTGATCGTCGCCGGCATGCTGCTGTACGCGGCCGGGCTCGTCACGATGGCGCTGGCGGCGTCGGCCGGCGTGTTCACGGTCGGCGCGGGGCTCGTGATCGGCATCGCGCTGTCGGGATCGGCCTTCGCGTCGATCTACGGCGCGCTGAGCCGGCTGTTTCCGCCCGACCGGCGCGGCTGGGCGCTCGGCGTCGCCGGTGCGATCGGCGGGCTCGGCCAGTTCTGCATGGTGCCGGTCGCGCAGGTGCTGATCGGCGGCATCGGCTGGCAGCATGCATTCGTCGCGCTCGCCCTCGTCGCCGCGCTGCTCGCGCCGCTCGCCGTACTGGTGCACGACCGGCCCGCGCAGGCCGCGAGCCGCACGGACGGCCCCGACCAGTCGATCGGTGCGGCGGTGCGCGAAGCGTTCGCGCACCGCGGCTTCTGGCTGCTGAACGCAGGGTTCTTCGCCTGCGGATTCCAGCTCGCGTTCATCGCGACCCACCTGCCCGCCTACCTGCTCGATCACGGCCTGCCGGCGCGCCACGCCAGCGTCGCGCTCGCGCTGATCGCGCTGACCAACGTGGCCGGCACTTACGCATGCGGCCATCTTGGCGGCCTGCTGCGGCGCAAGTACGTGCTGTCCGTGCTGTATCTCGTGCGCGCGCTGGCGATGGCCGCATTCGTCGCGGCGCCGTTGTCGCCCGCGAGCGTCTACGTGTTCGCGGCCGTGATGGGCTTCACGTGGCTCGGCACGGTGCCGCTGACCAACGGCGTGATCTCGCAGGTGTTCGGCGTGCGCTACATCGCGACGCTGTTCGGCTTCGTCTTCTTCGGGCACCAGCTCGGCAGCTTCTTCGGCGTCTGGCTCGGCGCGCTCGTGTACGAGGCGACGCATTCTTACCTGCCGCTGTGGATCGGCTCGATCGCGCTCGGCGTGCTGGCCGCGCTGCTGCACCTGCCGATCGACGACGCGCGCATCGCGCGGCCGGTGCCGGGCAAGGCCGCGTGGGCATGATCCGTGCGGCACTGGCCGCCGGCGTGCTCGCATTCATCGTGTGGTGCGGCGCGGCCTACTTCGATTCGGGCGTCGCGCTCGCGCTGCTCGAGCACGCGGCGTTCTGCGACTGACACGACGAGCGGTGCCGCGCGCACGGATGCGCGGCTGCTGCGCTCAGTGGCACTTAGTGACGCTTCGGCAACGTGGCCAGCGCATCGAGCGCGCGACGCCGCGCGCCGTCGTGATCGACGATCGGCGCCGGATAGTCGATGTCGAGCCGCACGCCGGCCGCCGCGAGCGCCACCGGCGACGCCTCCCACGGCGCATGGATCGTCGCCGCGTCGAGGCCCGCGAGTTCCGGCACCCAGCGGCGCACGTACGCACCCTGCGGGTCGAACTTCCGGCCCTGCGTCACCGGATTGAAGATGCGGAAATACGGCGCGGCGTCGGCGCCGCAGCCGGCCACCCATTGCCAGTTCGCCGGATTGTTCGCGGCGTCCGCGTCGACGAGCGTGTCGTGGAACCAGCGTTCGCCGGCCCGCCAGTCGATCAGCAGATGCTTGACGAGAAACGACGCGACGACCATCCGCACGCGGTTGTGCATCCAGCCGGTCGTCCACAGTTCGCGCATTCCCGCATCGACGAGCGGATAGCCGGTCAGCCCGCGCTGCCAGGCGCGCAGCGCGGCGGGATCGTCGCGCCACGGCATCGCGTCGAACTGCGCGCGGAAGTTGTCGGTCGCGAGCGCCGGGAAGTGATACAGCAGCACGTGGCTGAATTCGCGCCAGCCGAGTTCGCTCAGGAATTTCTCGGCGCCGGCCGAGCAGGCCCCTCCGCGCGCCTGTGCGGCACCCTGCACCGCATGCCACACCTGTCGCGGCGACAGGTTGCCGAAGCGCAGGAACGGAGACAGCCGGCTCGTCGCTGGCTGGTCGGGGCGATCGCGTGTATCGGCGTATCCGGCCAGCGACTCGAGGGAAAACGCGTCGAGCCGCGCATGCGCGCCGGCTTCATCGGGTGCCGGCCACGCGTCGCGCAGGCCGCCCGCCCAGTCCGGCGCGTGCGGGCGCAATGCGAGCGCGTCGAGCGCCAGCGCGCGTTCGCGCACGCGGGCCGGCCACGGATGAAACGCGATCCGCTCCGGTTCCGGCAGCGGCACTGCCACCGTGCGATCGCGCCGCACCGCGCGCCAGTATGCGGTGAACACCTGGAACGGCGTGCCGGCGCCCGTCAGCACGTCCCACGGTTCGTTCAGCAGGCTGCCGTTGCTGCTCTCGACCTCGAGGCCGCGTGCCTTCAGCGGCGCCTTCAATGCCGCATCGGCATCGCGCTGCGGCTGCGCATAGCGGCGGTTCCAGTACACGGCCGCCGCGCCCGTGTCGTGCACGACGCGTTCGATCTCGCGCGGCGCATCGCCGCGCAACAGCAGCAGGCGGCCGCCATGACGTGTGAGCGCCGCATCGAGTCCGGTGAGCGCCCCGTGCAGCCACCAGCGCGCCGCGCCGCCGAGCGCGCGCCCCGCGCGTTCGCCCGTGTCGTCGACATACACGCACACGAGCGGCCGGCCCGACGCGACCGCGCGCGTCAACGCGGGCTGGTCGGTCACGCGCAGATCGTCGCGGAACCACACGACGGCAGGAGCAACGGACGACTTGGCTGGCACGGGCACCTCGGGGCAGGAAGCTGAAATGTGACCCGTATTGTCGCGGCAGGCTCGCGCGATGTCGACGTTCGACCCGCATGCCGCACGCGCTCGCGCGTTGCGCTCCCATGCCGCCGCCGGATCGCCGGCCCGGTGAAACGCCTTAGTCCATTCCGACGATTCTTCGCCGCGCGTGCCGGCCTACGCTCGATGTCGGGTTCGCCGCGATACGCGGCACACGCCGGCCGCTGGTCAACCCCTTGCATCGCGCGACGCATCCGCCATGCCCGCCGGCGCCCGCGCGGACCGTTCCGGCCATCGCGGCGCTTGCTCGTCGGTGCGTGCTCGCCCGCGGTCCCATCCTTTCCCTCGATCTCACCCGATACTTGCCATGACCAAACCAGCCAATCTCGTCACCTCGATCACCGTCGCGATCGACGCCCCCGCGTCCGTCGTCTGGGAAGTGCTGACCGACTTCCCGCGCTACGGCGAATGGAACGCGTTCTGCGTCGGCCTCGAAACGACCGGCCGGATCGGCGACTTCGTGACCATGCAGGTGCGCATTCCGGGCACGGAGACGGTGATTCCCGTCAACGAAATCCTCGTCGCGTGCGAGCCCGAGCGCCTGCTGTCGTGGGAGCAGCGCCCGACCGACGACAACAAGGACGCCGCGCGCCGCGACCAGTACGTCGAAGCCGACGGCGCCGAACGCTGCCGCTACTTCACGACCGACCAGTTTCTCGGCATCAACGCGGAAACGATCATGCGCGAGCACGGCGGCTGGGTGAAACAGGGATTCGACCAGTGCGCGCGCGACGTGAAGCAGCGTGCGGAAGCGCTGCATGCGGCACGCCAGCACAAAAGCGCGTGACGGAGCGCAGCCGATGCCCGATCTGCAAACCCTCTCCGACCATCACGACATCCGCGAGCTGATCGTCGCGTACTCGAGCGCGATCGATGCGCGCGACTTCGACGCGCTCGATGCGGTGTTCACGCGCGACGCGAGGATCGACTATCGCGCGATGGGCGGCATCGCCGGCACCTATCCGGACGTGAAGGCGTGGCTACGCACCGTGCTGCCGCAGTTCCCGCAGTACCAGCACATGGTCGGCAACCTGTCGATCACGCTCGATGGCGACACCGCGCGCGGCCGCACGATCTGCTTCAATCCGATGGAAGTCGCGCTGCCGGACGGCGGCACGCAGGTGATGTTTCTCGGGCTGTGGTACGTCGACCGGTTCGTGCGCACCGCGCTCGGCTGGCGCATCGCCGAGCGTGTCGAGGAGCGATGCTACGGCCACAACGTGCCGGCCGTGCTCGCCGGCGCGACCGGCTGAACCGGCATGTCGCACGACGCGCGCGCCGTGGCATCGCTGCACGGCGCGCGCGTCGCAGGCCCTCGGATCAGTCGAGACGAAACGCCGCTTCGAAACGCTCGGCGAACGCGTCGAACTCGGTTTCCGGCAGATGGTTGATGCCGCCCGCGCGCTTGCGCCCGCCGCCGGTCGGGAAGCCGCGACAGAATTCGTCGGCGCCGAGCGGCCGGCCGTCGGGCACGCGCACGCTGACCACGAGCCCGCCCTGCGCGCGCGGCGACAGCACCGCGAGCGCCGCATGCGGCGCATTGCGCATCCGTTCGTTCGCGAGCATCCCCGTCGCGCGCCGCGCCCACGGCTGATCCGGCATCCTGATCAGCGTCGCGCCCGGCACGTCGCGCAGCGGCGCGAGCGCGCATGCCCGTGCCATGTCGTCGCGATAGCCGTCGCGCAGCGCGGCGAACACCGGGGTGCCGCGCACGAAGTCGAGCGGATCGACGCACGGCAGCATCGCGTCGGCCAGCGCCGCCGGATCGAAATGCAGGTCGTCGACGCAATCGCCGTACG
The DNA here is from genome assembly GCF_003853645.1 of Burkholderia sp. Bp9143. Classification (GTDB taxonomy): domain Bacteria; phylum Pseudomonadota; class Gammaproteobacteria; order Burkholderiales; family Burkholderiaceae; genus Burkholderia. Next base: position 17,684 of record NZ_QTPO01000069.1, on the reverse strand, counting down.
CGTTGTAGTTCAGGTAGAGCCCGAGTTCGGCCAGCGTGCCGCGTTCGGCTTCGCCGATCCCGTATTCGCGCGCGAGCGCGTCGCCAAGCGCCGGCAGTTCGTCGCCGAACGCCGCGACGATCGCCCAGCGCACATGCCGGCCGCCGAGATGGCGGTTCACGAGCGCGCTCGTGCAGACGTCGGCGGCCGTGTCGATGTACGCGTCGAAACGCGGATCGCCGGGCAGTTCGCCCGCGAAGTGATGGTCGAAGTAGCGGACCGCCGCGCCCTCGCGCAGCAGCCGCGCGCATGCGTCGCGGTTCTGGTCGTGCGACACGTCGAGCACGGTCACGCGGTCGCCGGAGCGCGCATCGATTCGCTCGAGCAGCTTGATGTCGCGCTTCACGCCGGTCACGAGCGTGCCGCGTTCGCCCTCCGCGAGCCGCAGTTGCTGCAGCGCGCACAGGCCGTCCGCGTCGCCGTTGAACGCGAAGAAATGCCGTCCCTGTTGTTTTTCCTGCATGATCCGTTGCTCCGTCCTCAGGGCATGAAATCGCCGCCGTTCGCGTCCAGCGTCGCGCCGGTCACCGCGTTCGCATAATCCGACGCGAGAAACAGCGCCGCGCGCGCGCAGTCGTCGTCGGTCGGCAGTTTCGCGAGCGCGATGTTCGACGCGATCGGCGCGATGATCTCCGCCTCCGTCATCCCGTACTCGGCGGCCGCCCGCCGGAAATACGCCTGCGTCGGCACGCCCCACATCCAGCCCATGTGAATGCTGTTCGCGCGGATCCCGTGCACGCCGAGCTCGCGCGCCAGGTATTTTGCCGCAACCGCGAGCGCGCCCTTCGATATAGCGTAGCCCGATTCCCCTGCAAACGGCTTGCGGGTCGCCTGCGTGTTGATCATCACGATCGCGCCGCGTTTCTGCCGCTTCATGTGCGGCACGACTTCCTGCGTGAGCGTCATCGTGCCAAACACGTTGGTGTCGAACACCGCGCGCCAGCCGTCGAGATCGGCTTCCTCGACCGCCTCCGGAAACGTGCCATGCACGAACGCGCTGTTCACGAGCGCGTCGATCCGCCCGAAGCGCTCGACCGCGTGCGTCGCGAGCTGCCGGCACTGCGCGCGCTCGGCGATGTCGGTTCGCACCTTCAGCACCTCGCACGCGACGCCGAGTTCGCGGATCCGTGCCTCCGCATCGTCGAGCTTTTCCATCGTGCGTGCCGCGACGACCACGCCGCGCGCGCCCTCGCGTGCCGCCTCGACGGCGAGCTTTACGCCGAGCCCCGGCCCGATCCCGGAAATCACGACGATCTTGTCCTTCAGCAACATGGGTTGTCTCCTGGTTGTCGTTCGTCTCGCGGGCGCGCCGTCAGCCGGCCGCCCGCAGGTGCCGCGCTCGATACGCGGCGAAGTCGCGTGCAAGCTGCGCGTCGGTGAAGCCGAAGCGCGCGATCGAATAGTCGTGGGCGGCACGCTTGTCGCGGCCGTTGCGCGCCATCCAGTCCGCCATCGCCGCGCGCTGCCGCGCATCGAGCGGCATCCCCGCGAAGCGGTACACGGCCTCCACGACGCCGAGCGGATTCGACACGGTGTCCTCGAAACGCACGTCGAGAAAGCGCTCCGCGGGCAGCGCATCGCGCGCCGTCATCGCCGCGCCAATCGCGCGCGCCATCCCCGCGTTCCACTGCGCGCCGACGGCGAGCGGATCCGGGTCGTCCGCGTACATCTGCCACAGCGTGTGCGCCATGCTCGCCATCGACGGAATCGTCTGCGCCGGGTCGCGGTGCGTGAGCACCACCTGCGCGCGCGGGAACACGCGGCACAGCACGTCGAGCGCGTGCAGGTGCTGCGGCGTCTTCAGCAGCCAGCGCTCGGCCGGCGCGACGCCGCGCTGCGACTTCTGCCACTGCAGGAACTGCAGCATCCGTTTCAGGTACGTGTAGACCGGCGTCAGGTCCTGCTTCTCGAGCCATGCCGTATAGCCCGGCACGTTCGCGTACGAATCCATCGCGCACACGAACGAGTGCTCCATCAGCATGAACTCCTCGTCGGCGAGCATCGCGTCGAGCGGATGGATCGTCAGGATCTGCGGAATGCAGTCGATCATCGTCGCGACCTCGGCCTGCGCGCGCGCGATGCGCACGGCCGGCGCGTCGAGCGTCTCGCCGGCGAGCGGCGCCGGATAGCGCGTTTCCCACCACGCGGCCGAATGAAAGCGCGAATCGACCGCGAGCAGCCGCTGCAGCAGCGTCGTGCCGGTGCGCGGCAGCCCGACGATCACGAGCGGGTCGTCGATCTCGATGTCGGCAATCGCCGGATGACGGCGGCAGTAGGACTCGACGACGAGCCGGTTCACGAGCTGGCCGACCAGCTTTTCACGCATCATCTCCGCGCCACGCGCGGACAGCTTCGCTTCATCGATCAGCGATGCACACATCACGTCGAGCGCCTCGCGATACGGGCCGTCTCCGAACGCGGTGAGCCCGCCCGTGCGCAATACCGCCTCGGCGATCAGTCCGTCGGCGTCGAGCTGCGTGCGGATCCGGTCGAGCGGCGCGTTCATGCGGCCTCCTTCAGCGCGGCGAGCTTGACGACGCGCGTGCGCGGATGCACCGGCTGCGCGGCGCCGACCCAGCGCCAGCAGATCGTGCCGGTGCGATGCCCTGCCGTATCGAGCCAGTTCGTGTCGCCCGGCCGCGACGCGGCGACCACCACCGTCACGCCGCCGTCGACATTCAGCCGCGCACTGTGCTTGTTCACGCAGATGTCGAAGTGCCGATAGTCGAGCGACTCCATCCAGTAGTTGTTGAGCTGCACGTTCCAGAAGTCGCAGTCGGGCACCGTGTCGACGTCGATCACGAGCGCCTCGTCGTCGGCCAGCGACCAGCACGAGTGATAGTAGTAGATGTTCGGATCGCCGCCGACCGACTGGCACAGCGCCTGGTCCGCGGGCGGCAGTGCGTTCACGTGCGCCCCGTAGCTCGCGGCCCAGTCGGCGAACAGCTTCGACGTCTGCTCGACGAACTGCGCGGCGCGCGTGAGGCCGCCCTGCAGCACGAGCGGGTCGAGCGACGCCGGGCGATCGTGCGCGCCGATGCGCTCGATCTTCAGTTGCGCCGGCGTCTCCGCGCGCCGGTCGAGGAACGTCTGGCGCACCAGCAGCGCGTTCGTGCCAGGTTCCATTCGCACCCAGTTGCCCGCGCGCGGCGTCGCGCCCAGCACGATCTCGAAGCTGCCGTCCGGCGCGATCTCGAGCTGCTTCGCGTCGAGGAAGCCCGTCTGCAGCATCTTGCCGTCCGTCTCGTAGCCGCCCTTCTGCGTGCCGAAGCTCAGGTACGCGACCGTGCCGCGCCGCCCCGTCACGCGATATTCGCAGCGGCCGTCGAGGCGCGCGTACTGGTACAGGTTGTCGGGATTGTCGGCGCCGATCTTCGCGGTCTCATGCGACGGCGAGAAGAAGCCGGGCCACGTACCGTCCGCGAACTCGACGTGCATCTCGAGCGCGATGCGCATCAGCCGGCTCAGGTAGCGGAATCCTTCCGCGCGCGTGAGCGGATCGTCCGGCGCCTCGGCACGCAGGATCTGCTGCCCGCTGCGTTTCAGGGTGTCGCAGAAATCGGCCCAGGTCTGGCCCGAAAGCAATTGCGTGGCACGTGTGTCGTCCGTCATGTGTCGTCTCCGCCGATGGTCGAGCGCTCACCTTAAGCGAGCGCGCCACGCGCCACTTCGTCCGGGTGGACTAAGGAAAGATCCGCTGCGCCGCCGAGCCGCGGTTTAGTCCACCCGGACGAAGAATCGGACCGCCCTCGCTCGATACCGTTGGCGTCATGCACGAAACGCCGCACATGTCGCGCGGCGCCGGCATGAAACAAGGAGACGAACGATGTTGACCCACTTGGAGCGACTGGAGGCCGAGAGCATCCACATCATGCGCGAGGTGGTCGCGGAAAGCGAAAACCCGGTGATGCTCTATTCGATCGGCAAGGACAGCTCGGTCATGCTGCATCTCGCGATGAAGGCGTTCTACCCGGCGAAGCCGCCCTTTCCGCTGCTGCACGTCGACACGACGTGGAAGTTCCGCGAGATGATCGCGTTTCGCGACGAGACGGCCGAGCGCCTCGGCCTCGACCTGCGCGTGCACGTGAACCCGGATGGCGTGTCGAACGACATCAATCCGTTCACGCACGGCTCGGCCGTGCACACCGACGTGTGGAAGACCCAGGGCCTCAAGCAGGCGCTCGACCACCATGGCTTCGACGCCGCGTTCGGCGGCGCGCGCCGCGACGAGGAGAAATCGCGCGCGAAGGAGCGCATCGTGTCGCTGCGCTCCGAGCAGCACCGCTGGGACCCGAAGCGCCAGCGCCCCGAACTCTGGTCGCTGTACAACGCGCGCAAGCGCAAGGGCGAAAGCCTGCGCGTGTTCCCGATTTCCAACTGGACCGAGCTCGACATCTGGCAGTACATCCGGCTGCACGACATTCCGATCGTGCCGCTCTACTACGCAAAGGAGCGGCCGGTGGTCGAGCGCGACGGCGCGCTGATCATGGTCGACGACGCGCGCCTGCCGCTGCGCGAAGGCGAAGTGCCGCAGATGCGCAAGGTACGCTTTCGCACGCTCGGCTGCTATCCGCTGACGGGCGCGATCGACAGCGATGCGACGTCGCTCGACGACATCCTGCGGGAGATGCGCGACACGCGCACGTCCGAGCGCCAGGGACGCCTGATCGACAGCGATTCGGCCGGTTCGATGGAAAAGAAGAAACAGGAGGGATATTTCTGATGGCACACGTTCTCACCGCGCCCGACACGCTCGCGCGCGCGACTCCCGACATGCACGCCGACGATGCGCAGACGAAGGACCTGCTGCGCTTCATCACCTGCGGCAGCGTCGACGACGGCAAGAGCACGCTGATCGGCCGCCTGCTCTACGAATCGAACATGCTGTTCGACGACCAGCTGACCCAGCTCGAGGCCGATTCGAAGAAGGTCGGCACGCAAGGCGGCGAGCTCGATTTCGCGCTGCTCGTCGACGGCCTGTCGGCCGAGCGCGAACAGGGCATCACGATCGACGTCGCGTACCGCTTCTTCGCGACCGCGCGCCGCAAGTTCATCGTCGCCGACACGCCCGGCCACGAGCAATACACACGCAACATGATCACCGGCGCGTCGACCGCCGATCTCGCCGTGATCCTGATCGACGCGCGCAAGGGCGTACTCACGCAGACGCGCCGCCACAGCCACCTCGTCGCGCTGATCGGCATCAAGCGCATCGTGCTCGCGATCAACAAGATGGACCTGGTCGACCACGACCGCGCCGTGTTCGAGCGCATCGACGCCGACTATCGCGCGTTCGCGGCCGAGCTCGGTCTCGAGGCGATCGTCAGCATTCCGATGTCCGCACTGCGCGGCGACAACGTGATCGCACCGAGCACGCGGATGCCGTGGTACGCGGGCCCGACGCTGATGCAGCATCTCGACACGTTGCCGCTCGTCGAGCGCGTGACGCGCGACGAACCGTTCCGCCTGCCCGTGCAATGGGTCAACCGGCCGCACCTGAACTTCCGCGGCTATGCCGGCAACATCGCGTCGGGCGAGGTCCGCGTCGGCGAACGCGTGCGCGTGCTGCCGTCCGGCAAGGAGAGCCGCGTCGCGTCGGTGATCACGCCTGCAGGCGAAGCCGACGTCGCGCGTGCCGGCGAAGCGGTGACGCTCACGCTCGCCGACGAGATCGACATCAGCCGCGGCGACATGATCGCGCGCGCCGACGCGCCGCCGGAAGTGGCCGACCAGTTCGAGGCGACGCTCGTGTGGATGCACGACGAACCGCTGCTGCCGGGCCGGCCGTATCTCGTGAAGCTCGGCACGCAGACGGTCGGCGCGACCTGCGCGACGCCGAAGTACAAGATCGACGTGAACACGCGCAAGCATCTCGCCGCGCGCACGCTCGCGCTCAACGAGATCGGCGTGTGCAACCTGAGCTTCGACCGGCCCGTCGCGTTCGATCCGTACGACCGGAACCGCCACACCGGCGGCTTCATCGTGATCGACCGCTTCACCAACGACACGGTCGGCGCCGGGATGCTGCACTTCGCGCTGCGCCGCGCGCACAACGTGCACTGGCAGGCGGTCGACGTCGACCGCGACGCGCGCGCGGTGCAGAAGGCGCAGACGCCGCGCATCGTGTGGCTGACCGGGCTGTCCGGCGCGGGCAAGTCGACGATCGCGAACCTCGTCGAGCAGCGGCTGCATGCGCTCGGCAAGCACACGTACCTGCTCGACGGCGACAACGTGCGGCACGGCCTGAATCGCGATCTCGGCTTCACCGAGGCCGATCGCGTGGAGAACATCCGGCGCGTGGCCGAAGTCGCGCGGCTGATGCTCGATGCCGGGCTCATCACGCTCGTGTCGTTCATCTCGCCGTTCCGCGCGGAACGCGACATGGCGCGCGCGCTGGCCGGACCCGACGAGTTCGTCGAAGTGTTCGTCGACACGCCGCTCGCGGTCGCCGAGGCGCGCGATCCAAAGGGCCTGTACAAGAAGGCGCGCAAGGGCGAACTGAAGCACTTCACGGGCATCGACTCGCCGTACGAGCCGCCCGCGCAGCCCGAACTGCGCATCGATACGGTGGCCGAGTCGCCGGAAGCGGCGGCGGACCGCATCGTCGCGTACCTGCTGCGCGAGCGCGCCGCATAACCCGCCCAAGCGGCGCAAGCCGCGTCGCACGGGCACGGCCCGCGTCGTCTACTCCGTTCGGATGACGCGGGCCGCCGGCCGGCCGGTATGCTGGATCGTGAGCCTTCACCCCCACCCAGGAGAACACGAGCATGCGGATCGCGCTGGCGCCCGACGACACGGCCGCGCACGACGGTTTCGACGACGCGGCATGGACGGCACGCGAACTCAGCGCTTGGCTCGGGCTCGTCTATCAGGGCCCGTCCGAAACGACGCCGTGGGCGGGCTTTCTCGAAGCGATCCGCGTGCGGCTCGACGCGAGCTTCACGACGCTCGTGCTGCGCAGCCCCGGCGGCTCGCGGCGCGGGCTCATCATCAACGCATCGACCCACGGCCCGCTGCTGCCCGGCGAGCCGTCGTACAGCGAGCAGTTCTACGCGCTGTGCCCGTTTCTCGACCAGCCGCCCGGCCAGGTGTTCACGGCCGACGGGCTGTTCGGCGCCACCCGGTGGTGCGAGCACGATTTCTACCGGCAGTACCTGCAGCCGCTCGACCTGCGCTTCATCCTCGGCGCGACCCTGCGCGGCGAGCACGGCGTCGAGTGCGCGTTCTTCGTGAGCCGTGCTCATCGCGCCCGCGATTTCGACGTGGCCGAACGCGCGCAGGTCGCGACGCTGCTGCCGCACCTGCAGCGCGCGGTCGAGTTGCATGCGACGCTCGACGTGCTCGATGCCGAGCGCGCACTGTACGCGGGCACCGTCGACCGGCTCGACGTCGGCACCGCGATCCTCGACGAGGACGGCCGCGTGATCAAGCACAACCGCATCGCCGAACGGCTGATCGAGCAGCAGGACGGTCTTTGCCTGCGTCAAGAGCGGCTCCATGCGTCGTGCCCGCTCGACGAGCGTCGGCTGCAGAAGGCGTTGCAGGCCGCGCTCGAGCATTTCCGTGCGGGCGCGCTCGCGCGCATCGAGGCCACCACGCTGTCGCGCCCAGGCGGCGCGATGCCGCTGAACGTGCTGCTGCGCCCGCTCGCGCCCTATCGCGGCGCGGAGGACCGCCAGCACCGGCCAGCCGTCGCGGTGTTCGTCCGCGATCCGGCGTCGTCGCCGCAGACCTCGCGCGACATGCTGCACCGGCTGTTTCGCCTCACGCCGATGGAAACCGAGATCGCGCTGCGGCTCGTCGACGGCCTGACGCTCGACGAAGCGGCCACCGCGACCGGCATCACGAAGAACACCGCCCGCGCGCACCTGCGCGGGATCTTCGCGAAGACGGGCGCGACGCGGCAGGCGGTGCTCGTGAAGATGCTGCTGAACAGCGTCGTGTCGATGGCGTAGCGGGCCGCGCCCTTGGGGCGACGCCCATCGCAGCGCAATGCAGCCCGGCGGGAGCCGGTTGCCGGCCGGCAGGCTATCAGCCCATGTCATACGTCATCAGATGTGATCGAACACGATGACAGCCTCCTGATATTCCCCAATATTTGGGCATATTTCGGGTAAACCCGCGACGTCACGCCGAAGTCTCAGGCGTACCATGTTATACGACGACATACTACTTAGATCACCAACCGACGCCAACGCGGGCCGCCGCCCCGTTCGCCGCCCGACCGGAGACTCCCCCTTGACCTCGCCCGCCCTGCCCGGCCGCGACCCGCTCGCGTCCGCCGTCTCGAAAGTGAAATGGCACGTGCTGCCGCTCGTGCTGATCATGTTCATCGCGAACTACATCGACCGCGTGAACGTCGGCTTCGTCGACCGCCACCTCGAAGCGTCGATCGGTATCGGCGCGGCCGCGTACGGGCTCGGCGCCGGCCTGTTCTTCGTCGGCTACGCGCTGTTCGAAGTGCCGTCGAACCTGCTGATGCAGCGCTACGGCGCGCGTATCTGGCTCGCGCGGATCATGGCGACGTGGGGCATCGTCGCCGCCGCGATGGCGTTCGTGTGGAACGATACGTCGTTCTACGTGCTGCGTTTCCTGCTCGGCGCGGCCGAGGCCGGCTTCTTCCCCGGCGTCGTGCTGTACCTGTCGCAATGGCTGCCGCCGCAGGAACGCGGCAAGGCGATGGCGATCTTCCTCGGCGGCTCCGCATTCGCGTCGGTGCTGTCCGGGCCCGTCACCGGCGCGCTGCTGTCGATCCACGGCTTCGGCCTGCAGGGCTGGCAGTGGATGTTCCTGATCGAAGGGATGTTCTCGGTCGCGCTGTGCGGCGCGTGCTGGCTGCTGCTGAAGTCGCACATCCGCGACGCGACGTGGCTCACCGCCGACGAGCGCGCGGCGCTCCAGAACGCACTCGATGAAGAGCGTGCATCGCGCGACGTGCGCTCGAAGGTGCACGTATCGGCCACCACGCTGCTGCGCGACCCGCAGATCATGCTGTTCTGCTTCCTGTATTTCGCGATCCAGCTGACGATCTACGCGGCCACCTTCTGGCTGCCGACCATCATCCGCAAGATGGGCGGCCTCACCGACTTCCAGGTCGGCCTCTACAACACGATTCCGTGGATGATCGCGATCGGCGCGATGTACGGTTTCGCGGTGCTGTCCGCGAAGTGGAAGCATCCGCAGCGCTGGCTGTCGTTCGCGCTCGTGCTCGCCGCGTGCGGGCTGTTCGCGTCGACGTCGCACGATCCCGTGTGGTCGTTCGCGTCGATCTGCTTCGCCGCGCTCGGCTTCAAGGCCGCGTCGTCGCTATTCTGGCCGATCCCGCAGGGCTACCTCGACACGCGCGTGGCCGCGGCGGTGATCGCGCTGATCAACTCGGTCGGCAACCTCGGCGGCTTCGTCGCGCCGACGGCCTTCGGCTATCTGAAGCAACATACGGGTTCGATCACGGGTGGCCTGTATGCACTCGCGATCGCATCCCTCGTCGCCGCGGTCGCCGCGCTGTTCGCGCGCACGCACCGGCGCAGCGATCCGCCGCGCGGCCTGCCGGCCGACGAGTCCTTCACGAACACCGCCATGCTCCGCCATGCCGAACACTGACCGCCTGACTGTCGTCGTCTCGAATGCCGCCGACGGCGACCTCGCCACGTTCTCGCTCACACCCGGCGGCACGCTCGCGCCGCTCGCCCGCTACCCCGCCGGCGACGTCGCGATGCCGGTCGCCGTGCAGCCCGATCGCGCGCGGCTGTACGTCGCGACCCGCGGCGAGCAGCCGACCATCGTCGCGTTCCGCGTCGCGACGGGAACCGGCGCGTTCGCACGCATCGGCGCGACCGCGATCGACGCGAGCCTCGCCTACCTGTCGCTCGACCGCAGTGGCCGCTGGCTGCTCGGCGCGTCGTATGGCGGCAACTCGCTGAGCCTCTACGACGCCGCGCGCGTGCGCGACGGCGACGGTGCGCCGCTGCAGGTCGCGGACGGCATCGCGAACGCGCATGCGGTCATCGTGTCGCCGGACAATCGCTTCGCGTACGTGAGCTCGCTCGGCTCGGACCGGATCTTCACGTTCGCGCTGATCGAGGATGCTGGCGGCCTGCATGCGGTCGAGCACGGCGACACGCGCGTGCCGGGTGGCTTCGGGCCGCGCCACCTGCGCTTCACACGTGATGGTCAGGCACTCGTCGTGGTCAGCGAATTCCAGGCGACGCTTGCGAGCTTCGCGCGCGACACCGACAGCGGCCGCCTCGGCGACGCGCAGGTCAGTGCACGCCACCCGGCCGTCGCCGACCTCGCGCAAGGTCATGCTCGGCCGCCCGCGCCGACCGGGCCCGCCGTATGGGCCGCCGATCTGCACCTGACGCCGGACGAGCGCTTCGCGTATGTCAGCGAACGCACGTCGAGCCAGTTGCTCTGCTATCGCCGCCGTGCGGACGGCACCTTCGAACCCGTACACGCGACCGCCACCGAAACGCAGCCGCGCGGCTTCGCGATCGATCCGTCGGGACGCTGGCTCGTCGCATGCGGCGAGCAATCGGAATACGTGTCGGTGTACGCGATCGCGCCGGACGACGGCACGCTGGCGTTGCACGCGCGCGTGCCGGGCGGCCGCGGGGCGAACTGGGTTGCGATCGTCTGATGGGTCGATTGACCGACGGAGCGAATGATCGATTGATCAACACCGGGCACGCGACCGGGCACGCGACCGGGCACGCGACCGGGCACGCGACCGGGCACGCGACCGGACACGCAGCCGGCACCGGCCCGCGCCGCCCGGCGCACGGTCAGCGCCGCTCGCTCGGCGCGACGCCGGTCCAGCGCTTGAATGCCCGCGTGAAATTCGCGCGGTCGGTGTAACCGACCCGCGCCGCGATCTCGTCGACCGGCAGGCGCGTGCCCTCGAGCAACCGGAGCGCATCGCGCAGCCGGATCTCGTCGAGCAGCGCCGAATAGGTCACACCGAATTCCGCGAGCTTGCGTTTCAGCGTACGCGCCGACACGTGCAGCTCGCGCGCGACCTTGTCCACCGACGGATAGCCGGCGTCGCCGCAGATCAGCAGGTTGCGCACGCGCTCGACGATGCTTTCCGCATAGCCGAGCCGCGCGAGCTCGGCCTCGCATTGCTGGACGATCATCTGCGCGGTCTGCGCGTTCGCGGTGCCGATCGGCTCGTCGAGCAGCGCGGCGTCGCAGCGGATGCGGTTCGCGCTCGCGTCGAAATGACAGCGCGGCAGCCTCGCGCGATAGCGCTCGAACCACGGCGGTTCGGGCCATTCGAAATGCAGCTCCGCGCGCGATTGAAGCGTGCGCCCCGGTGCGGGATCGAGCAGCGAGTTGAACAGGATCGCCGTCTCGACCAGGAAGTTCTCCACCGCGAACTGGCGCAGCCGGCCGAGCGGAAACGCCTCGAGCACGTCGATGTCGACGATCCCGTCGAGTTGCACGAGCCGCACCGAAAAGAACGGCACGCGCGTCGGCAGGTAGCGGATGCCGAGCGCGATCGCTTCGCCGAGCGTCGCGCAACTCATCAACCCGAAGCCGATCAGCCCGGATTTCGTGAGACTGCTGCGCAGGCCGATCTCGATCGCGATCGACGGATCGTCGGTCGACTCGAGCAGGTTGAACACGATCGCAGCCTGCTGAAGTGGCGTGATGCGCGCGTCGGGCTGCGCGAGCCGGTCGCGCTCGACGCCCGAGCCGGCGAGAATGCGGCCGCCATCGATGCCGCGCTCCTCGGCGAGCATCAGCATGAACAACGCATACGCGGACGACACCGTCGCCTTGTGCAGCTGGCGCGCGGCATCCGGGACGGACAGGGCCATGCGGCGAACTCCGGAGCGGTTTCGGCGGATTGTAGCGTCGCTGGCCCGCAATGACACCACCGCAGCACTCTATCGGCACCGAGCCGTATGGCAGGCCGGCGCACTGGCCATCGTGGCCCGAAATGACACCATCATTGGCACCAGCGGCCCTCGCGTGCGCTCTGGGGCACGCCTATGCTTGTCACATCGGCATTGCGCCCCACTCTTTCCGCACGGATTCCGGTCGATGAGCCAACCTGCACGAACCGTCTTTCGCCACGACGCCGACAAGGTCGCGTATGTCCGGCGCGAGGTCAACGCCGCGAGCGACGCGATCCGCGCGCGCTTTCCGCTGCTCGACAACCAGAACCTCGTCGGCGCGACGGTGATGGCCGTGTCGGTGAGTGCGATGCTCGCGATCGCATGGCTGTATGCGCGCGGCGCGATCGCGTGGTACGTCGCGCTGCCGCTCGCCGCGTTCGTCACGTCGTTGATCCACGAACTCGAGCACGACCTGATCCACCTGATGTACTTCAAGAAGACGCCGTGGGCCTATCACCTGATGATGGCGCTGTGCTGGCTCACGCGGCCGGGCACGATCAACCCGTGGACGCGCCGGCGCATGCACCTGCATCACCACAAGGTATCGGGCGGCGAATCGGATCTCGAGGAATTCGGCATCACCAATGGCGAACGCTGGGGCGTGAAGCGACTGCTGATGATCGCGGACGGGATGCTCGCCGTCGTGCTGCGGCCGGATGCGATGCGCCGCAAGGTCCAGCAGTACCTGGCCGCGCAGCCGGTGCAGGATGCGGCCGAACGTGCACAATTGCGCGTCGAGCAGGTGTCGTCCTACATGCCGATCGGTCACGCGTACTACGCGCTGTGGCACGCGTTCATCGTGTATCACGCCGGCCTGTTCGCGCTGCATGCGCTCGGCCATGCGGTAACCGTGCCGGCCGTTGTCGAGCGCGTGATGAGCGTCGTCGATTTCCTCGCGGTCGTGTGGCTCGGGCCGAACTTCGTGCGCAGCTTCTGCATCAACTTCGTCAGCTCGAACATGCATTACTTCGGCGACATCGATTCGCGCAACGTGATCCAGCAGACCCAGGTGCTCAAACCGTGGTGGATGCTGCCGTTCCAGCTGTTCTGCTTCAACTTCGGCAGCACGCATGCGATCCATCACTTCGTGGTGCGCGATCCGTTCTACATCCGGCAGCTGACCGCGCGCACCGCCCATGCGGCGCTGCGTGAAGTCGGCGTGCGGTTCAACGATATCGGCACGTTCAAGCGGGCGAATCGCTGGGGCGCGTATCGTCCGATTCGCGGGGCGCACGGCGCGCAGCAGGCCGACACGTAACGACGGGCGCCGCGCCGGTCCCGTCAGTCGGTCAGGCTATCAGGCGCCGATCGGCGGCATCGGCCCGTGCCCGCGGATCCACGCCCACTTCGCGAGTTCGGCCATTTCCTTGTCGCCGCGGCTGTCGCCGTAGGCGAACAGTTGCGCGGGCGGCTGATTTCCCCACCAGCCACGCAAGCGCACGACCTTCTGCGGGCCCCAGCAGTTCTCGCCGTTCAGCCGCCCGGTGAACGTGCCGCGCTCGAACGCGAGGCGCGTCGCGAGTACCGTGTCGATGCCGACCGTCTTCGCCCACTTCTCCAGATACAGCGACGGCGACGCGCTGACCAGCACGACTTCATGCCCGCGCGCCTGATGCTCGCGCACCCGCTCCAGCATTTCAGGACGCACGAGGTTCGGCAGATAGCCGTCGACGAAAGTGCGCGCGAGCGCGTCGAGCGCGTCCTCGCGGATCGACCCGAACGCAAACCACGCGAACTTCGCCTTCGCATCGCCGCGCGACAACAGGCCCGCTTTCATCGCGACGATCCACGGCAGCGCCCGCAGTCCGGCCCATGCAAAGCGTGGCGTACCGACCGCGTAGCGGACGAAATGGCGGAAGCTGTCGGTGGTCGTGATGGTGCCGTCGAAATCGAATGCGGCGACGATGCGGTCGGTCATGAAGAGGCGGGGATAGCAATGCGATGCCCGGGAAGATAACAGACTCGCGCCGCCGTGCGTCCGGGCACCGGCGTGACCGGCGGTACGGCGCAATAGGCGCCCAGTCAGTTCGCACTTTTCCGATACAACGCGACGTACCCCGCGAGCATCAGCAGCAACGACCCGCTGATCCGGTTCAGCCACTTCTCCCCGGCCGCTTTCCACACCCGCACCGAATGCACGCCGAGCAGCGCATAGCCCGTCATCCCGATCACGTCGATCGCGACGATCGTCGCCGCGAGGATCGCGTATTGCGGCGCGACCGCATGCGACCGGTCGACGAACTGCGGCAGCAACGCGGACATGAACAGGTAGTACTTCGGGTTGCTCATCGCGACGAAGAAGCTCTTCAGGAACGCGGTGCGGCGATCGGGCGTCGCAAGATCCTGCGCCGGCGCGGCGGCGGAACTGCCGCTCGACATCAGCATCCGGATGCCGACGTACGCGAGCCATGCGGCGCCGAGCAGCTTCAGCGTCACGAACGCGGTTTCGGACGCCTCGAGAATGACGCCGAGACCGAACCCGACCAGCGCGACCAGCACGACGTCGGCCGTTACCGCGCCGAGCATGCCGACCATCGCGTGACGCAGTCCGTAGCGCGAACCGTTGCTCATCGCGAGCAACACCGTCGGGCCGGGCGTCGCGACGCCGACGGACAGGATCAGGGCAAATGCGAGCAGTGCGGAGATCGTCATGAGCGGGTGTGCGTGGTGAAAATGATCGAGGGAACGGAGCGCGTCCAGCGACCGGGCGCGCCGTTTGATGCGCCGGCTCCGGTGACAGGGTCGGTCGGTCTGTCGCTCAATGATCGCACGATTGCCGCGCCACCCGCTCCCGGTTGAGCAAGCGTGCGTTTGACGTGATGCCGGACCGCGGAACCTCGCCGCCCATCTGCGGCGGCTGCATGGACGGCACGGACGCGCCTGCCGCTGGGACCGGATTCCCGGCAGATTTCAGCGGCTCGTCGAAGGGAGTGGCGGGCGGCCACCAGAGTTTGCTATACTCTCGCTCTTCCGGAGAGATGGATGAGTGGTTTAAGTCGCACGCCTGGAAAGCGTGTATAGGTTAATCGCCTATCGGGGGTTCGAATCCCCCTCTCTCCGCCAGGACACATGAAGCCCCTTGATTTCCCTGAGAAATCAAGGGGCTTTTCTTTTCCCCGGAGTCCCCGCCTTCCCCGCCGCTACGCCCTGCATCCGGCGCCTCCACGTCACGGATGCCGGATGTAATCCACCAACGCCCGCGTATATTCATCCGGCTGCCGATCGAGCAGACTGACCGCGATCGCCACCGCGAACCCGGCCGGCACACCGAACACGCCTGAACTGATTGGCTCGATCCCGAACCACGTACGCCCCGCAAACCCCGTGAGCTGCGTGAAATACGGATAAGTCGACACGATGTAATACACGCACACCGCGAGCCCCGTCACCATCCCGGCGATCGCACCGCGCGTCGTCGTGCGTTTCCAGAACACCCCAAGCACGAGCACCGGAAAGAAACTCGAAGCCGCGAGCGAAAACGCCGCACCGACCAGAAACAAAATCTTCCCCGTATTGAGTGACGCGACATACGACGCGAACAGCGCGACGCCGAGCAGCAGCACCTTCGAGATCGTCACGCGCCGCTGGCTCGATGCATCCGGCGCGACCATGCAGTAGTAAACATCGTGCGACAACGCATTCGCGATCGTCAGCAGCAACCCGTCCGCGGTCGACAGCGCCGCGGCCAGCGCACCGGCCGCGATCAGCCCCGACACGACATACGGCAGCCCCGCGATCTCCGGCGCGGCCAGCACGACCATGTCGGGCTGCATCTGGATCTCCGACCAGTGGACGATGCCGTCGCGAATCACCTCGACCACGCTGATCAGGTCCGGTTCGAAGTGATGCCACTGCGTGACCCACGCCGGCAATTCCGCGATCGGCCGCCCGACGAGGTTGGTGAGAATCTCGTACTTGATCATCACCGCGAGCACCGGCACGCTCAGGTAGAACAGCGCGATGAAGAACAGCGTCCAGCCGACCGAACGCCGTGCGGACGCCACCGACGTCGTCGTGTTGTAGCGCGTGAGAATGTGCGGCAGGCTCGCGGTGCCGAGCGACAGGCACAGCAGCAGCGCGAGGAAATTCCGTTCGCGCGGCTTACGGTCGTCGTCGTTCGCCGCGGGAAACGGCGCGTGCATCGGCACGGGCGGCTCGGCGCGTGCCAGCAGGTCGTCGCGCGCCTGCGTCCAGGTCACGCGCGCCGCCGTCGGGTCGCGCGGAAAGTCCGCCAGCTCGCGCTCGCGCTGGTTGATCTCGCGCAGCGGCCCGTTGTGGCGCCGCAGGTCCGCGAGCTGGTCGACGAGTTGCCGGCGCGCGTCCGCATACGATGCGGGCAGGCGATCGAGCTGCGTCTGCACGACCGCGGCCTGCCGGCGATACGCATCGCGCACCTGCTGCTCCTCGGCCGCGTCGCGCAGCCGCGCCTCGCGCGCCGCCACGCGCTCCATCAGCTTGCCGTAGTTGAACTGCGGCACCGGCCCGAGCCCGTTCTTCATCGCGATCAGCGACACGGGGATCAGGATCGCGCTGATCAGGATGATGTACTGCGCGACCTGCGTCCACGTGACCGCGCGCATCCCGCCGAGAAACGAGCACACGAGAATGCCCGCGAGCCCGCAGAAAATCCCGATCGCGAAGTCGACGCCGATGAAGCGCGTCGCGATCAGCCCGATCCCCTGGATCTGCGCGACCAGATAGACGAACGAGCACAGGATCGCCGCGCCGGCCGCGAGCGCGCGCACGGCGGTGCTCGAAAAGCGTGTGCCGAGAAAATCCGGAATCGTGTAGCGCGCGAGCTTGCGCACATACGGCGCGAGCAGGAACGCGACGAGGCAGAACCCGCCGGTCCACCCCATCACGTACGCGAGTGCGTCGTAGCCGGTTGCGTAGAGCGAGCCGGCGAGACCGATGAACGACGCCGCCGACAGCCAGTCGGCCGCCGTCGCCATCCCGTTGAACGCGGACGGCACGCGCCGCCCGGCCACGTAGTATTCGACGAGATCGGACGTGCGCGACAGCAGCCCGATCACCGCGTACACCGCAATCGGCACGAACAGGAACACGTAGCCGATCCAGACACCGGAGCCGGTCGCGCGCTCGATCCTCCACAGCAGCAGCACGAACCCGAGAAAGCCGAGCGTGTAGAGCGCGTACGCGCGAATCAGTCGATGCGTCAGCATGGATCAGCGGGCATGGTGCGCATCGTCCGCGTGCGCGGCATGCTCGTCATACGCGCGCCGCAACGTGCGGTCCGCGCGCTGCATCAGGCCGATGTAGACGACGATCAGCACGAGATAGACGAGAATCGCGCCCTGCGCGCCGACATAGAACGGCAGGCTGAAACCGGCGAAGCGGATGCCCGCGAGCGCGGGTGCGAAGAACGGCACGACGAACGACACCGTGAAGCCGATCGCCATCAGCACCAGGATCAACGCGACGTTGAAACGCCAATAGCGCGCATGGGCACGCGCGAGCGGCTCGGGAACGGGCGGCGGCGCGGCAGGCACCGGACGGGACGGAACGGTCATGCCGTTATTTAGCAAAAAGCCCCTGCGCGGGCAATCGGGATTGCCGCGCAGGGGCTCGTGCGCGCAACGTGCGCAACAGGCGCGATCAGCGCACTTCGGCGAGCTGGTCGAGGATCGCCGGGTTCTCGAGCGTGGACGTGTCCTGCGTGATCGCCTCGCCCTTCGCGAGCGAGCGCAACAGGCGCCGCATGATCTTGCCCGAGCGCGTCTTCGG
>NZ_QTPO01000068.1 GCF_003853645.1 Burkholderia sp. Bp9143 | reverse complement strand
ATCAGGCTCGCGGTGTTCGGGCTTTCGGCGATCGCACGCATCGCGCGGCCGAGCTTGGTCTTGTGCACGAGCAGCAGGAGGCCGCCCATCACGATGAACGCCACCGCGATGATCACGATTTCAGTGACCGAGATCACGGCGCCGGGTGTCGTGTCGGTGGCCTTGATCACGTTGATCGGGTCGGTCGGCAGCAATTGCGGGAACGGCAGCGGGTTGCGCGACCAGATGATCATCGCGGCCGTCTGCAGCAGGATCGACACGCCGATCGCGGTGATCAGCGGGGCGAGACGCGGTGCGCGGCGCAGCGGCCGGTACGCGACCCGCTCGATCGTATAGCCCACGCACGCACAGACTACCGCGGCGATGCCAAGGCCGATCGTCAGCGTCGCGGCGTTGCCGAGTCCAGGAAAGTGGTTCTGCAGCACGGTGATCGCCGACAGGGCGACCATCGCGCCGATCATCAGCACGTCGCCGTGCGCGAAGTTGATGATGCCGAGAATGCCGTACACCATCGTGTAGCCCAACGCGATGATGGCGTACACACTGCCGAGCACCAGCCCGTTGAGGATCTGCTGGACGAAAATATCCATTTAAAGCTCCTTGGCCCATGCTGCCGGAGGACGTTGCGCCCCGCGGGTAAGCGAGGAATCGCGCCTTCTCGGCGACACTGCGGGTACTAGTCGATACCGGTAAGGGTGGATCGTCCCGGCGCGCGCCGCCCGGCCTGTACGGCCGGACCTGCCGCCGGAGCGGATACAGAAACGGCACCGCACTGTTCCGGTGCCATCATGAGTCCCGTCGCTAAATCGTCACGACATCGAGGACGGTGTACTTGGCCTCCTTGAAGTCGTAGGCAGCGTGCCGCAACGGCCGGCCTCCGGATTCCCGAAGTCCATGCCTTTTTCCGTCCGGGCCGGGGCGAGCCCCGCGTCCGGGCAGATCAGGTTCCGCGCCGCGTCGCCCGCGGGCTCGACCACCTTGACGGCGCACATGCCGTTGTCGCCAAGGGTTTGCGCTCCGATGCCGGACGCCGTCGCCTGCAGTGCAAGCGGGTCGTCCGCGACCGCCCGCGCGGCGCCCGAACCGGCATCGCGAAGGTGGCGCCCGACTTTCGTCAGGACTGCGTCGGAATCCGTGAAACGAAGCAGACCGCCCGCCGCGACGCGATGGGTCGCGGCGACACGCCGTTTCGTCGAATCGAAATGAAAGGGGATCAGTGACATCTGCACGTCGCCTGCGTTGCCCCGAAACCCGGGCGCCCGTCGTTCGACGCGCCCTGCTGCTGCCGCATCACCGCCGGCGGCTCGTTGCCGGGCAATCTGCATGCCCGTCACCCGGTCGATGGCAGCGCCGCCGGCGCGTGCTGCCCGCCGTGCCGAATGCATGCCGATCGTCGGGCCCTGCGCATTGAATTCCTCGATCGCCAAACGTGCCCCGTTGTCCTTGTCTCTGTCCGATTGCGCAATGCGGCACACCGACGACGCCGCACGACCGGTTCCGGCAGCGCGCACGTCGCTGGCCGCCGGTACCGCGCTCGCCGCAGTCTCCCTGCCCGCCCCGTCGTCGCTCTTTTTGCTGCAGCCGGCAAGCATTGCAACCGGTGCGGCGACGGACATGGCGTAAGCCGACTTCACATGCATCGAGTAGGTCTCCCGCGCCTTGCCAAAACCCGATTTCAAAGCCATTCGGGCCTGAAAACGGGCGCATTGTAACTCCATTTATAGGACGCCAATATTCCTGATTCGATGGGGTTTTCCTGCATTGCAACCAATTTTGAGAGACGGTTAAGCGCAGCCATAGCAACCGGGTTGCGCCATTAATGTGAATAATGGTTGCGACCTCGTTCTCGCGACGCAAAAAAAAGCGCGCCGGGAGGCGCGCTTCGGGGTACCGCGGGTGCGATGCGGCAATCAAGCGGCGGGCGGCAGGTTCAGCCCGCGCGGCAGCGGAAACGACACGTTTTCCTCGATGCCGTCGAGTGCGCGGACGTTGCGCACGCCGAGTTCGCGCAGCCGCGCGATCACGGCCTGGGCGAGCACTTCAGGCGCCGATGCGCCGGCCGTCACGCCGATGCGGCGCTTGCCTGCGACCCAGGCCGGATCGATCTGGTCGGGGGCGTCGACCATGTACGCGGCCACGCCGCGCTTCTCGGCCACTTCGCGCAGGCGGCTCGAATTCGAGCTGTTCGGGCTGCCGACGACGATCACGACGTCGCACTGCGGCGCCATGAACTTCACCGCATCCTGGCGGTTCTGCGTCGCGTAGCAGATGTCCTGCTTCTTCGGCTCGCGGATCTTCGGATACTTCGCCTTCAGTGCGCCGATGATCTCGGCCGCGTCATCGACGGACAGCGTCGTCTGCGTGACGAGCGCGATGCGCTCGGGATCGGCGAGCTCGAGCTTCTGCACGTCCTCGACGCTTTCGACGAGATGCATGCCGCGCTCGACCTGCCCCATCGTGCCTTCGACTTCCGGGTGGCCCTTGTGGCCGATCATCACGATGTCGACGCCGTCCTGGCGCATCTTCGCCACTTCGACGTGCACCTTCGTGACGAGCGGGCAGGTTGCGTCGTAAATGCGCAACCCGCGCACGTCCGCCTCATCGCGCACGGCCTTCGACACGCCGTGCGCGCTGAAGATCACGGTGTTGCCGGCCGGCACTTCCTCGAGTTCCTCGACGAAGATCGCGCCTTTCTTCTTCAGATCCTCGACCACGTACTTGTTGTGGACGATCTCGTGACGGACGTAGATCGGCGCACCGTGCATCGCGATCGCGCGCTCGACGATCTCGATTGCGCGATCGACCCCCGCGCAGAAGCCGCGCGGCTGGGCCAGCAGGATTTCGGCATCGGCGGCGACGGTCTGCCCTGACAGCGTATCGGTGGTGCTCATGATTACAGGATTCCGATGATTTTCACTTCGAACGTGAGCGCTTGGCCCGCGAGCGGATGATTGAAGTCGAACAGCGCCGAGGTTTCGCTGACTTCCTTCAGCACCCCTGCATAGCGGCCGCCGTCCGGCGCGTTGAACTCGATCAGATCGCCCGGCGTGAAATCGTCGCCGACCATCCCGTTCTCGCGCAGCGTCGACAGCGTCACGCGCTGGAGCATGTCGGGATTGCGGGGACCGAACCCCTGCTCGGGCGTTAGCTGAAAAGTCGAATGGTCGCCGACCCTGAGCCCGATCAGAATCTGTTCCAGCGAGGGCGCCAGTTGCCCCGCGCCGAGCAGCAGCGTGGCGGGCTTGTCGGAGAAGGTGTTGACGATGTCGGCGCCGGCGGCCAGTGCAAGCCGGTAATGCAGCGTGACATGGGAACCGGGCTTCACTTCGGATAGATCGATGATGCTCATGAATGACTCGTGTTCGTCGGCGCCCGAACTGGCCGAAAGGCCCGGCGCAAAGCCAATATTGTAAGTCACCTGAGCGCGCAAGGCTGAAAGTGCGACGACGTCGCGCCCACGCCCGCCGCCAATGGAGTTTCGATCATGCTGTCATCCTGCCCCGCCGCCACGGCGACCGAATGTCGCGACACCGCCGATGCCCCGGCCGCTCCGGCCCGCCGCATCGACGCCGCCAGGCCGCCGCGCAAGCGCCGCCCGCGAAACTGGCGACCCGATCTGCCGCGCGAGCGGCTGCTCGAGCGCGGGCCGGCCGCACTGACCGACGCGGAGCTGATCGCGCTGCTGCTCGGCACGGGCGGCGGCGGGCGCGACGTGTTCGCCAGCGCCCGTGCGCTGCTCGCGCGGTTTGGCGACTCGCTGCGCGACATGCTCGACGCGAAGCCCGACGTGTTCGCCACGCACCCCGGCATCGGCGCCGCGCGCTCGGCACTGCTGATCGCGGTGACCGAGATCGTGCGGCGCGCGCTGGCCGAACAGGCGCGCGAGCGGGTGCAGATCGATTCGCCGCGCGCGGTCGAGGATTATCTGCGGCTAATGATCGGCACGCGTTCGCACGAGGTGTTCGTCACGCTGTACCTGGATGCCCGCCACGGCCTGATCGAGCTGGAGGAAAGCGCGCGCGGCTCGCTGACGCGGATGGCCGTCTATCCGCGCGAGATCGTGCGCCGCGCGCTCACGCTGAATGCCGCCGCGCTGGTCATCGCGCACAACCACCCGTCCGGCGCGGTGCAGCCGAGTGCCGAGGATCGCCGCCTGACGCGCGCACTGAACGAAGCACTTGCGCTCGTCGACACGAAGCTGCTCGATCACGTCGTCGTCGGCACCGGCGATACATTTTCGTTCGCGCGCGCCGGTTGGCTGTAGACTGTGGCCCGGCGACCCGCCTCGGGGCCGCCGCAACGACGAAGCGAAATTAGGTTTGATTTTTCTGAACTTTTTCTGCTAGAATCGTCGTCTGTCTTTTTTCCAACCAGTTCTAGCCATCGAAGGGCCTTGTCTGTAAAGGCTTCGGCGTTCTGAGTGCAGCCATGGATCACGTGGCGGTGCGATGGAACCTTCATCGGCGATCGAACCCCGAATTTAGCGTATTAGGAGTGCTCTCATGGCACGCGTATGCCAAGTAACTGGGAAAGCGCCGATGAGCGGCAACAACGTTTCCCACGCAAACAACAAGACGAAGCGCCGCTTCCTGCCGAACCTGCAAAACCGCCGGTTCTGGGTGGAGAGCGAAAACCGCTGGGTGCGCCTGCGCGTCTCGAACGCCGGCCTGCGCCTGATCGACAAGAACGGCATCGATTCCGTGCTCGCTGACCTGCGCGCACGCGGCGAAGCCTAAGCCCAAGGAGCACAATCATGGCAAAAGGCGCACGCGACAAGATCAAGCTCGAGTCGACCGCTGGTACGGGTCACTTCTACACGACCACGAAGAACAAGCGCAACATGCCGGAAAAGATGGCGATCAAGAAGTTCGATCCCGTCGTCCGCAAGCATGTGGAATACAAAGAAACCAAGATCAAGTAATCTCCGGTTTCTGCCAGCCTGACGGCGACCGAAAAGCCCCGCACATGCGGGGCTTTTTGTTTTGCGCGCACGCGCCGGCCCGACGCGGTATGCTCTCCCCTTTCCGCGGCCACGGCCGACGGAACGCACAAGATCTAAAGCGCAACGATGGAGATGCAGCATGAAATTCGACGTGGCGATCGTCGGCAGCGGCCTGGCAGGGCTGTCGGTCGCACTCAACCTGGCCAGCACGCGACGTGTCGCGCTGATCGCGAAACGTTCGATGATGGAGGGGGCAAGCGATAACGCGCAAGGCGGCATCGCGGCCGTCCTCGATTCGGCGGACAGCATCGAGAACCACGTCGACGACACGCTGGTCGCCGGCGGCGGGCTGTGCGACGAAGGCGCGACGCGCTACATCGTCGAGCATGGCCGCGAAGCGATCGAATGGCTGATCTCGCAGGGCGTGCCGTTCACGAAGGACGATGCGGCCGAACTCGGTTTCCACCTGACGCGCGAAGGCGGCCACAGCCACCGCCGGATCATCCACGCGGCCGACGCGACCGGCCACGCAGTGCTCGCGACGCTGTCCGACCGCGCGCGCCAGCACCCGAACATCACGTTCTTCGAAAACCACCATGCGATCGACCTGATCACGTCGGACCGGCTCGGCCTGCCCGGCCGCCGCTGTCACGGGCTGTATGCGCTCGACGTCGACAACGACCGCACGATCACGATCGAGGCGCCGCACACGGTGCTCGCGACCGGCGGCGCCGGCAAGGTCTATCTGTACACGACGAACCCCGACACCGCGACCGGCGACGGCATCGCGATGGCGTGGCGCGCGGGCTGCCGCGTGTCGAACATGGAATTCATCCAGTTCCACCCGACCTGCCTGTTCCATCCGTATGCGAAGTCGTTCCTGATTTCGGAAGCCGTGCGCGGCGAAGGCGGCCTGTTGAAGCTGCCGGACGGCACGCGCTTCATGCCCGCGCACGATCCGCGCGCGGAACTCGCGCCGCGCGACATCGTCGCGCGCGCGATCGACTTCGAGATCAAGAAGCGCGGGATCGACTGCGTGTATCTCGACATCAGCCATCAGCCGGAAGCCTTCCTGCGTGAACACTTCCCGACGATCCACGCGCGCTGCCTCGAATTCGGCATCGACATCGCGAAGCAGCCGATTCCGGTCGTGCCGGCCGCGCACTACACGTGCGGCGGCGTCGTCACCGACCTCGCGGGGCGCACCGATCTCGCGGGCCTGTATGCGGTCGGCGAAACGTCGTACACAGGGTTGCACGGCGCGAACCGGCTCGCGAGCAATTCGCTGCTCGAATGTCTCGTGATCGGCCGCGCGGCGGCCGAGGCGATCGAGGCGGCCGGCTTCGACGCCGAAACGCCGGCCACGCTACCCGCATGGGACGAAAGCCGCGTGTCGGATGCGGACGAGGAAGTCGTCGTCGCGCACAACTGGGACGAGCTGCGCCGGCTGATGTGGAACTATGTCGGCATCGTACGCACCGACAAACGCCTCGAACGCGCGAAGCACCGGCTGTCGCTACTGCGCGACGAGATCCACGAGTACTACGCGAACTTCCGCGTGACGCGCGACCTGCTCGAACTGCGCAATCTCGTCGACGTCGCGACGCTGATCGTGAAGAGCGCGTACTCGCGCCGCGAAAGCCGCGGGCTGCACTACAGCCGCGACTGGCCGCACACGCTGCCGAAGGCGCTGCCGAGCGTGCTCACGCCCCGCTCGCGCCGCTGACCAATACACCCTTCCCGGCTGCCGCCGCACAGAAAAAAGCCGCTGGCGTTTCTCACGCCAGCGGCTTTTTTCGTCAGATGGTATATCCCGTGGTCAGTCGACGATCCGCATCGAATAGTCGGTTGCCCGCACGTCCTTCGTCAGCGCGCCGATCGAGATGCGGTCGACGCCCGTCTCAGCGAACATGCGCACCGTATCGAAATTGACACCGCCCGACACTTCGAGCACGGCCTTGCCGGTCGCGACACGCACCGCTTCACGCATCATGTCGAGCGTGAAGTTATCGAGCAGCACCGATTGCGCGCCATGCGTGAGCGCCGTGTCGAGTTGCGCGAGCGTCTCGACCTCGACCTGCACCGGCACGCCCGAATCGAGCGCGAACGCCGCATCGAGCGCTTCGCCGACGCCGCCGGCTGCCGCGATATGGTTTTCCTTGATCAGAATGCCGTCGTACAGCGCGAGACGCTGGTTCTCGCCACCGCCGACCCGCACTGCGTACTTCTGCGCGAGCCGCAGGCCCGGCAGCGTCTTGCGCGTATCGAGGATCTTCGCGCGCGTGCCTTCGACGCGATCGACGTAACGACGCGTCGCGCTCGCGACGCCCGACAGCAGTTGCAGGAAGTTCAGCCCGTTGCGCTCGGCCGTCAACAGCGCGCGCGCCGGCCCTTCGAGTTCGCAGACCGTCGAGTCCGGCGTCATCCGGTCGCCTTCGCGATAGCGCCACTGCACGACGATCGACGGATCGATCCGCGCGATGACGGCCTCGAACCACGGCACGCCGCACAACACCGCTTCCTCGCGCACGATGATGCGCGCACGGCGCCGCTCGCCGGCCGGCACGAGCCGCCCGGTCTGGTCGCCGGTGCCGACGTCCTCGGCGATCGCATCGGCGACGTTGCGCGCGATCGCATCGTCGAATGCCGCGCCGTATTGTGCTCGGACCGCGTCGAACAGCGGAGACACTGCAGTCGTCATGCAGCCCCCACGTTTGCAAACAGTTGCTGGTCGCCCTGCAGATCGCCGCTCGCCTGCACGCGCTTCTTGTGCGCCGCCGCGAAATCGAGCATCCGGTCGATCGGCAGACGCGCGCGCTCACCGATCGCAGGATCGACGAAGATCTCGTTGTGACCGCGCTCGAGCACGTCGGCGAGGTTCGCGAGGCCGTTCATCGCCATCCACGGGCAATGCGCGCAGCTCTTGCAGGTCGCGCTGTTGCCGGCCGTCGGGGCGGCGATGAAGGTCTTGCCGGGGGCCGCGAGCTGCATCTTGTGCAGGATCCCGAGGTCGGTCGCGACGATGAAATGCGTCGCGTCGAACTTCACGGCTGCGTCGATCAGCTGCGTCGTCGAGCCGACGACGTCCGCCTGCGCGACGACGTTTTCCGGCGACTCGGGATGCACGAGCACCTTCGCGTCCGGATATTCGGCGCGCAGCAGGTCGAGCTCGATGCCCTTGAATTCATCGTGGACGAGGCACGAACCCTGCCACAGCAGCATGTCCGCGCCGGTCTTCTTCTGGATGTAGCTGCCGAGATGGCGATCGGGTGCCCAGATGATCTTCTCGCCCCGCGCGTGCAGGTCGGCGACGATCTCGAGGCCGATCGACGACGTGACCATCCAGTCCGCGCGGGCCTTCACGGCGGCGCTGGTGTTCGCGTAGACGACGACGGTGCGATCGGGATGCGCATCGCAGAACGCGGAGAATTCATCGACCGGGCAACCGAGATCGAGCGAGCAGGTCGCGTCGAGATCGGGCATCAGTACGCGTTTCCCGGGGCTCAGAATCTTGGCGGTTTCGCCCATGAAGCGTACGCCGGCGACGACGAGCGTCTGTGCGTCGTGGTCGCGTCCGAAGCGGGCCATTTCAAGCGAATCGGCGACGCAGCCGCCGGTTTCGTCGGCCAGTTCCTGCAGCTCGGCATCCACGTAGTAGTGAGCGACGAGCACGGCCTTTTCACGTGCGAGCAGCGCCTTGATGCGCGCCTTCAGTGCGGCGCGTTCTTCGGCGGACGGTGCATCGGGCACCTTGGCCCACGCTTGCCCGACGCCACAGACGGTCCCTGCCGAGACCGGCCGGTCGTACTCGACGGATTTGATCGTCGATTGCATCTCCATATCTCCTGTCGGCCCGAGTTAGCGCTTTAGCGCTTACTCGAGCCCCATGCTTCGCGGTCGGCCCGAGTTAGCGCTTTAGCGCACTCCAGTCCCATCCTCTACGCTATCACCCGGGGCACCATGTCGCCGCGCCCCCAAGCCTCATACGAATTCCGACGCTTCCGGTCGTCCTTCGAAAACCGGCCGCCCAAATAAAAAAACCCCGCCAACGCGGGGTTTGTGACGTCCTGAGATTCTAATCGATTTCGAATCAGGCGTAGCGACGCAGGCGCGTCGCGAATTCCTGCAGCGCCTTGATGCCGCTTTGTTCCGCGCGATGGCACCAATCCTGCAATTGCGCGAGCAGCTGTTCGCGCGAGGCGGTCGAGCGATCCCAGATCGCGGCCAGATCCTGGCGCAGCTGGAAGTACGTATGCAGCTTCTGGCTGTTCGCGAAGATCTCCGGCAGCAGCTTCTTCTGCGGCTCGTCGAGGCCGTCGGCGTCCTTGTGGAACCACTTGCGTGCGCCACGCATCAGCTGGTACTTCTCGCTCGAGCCGAGTTCCTTCAGGTGCGCGAGCTCCTGGCGATATGCACGCTTCACGGCCTTGCCGTAGCGCGCCATCACTTCGTAGCGGTTCGACAGCACGGCCTGCAGCGTTTCCTGGTCGAGCACCGTCTTCGGCTTGTTCAGGCGCGGCGTCGGCGCGACCTTCTTCACCTTCGCGAGACCGAATGCCGACATGATGCGGATGTACATCCAGCCGATGTCGAACTCGTACCACTTGTTCGACAGCTTCGCCGACGTCGCGAACGTGTGGTGGTTGTTGTGCAGTTCTTCGCCGCCGATCACGATGCCCCACGGGAACAGGTTCGTGCTCGCATCGGCCGAATTGAAGTTGCGGTAGCCCCAGAAGTGGCCGAAGCCGTTCACGACACCCGCGGCCCAGAACGGGATCCAGACCATCTGCACGGCCCACACGGTCAAGCCGAGCACGCCGAACAGCGCAATGTCGATCACCATCATCAGGCTCACGCCGAGGATCGGGTATTTCGAGTACAGATTGCGCTCGATCCAGTCATTCGGCGTGCCGTGGCTGAACTTGCGCATCGTTTCTTCGTTCTTCGCTTCCGCGCGATACAGCTCGGCGCCTTCGAGGAACACCTTCCAGATGCCGCGCGTCTGCGGGCTGTGCGGATCTTCCTCGGTTTCGCACTTCGCGTGGTGCTTGCGATGGATCGCGGCCCACTGGCCCGTCAGCATGCCGGTCGTCATCCACAGCCACACGCGGAAGAAGTGGCTCGCGATCGGGTGCAGCTCCAGCGCGCGGTGCGCCTGGCAGCGGTGCAGGTAGACCGTCACGCCGATGATCGTGACGTGCGTGACGGCGAGCGAGAACAGCGCGACCTGCCACCACGAAAAGCGCAGGAGCCCGTGGGAAAGAAAATCGAGCAGGGAATTCAACAAGGCAGTTACCTGTGGTGAGAGCGATGCCGGCGCAGGCCGACGTCATAAAAATGAAAGCATACCGCGTGTAGACCGGAATTTTACTTCAACCGTTCCAAGTCTTTGTAAAAAATGAATATTTTCTTGCCTTGACGCAACGCGGACAGTCCATCGACGGACCGGGAACGCCCCGCGATCCGGTTCTGGCCGCCGGACGCGCCCGATTCATGCCCGATCCGCGCCGGCACAGCGCGCCTGGGCTGCCGACGCACGCCCGTCCGCCGTGCCGCCGCCGGCCGCGGGCACGCCCTCGGCCACCATCCCGGACGCGGCAAACCCGTCGGGCAGGCCGACCACGCGCACTTCGCGCTGCGGGAACGGGATCGAGATCCCGTGCTCGCCGAACAGCCGCCAGATGTTGCGGTTCACGGCCGAACGCACGCCCGACGTGCCTTTCGCCGAGTCCTCGATCCAGAAGCCGAGCTCCAGATCGATCCCGTCCGCACCGAAGCTGACCAGGTACGACGTCGGCGCCGGCTCCGCGAGAACGCGCGGCACGCCCTTCGCGGCTTGAGCGAGCACCGCGAGCGCCTGCTCGACGTCGCTCGTATAGGCGACCTGCACGGCGACCTTCGCGTAGCCGCGCGTCAGGTACGACGACTGGTTCTGCACGACGTCGGTGATCAGCTTCTCGTTCGGAATCAGCGTTTCGTTGCCGTCGAGGCCGCGCACGACCGTATAGCGCGTGCGGATCTGCGTGACGACGCCCTGCAACCCGCCGACGCTGATCGCGTCGCCGAGCCGCAGCGAACGATCGAGCAGGATGATGAAGCCCGACACGTAGTTGCTGGCGATCTTCTGCAGCCCGAAGCCGAGGCCGACACCGACCGCGCCGCCGAACACGCCGAGCACCGTCACGTCGATGCCGACGAGCGACAGCCCGATCAGGATCGCCGCGAACACGAGCAGCGCGCGACCGACCCGCGACAGCACGACCTTCAGGTTCGCGTCGAGCGTGGTGGCGCGCGCGAGGCGCTCCTCGAGCACCGAGCCGAGCCACATCGCGACCATCAGCGTCACGCACACCCACAGCGCGCCGGAAATCACCGACAGCAGCGTCAGGTGCGCAGTCGCGACGCGGAACTGCACGCTGTCGAGCCACGCGATCACGTCGCGCTGGATCCCGAGCACCGTCAGCACCATCGCCGCCCACACGATCACCGACACGATCTTCTCGACGATCGACAGCCACGCATGCGTGTGGCCGTCACGGGCAAACACGCGCCGCGCGAAGAAGAACAGCACGTAGATCAGCCCGATGCCGAACAGCGGCACGAGCGCGAGCGACAGCAGCGACGTCGACATGAACGGGTCGAACCCGAGCTGCGCGGCCAGCACGATCAGCCCGCCGAACAGCGGGAACAGCGCGCGCTTCAGGCTCTGCGCGCCGGCACCCGGCATCCGGCCGGCCGCGCGCCGGCGCGCGTCGATGCGGCCGTGCACGAAGCGCGCGGCGACCCACGCGAAACACAGCGCGCCGACGAGGATCGCCGCCTGCCAGATCATCACCGGCTGGTTGAAATCGCGGATCACCGACGCGAGCCGGTGCGACAGCAGGCGGTTCTGTATCATCCGACCGCCCTGCCGTTACTGCGCGCGCCGTTCGAGCACCGCGGCGAAGAAGCCGTCGGTCGCATGGCGGTGCGGCCACAGCGACAGGTAGTCGCCAGTCTCGAGCGCGATGCGCTGGTCGGCGAGCACCTTCTGCGCGGGCACCAGAACGAAGTCCGGATGGTCGGCGAGGAACTGCTCGACGATCGCTTCGTTCTCCGCGTCGAGCACGCTGCAGGTCGCGTACACCAGCCGGCCGCCCTTCTTCACGAGACGCGCGGCGCTCGCGAGGATCGACGCCTGCTTCGGCGTGAGCTCCTCGATCGACGTGCGCGTCTGGCGCCACTTGAGGTCGGGGTTGCGGCGCAGCGTGCCGAGGCCGCTGCACGGCGCGTCGACCAGCACGCGGTCGATCTTGCCGGCGAGCCGCTTGATCTTCGCATCATGCTCGCTGTCGATCAGCACCGGGTTCACGTTCGACAGCCCGCTGCGCGCGAGGCGCGGCTTCAGCTTCGTGAGGCGCTTTTCCGACACGTCGAACGCATAGAGGCGCCCGGTCGAGCGCATCATCGCGCCGAGCGCGAGCGTCTTGCCGCCGGCGCCCGCGCAGAAATCGACGACCATCTCGCCGCGGCGCGGCGCGACCAGCGAGCACAGCAGCTGGCTGCCTTCGTCCTGCACCTCGATCTGGCCTTCCTCGAACAGCTTCAGGCGCGTGAGCGCCGGCTTGCCGACGACGCGCACGCCCTGCGGCGCGAACGGCGTCTCGCCCGCGTCGATGCCGTTCGCGCGCAGTGCGTCGATCACCTGGTCGCGCGTCGCCTTCTGCGCGTTGGCGCGCAGGTCGAGCGGCGCCGGGTAGTTCAGCGCGGCGGCGAGCTGCGCGAGTTCCTCGGCGTCGAAACGGGCCGACAGCGCCTGGTAGATCCAGTCCGGCAGGTTCGTGCGCACGCGCACCGGCAGGCTCGCCGGATCGATCTTCGACACGTGCTCGAGCCACGCGGCCTCGGTGTCGGACACGAACGGCTTCAGCGCATTGCGGCCGAGCGTCTGCATCAGGCCGAGCAGCGTCAGGCGCCGCGCGGGGCTGCCCGTGCCGCTCTCGGCGAGGTGAGAAAACTCCATCTTCCGGCGCAGCACCGCGAACACCGCCTCGGCGATCACGCCGCGCTCGGCGTGGCCGAGCTTCGGGTGCGCGCGGAAGAACCGGCTCGTCGTCGCATCGGCGGGGCCGTTGAACTTCAGCACCTCGGCGAGCAAGGTCTCGGTCTGGCCAATCAGGAATCCGTGCAGCTTCATACGCCCTCGCTCGTTTCGGTATGCGGTTGATCCGCGAAAATCCAGCGCGCCTCTTCCGGCGCCACCACTGCCCGTCCGTTCTCGAGGCGCAGGCGCCCCTCGACGAACCAGCGCACCGCACGCGGATACAGCACGTGCTCGACCGTCAGCACGCGCTGCGCGAGTGCGGCCGCATCGTCGCCCGCACGCACGGGCACCGCGCCCTGCGCGACGATCGCGCCGCTGTCGAGTTCGGGAATCACGAAGTGCACGCTCGCGCCATGCAGCGCGACGCCGGCATCCAGCGCCTGCTGGTGCGTGTGGATGCCCTTGAAGCTCGGCAGCAGCGACGGGTGGATGTTCAGCAACCGGCCCTCATATCGTCTGACGAAATCGGGCGTGAGGATGCGCATGAAGCCGGCGAGCACGACGAGATCGGGCGCGAAACGGTCGATCTCGGCGGCGAGCGCCGCATCGAAGCTGTCGCGGCCGTCGAACGAGCGATGGTCGACCACCGCGGTCGCCACCCCGTGCGACGCGGCAAAAGCCAGGCCGGCCGAGTCGGGCCGGTTGGCGATCACGGCGGCGACCTCGGCCGGCCAGCGTTCCTGCGCGCACGCGCGGACGATGGCCTCCATGTTGCTGCCGCGACCGGAAATCAGGATCACGAGTTTTTTCATCCGCGAATTTTACCATTCGCCCCCGCGTTTCCCCCCTTCTCGGCCGCCGGGCCGCCCGAACGTTTATAATCTTCTGCTTTGCGGCATCCCACCGCCCATTCCCCGACGCTGCATCCGCTATCGTGAAAGTCTTCCGCGGCCTGCCCAACGCCGAGAGCCGCGCGCCGTGCGCGCTGACGATCGGCAACTTCGACGGTGTCCATCGCGGCCACCAGGCCCTGCTCGCGCGCGTGCGCGCGGCAGCGGACGCGCGCGGCCTGCCCGTGTGCGTGATGACCTTCGAGCCGCACCCGCGCGAATTCTTCAACCCGGCCGGCGCGCCGCCGCGCATCGCGATGCTGCGCGACAAGCTGGAAGCGCTGCGCGAACACGGGGTCGACCGCGTCGTCGTCGAGCACTTCAACCATACGTTCGCGAGCCAGTCGCCGCAGGCGTTCGTCGAACGCACACTGGTCGGCGGGCTGCACACGCGCTGGATGATGGTCGGCGACGATTTCTGCTACGGCGCGAAGCGCGCGGGCACCTTCGACACGCTGAAGGCGGCCGGCGAACAGTACGGCTTCGAGGTCGAGCAGATGGGCACGGTTGCCGGCAGCGACGGCACGCGCATCTCGAGCTCGGGCGTGCGCGCCGCGCTCGCCGCGGGCGATCTCGACGCGGCCGCGCAGGCGCTGGGCCACGGCTACGCAATCAGCGGCCACGTCGCGCACGGGCTGAAGCTCGGCCGCGACCTCGGCTTCCCGACCCTGAACCTGCCGATCGCGCACAAGCGGCCGGCGCTCGCGGGCATCTTCGTCGTGCAGGTGCATGGCCTGGGCCCCGCCCCGCTGCCGGGCGTCGCGAGCCTCGGGCTGCGCCCGACCGTCGACGATTCCGGCCGCGTGCTGCTCGAAGTCCACCTGCTCGACTGGCACGGCGACGCGTACGGCAAGCTCATCCGCGTCGAATTCCTGAAGAAGCTGCGTGACGAGGCGAAGTTCGACGATCTCGAGGCGCTGTCGCGCGCGATCGCGCTGGACGTCGCGAACGCGCGCGCGTACTTCGTCGAGCGCGACCGTGCGCCGGGCAGCCGCGCAACCGGCTTCTCGACATCGGCGACCGATCGAATTAGCTGATCCGGCCGGCGGCGCCCCGCGCCGCCCCTCGCGCCGCCGACACGCGCGCATCCCGATTCACGACGCACGAGCGTCCCCCGATTTAGATAGCGATCCCATCATGAGCAACAAGAAAGCCGATTCGAAACCGCAGGCCAAGTATCCGGTCAACCTGCTCGACACGCCGTTCCCGATGCGCGGCGACCTGCCCAAGCGCGAGCCGCAGTGGGTCAAGGAATGGGAAGAGCGCGGCATCTACGAGAAGATCCGCGCGGCCAGCCAGGGCCGGCCGAAGTTCATCCTGCACGACGGCCCCCCGTATGCGAACGGCGACATCCACCTCGGTCACGCGGTCAACAAGATCCTGAAGGACATCGTCGTCAAGTCGCGCAACATGGCCGGCTTCGACGCGCCGTACGTGCCGGGCTGGGATTGCCACGGGATGCCGATCGAGATCCAGATCGAAAAGCAGTTCGGCAAGTCGCTGCCGGCGGCCGAAGTGATGAGCAAGGCGCGCGCGTACGCGACCGAGCAGATCGAGAAGCAGAAGGTCGGCTTCAAGCGCCTTGGCGTGCTTGGCGACTGGGCGAATCCGTACAAGACGATGAACTTCGTCAACGAGGCGGAAGAGATCCGCGCGCTCGGCAAGATCATCGAGAAGGGCTACGTGTATCGCGGGCTGAAGCCGGTGAACTGGTGCTTCGATTGCGGCTCGGCACTCGCCGAGGCGGAAGTCGAGTACAAGGACCGCACCGACCCGACGATCGACGTGATGTTCGCATTCGCGGAACCGGAAAAGACCGCGCAGGCGTTCGGCCTGCCGGCGCTGCCGCGCGCCGAGGGCGGCATCGTGATCTGGACCACCACGCCGTGGACGATCCCCGCCAACCAGGCGCTGAACCTCCATCCGGAAATCGTCTATGCGCTGGTCGACACCGAGCGCGGGCTGCTGATCATCGCGGAAGAACGCGTCGAAGCCTGCATGACCGAGTTCAAGCTGACCGGCCGCGTCGTCGCGACCACCCCCGGCGTGAAGCTCGCGAACCTGCGCTTCCACCACCCGCTCGCGTCGGCCCACCCCGGCTACAAGCGCACCGCGCCCGTCTACCTCGGCGACTACGTGACGACCGATACGGGTACCGGCGTCGTGCACTCGTCGCCCGCCTACGGCATCGAGGACTTCCAGTCGTGCAAGGCGCACGGGATGACCGACTCGGACTTCATCAACCCGGTGATGGGCGACGGCCGCTACATCGAATCGCTGCCGCTGTTCGGCGGCCTGTCGATCTGGGACGCGAACCCGAAGATCGTCGAGGCCCTGAACGCGGCCGGCTCGCTGCTGCGCAGCGAGAAGTACACGCACAGCTACATGCACTGCTGGCGCCACAAGACGCCGATCATCTACCGTGCAACGTCGCAGTGGTTCGCCGGCATGGACGTGACGCCGCGCGACGACGGCAAGACGCTGCGCGAAACCGCGCTCCAAGGCGTCGAGGCGACCGCGTTCTACCCGTCGTGGGGCAAGCAGCGCCTGTTCAGCATGATCGCGAACCGTCCCGACTGGACGCTGTCGCGCCAGCGCCAGTGGGGCGTGCCGATGGCGTTCTTCGTGCACAAGGAAACCGGCGAGCTGCACCCGCGCACGCTCGAGCTGCTCGAGGAAGTCGCGAAGCGCGTCGAGCAGTCGGGCATCGAGGCATGGCAGTCGCTCGATCCGCGCGAACTGATCGGCGACGACGCGAACCTGTACGAGAAGAACCGCGACACGCTCGACGTATGGTTCGACTCGGGCACGACGCACTGGCACGTGCTGCGCGGCTCGCACAAGGATCAGTTGCAGTTCCCGGCCGACCTGTATCTCGAAGGCTCGGACCAGCATCGCGGCTGGTTCCACTCGTCGCTGCTGACCGCGTCGATGATCGACGGCTGCGCACCGTACAAGGGCCTGCTCACGCACGGCTTCACGGTCGATGGCGAAGGCCGCAAGATGAGCAAGTCGCTCGGCAACGGCATCGACCCGCATGAAGTCGCGAACCGCCTCGGCGCGGAAATCATCCGCCTGTGGATCGCATCGACCGACTATTCGGGCGAGCTCGCGATCTCCGAGGAAATCCTGAAGCGCGTGACGGAAGGCTATCGCCGCATCCGCAACACGCTGCGCTTCCTGCTCGCGAACCTGTCGGACTTCGACTTCGCGCAGCATGCGGTGCCGGTCGACGAATGGCTCGAGATCGACCGCTACGCGGTCGCGTTCTCCGCACAACTGCAGACGGAACTGCTCGGCCACTACGAGAAGTACGAATTCCACCCGGTCGTCGCGAAGCTGCAGACGTACTGCTCGGAAGACCTCGGCGGCTTCTACCTCGACGTGCTGAAGGACCGCCTGTACACGAGCGCGGCCGATTCGCGCGCGCGCCGCTCCGCACAGACGGCGCTGTACCACCTGACGCACGGACTGCTGCGCGTGCTCGCGCCGTTCCTGTCGTTCACCGCGGAAGAAGCGTGGAAGGTGTTCCAGCCGGCCAGCGACACCGTGTTCACGGAAACCTACTACGCGTATCCGGAAGTCGCCGGCGCGGCCGCGCTGATCGAGAAGTGGGCGCTGCTGCGCGACGTGCGCGGCAACGTGACGAAGGCGCTCGAGGAAGCACGCACCGCGAACCGCATCGGTTCGTCGCTGCAGGCCGAAGTGGCCGTGCACGCGAGCGGCGCGCGCTACGACGCGCTCACGAGCCTCGGCGAAGACCTGAAGTTCGTGCTGATCACGTCGGCGGCGACGGTCGTGAAGGTCGACGACGAAGCGCAGGAAAGCGTCGACGTCGCGGCGTCGAAGTACCAGAAGTGCGAACGCTGCTGGCACTATCGCGAGGACGTCGGCGCGCACGCCGATCATCCGACGCTGTGCGGCCGCTGCTTCTCGAACCTGTTTGAAAACGGCGAAATCCGGAGCGCTGCTTGAATATGGCGAAAACTGTGTCGAAACCGGCCAGCGGCGCGCTCGCGCCCTGGCTCGGTATTTCGCTGATCGTGATCCTGTTCGACCAGCTGTCGAAGATCGCGATCCTGAAAACGTTCGCGTACGGCGCGCAGCATGCGCTGACGTCGTTCTTCAACCTCGTGCTGGTGTACAACCGCGGCGCCGCGTTCGGCTTCCTGTCGACCGCGAGCGGCTGGCAGCGCTGGGCATTCACCGCGCTCGGCATCGGCGCGACACTCGTGATCTGCTTCCTGCTGCGCCGTCACGGCCAGCAGCGGCTGTTCAGCCTGTCGCTCGCGCTGATCCTCGGCGGCGCGCTCGGCAACGTGATCGACCGGTTGATCTACGGCCACGTGATCGACTTTCTCGATTTCCACCTCGGTGCCTGGCACTTCCCGGCGTTCAACCTCGCCGATTCCGCGATCACGGTCGGCGCGGTGCTGCTGATCTACGACGAACTGCGTCGCGTGCGCGGCTCACGCTGAGCGCGCATACTCGGTGTCGACGGCCGGCTTCGCGCCGGCCGTTCCGTTTGACCCTTGGAGGCCTGAGTTGGCACACGCAGAACTCGCAGGAAAACACCTCGTTCTCGGCCTGACGGGCGGCATCGCCTGCTACAAGATCGCCGAACTCACCCGGCTGCTGACGAAGGCTGGCGCGACCGTGCAGGTCGCGATGACCGAAGCCGCCGCCCAGTTCATCACGCCCGTCACGATGCAGGCGCTGTCCGGCCGGCCCGTCTACACGAGCCAGTGGGACGCGCGCGTCGACAACAACATGGCGCACATCGACCTGTCGCGCGAAGCCGACGCGATCGTGATCGCGCCCGCGTCGACGGATTTCCTCGCGAAACTCGCGCACGGGTTCGCGGACGACCTGCTGTCGACGCTGTGCGTCGCGCGCGACTGTCCGCTGCTCGTCGTGCCCGCGATGAACCGCCAGATGTGGCAGAACCCGGCCACGCAGCGCAACGCCGCGCAACTGCGCGCCGATGGCGTGTCGGTGCTCGGCCCCGACTCGGGCGCGCAGGCGTGTGGCGAAGTCGGCGACGGTCGCATGCTCGAACCCGAGGCGATCTATGACGCGATCGTCGCGCACTTCGCGCCGAAGGTGCTCGCACACCGCCGCGTGCTGATCACGGCTGGCCCGACGTTCGAGCCGCTCGATCCGGTGCGCGGCCTCACGAACCGCTCGAGCGGCAAGATGGGCTTCGCGCTCGCGCGCGCCGCGCAGCAGGCCGGCGCCGACGTGCATCTCGTCGCGGGACCGGTCGCGCTCGACACGCCGTGGGGCGTGTACCGTCAGGACGTGCAGACGGCGCAGCAGATGTACGACGCGGTGATGCAAGCGGTGTCCGACGCCGACATCTTCATCGCGGTGGCCGCGGTCGCCGACTGGCGCGTCGATCAGCCGGCCGAGCACAAGATGAAGAAGACGGCCGACCGCAAGATGCCGGCGCTCGCGTTCGTCGAGAACCCCGACATCCTCGCGTCGGTCGCGGCGCTGCCCGATCCGCCGTATTGCGTCGGCTTCGCAGCCGAAAGCGGCGACCTCGACGTGCACGGCGACGAGAAGCGCAAGCGCAAGAACGTGCCGCTCCTGGTCGGCAACCTCGGCCCGCTGACGTTCGGCCGCGACGACAACGAAGTCGTGCTGTTCGAGGCCGCCGGCCTCACGCGTCTGCCGCGCGCACCGAAAGACGAACTCGCGCATGTGCTCGTCGCGGAAATCGCGAAACGCCTGCCGGACAACCGCCTGATCTGATCCCCCGCGCGGCGGCCTGCGCCGCCGTGCCCTTCCCGACCGATTCGACGACCGCATGAAACTCGACCTGAAGATTCTCGACGCGCGCGTGCGCGACTACCTGCCCGCCTACGCCACCACCGGCAGCGCGGGCCTCGACCTGCGCGCGTGTCTCGACGCGCCCGTCACGCTGCAGCCGGGCGAAACGACGCTCGTGCCGACCGGCCTCGCGATCCATCTCGCGGATCCCGGTTACGCCGCGCTGATCCTGCCGCGCTCGGGCCTCGGCCACAAGCACGGGATCGTGCTCGGCAACCTCGTCGGCCTGATCGATTCCGACTACCAGGGCCAGCTGATGGTGTCGACGTGGAACCGCGGCCAGACCGAGTTCGTGCTGAACCCGTTCGAGCGGCTCGCGCAACTCGTGATCGTGCCGGTCGTGCAGGCGCAGTTCAACATCGTCGACGACTTCGCGCAAAGCGATCGCGGCGCAGGCGGCTTCGGCAGCACCGGCCGTCACTGATCGGCGCCATGCAAAAAAGGGGCCTCGTGGCCCCTTTCCTTTTTCCGTTACCGCTCACCGATCGGCCGTCTGCGCGATCCGCGCGGGCACCAGTTCGCGTCGCCGCGCCTGTGCGATGCTCGCGTAGATCACCATCGCGACCAGTACGCCGAGCAGCACCGCCGACGAGCCGACCGTGCCGAGCGCGAGTCCGCCCTTGTCGACCGGCTTCGTCAGCAGGTCGCCGACCGTCGCCCCGAACGGACGCGTGAGCACGAACGCAGCCCAGAACAGCAGCACGCCGGAAATGCGCGTGAAATAGTGCGCGAGCACGATCGCCGCGAGCAGCCCGCCGATCAGCAGCGCGCCGCCGCCGAAGCCGAGGCCCGAGCTGTCCGCGAGGAAATCGCCGAGCGCGGTGCCCAGCGTGTTCGAGAACAGGATCGCGATCCAGTACAGCAGCTCGACCTTGCGCGTGCGAATCAGGTCGACCGACAGCGATTCGCCGCTCAGACGCCACACCGTGAAGATCGCGAGCAGGATCGCGACGAGAATCGACGAGCCGGCCGCGTAACCAAGGCCGAGCGTCCGGTCCATGAAATCGGACATCGTCGTGCCCGCGGTGCTCGTCGCGACGATCACGGCCCAGTAGATCGCAGGGCGATACTGTGCCGTTCTGAGCTGTGCGCCCAGCGTCACGAGAAAGAAACCGAACAGCAGGATCGAGCTCACCGCGTAGCCGACGTTCAGCGTCATCGACAGCAGGTCGCCGCCGGTTTCGCCGAGCGTCG
The DNA here is from genome assembly GCF_003853645.1 of Burkholderia sp. Bp9143. Classification (GTDB taxonomy): domain Bacteria; phylum Pseudomonadota; class Gammaproteobacteria; order Burkholderiales; family Burkholderiaceae; genus Burkholderia. Next base: position 18,101 of record NZ_QTPO01000068.1, on the reverse strand, counting down.
TCGCGCAGATCTTCATGATCCAGAATGCGAGCGTGATTTGAGGAAGCTTGTTCATTCGAACCCCTTTTGCAGTAAAGCAGCGAGCCAGCATGGGCCAACCCACATTGCAGACAGGCTCGAATGTAATCGCCGCAGGCTTAACGGAACCTTAGCGGTGTCGTATCGCCTCGCCGCGCAGCTCGCACGGCGTCCAGTCGCGCGTCAACGCGCGTGCTGGTGCCGGTAGTGCAGCGCGTACGCGAGCGTCAGCAGCACGACGAACACGACACCGACCACCATCGTCATCCGGAATTCGCGCGTGAACGCAGTCGTCAGCAGGATCGCGCCGACGAGCCCGGCACCGAGCAGGCTGCCGAACGGGTGGCCCCACATCCGGAACGCGAGCGCCGGGCCGTTGTATCGCGCGCGAAAGCGCAGGTGCGTGACGAAGATCATCATCCACGTGAACAGCGCGCCGAACATCGCGATCGCCATCATCACGGTGAACGCGGTATCGGGCGACAGCGCGACCAGCACGGCCGCGACCGCGACGCCGCTCGTCGAGATCCACAGCGCCGCGCGCGGCACGCCGTTGTTGCCGAGCCGGCCGAACACCGCCGGCGCGAGCCGCGCGCGCGACAGGCTGAACATCATCCGCGTCGTCACGTAGAGCTGGCTGTTCATGGCCGACAGCGCCGCGATCAGCAACACGAAGTTGATCACGCCGGCCGCATACGGAACGTGCGTCGCGGCCATCACCTTCACGAACGGGCTTTCGTCGGTGCCGGCCTGCGTCCAGGGCACGATCGCGAGCATCAGCGACAGCGTCAGCAGGTAGAACAGCACGAGCCGGAACACCGTCGAGCGGAACGCGCGCGTGACCGCGTGCTGCGGATCGCGCGCCTCGCCGGCCGCGATCGCGACCGCCTCGATGCTCATGTAGCTGAAGATCGCGACGATCACCGCGACCCAGGTGCCCCACGGCCCTTTCGGCATGAAGCCGTCGTGTGCGATGTAGTTCGCGAAGCCGATGCCCGAGGGGGCCGGCGCCGACCACACGAGATACGCGCCGAGCACGATGAACACGACGATCGCCGCGATCTTCAGCAGCGAAAACGCATATTCGACCGACCCGTACAGCGTGACGCTCGCGAGGTTCACCGCGATCAGCAGCGCGGAGAAGCCGATCACCCAGTACCAGCCGGGCACGGCCGGGAACCAGTACTTCATGAAGACCGCGATCGCGCTGATCTCGGTGCCGATCGCGAACACCACCGCGAACCAGTACGCATAGCGTACGAGAAAGCCCGCGAGCAGGCCGACGTAATGCTCGGCATACGCACCGAACGAACCGGCCGTCGGATGCGCGACCGTCATTTCCGCGAGCGCGCCCATCAGCAGCAGCGCGATCAGCGCGCCGATCGCGTACGAAACCAGCACGCTCGGGCCCGCGAGCCCGATCGCGAACCCGCTGCCGAGAAACAGCCCCGTCCCGATCGCGCCGCCGATCGCGATCATCGCCATCTGCCCCGACGTCAGCGCATGGCGCAACCCTTGTTCGCGCGCGACGATGTTGTCGAACGATCGTTGTTGTTCTGTCACTGCCTTACCACTCCCCTGCACCACCATCGCGCCACCGGCGCCAGATAAAACGAAACGGCGCGGAGAACTTCCCGCGCCGTTCGCATGAACTACGAATTATCGCTTACTCGACTTCGACCGTCTCTTCGTTCGGCTTGTGCGGCGGATTCGCCAGCTTGTCGAACGACAGCTGCACCTTGTCGTTTTCGTCGACGTCGACCGTCACATGACCGCCGTTGACCAGCTTGCCGAACAGCAGTTCGTCGGCCAGCGCACGACGGATCGTATCCTGGATCAGCCGCTGCATCGGCCGCGCGCCCATCAGCGGGTCGAAGCCGTGCTTCGCGAGATGCTTGCGCAACGCGTCGGTAAAGAGCGCGTCGACCTTCTTCTCGTGCAGTTGCTCCTCGAGCTGGATCAGGAACTTGTCGACCACGCGCATGATGATTTCCTCATCGAGCGAGCGGAAGCTGATGATCGAATCCAGACGGTTGCGGAACTCCGGCGTGAACAGGCGCTTGATGTCGGTCATCTCGTCGCCCGTCTCGCGGCGCGTCGTGAAGCCGATCGTCGCCTTCTGCATTGACTCGGCGCCCGCGTTCGTCGTCATGATGATGATGACGTTGCGGAAATCCGCCTTGCGGCCGTTGTTGTCCGTCAGCGTGCCGTGGTCCATCACCTGCAGCAGCACGTTGAAGATGTCCGGATGCGCCTTCTCGATTTCGTCGAGCAGCAACACGCAATGCGGCTTCTTCGTGACGGCTTCGGTCAGGAGGCCGCCCTGGTCGAACCCGACATAGCCCGGCGGCGCGCCGATCAGGCGGCTCACCGCGTGACGCTCCATGTATTCCGACATGTCGAAACGGATCAGCTCGATACCGAGCGTGAACGCGAGCTGGCGCGCCACTTCAGTCTTGCCAACGCCCGTCGGGCCGGAGAACAGGAACGCGCCGATCGGCTTGTCCATCTTGCCCAGGCCCGCGCGCGCCATCTTGATCGATGCGGCGAGCGCGTCGATCGCCGGATCCTGGCCGAACACGACGCTCTTCAGGTCGCGATCGAGCGTCTGCAGCTTGCTGCGATCGTCCTGCGACACGCTCTGCGCCGGCACGCGCGCGATCTTCGAGATGATTTCCTCGATCTCGCTCTTGCCGATCGTCTTCTTCTGCTTCGACTTCGGCAGGATGCGCTGCGCGGCGCCCGCTTCGTCGATCACGTCGATCGCCTTGTCCGGCAGGTGACGGTCGGTGATGAAGCGTGCCGACAGTTCGGCCGCGGCCGACAGGGCGCCCGACGAATACTTGACGCCGTGATGCTCCTCGAAGCGCGACTTCAGCCCGCGCAGGATCGCGACCGTCTGCTCGACGGTCGGCTCCGTCACGTCGACCTTCTGGAAGCGCCGCGACAGCGCCGCGTCCTTCTCGAAGATGCCGCGATACTCGGTGAACGTGGTCGCGCCGATGCACTTGAGCGTGCCCGACGACAGCGCCGGCTTCAGCAGGTTCGACGCGTCGAGCGTGCCGCCCGATGCGGCACCCGCACCGATCAGCGTATGAATTTCGTCGATGAACAGGATCGCGTGCGGACGCTCCTTCAGCTCCTTCAGCACCGTCTTCAGACGCTGCTCGAAGTCGCCGCGATACTTGGTGCCCGCGAGCAGCGCGCCCATGTCGAGCGAATACACCTGCGCGTTCGCGAGGATATCCGGCACTTCGCCGCGCGTGATGCGATAGGCGAGCCCTTCCGCGATCGCGGTCTTGCCGACGCCGGCCTCACCGACGAGCAGCGGATTGTTCTTGCGGCGGCGGCACAGCACCTGCACGACGCGCTCGACCTCCGGCTCGCGGCCGATCAGCGGATCGATGCGGCCGTCCTTCGCCATCTGGTTCAGGTTCTGCGTGAACTGGGCGAGCGGGGTTTCCTTCTGCGCGTTCGCGTCTTCGCTTTCCGCGTTCGCGTCGGCCGACTTCGCGGCTTCGCCGCCGTTCGTTTTCGCGATGCCGTGCGAAATGAAGTTCACGACGTCCAGGCGCGTGACGCCCTGCTGCTGCAGGTAATAGACGGCGTGCGAATCCTTCTCGCCGAAGATCGCGACCAGCACGTTCGCGCCGGTCACTTCCTTCTTGCCGTTCGACGTCGACTGGACGTGCATGATCGCGCGCTGGATCACGCGCTGAAAACCGAGCGTCGGCTGGGTATCGACATCGTCGGTGCCCGGGACGGTAGGTGTGTTGTCGTGGATGAAATTGCGCAGGTTCTGACGCAAGTCCTCGATGTTGGCCGCACACGCGCGCAACACCTCGGCTGCCGTCGGATTATCCAGCAGGGCCAGCAGCAGATGCTCGACCGTAATGAACTCATGGCGCGCCTGACGTGCTTCCATGAACGCCATGTGCAGGCTGACTTCCAATTCCTGGGCAATCATGCTTCCTCCATCACGCACTGCAGCGGATGCCCGGCCTGCCGCGCATGGGTAACGACTTGCTCAACCTTGGTCGACGCGATGTCCCGCGTATAGACCCCACAAACCCCTCGCCCTTCGCGATGGACCTTCAGCATGATCTGCGTGGCCGTCTCGCGATCCTTCTTGAAATACTCCTGTACGACCATCACGACGAACTCCATCGGCGTGAAGTCGTCGTTCAGCAGCACCACCTTGTACATCGAAGGCGGCTTGAGCTTCTGCTGCTTGCGTTCCAGGACGGTGCTGTCCTGCTTGTCCGGGATAATCGCCATACACCCATTCTAAACAACTCGGACAGGCCCGCAATCCTGCCATTACCCGACCGACCGGCCGGCGCCCTCCCTGGTTCCCGACGACCCGCGATCGTCTTCGTGCCATACGAAAGCCGGCTGCGGTGCCGGCTTTCACGCGTGGCGCGGAACACGAACCGTCAGGGGGAAACTGCACCGGACGTCGTATCCGCGCCCAGTATCCCACAAGCCGGGACGACTCGATCGCGTGTCACTCGAGCCTGGTATATGAGCCGATTATGCGACTTTTCAAGTCCGCGCGCTCGGCGGCATGCTGCAAAGCAAAGCCGGAGAAACCCTGAAAATGGGTTCTTTACAACGGCCCTCTAACCGCCTAAAAATTCCGCTTGACACTCAAATAAAGAGCGCCAACAATCAAGCTGGCACTTTTTTCAACTCGCCGGTTGGGGAAATGAAAGAGGCCGAAGGTGAGCTTGTGAGGGGGGAACGGCTGTAATTTCCGGTCGTTTAGCTTTTCGAGCGTGCTCGTGGTAAGTAGCAGCGACTGTGTGACAGGGGAAGTAGGAAAATGGCAACTGGTATCGTTAAGTGGTTCAACGACGCGAAGGGCTTCGGTTTCATCACTCCCGACGAGGGCGGTGAAGATCTGTTTGCGCACTTCTCGGCCATCAACATGCAGGGCTTCAAGACCCTGAAGGAAGGCCAGAAGGTGAGCTTCGAGGTCGTTCAAGGGCCGAAGGGCAAGCAAGCGTCGAACATCCAGGCCGCGTAAGGCACCGGATATCGGACGAAGAAACCCGGCATTGCGCCGGGTTTCTTTTTATTCAGGCCGGCCACTCGTTAATTCGATTGGCCGGCCTTTTCGTTCAATCCCGATAATTGAACACATATTGTCTTGTTACACGCGCAGATCGAATGCCGTCTTACGCGTGAAACATATTCGATACTCGTTACACGACCTTCAGCGTGCCCATCATGCCGAGATCCTCGTGTTCGAGAATATGGCAGTGAAACATGCGCTCGCCGGGCATGTCTTGCGTGACGAGTATCGTCACGGTCTCGCCGCTGCGCACGTTCACGGTGTCGCGCCACGCGCGGAACGGTTCGCTCGTGCGCGTGCCGTCCGATGCGCGCTCGATCACCTGGAATTGCGTGCCGTGCAAATGGAACGGGTGATCCATGTCGGTGGCGTTGCGGATCGTCCAGCGTTCGACGTCGCCCCGGCGGCTCGTCAGCGTCGCATGGTGCGGTGCGTAGGTCGCGCCGTTGATCGTGAAGCGCATCCCGGCCGGGCGACCATGCGCCGGGCCGTTCATCATCGCGTCCATATCCATCTCTTCGCCGAACGCGACTTCCTTGTGCGCGACCGGTTCGCCGAGCGCGGGCACCGCGCGCAGCGTCGCCTGCAGCGGACGGGCGGCGGCCGGCGCGAACGCGACGTCGGCGAGCGGCAGCGCCGGATCGGGCGGCAGGCTGCCGTGGCCGTCGTCGTGCGACATCGCCATCTTGCGGCGGTCGTATTCGGCCGCCTGCAGCACCGCGCGTGACGCGCGGTCGCCGGCACGCACCAGCAGTTCCGCGCGCTCACCCGGCGCGAGCAGCAGCGACGTCACGCGGCGCGGCGCTTCGAACAACCCGCCGTCGGTGCCGACCTGCTCGAATGCCCGGCCGTCGTCGAACGCGACGCGCAGGTAGCGCGCGCTGCACGCGTTCCACACGCGCCAGCGCTCGTCGCTCGCGACGTCGATCCGCGGCCGGCGCGCACCGTTGACCAGCACGAACTGGCCTTCGCGGCCGTTCATCCAGTCCATCATGTCGTTCGGCGGAATCGTGCCGTCGCGCGCGAGCTTCAGGTCGGACACGAACAGGTTGCGCTCGGGCCAAGCGGCGAGCGGATCGTCGGCGGCGCGCACGATGAACGGGCCCGCCAGCCCGCGGAACACCTGCTCGGCGGTCATCATGTGCGGATGCGGGTGATACCAGTAAGTACCGGCGCTCCCCTTTGGCAGCGTGAACCGGTACACGCGCGCCGCGCCCGGCGCGACGGGATCGGACGGGTTGCCGTCCTGGTCGGGCGGCACCGGCAGGCCGTGCCAGTGGATCGTCGACGGCTGCGGCAGTTTGTTCACGAAGCGGATTTCGACCGTGTCGCCCTCGCGCGCGTCGATCAGCGGGCCGACCACCGGCCCTTGCGTGCCCGCGCCGAACTGCCAGAACGTCGTCGGACGCGCACCGTGCAGCATCGGACGCGCGACCGGCTGTGCGACCAGCGTCGCGCGGAACGTGCCGGGCTCGCGGCTTTCGTTCGCAAGCGTGCGCAGCGACGCGAGCGGCGCGCCGGCCGGCAGCGCATCGGCGGCCGCGAGCGCGGCCGGCGCCGCCTTCGCGTGCTGCGCGTGGTCCGCCATCCCTGACATGCCGGGCATGTCGTCCATCTGATCCATGCCGGCCATGCCCGCGTGACCGGCATGCTGCGCCCAGGCGGTGCGCGCAAACAGCGATGCGGCCGCGACGCCGATGGCGTGCGACAGGAAGGTTCTCCGTATCATCAATCGTTCCTCGTTATTCGTTATTCGTGCTGCGTCGCGCGGCCGTCGCGACGCGCGCGCCGGCTGGCACGGGGAAGCCCGCGTGCGCGACGCAAAACCTGATGCCCGCGTCATCATAACCGTAGCCCCCGGCCGAAACGCGGCAACAACCGGCGAGCGTCGATACGACGCAGCGCGCGGCCGGTCGGACGGACCAGGTTCCGTTCGTCACGCGTTTTCGATCGTCTCCCGGCGCCGCGACGCCCCACTGCATTCACGCCGATCGGGCCGACCGGCAGCGTTCGCCGCCCGCTATCGCCACGCCCGGTCGAGACGATTCACCCTCGCCGTTCATCCCGCCATCGGCACATCGCGCGCCGCCAACGCGTGAACCCGTCAATTTTTCACGATGCGGAATAAGTCTCTGCGTTGTAAAAATTCGTGGTGCACGGCACAAATTTGCTGTTTCGCGATGCCAAAAAACGTTCCGCAATACAAAACGTCGCACGCAATGCATTGTTTTTATTTGATATTTTTTGTTTCGAGAAAGCGTTCTACGCGCACCATCGGACGCGGTCACGGACGTAGACTTTGTTCCATGCACTGACGCTTCGCCACGACGTTCGATACGGAACCCGGCGCAAGCAGCCAGTCGGGCCACAGCCGGACGCGCCGGCGGGCGGCACAACAGAATCGCTTGTGATCAAAAAGGGAGAACGGAAATGAAGGGATTTCGCTTTGGTTCAGCGCTCGGGTCGTTCTACATCCTGCCGGGTAACGGCGGCTGGGAAGCGACGTTCGGCAACGCTCTGCTCGGCGCGTTCTCGTGCCCGGAAGTGGCGGCCGACCACATCTCCCGCGGCGACTGCGAGCAACTGTCCGAACTGGATACGGCCACGCTCGAAGTGCCGCACGAAATCTCCGAATGGGAAATCGTTCACGTCTGAATGACACGCCTGCAACGAAAAACGCCCCGGGCGACCGGGGCGTTTTCATTTTCGGCGGGACGGCGAGCCGTCAGGCCCGCCGCATCGGCTGCCGCCGCTGCCGTGGCGCGCGCGGTGGCGCGGCCGGCGTCAGGCGACTGCGTCGACGATGCCGTTCAGCGTTGCGCTCGGGCGCATCGCCTGGCTCGTCAGCTCGACGTTCGGACGGTAGTAGCCGCCGATCGCCTGCGCCTTGCCCTGCGCGGCCGACAGTTCTTCCAGGATGCGCGCTTCGCTGTCGGACAGCGACTTCGCGACGCCTTCGAACTGCGCCTTCAGCGCGGCGTCCTCGGTCTGCTCGGCCAGCGCCTGCGCCCAGTACAGGCACAGGTAGAAGTGGCTGCCGCGGTTGTCGAGGCCGCCGACCTTGCGCGCCGGCGACTTGTTCTCGTCCAGGAACTTGCCGGTCGCCTGGTCGAGCGTCTTCGCGAGCACGAGCGCCTTCGGGTTCTGGTAAGCGTTGCCGAGGTGTTCAAGCGACGCGGCCAGCGCGAGGAATTCGCCGAGCGAATCCCAGCGCAGGAAGCCTTCCTCGACGAACTGCTGCACGTGCTTCGGCGCCGAGCCGCCCGCGCCCGTTTCGAACATCCCGCCGCCGGCCATCAGCGGCACGATCGACAGCATCTTCGCGCTGGTGCCGAGTTCCATGATCGGGAACAGGTCGGTCAGGTAGTCGCGCAGCACGTTGCCCGTGACCGAGATCGTGTCCTTGCCCGCGCGGATGCGCTCGAGCGAGAAACGCGTCGCGTCGACCGGCGTCATGACGCGGATGTCGAGGCCGTTCGTGTCGTGATCCTTCAGGTAGCGTTCGACCTTCACGATGATCTGCGCGTCGTGCGCACGTGCCGGGTCGAGCCAGAACACGGCCGGCGCGCCGGTCGCGCGGGCGCGGTTCACCGCGAGCTTGACCCAGTCCTGCACCGGCGCGTCCTTCGTCTGGCACATGCGCCAGATGTCGCCCGACTCGACCGCGTGCTCGAGCAGCACGTTGCCGGCTTCGTCGGTGACGCGCACGACGCCGTCGGCCGGGATCAGGAACGTCTTGTCGTGCGAACCGTATTCCTCGGCCGCCTGCGCCATCAGGCCGACGTTCGGCACGCTGCCCATCGTGACCGGGTCGAATGCGCCGTGCGCCTTGCAGTCCTCGATCACGGCCTGGTAGACACCCGCGTAGCAGCGGTCCGGAATCACGGCCTTCGCGTCATACAGTTCGCCGTCCGGGCCCCACATGCCGCCCGAATCGCGGATCATCGCCGGCATCGATGCGTCGACGATCACGTCGCTCGGCACGTGCAGGTTCGTGATGCCCTTGTCCGAGTTGACCATCGCGAGGCGCGGACGCGCTGCGTATTCAGCCTTGACGTCGGCTTCGATCGCTTCGCGCGTGTCGGCTGGCAGGTCCTTCAGGCGCGCGTACAGGTCGCCGATCCCGTTGTTGGGGTTGAAGCCGGCCTGCGCCAGCACGTCCGCGTGCTTCGCGAGCGCGTCGCGGTAGAACACGGACACGAAGTGACCGAACAGGATCGGGTCAGAGACCTTCATCATGGTCGCCTTCAGGTGCACCGAGAACAGCACGTCCTGCGCCTTCGCGTCGGCGATCTGCGCTTCGATGAAGCTGCGCAGCGCGTTGCGGCTCATCACCGAGGCGTCGATGACTTCACCGGCCTTCACGGCCGTCTTTTCCTTCAGCACCTTCTTCACGCCGTCGGCCGTCGTGAGTTCGATCTTCACGCTGCCGGCATCGGCGATCAGCGCCGACTTCTCGCTGCCGTAGAAGTCGCCTTCGGTCATGTGCGCGACGTGCGCCTTCGACGTGCCCTTCCATGCGCCCATCTTGTGCGGGTGCTTGCGTGCGTAGTTCTTGACCGACAGCGGCGCGCGACGGTCGGAGTTGCCTTCGCGCAGCACCGGGTTCACCGCGCTGCCCTTGATCTTGTCGTAGCGGGCCTTGACGGCCTTTTCTTCATCGGTCGACGGCTCTTCCGGATACGCCGGCAGCTTGTAGCCCTGCGCCTGCAGTTCGGCGATCGCTGCCTTGAGCTGCGGCACCGATGCGCTGATGTTCGGCAGCTTGATGATGTTCGCTTCCGGCTTCAGCGTGAGCTGGCCCAGTTCGGCCAGATCGTCGGAACCCTTCTGCTCCGGCGGCAGGACGTCGGCGAATGCCGCGATGATGCGGCCGGCGAGCGAGATGTCGCGCGTTTCGACGGCGACGCCCGACGAGCGCGTGAAGGCCTTGACGATCGGCAGCAGCGAATAGGTCGCGAGCGCGGGCGCTTCGTCGGTGAGGGTATAGATGATCTTGGGCGAAGTGGACATGGTCGATGCGTTGCTACGTGAAAATTTGGGACTGAGGAGCGCCGGCGGTAACCGGCGGGGAGCGACCGGGTCGATCGCGAAAGGGGCGTGCCGGCTAGCCGGGCGGTGGTGTTGCGAGGGCCGTCATGTTCTACCTTGCAGGGCACCCGGGCCGCGTCGCGGCGCCGCGGCCCGCATGCCGGACCGCCTGCCAACAAATCTGCCGTTCATGAAACGCCCCAGCGCCGGCAGTAGGCGCCGGGGCGGCCGGCTGTCCGCCGGCCTACCCCGGAAGGGGACTTACATGTTCTCGATCAGCACTTCGCCGAAGCCGGAGCACGACACCTGCGTCGCGCCTTCCATCAGGCGCGCGAAGTCATACGTGACGCGCTTCTGCAGGATCGACTTTTCCATCGCGGCGATGATCGTGTCGGCCGCTTCCATCCAGCCGAGGTGGCGCAGCATCATTTCCGCCGACAGGATCTCGGAACCGGGGTTCACGTAATCCTTGCCCGCATACTTCGGCGCGGTGCCGTGGGTCGCCTCGAACATCGCGACCGAATCCGACAGGTTCGCGCCCGGCGCGATCCCGATGCCACCGACCTGCGCGGCCAGCGCGTCGGAGATGTAGTCGCCGTTCAGGTTCAGCGTCGCGATCACGTCGTACTCGGCCGGACGCAGCAGGATCTGCTGCAGGAACGCGTCGGCGATCGAATCCTTGATGACGATCTCGTTGCCCGTCTTCGGGTTCTTCACACGCATCCACGGACCACCGTCGATCAGCTCGCCGCCGAATTCCTTCTGTGCGAGCGCATAGCCGGCGTCACGGAACAGGCCTTCCGTGAACTTCATGATGTTGCCCTTGTGCACCAGCGTGACCGACTTGCGATCGTTGTCGATCGCGTACTGGATCGCCTTGCGCACGAGACGCTCGGTGCCTTCGGTCGACACGGGCTTGACGCCGATCCCCGAGGTTTCGGGGAAGCGGATCTTCTTCACGCCCATCTCTTCCTGCAGGAACTTGATGACCTTCTTTGCCTGCTCGGAGCCCGCGGCCCATTCGATGCCCGCGTAGATGTCTTCCGAGTTCTCGCGGAAGATCACCATGTCGATCTTTTGCGGCTCGCGCACCGGCGACGGCACGCCCTTGAAATACTGGACCGGACGCAGGCACACGTAGAGGTCGAGTTCCTGGCGCAGCGCGACGTTCAGCGAACGGATGCCGCCGCCGACCGGGGTCGTGAGCGGCCCCTTGATCGACACCACGTATTCCTTCAGCACCTGCAGCGTTTCGTCCGGCAGCCACACGTCCGGACCGTACACCTTCGTCGCCTTCTCGCCCGCGAAGATCTCCATCCAGTGGATCTTGCGCTTGCCCTTGTAGGCATGCGCGACCGCCGCGTCGACGACCTTGATCATGACCGGCGTGATATCGAAGCCCGTACCGTCGCCTTCGATATAGGGAATGATCGGCTGATCGGAAACGTTGAGCGAGAAGTCCTTGTTGACGGTGATCTTGTCACCGCCCTCCGGAACCTTGATGTGCTGATACGGCATGATCGACTCCAGTGACGTGGCTGAGCAGGTGATGCTGGTCGAAACTGCGCGCGGCGAGGTGGCCTTGCCACCTTCGTGACGGCAACAGCGAGCCGCTATTCTAGCGCCCCAACCGGGGCCGGCGGCACGAAGCGCGACGTTGCGTATCAAGTCGTCCCTTATGTCTTATATAAGACAGATGACTTGCCGTTCCGTATTATGCATTAAGATTCCGCCATTTGCCATAGACCGCCCGCCCCGCTTCCCCGCGGCACGCCGGGCGGGCGCCCCGCCATGACCCTGATCGCCCTCAACAAGCCGTTCGGCACGATTTGCCAGTTTTCCGCGCACGAGACGCGGCCGTCGCTCGGCGACTGGGTAACAACGCCCGGCGTCTACCCGGCCGGCCGGCTCGACGCGGACAGCGAGGGCCTGCTGCTGCTCACCGACGACGGCGCGCTGCAGGCGCGCATCGCCGAGCCGCGCCACAAGCTTGTCAAGCGCTACTGGGCGCAGGTCGACGGCGCGCCGGGCCCGGCCGACCTGAAGGTGCTCGCGCGCGGCGTCGATCTCGGCGACTACGTGACGCGCCCGTGCCGCGCCGAATTCATCGAACCGCCCGACACGCTGTGGCCGCGCAACCCGCCGATCCGCTACCGCGCCGCGATCCCGACCACGTGGATCGAACTCGCAATCACCGAAGGCAAGAATCGACAGGTACGCCGGATGACGGCCGCGATCGGCTTCCCGACGTTGCGTCTCGTGCGCGTCGGCATTGGCGCGCTTGACATATTCGCACTCGGCATTGCACCGGGTGAAACAATCGCGCTGCCGCCGCGCGCGCCGTGGGACGGTTTCGCACGCGCCGAATGACGAATTCGGGACGCGCGAATTTTTCGTCATCTTTTTCGTCAACCGCCTGCGAAGATCGCGCGTTAAACCACGCAGATGCCACCCTGAGCTATCCGGCATTGGCAGCCGAACCGGTATTTCCGTGTTTGCGTCACGAAAGCGACGTTTTCTTCGAATACGATTCGGCGCCCGCAGCGCAATGAGAAATTTCTCGAAGCGTCTGTCAACCGAAAGGTGGATGGCACCGTTAGACGTCATGACTCCTATGCCGGGTCATTTGGTTAATTAACTAAAGCTGAGGAACACAACATGAACAAACTGATCGCCGCTCTGGTCGCTGGTCTCTTCGCAACGGCTGCTTTCGCACAAGCTTCGGCTCCGGAAGCTGCTTCGGCTGCTGCTCCGGCAGCTGCTTCGGCACCGGCAAAGAAGGCCCACGCTAAGAAGCACCACGCTGCGAAGAAGCACCACGCAGCGAAGAAGGCTGCTAGCGAAGCCGAAGCCCCGGCAGCTGCTTCGAACTAAGCAAGCTGGTTGTAATAACGCAGTCAAGAACACGCAGTCTTGCCGTTCTTACGGCGTTGAAAGGCAGATCACCGCGAGGCGATCTGCCTTTTTCTTTTTTGTGCCCGCCTGCGTGCTTCGCGTACCATGCGGTTCTTGTTTTCCCGATAGGAGCCCTGCTGTGCGATTCTCCCTGCGCTCGTCGCTCGGCCGCCTTGCGCGCGCCGCCGTGTTTCCCGCCGCGCTCGCCGTCCTCGCACTCGGCATGCAGACCGCCCACGCGCAGATGCCGCCCGGCGCCAAGCAGCCGAGCGAGTTCCCGCACGTGAAGCTGCGCGCCGGCATGTACGTGATCGACGCGGCCGTCGCCGCGAACGACGCCGACCGCGAACAAGGGTTGATGTACCGGTCGCAGCTCGCGCCGAACGAAGGCATGCTGTTCGTGTTCAACGAGAACGCCGTGCACTGCTTCTGGATGAAGAACACGCTGATCCCGCTGTCGATCGCGTTCATTCGCGCGGACGGCACGATCACGGACATCGACGAGATGAAGGCCGAGACGACCGACAACCACTGCCCGCGCAACAACGGCGTCTATGCGCTCGAAATGAGCAAGGGCTGGTTCGCGGCGAAGGGCATCAAGCCGGGCATGAAGCTCGACGGGCTGCCCAAGCCCCAGTAACGACGCATTCCGCGGCGCCGCCGCGCGTCGACCGAAGCCGGCCGCCCGATGCGCGCCGGTTTTTTTTTGCCCGCCGGCGGCTGCACCCGCCTTGATTCGGCAATCGCTGCCCGCATCTGCAAAAGCCACGGACAAGCGCTATGCTTTAAATCTCGCTTGTTTTAGCCCGGGCCGGTGCAGCCGGTCCGCTTACGATCCGAACCACCAGGAGGTTCACGTGCCCCGCAAAACCCCCATCGAGCGCTATCGCAACATCGGGATCAGCGCTCACATCGATGCCGGCAAGACCACGACGACCGAGCGCATCCTGTTTTACACCGGCGTGAGCCACAAGATCGGTGAAGTGCACGACGGCGCGGCCACGATGGACTGGATGGAGCAGGAGCAGGAACGCGGCATCACGATCACGTCGGCTGCGACCACGGCCTTCTGGAAGGGCATGGCCGGCAACTATCCGGAACACCGGATCAACATCATCGACACCCCCGGGCACGTCGACTTCACGATCGAGGTCGAGCGCTCGATGCGTGTGCTCGACGGCGCGTGCATGGTCTACGACTCGGTCGGCGGCGTGCAGCCGCAGTCCGAAACCGTGTGGCGCCAGGCGAACAAGTACAAGGTGCCGCGCATCGCGTTCGTCAACAAGATGGACCGCGTCGGCGCGGACTTCTTCCGCGTACAGCGCCAGATCGGCGAGCGCCTGAAGGGCGTCGCCGTGCCGATCCAGATTCCGATCGGCGCGGAAGATCATTTCCAGGGCGTCGTCGATCTCGTGAAGATGAAGGCGATCGTCTGGGACGACGAAAGCCAGGGCGTGAAGTTCACGTACGAGGATATCCCCGCGAATCTCGTCGAGCTCGCGCACGAATGGCGCGAGAAGATGGTCGAGGCCGCCGCGGAAGCCAGCGAGGAACTGCTCGAGAAGTACCTGCACGACCATGAATCGCTGACCGAGGACGAGATCAAGGCCGCGCTGCGCCGACGCACGATCGCGAACGAGATCGTGCCGATGCTGTGCGGCAGCGCGTTCAAGAACAAGGGCGTTCAGGCGATGCTCGACGCGGTGATCGACTACCTGCCGTCGCCGGTCGACGTACCGGCCATCCTCGGCCACGACTTCGCCGATCCGGAAAAGCCGGCCGAACGTCACCCGAGCGACGACGAGCCGTTCTCGTCCCTCGCGTTCAAGATCATGACCGACCCGTTCGTCGGCCAGCTGATCTTCTTCCGCGTGTATTCGGGCGTCGTCGAATCGGGCGACACGGTGCTGAACGCGACGAAGGACAAGAAGGAGCGACTCGGCCGGATCCTGCAGATGCACGCGAACGAGCGCAAGGAAATCAAGGAAGTGCGCGCGGGCGACATCGCGGCGGCGGTCGGCTTGAAGGAAGCGACCACGGGCGACACGCTGTGCGATCCGACCAAGCCGATCATCCTCGAGAAGATGGAATTCCCGGAACCGGTGATCTCGCAGGCCGTCGAGCCGAAAACCAAGGCCGACCAGGAAAAGATGGGCCTCGCGCTGAACCGCCTCGCGCAGGAAGATCCGTCGTTCCGCGTGCAGACCGACGAGGAATCCGGCCAGACGATCATCTCGGGGATGGGCGAGCTGCACCTCGAAATCCTGGTCGACCGGATGAAGCGCGAGTTCGGCGTCGAGGCGACGGTCGGCAAGCCGCAGGTCGCGTATCGCGAGACGGTGCGCACGACGGCGTCCGATGTCGAAGGCAAGTTCGTCAAGCAGTCGGGCGGGCGCGGCCAGTACGGGCATGCGGTGATCACGCTGGAGCCGAACCCCGGCAAGGGCTACGAGTTCCTCGACGAGATCAAGGGCGGCGTGATTCCGCGCGAATTCATCCCGGCCGTCGACAAGGGCATCACCGAAACGCTGAAGAGCGGCGTGCTCGCGGGCTACCCGGTCGTCGACGTGAAGGTGCACCTGACGTTCGGCTCGTACCACGACGTCGACTCGAACGAAAACGCGTTCCGGATGGCCGGCTCGATGGCGTTCAAGGAAGCCATGCGCAAGGCGAAGCCGGTACTGCTCGAGCCGATGATGGCCGTCGAGGTCGAGACGCCCGAGGACTTCATGGGCAACGTGATGGGCGACCTGTCGAGCCGGCGCGGCATCGTGCAGGGGATGGAGGACATCGCGGGCGGCGGCGGCAAGCTGGTGCGCGCCGAAGTGCCGCTTGCCGAGATGTTCGGCTATTCGACGTCGCTGCGCTCCGCGACGCAGGGCCGCGCCACCTACACGATGGAGTTCAAGCACTACGCGGAAACGCCGGCGAACGTGTCGGAAGCCGTGATCAACGCGAAAGTGAAGTAAGCGCCGGGCATTGCGCCCTGCCACGGCATGTCGAAGCCCGTCCGGAACCGGACGGGCTTTTTTTCGTCCGCCTGCCGGATCGGCGCGGGCCGCCCACATCCTTTTCGATCGGCACGTCGGGCTTATTTTCGCATGACACAATGCATCTCGATTCGTCAGATGGATACGCCCGATGTCGCCCACCCCTGCCCTGCGCCGCCTGCTGATGCTCTATGCCAGCCTGATCGCGGCGAACGTCGCCGCCTGGCTGTGGGCGCTCGCGGTGCTGCGCGACCATCCGCTGCTGCTCGGTACCGCGGCGATCGCATACGGGCTCGGGCTGCGTCATGCGGTCGACGCCGATCACATCGCCGCGATCGACGTCGCGACGCGCAAGCTGATGCAGGACGGCCAGCGTCCGGTGACGGTCGGCCTGTTCTTCTCGCTCGGCCACTCGACGATCGTGGTCGCCGCGACGCTTGGCATCGCGCTGAGTACGTTCGCGCTGCGCGACCGCTTCGACGCATTCCGCGAGATCGGCGGCACGATCGGCACGGCGGTGTCCGCCACCTTCCTGCTCGTGCTCGCGTGCATGAACCTGGTGATCCTGCGCAACGTGTGGCGGCGCTATCGCAACGCGCCGGATGCTGCTCACGGCGCCGCGCACACGCACCGCTTGGGCGGCCTCGTGTCGCGGCTGCTGCGCCCGCTGTTCCGGTTCGTGTCGAAAAGCTGGCACATGTATCCGGTCGGCGTGCTGTTCGGCCTCGGTTTCGATACTGCAACAGAAATCGCGCTGCTCGCGATCGCGGCCACGCAGGCGAGCCACGCGCTGCCGGTTCATGCGGTCATGCTGTTTCCCGCACTGTTCGCGGCCGGCATGACGCTGATCGACTCTACCGACAATATGCTGATGATTCATGCGTACGGATGGGCGATGGACGACCCGCGGCGCAAGCTGCTCTATAACGTCACGCTGCTGTCGGCGGCCGTCGCGCTGGCGGTCGGCGGGATCGAGGCCGCCGACCTGCTCACCGACAAGCTCTCGCTGACGGGCCCCGTACGCGATGCGCTCGATGCAATCGGCGAGCGCTTCGGCGCGATCGGTTACGGCATCGTCGCGCTGTTTCTCGTCGCCTGGATCACGTCGATCCTCTGCCATCGCTGGCTGCGCGCTGCCGACACACCGGCGCGCGAGGTGTAGTCAGACGTTTCATCTCAGAAACAAAAAGCTCACAACGGCGTTTCGGGCGCTGCCGCACGGTACGCGCGCGCCTTGCGCCACGGGCGTAGCCGGCCGGTGGCACGAATCTCGCAACTAGGGATTCGCACGGCGGGCCCGCGTGCCGATTCGTGTTCGCGGCCGGCGCCGGTCGGACACTCGTCGGCCGTCGAAACGACAACGCATCGTTGCTGGTCCCCTGCATCACACGTTGATGGACGCGCGTGGCGGGGCATCGCGCACATCGGGAGACCAATGATGAGCACAACGAAACAACTGTCCCGTGCGGCGGGACGGTGCTGTCGCATGACCCTGCTGGCCGCAGCCGCGATTGCGTGCTGCTGCTCGTATGCCGTCGCGCAGGACACGACCACCGTCGCTCCGGTTACTGCGCTGCCGGCTGACGGCACTTCCACTCCCCCACCGGTCCAGGTCGAGCAGAGCGCGGCGCCTGACAGCGCCGCCAATGCAGATGCAGACGCCGGCGCGAACGCAGTGATGATGCTGGCCGAGAATGCATCGTCATGTGCGGCCAACCCGGCCGCTTGCGCAGTGCGCGTATACGCCGGCGGCGGTATCGGTGGCAACGCTGGCAACGGTGCCGGCGGGACCACCGGCGGCGGCGGCCAGGGCAGCGGCGGAAACAACGGCAACGGCGCCGTCGGGCCCGCAGGGGTCGGCGGTACAGCAGGCGGTACGAGCGGCTCGGGTGGCACAGGCCGCAGCGGCAATGCAGCGGGCAGCGGGGGTTCGGATGGTGGGTCCTCCGGTGGCGGTTCTTCCGGTGGCAGCTCTTCCGGCGGTGGTTCTTCCGGCGGTGGTTCTTCCGGCGGTGGTTCTTCCGGTGGTGGTTCTTCCGGTGGTGGTTCTTCCGGTGGTGGTTCTTCTGGTGGTGGTTCTTCCGGTGGTG
>NZ_QTPO01000067.1 GCF_003853645.1 Burkholderia sp. Bp9143 | reverse complement strand
CGCGTCGAGTACCCGGACGGCTTCGGCCTCGCGCGTTCGTCGAACACGACGCCGGTCGTCGTGATGCGGTTCGAATCCGAGACGCAGGAAGGGCTCGAGCGCATCCAGGCGGATTTCCGCCGCGTGCTGACGGCCGCGAAGCCGGACGTCGAACTGCCGTTCTGAGCGGCGCGCACGGTCGTCACACTCGAGACGCGCGGGTCCCGGCCCTCGCGGCACCGAGCGGACGCACCCATGCCACAAGCGACAACACCGCTCGTTGATCACGTAACAGGCCGTTTGGGGCGAGCGTCCCGTTCGGCTTTTCATGGCGCCGGAACAATTTGGAGGAAAAGCATGTCGGGGTATCGCGAATTGAAGGCGCAAGCCGATGAACTGATGAGACGTGCCGAGGAAGCGCGACTGGCCGAACTCGAAACCGTGCTGCAGGAGGTCCGCGCTCGAGTTGCCGAATACGAGTTGACGCCGAGGCAGATATTCGGTCGTCAAGGCAGCGCGGGAAAAGCGATGAGAAGAACGGTTACGGTCGCGCCGAAGTATCGGGATCCGAACACCGGGGCGACGTGGAGCGGACGGGGCCGCGAGCCCGCATGGATCAAAGGGAAGCGCCGCGAGCGTTTCCTGATCGAACGCGAGGAAGGTTGAACCTGCAGTCGTGAGGCGCTTCGGCCGGCGCGCGCCGGCGCGAACGCAGCCGCAATGCGCCGGACTGCACGCATACAATGGGGGCGTCCGTTGGCCGGCGCCTGCCCCTGACTTTGGCGGCGCGCAGGCCGATCCACCCGCGACCCGCCAAGGCCAACATGGAAATCAAATGGATCGAGGATTTCCTCGCGCTCGCGCAATACCAAAGCTTTTCCCGCGCGGCTGAATTTCGCAACGTCACGCAGTCGGGCTTCAGCCGCCGCATCCAGTCGCTCGAGCAGTGGATCGGTGCCGAACTGATCGACCGCAGCAGCTTTCCGCCGGTGCTGACGCCGGCGGGGCGCCTGTTCCGCGAGACGGCCGAGGACGTGCTCAGCCGCCTGTACGACACCCGCGCCATCATCCGCACCGAGCAGCGGATCGCAGGCAAGAGCCTGCAGATCGCCGCGGGCCACACGATCGCGCTGAGTTTCCTGCCGGCCTGGCTCAAGGCGCTCGCCCCGCATTTCGGCGAAGTGCGGGCGCGCGTCATTCCGACGAACGTCCACGACTCGATCCTGATGCTCGTCAACGGCAACTGCGAGCTGATGTTTGCGTATCACCATCCCGAGCTTCCGCTCCATCTCGATCCGGCGAAGTACGAGCACCTGACCGTGGGTCTCGACACGTTGATGCCGGCGTGCCGGCCGAACCAGCGATCGGCTCCCGCGTTCCGCCTTCCCGGAACGAAGCAGCATCCGCTGCCGCTGATTTCCTATACGGAAACCAGCTACTTCGGACGATGTCTCGCGCTGCTGCTCGGCCGCGCACCGGATGCGCCGGCCTTGCGGCTGCACTACGAGTCCGACATGGCCGAAGTGCTGAAGAAGCTCGTGATGGAAGGCGAGGGCGTCGCGTGGCTGCCCCGGAGCGCGATCGCGGCGGAACTGGCGGCCGGCGAACTCGTGCCGGCCGGGCCGGCGGCGTGGAACCTGGAAGTCGAGCTGCGTGTGTATCGCGACGGGTCCAATCGCAGCGAATTCCTCGACACGCTCTGGCAGCATCTGCGCGCGGAGCCTGCCCGGCTCGGCTGAGTCAGGGTTTTCCCGCCTTATGCGGGATTCGCATACCGCCATGTTGCACCGGCATCACGGCTTTTTTGACCGTCCCTACCATTCGTTTCAACGGCAATTGCGACGCATGACCGGCGTCGCGCGGCCTGCTTCGCAACTCGCCGTCTTCCGGCGGCCGGGTGCCACCCAAGGACGAATGAACATGAAAAATCGCCTTACCTTAAGCATTGCAGTCGGCATGATCCTCGGTGTCGTCGCCGGCTATGCGTGCCACACCAGCATCACGGACCCGGCCACGCTCAAGACGATCGCCGGCTATTTCTCGATCGTCACCGACATCTTCCTGCGGCTGATCAAGATGATCATCGCGCCGCTGGTATTCGTGACGCTCGTGTCCGGCCTCGCCGGCATGGACAGCGGCGAGGACGTCAGCCGTATCGGCCTGCGTTCGATCGGGTGGTTCATCTGTGCGTCGCTGATTTCGTTGAGCCTCGGCCTCGTCATGGCCAACGCGCTGCAGCCGGGCGCCGGTTTGAACCTCACGGAGAGCGCCGGCGAGGTCACCACCGGACTGAATACCGCCGCGCTGAACGCCCGGGACGTGATCACGCATGCGTTCCCGACCAGCCTGCTCGACGCGATGGCGCGCAACGACATCCTGCAGATCCTGGTGTTCTCGGTTTTTCTCGGCGTCGGGCTGAGTGCGCTGAAGCACGACAAGCGGGTCGGCGTCGTCATCCAGTCGATCGACGGGATGGTGCCGGTGATGCTGCGCCTGACGAACTACGTGATGCGCGCGGCGCCGCTCGGCGTATTCGGCGCGATCGCTGCGTCGGTCACGCTGCGCGGGCTCGACGTGATCTACACGTATGGAAAGCTGATCGGCGCGTTCTATCTCGGCTTGCTCGTCCTCTGGGCGATTCTGATCGGCGTCGGCTACGTGTTTCTCGGGCGGCGCGTCGGGAGCCTGCTGAAGGCCGTGCGCGAACCCGCGCTGATTGCATTCTCGACCGCGAGCAGCGAGGCCGCTTACCCGCGCCTGACCGAGCAGCTCGAGCAGTTCGGCGTCGACAAGAAGGTGGTGGGCTTCACGCTGCCGCTGGGCTACGCGTTCAACCTCGACGGCTCGATGATGTATCAGGCGTTCGCGGCCATCTTCATCGCGCAGGCGTTCGGCGTGCACATGCCGCTGTCGGAGCAGGTGTTCATGCTGCTGGTGCTGATGTTGAGCAGCAAGGGCATGGCGAGCGTGCCGCGCGGCTCGGTGGTCGTGGTCGCGGCGGTCGCGCCGATGTTCCACCTGCCGGTGGCCGGTGTCGCGATGGTCCTGGCGATCGACCAGATCCTCGACATGGGCCGCACGATGACGAACGTGATCGGCAACAGCGTGGCGACCGCGGTGATCGCGAAGTGGGAGAGCCGGCGCGCCGCGAAGTCGCAGAGTGCCGTATTCGATCAGCCGGAGCTGAACGCATGATGCGCTCGGATAGCGTGAATGCCCGGCGGAAATTCGGCGTGGTCGGCGGCCTCGGGCCGCTCGGCAGTGCCGACGTGTTCTTCAAGATGGTGAAGGCGACGCCTGCGGCGTCCGACGAGGACCACGTCGAGATGATCTTCGAGCAATACCCCTTCAAGGGCTCGGGGTCGGGCAGCGCGGCGACCATCGAACGCAAGCTGTACGTGTTCGACATGATCCGGGCGTTCGAGAAGCGCGGCGTGACGACCGTCGTGCTGCCGTGTTTCCTGAGCCATACGTTCATCGACGAGTTGAAGGCGAATACGAGCCTGCCGATCGTCGATATCGTCGAAGCCGTTCGCAGTCACGTGCGGCGCAAGTATCCCGATGCGACGCGCATCGGTGTGCTGGCGTCCGACTACGTGCGGGACAAGCGACTCTTCGATGCGTATTTCGCGTCGCCGCAATTCGAAGTCGTCTATCCGCGGCCGCACGACGGGATCGACCTCGTGACCGAAGCCATCTACGGCACCGACGGCATCAAGCGTGGCAATCTTCGCGGCCGGCCGATCGAGTTGTTGCGCCGTGCGTGCGAGGACCTGGCCGACCAGGGCGTGCAGGTCATCGTCCCCGCGCTGACCGAGATCGCGCTGGTCGCGGACGAAATCGGCCCGCAGCGCGTGCCGCTCGTGGATGCGAACCTGGCGTATGCGCAGTACGCGATGACCGGGCAGCCGGGTTCGCGCGCGGCGACGTTCAAGATCGGCGTGGTCGGCGGCGTCGGGCCGGCCGCGACGGTCGATTTCCTGGACAAGATCGTGCGCAACACGCCGGCGTCGCGCGACCAGGACCATATCAAGCTGCTGGTCGAGCAGAATCCGCAGATTCCCGATCGCACCGAGAACCTGGTGGGCACGGGCGCGGACCCGACGGTCTCGTTGTACGCGACCTGCAAGAAGCTCGAGGACGGCGATGCCGACGTCATCGCGATTCCATGCAACACCGCGCATGCGTTCGTCGAGCGGATCCAGCCGTACCTCGGCGTTCCGATCGTCAACATGCTGACCGTCACGGTCGCCCATCTGCGCGACACCTATCCGGCGCTGCGGGACGTCGGCGTACTGGCGACGTCCGGCACGATCGAAAGCGGGGTCTACAAGAAGGCGCTGGAATCGCAAGGGCTCCGGCAAGTGGCGCCGGGGCCGGCGTTGCAGGCGCGCGTGATGGAAGCGATCTACGGGAAGCAGGGCGTCAAGGCAGGCTTCACGACCGGACAGTGCGAGGAAGATATCGGCGCCGCGATCGACGCGCTGATTGCCGAGGGCGTGAGCGTGATCGTGCTCGGCTGTACCGAACTGCCGATCCTGCTGCCGGGCGGTGAATATGTCGCGCGGAATGGGGGGCGGGCGACGCTCGTCGATCCGACCGATGTGCTCGCCCGCACGTGCATTGGCTATGCGATGGCGGGCGGCGGTTGAGCCGGTTTCTGTTTGGGGCGGGCGTCGATGATCAGGTTGACGCCCATCGGGTTCGAGGCGCGGTTCAGGCGCCTCGGCATCGCATCAGGTTCTGCCCGCATCGCCGGCGCCCGGCGCGGCCGGGCGCGTGACGAAATGGCGTCCCGACGAGGGCGCCGCTGCGTCATCCCTGTACGAGGAAAATGCGTAGTTCAGCAACCGGGCCGCACCCGATATTCTTGCTGCGGCAGTGGGCGCGCCCAGGACCACCGCGAACACGCGTCGCTTGATCGCGGGGGCTTCCTGCGGTCGGCTCGCGGTCGCGACGATGCAATAGCCGGCGGCCGCGGTGTGTCCCGTCTTCAGGCCGTCCACGGACGGATCCATGCCAAGCAGCCAGTTCTTGTTGCGCTTCTCGAATTTTCCGTAGGAAAAGTGCTGTTTGGACGAGTACCCGTAGTATTCCGGGAAGTCCCGCGTGAGACGGAGTGCCAGCGTGGCCAGATCGCGAGCGGTCGAATGGTTGCCTGGCGTCGTGATGCCCGACGGTGTGGTGAAACGCGTGTGCTGCATGCCAATCTGCCGCGCCGTGTCGTTCATCAATTGCTCGAAGCCGGACAGCGAGCCGCCGACCCGCTCGGCCAGCACCAGCGCCGCGTCGTTCGCCGACGCGACGATCAGGCCCTGGACCAGGCTCTTGATCGTGACGCGCTGTCCGGGGACGAGATACATCCGGGCTTCGTCACTGCCGACTTCCGCCACATCGGACGTGCGGACCATAACCTTTTCGTCCCAGCCCAGGGTTCCGTCGCGCAGCGCACGAAGAGCGATGTACGCGGTCATGAGCTTGGTGAGCGACGCGGGTTGACGCTCCGCGTCCGCGTTGTGCTCGGCCAGAATCTGTTCGGACGCACCGTCGACGACGAGCCATGACACGGCTTGAATGTTCGGCGGTGCGGGTGCGGGCGCGGCTTCGGCCACTGCTGTCAAACAGGTGGTCATGACAGTCAGCAAGAGGGGTAAGCGGCGGAGTGGATGAAATTGTCGTGTCGTATGCCGAATAACCTGCATGGGAATGTGAGTCGTGACGGGTAGGGCTGATCGGGTGTCGAGCGGATGTGTCGACGGGGAAGCGTCTGGCGTGATGTATCGCGACAGGATTCGCGGACGCCGATCATAAGCGACGACGCGGCGCACGCGATGCCGTGTCGGCATCGCATGATGCGTGTGCGGCATACGACCTCGAACGCGCGGGTCGTACACCGTGGCGACACGCGCCCGCCGAGCGTCGCTTAGCGTGCGCTGTCGATGATCGAGCCGCCGTCCGGCGTGAGGCTGTAACCCGTCAGGAACTGTGCGTCCTTGCTGGCGAGGAACAGGACGACCGGTGCGATGTCGTCGTCGGGTGTGCCGAAACGACCCAGGGGGTTGGTCGGTGGCGGCACGTTGGCGTTCTCGTCCCACGTCTGCGCCAACGGCAACACGTTATTGACCGTGATCCGGTCAGCGGCCCATTCGCGTGCGGCGGTTCTCGTCAGTGCGCGCACCGCCTCTTTCGCCATGTTGTACGGACCGTAACCCGCGAGGCCCATGACGCCGGCCATCGAGCCGAAGTTGATCACTCGGCCTTCGCCGCTCGCTTTCAGGTGCGGATAGGCCGCCTGCATCATCCTCAAGTACGCGATGGGTCCGAGATCGAAATTGCGTTGCAGTTTGTCCACCGACAACTCGGTGATCGACGAGAACGGCGCGGACGGATCGAACGCATTGTTCACGAGTATGTCGATGCCGCCACACGTCGTGGCGACCTTGTCGACGGCCGCGTTGATCTGGTCGGCGCTGCCGAGATCGCAAGGGACGCCGAGTGCATGGCCGCCGGCGGCCTCGATGTCGGCGACGACCGCATCGACGTTGGCCGGCGTGAGCGAAACGACCGCTACGGTTGCGCCTTCGGCGGCGAACCGTTTCGCGGTGGCGCGTCCGATTCCCCGGCCGGCGCCCGTTACGATGGCGATTTTCCCGCTGAGTCGGGCCATGATGTTCTCCTTTAGCTGACGGTCGCGTGACGCATCGTCGCGGCGATGCCGTACGGCGACGGGATGTCGCGCGCTGCGTTCTGCGTGGTGAATGAAACGACGAGACAGACGAGGGCGACCGCTGCCGGCAGTGCGCCTTGTGGCTTGCGAACACCGATGTGCGCCAGTCCGGAAAGCAGCAGGTGATAGAAGATGCCCGCGTACGCGAGATCGCTGAGCGGTACGCCGACACGTGTCAGGATGGCCGCTACGGCGCCGATCTTCGCGACGGTCAGGAGCGGCACGAGATACGCGGGATAACCGAATCCGACGAGGATCTTGCGGACCCGATCCCGCTTGACGATGTAGAGCGTCGCGGACGTGAGATAGAGCAGCGACAGCAATGCGGTGCTGATCCAGTATGCGAAATTTTCAGCCATTTGTTGCGGGTTCCTGAGTTTCGTCGCTATCGACTTGGCACAAGAATGTCGTCTAAGATGAACTCCCGCAAGTAGGATGATTTTCTGTCTGCTGGTATGGAAAAGATGACTAAAGACGCCGACGAAGTGAACATGCACGACGAAATGCGGCGCGCATTCGCGCTGCTTTCCGGCAAGTGGAAACTGGAGATCATGTGGCTGCTCAATCGGCGCGTCTATCGATTCGGAGAACTACGAAAAGCGATTCCCGGCATCACGCAGCACATGCTGACGGCGCAGTTGCGCGAGCTGGAAGCGGACGGCTTGATTACCCGCACGGTGTTCGCGGAAGTGCCACCGCGCGTCGAATACGCAATCACCGCGAAGGCGCGTGGCCTCGGGCCGACGATGGAGGCGTTGACGGCGTGGTGGAACGAATACGGGCGAACCGTGCCGGCGAAGCCGCCGGGGCGTGGACGCAGGGCAAGTCCCGCCAAGGCGAAGCCGGAGTGATCTGGCGCGTATTCCCGCATTCGCGCCGTTCATGGAAAACTGTATGAATATACAGTATAGTATCCGTCGAACTCGAGCGGCGCGGGCATGACCCGTGCGGCACGTGCGCCGCGCCTGCGGGCATCCGCCGCAGCGTTTCGGCACCGTGAATTCCGGCTAACTCATTCAGACAGACGGGCAGGCAAATTGTCATCCAGCAATCTGATCCGCATTCGCGGAGCACGTCAGCACAACCTCAAGAACCTCGATCTCGACCTGCGCACCGGCGAAATGACGGTCGTCACCGGCCCGTCGGGCTCCGGCAAGTCGAGCCTCGTGTTCGACACGCTGTACGCGGAAGGGCAGCGGCGCTACGTCGAGACGTTCAGCGCGTACGCGCGGCAGTTCCTCGACCGGATGGACCGCCCGCAGGTCGAGCGCGTCGACGGCGTGCCGCCCGCGATCGCGATCGACCAGACCAACCCGGTCCGCAGTTCGCGCTCGACCGTCGGCACGATGACCGAGCTGAACGATCACCTGAAGCTGCTGTACGCGCGCGCGGCCGAGCTGTTCGACCGTCAGACCGCGCGGCAGGTGCGGCATGACACGCCCGAGACGATCTACGCGGAACTCGTCGAGCGCACGCGCGCCGACGATCCGCGCGTCGTCGTCACGTTCCCGGTCGAGCTGCCGGAAAGCGCATCCGAGGACGAAGTCGCGCAGTGGCTGTCCGCGAGCGGCTACACGCGCGTGCAGGCGCAGCGCGAAGTCGCGTCGCCCACCGGCCCGCGCAAGCTGCTCGACGTGGTGGCCGATCGCTTCCGCGTGCAGCAGGCCGACAAGGTGCGCGTGGTCGAGGCGATCGAGGCATCGCTGAAGCGCGGCGGCGGCCGCGTGAACGTCTACGTGCTCGCGCCGGAAGCGGAAAACGCGCTGGCCGAGCCGCAAGTGTGGCGTTTCTCCACCGGGCTGCACGATCCCGATAGCGACCTGCGCTACGCGGAGCCGCAGGCGGCGATGTTCTCGTTCAACTCGGCATACGGCGCGTGCGAAACCTGCCGCGGCTTCGGCCGCGTGATCGGTGTCGATCTCGGTCTCGTGATTCCCGACGCGCGCAAGACGCTGCGCGGCGGCGCGATCAAGCCGATGCAGACACCCGCCTGGAAGGAGTGCCAGGACGACCTGATGCGCTACGCGGCGAAGGCGGACATCCGCCGCGACACGCCGTGGTCCGACCTGACGGACGCCGAGCGCGACTGGGTGATCAACGGCTCGCCGGACTGGAACGGCAAGTGGCAGAGCCAGTGGTACGGCGTGAAACGCTTCTTCGGCTACCTCGAATCGAAAGCGTACAAGATGCATATCCGCGTGCTGCTGTCGAAGTACCGCAGCTACACGCCGTGCGAGGTCTGTGGCGGCGCGCGCCTGAAGACGGAATCGCTGCAGTGGCGGCTCGGCTCGAAGGCGAACGCCGATGCGGTGCTCGCGCCGGCCGATCGCTTCATGCCGCGCGGCGTCGACTGGACGCGCGCGCAGCTCGAGGCGCTGCCGGGCCTGACGGTGCACGACCTGATGCTGCTGCCGATCGACCGCATCCGCCGTTTCTTCGATGACGTGAGCCTGCCGAGCGCGCTGCTCGACGATGCGCTGAAGCTGCTGCTCGCCGAGGTGCGCACGCGCCTCAAATACCTGTGCGACGTGGGGCTCGGCTACCTGACGCTCGACCGGCAGAGCCGCACGCTGTCGGGCGGCGAGGTCCAGCGGATCAACCTGACCACGGCGCTCGGCACGTCGCTCACGAAAACCCTGTTCGTGCTCGACGAACCGAGCATCGGGCTGCATCCGCGCGACCTCACGCGGATCGTCGAGGCGATGCAGCGGCTGCGCGACGCGGGCAATACGCTGGTCGTCGTCGAGCACGATCCGTCGGTGATGCTCGCGGCCGACCGGCTGATCGACATGGGCCCGGGCCCCGGCGAGCGCGGCGGCACGATCGTCTACGACGGCACGCCGGGCGACATCCGTTCCGCGCGCACGCTGACGGGCGAGTATCTCGGCGGCCGCAAGCACGTCGCGCATGCGTCGAACTGGGCGCGCCGTCCGGTCGACGCGAACACGCCGCGCATCGTGCTCGAAGGCGCGACCGAGCACAACCTGCGCGACGTGACGGTCGAGATTCCGCTGCAGCGGCTCGTCTGCGTGACGGGCGTGTCGGGTTCCGGCAAGTCGACGCTGCTGCAGGACGTGCTCTATCCGGCGATGGCGCGCCATCACGGCAAGGCGACCGAGTCGCCGGGCGCGTTCCGCAATCTCACGGGCGCCGACCAGGTCGGCGACGTCGTGTTCGTCGATCAGTCGCCGATCGGCAAGACCACGCGGTCGAACCCGGCCAGCTATGTCGGCGCGTTCGACGAGATCCGCAAGCTGTTCGCGAAGGCGCCGCTCGCGCTGCAACGCGGCTACGGCGCCGGCACGTTCAGCTTCAACTCGGGCGACGGCCGTTGCCCGACCTGCGGCGGCTCGGGCTTCGAGCACATCGAGATGCAGTTCCTGAGCGACGTCTACCTGCGTTGCCCGGACTGCGACGGCAGCCGCTACCGCGCCGAGATTCTCGAAGTGCGGATCGAGCGCGACGGCCGCGCGCTGAACATCGCCGACGTGCTCGACCTGACCGTCAGCGAAGCGGCCGCGTTCTTCGCGACCGACGCCGAGGTGCTGCGCGTGCTGCAGCCGATCGTTGACGTCGGCCTTGAATACGTGAAGCTCGGCCAGCCGGTGCCGACGCTGTCGGGCGGCGAGGCGCAGCGGCTGAAGCTGGCCGGCTTCCTCGCCGAATCGGCGGCGGCCGCGGGCGGGCGCCGGGTCGCCAGCGAAGAGGCGCGCATCGCGCGCGCGAAGCTGTTCATGTTCGACGAGCCCACCACCGGGCTGCACTTCGACGACATCGCGAAGCTGATGCAGGCGTTCGGCAAGCTGCTCGCGGCCGGCCATTCGCTGATCGTGATCGAGCACAACCTCGACGTGATCCGCGCGGCCGACTGGCTGATCGATCTCGGCCCGGAAGGCGGCGACGGCGGCGGCCTCGTGCTGTGCGCGGGCACGCCCGACGACGTGAAGGCCTGCGCGGAATCGCATACCGGCGTCGCGCTGCTGCAGTATGACCGCGCGATGGACGGCGAAATGGCGCTGGCCGACGAAGGCGTGCCGCTGCAGGCCGTGCTGAACGCCGCTCGCGAGCGGCGCGCGATCGAGGGCGAGGACGTCGTGCGGATCGTCAATGCGCGCGAGCACAACCTGAAGGCGCTCGACGTCGACATCCCGCACGGCAAGTTCAACGTGATCACCGGCGTGTCGGGTTCCGGCAAGTCGACGCTCGCGTTCGACATCCTGTTCCACGAAGGCCAGCGCCGCTACCTCGAATCGCTGAACGCGTATGCGCGCTCGATCGTGCAGCCGGCCGGGCGGCCGGAAGTCGATGCGGTGTACGGCATTCCGCCGACGGTGGCGATCGAGCAGCGGCTGTCGCGCGGCGGCCGCAAGAGCACGGTCGCGACCACGTCCGAAGTCTGGCACTTCCTGCGGCTGCTGTATGTGAAGCTCGGCCTGCAGCATTGCATTCACGACGGCACGCCCGTCACGTCGCAATCCGTCGAATCGATCGCCGCGCAGCTGCTGCGCGACCATCGCGGCGAGCACGTCGGGCTGCTCGCGCCGCTCGTGGTCAACCGCAAGGGCGTGTATACCGACCTCGCGAAGTGGGCGAAGGCGCGTGGCAGCACGCATCTGCGCGTCGACGGCGAATTCGTCACGGTCGATCCGTGGCCGAAGCTCGATCGCTTCCGCGAACACACGATCGAGTTGCCGGTCGCCGACATCGTCGTGTCGCCGGACAACGAGGCCGAGTTGCGTCGCCTGCTCGACGAGACGCTCGAGCTCGGCAAGGGCGTGATGCACCTGCTCGCGCCGCTCGACGGGCTGCATCACGCGATGCAGAACGATCGTTCGACCGCGCGCGTCGGCGAGGTCAAGGTGCTGTCGGTCAAGCGCGCGTGCCCGGTGTGCGGCACGAGCTACCCGGAACTCGATCCGCGGATGTTCTCGTACAACAGCAAGCACGGCTGGTGCACGACCTGCGTCGGCACGGGCGTCACGCTCACGCGCGAACAGCGCGCGGCATACGACGACACGGTGCTCGCCGGGGACGACCGCGGCCGCGAGCAAACCTTGCCGTCGGACGAACAGGAACCGGAAGGCGTCGGCAACGAGCCGTGCCCGGATTGCAGCGGTACGCGCCTGAACCCGTCCGCGCGCGCGGTCACGTTCGACGCGCATCCGATCGTCGAGGTCGCGCAGTGGACGGTGTCCGATACGCGCCGCTGGATCGACGCGCTGGAACTGACCGGCCGCGACGCGCAGATCGCGCGCGACATCGTCAGCGAGATCGGCAGCCGCCTCGCGTTTCTCGAGGAAGTCGGGCTCGGCTACCTGAGCCTCGATCGCGCGGCGCCGAGCCTGTCGGGCGGCGAAGCGCAGCGCATTCGGCTCGCGGCGCAGCTCGGCAGCAACCTGCAGGGCGTGTGCTACGTGCTCGACGAGCCGACGATCGGCCTGCATCCGCGCGACAACCAGATCCTGCTGGACGCGCTGCGCAAGCTCGGCGACAAGGGCAACACGCTCGTCGTCGTCGAGCATGACGAGGACACGATTCGCCGTGCGGATCACATCATCGACGTCGGCCCGGGCGCCGGCAAGCGCGGCGGCACGCTGGTCGCCGAGGGCGCGGTCGCGGATCTGGCCGCACAGCCGGATTCGGTGACGGGCCGCCTGCTCGCGCAGCCGATGACGCACCCGCTGCAGCCGCGCCGCGCGGTGAGCCTGCCGGGCAAGAAGGGCGCACCGGCGGTGCCGGAGGGCTGGCTGACCGTGCACGGCGCGACGCTGCACAACCTGCGCGACGTCACCGTCGGCATTCCGCTCGCACGGCTCGTCGCGGTGACGGGCGTCAGCGGCTCGGGCAAGTCGACGCTCGCGCGCGACGTGCTGATGACGAACCTGCTCGATGCGGTCGGCCGCTCGGTGCTGTCGTCGCCGGCCACGCGGCGCGCGCGCAAGGCCGCGCAGCAGGACGCGCCGGCCGCCAACCGCCGCTCGAGCGTGCTCGCGCGCAGCGCACCGCGGCCGTCGCTGAACGTCACGCATGCGTGGCAGGGCTGCGCGTCGCTGAGCGGCTGGGAGCAGATCGACCGCGTGCTCGAAGTCGACCAGACGCCGATCGGCAAGACGCCGCGCTCGTGTCCGGCCACCTACATCGGCGTGTGGGACACGATCCGCAAGCTGTTCGCCGATACGCTGGAAGCGCGTGCGCGCGGCTACACGGCGTCGCGCTTCTCGTTCAACACCGGCGACGGGCGTTGCCCGGCCTGTGAGGGGCAAGGCGTGCGCACGATCGGGATGAGCTTCCTGCCCGACGTGAAGGTGCCGTGCGACGTGTGCCACGGGCAGCGCTTCAATCCGGAGACGCTCGCGGTCACGTGGCGCGGCCGGAACATCGGCGACGTGCTGACGATGGAGATCGACGAAGCGGTCGAGTTCTTCGCGCCGATCTCGAACATCGCGCATCCGCTGCAGCTGATGAAGGACGTCGGCCTCGGCTACCTGACGCTCGGCCAGCCGTCGCCGACGCTGTCCGGCGGCGAGGCGCAGCGCATCAAGCTCGTCACCGAGCTCACGAAGGTGCGCGACGACATCACGCGGCGCGGCCAGAAGGCGCCGCACACGCTGTACGTGCTCGACGAGCCGACGGTCGGCCTGCACATGGCCGACGTCGCGAAGCTGATCCGCGTGCTGCACCGGCTGGTCGACGGCGGGCATAGCGTCGTCGTGATCGAGCATGACCTCGACGTGATCGCGGAAGCCGACTGGATCATCGATCTCGGCCCGGAAGGCGGCGTGGGCGGTGGCACGATCGTCGCGTCGGCGCCGCCGGAAGGGCTCGCGCAGGTGAAGGCGAGCCATACCGGGCAGGCGCTGAAGCCCGTGCTGGCGCGCACGGCCGCGGCGGGCGATGAAGCAGTGAACCAGGGAGAAGCGCGGGTCGGTTGAACGCGGTATTTCCGGTGAGCGGCCCCGGTGTCGAGCGAGACACCGGGGCCGTTTTTACGTCCACCCGTGCGATCAGCTAGTACGACATCCCGTCATATCGTGTCGGGACGCGTCGAGGCTACCAGGCAACGCCAGTGAAGCTGGCGCACAAGGAACGACACGAACGGCGTTCGCCGATCGAGCGGCAAGCGGTTGGGCAATCTCATTCGCCCTTGACGCCGATCGTCTCGATGATGGTTTCCAGCTGCGGGCTCATCGGCAGGTTGAGGCTCATGCCCGACGGAAGCGGGCGCAGGAACCAGCGCTTGTACTGACGCGTGATCTCGCCGTCGACGGCCAGCTCCACGAACGTGCGCTTCACGACCTGCGCGAGCTGCGGATCGTCCTTGCGGAACATGATGCCGTACGGGTCGTATGACAGGAAATCGCCCACCACGTCATACTTGCCGCCCTTGCCAGCGTTCTCGGCGATCAGGCCGTACAGCAGCACGTCGTCCGTCGCGAATGCATCGGCGCCGCCGTTCGCGACGAGCGCGAAGCCCTGCGCATGGTCCGGCACCACCTGCAGCTGGATCCCGAGCCTGAACCGCGCGTCCAGGTCGCGCAGCGCCTTCTCGTTGGTCGTGCCGGCCGTCACCGCGACCTTCCTGCCCGCGAGATCGCGGAACGAGCGGATCGGCGAGCCTCGCTTCACCATCACCTTCGTGCCGGCCACGAAGATGATCGGCGAGAACGCCACGCGCTGCTGGCGCTCCAGGTTACTCGTCGTGGAGCCGCATTCCAGATCGACCTTGCCGCTGACCACCGCGTCGATGCGGTTGTCGGAGGTGACCGGCACCCAGCGGATCGTCAGGCTCTTGTTGACCGCATCCTCGATCGACGACACGAGCGCCTTGCAGAGCTCGATCGAATAACCGATTGGCTCATTGCGTGCATTCAGGTACGAGAACGGTATCGACGCGTCGCGATAGCCGAGCGCGATCGTGCCGCTGCCGCGCACCTTCGCGAGCGTGCCGGTCAGCTGGGTCGGCGCGAACGGCTCGACTTGCGGCGGCGCGAATGGCGCATCTTCCGCGCGCGCGGTTGCGCCCGCGGCAACCAGGCCTGCTAGCGCGAGCGCACGCCAGAATCGCTGCATCTTCATCGCCGGGCCTCCGTCAGACATCCGCCGGATGCGCGATCGTCCCTTCCTGCTCCGCGTCGATGCGCGCCAGGTTGGCCTCGGCTTCCGCCTCCGACATCAGCTGGCCTTCCCACTTCGCGACCACGGCGCTCGCGATCGAGTTGCCCACCGCGTTGGTGGCCGAGCGGCCCATGTCGAGGAACGTGTCGACGCCGAGGATCAGCAGCAGCCCGGCTTCCGGCAGCCCGAACTGGTGCAGCGTGGCGGCGATCACGACGAGCGATGCGCGCGGCACGCCGGCCATCCCCTTCGACGTGAGCATCAGGACCAGCAGCATCGTGATCTGCGTGCCGAGCGACAGGTGGATGTTGTACGCCTGCGCGATGAACAGTGCCGCGAACGTGCAGTACATCATCGAGCCGTCGAGGTTGAACGAATAGCCCATCGGCATCACGAAGCTCGAAATCCTGCGCCGCACGCCGAACCGGTCGAGCGCATCGAGGATCTTCGGGTACGCGGCTTCCGAGCTGGCCGTCGCGAACGACAGCATGAACGCTTCCCGGATCAGCAAGAGCAGCTTGAACACGCGACGGCCGAGGAACAGCAGCCCGGCACAGACGAGCAAGGTCCAGAGCAGGAACAGGCTGACGTAGAAGTCGCCCATGAACACCGCGAACTTCAGCAACACCGACAGCCCGTTGACCGCGACGGTCGCGGCCATCGCGGCCAGCACCGCGAGCGGCGCGAGCTTCATCACGTAGCCGGTGATCTTGAGCATCACGTGCGACAGCTGGTCGATCGCGGCCACGAGGATCTTGCCGCGCTCGCCGAGCGCGGCAAGCGCCACGCCGAAGAACATCGAGAACACGACGATCTGCAGGATCTCGTTATTGGTCATCGCCTCCGCGAACGACCTCGGCACCATGTGGCCGACGAAATCCTTGAGCGTGAATTTGGAGGTCGCGAGGTTCGCCGAGGCGCCGATGTCCGGCAGCGGCAGGCCGAGGTTGTCGCCGGGACGGAGCAGGTTCGCCATGAACAGCCCGAGCAGCAGCGAGATCAGCGACGCGGTGACGAACCAGCCGATCGATTTCGCGAACACGCGCCCGACCGATGCCGCGTCGCCCATGTGCGCGAT
The DNA here is from genome assembly GCF_003853645.1 of Burkholderia sp. Bp9143. Taxonomy (GTDB): domain Bacteria; phylum Pseudomonadota; class Gammaproteobacteria; order Burkholderiales; family Burkholderiaceae; genus Burkholderia. Next base: position 23,337 of record NZ_QTPO01000067.1, on the reverse strand, counting down.
GCCGACCACCAGCGTGGAGAACACGAGCGGCCCGATCACCATCTTGATCAGGCGCAGGAACACATCGGACACGAGCGAGATGTAACCGGCGATCTCGGTGGTGGCCTTCTTGTCAGGAAAGCTCGTGAAGATCATGTAGCCGATCACGATGCCTGCCACCATCGCGATCAGGATCCATACGGCTGCAGCATTCTTTTTCTGCATCGTGAGCCTCCCTTGCACCGGTTCTGCAACCGGGGATGGAAGGACAATACAGGACGCGAACGGCGATGAACAGTGCAACCGGGGTCGGGGTTTGCGCTAGCGCCGTGTCGCGACCGAATGTTCGACAGCGATTGCGCCGGTAGCGCTCCATGCCCGTGGGTGGCGCAACCCGATACTTGATTTGTGCGCGGCAGCACGTGTTCGTCGGGGGCAGGTAAAAGTTGACCGGTTCAATCCTGAATCGGCAAGACCTGATCGCGGATACGCGTCGACAACGCCGAGCCGCGCTTGAGCAGGAAGTCCATCAGCAGCCGCGGATAGTCGGCCCCGACCGCCGCGCGCACGGACGGCCGTTCGGCGAGCCGTTGCCGCCACGCGGTGACCTTGGGCAGGCCCGCGAAGAACCCGAAGTCGTCGATCTGCTCGAACACGTCGAAGTAGCGGAATACCGGCCCGAATGCCGCGTCCACGATGCTGAAGTGTGCGCCGCCAAAGTACGGGCCGGCGCCGAGCGTGTCTTCGAGCTGCTCGAATCGTGCGCGGATGTCACGGGTTTTCGTGGCCAGCGCCGTTTCGTCCGGCGCCGCGTAGAACCCCCAGACAGCGTTCAGCAGTGCCGATGCGAACTCGACCCAGGCGCGGTGCCGCGCCCGCTCCAGCGGCGCATCGGGATGCAGCCGCGGCGCGAGCCTCTCGTCGAGGTAGTCGCAGATCACGGCCGATTCGAAGATGGGTTCGCCATCGACGACCAGCACGGGGGTCTTGCCGAGCGGGGAAATCCTGCGAAACCAGTCCGGCTTGTTGCTCAGGTCGACGTCCGTCCGTTCGAACGGCACGCCTTTTTCGGTCAGCACGATGACTGCGCGCTGGACGTACGGGCACAGCACATGGCTGACGAGGTGGTATTGGGAAGTGCGCATGTCGTCGCCTCGCGGTGTCAAGCCGCGCCTTGTCGAAATCGGTTGATTCATATCGGCACCCATTGCGAGAGTCAGCAAAGCGGCACCGAATTTAGCATTGCGGATACGCTTGAAAAATACGCATCATTACAATGAAGCAATGCAAAAATGCAATGCAGGGGGGCAACCGGATGCCATACAAGCTCAGCGCAGCAGACCTCGAAACGATCCTGGCGTTGTCCCGCTCGGGCACGCTGGTTCAGGCCGGCGAGCGCCTGGACGTGGATGCCTCGACCGTGTTTCGCAACCTCCGACGGATCGAGCGCGGCCTGCAGCAGCAGCTGTTCGAACGGACCCGCTCAGGCTATCGCGCGAAGGAAGTCGCGCTGGCGCTGGCCGAACACGCGGAGCAGGTGGAAGTGCAGGTCGAATCGGCCCGCTCGGTCGCGCAACAAGTGCCCGAGCAAGTGGCGGGCATGGTGCGCATCACCACCACCGACACGATTCTGCACGGGCTGGTCGGGCCGGCGCTGAAGCAGCTGGAAGCCGTGCACCCGCTGCTTGCGTACGAGCTGCACACGGGCAACGAGATTGCCGACCTGGGGCGCCGCGATGCCGACATCGCGGTGCGCGCGACCAGGCAGCCCCCGGAATATCTCGTGGGCAAGCATGTCGGTTCGATCGACGTGGCGCTTTTCGCGTCGATGCACTACGACGCCGCACGCCGTTATGAAGACGTCACGGCGGGCAAGGCGCGCTGGATCGCGCCGGACGATGCGCTTCCGGGCCACCCATCGGTCATCTGGCGCAAACGTCATTTCCGGAAAGTGGTGCCGCACTACAAGGTCAACAGCATCCTGACCGTGATGGAGCTGGTCGCCCTCGGCATGGGCGTCGGCATCCTGCCGACGTTCCTGACACGCGGCCGCTCCGATCTCGTGCAACTGACCGATGTCCTGCACGACTGCCAGACCGAGCTGTGGGTGCTGACGCATCGGGAGTCGCGACATCTGCTGCGGGTCTCGACCGTATTCAAATATCTGTCGACGACGTTGAAGATCTGAACGTGTGCGTCCGTGTGCAGTCGCGTTTCTTTATGGGCGAGCGACAAACCGGAAACGTCGACCGGGTACAACACCCCGTAAATGGATTGAATAAGCCGCGGCCCCGGAGATCGTGGCGCGATGCTGGACTAGTCATGCGCACCGGGATCCAGCAGGTTCGTGCTGAAATCGCACGCCTGCGTCGCCAGTCGAACGATTTCGGCCGTCAGCGAATGGGCGCGCTCGGCGCGATGCAGCGCGACGTAGCGAACCGGCGGCAGCGCCGGCCGCGTGCGCACGATCTCCAGCGCCTCACACGCGACCAGATGCGCGACGCACGCCTTCGGCAGATAACTGACGCCCAGCCCCGACAGCGTCAGGCCGATCTGCGCGATCAGGCTGTTGCTCGACAGCACGCGCTGCATCGCGACGCCATGTTCCTGCAGGAAGCGGGTGTACAGGTGCCCCGTGCCCGACAGGTTTCCCTGCAGGATGAGCGGATACTGGGCGATGTCCGTCAGCGACATGCTCGCCTTGCGCTTCGGCATGAACCCGGCCGCGCACATCCACGCATTGTCGACTTCGCCGACCACCGTCGCCGAGAACGATTCCGTCGCATGAATCTGCGGAACGACGATCAGGTCGATCGTGTCGGCCGCGAGACGCTCGCGTAGCGTCGCCGTCAGGTCGACCTCGGCCTCGACGCGTACGCGCGGATAGGCCGCCTGGATCGCCGCGATCAGGCGCGGCAGCCAGGTCAGCGCGGTTAGTTCGGTCACGCCGATCCGGACGTGCCGCACCAGCGCTTCCTTCGAACTCATCCGCTCGACGACGCGGTCGCGCTGCTCGAGCAATGCCTTCGCGTGGTCGAACAGTTCGGCGCCCTTGTCGGTGAGCCGTGCGCTGCGGTGCGCGCGATCGAACACGGTCAGGTCGAACGCGCGCTCGAGCTCCTGGATCCGCTTCGACACGGCCGATTGCGTCGTGTTGAGGCGCGTCGCGGCCGCGTCGAAGGAGCCGAGCTGCACGATCCAGTACAGCGCTTCCATCTGCTTGAACGTGAGCATTGCCTTGCACCCGATAGATGAGGAAAAGCGATATTTTCTCATGTCAAAAAATCGCTTTTTTTACCTATTTCGGCTGCTTAAGGTTCTCCCGTTGCGTGGCCCGACGAGCGCGTTCGTCAGAAAACGCGCCGCATCGTAGCCAGCGTTCAATCGAACCCCCTTATTTGGAGACAGCATGGACACCGTCATTGAATCCCGGCCCGTCCCGGACGCGGTGAGCAAGCCGCGCATCGGTCTCGCGTGGCAGATCGTCATCGGGCTCGTCGTCGGCATCGCGACCGGGCTCGTGTTGAACCGGTTCCCCCAATTGCGCGACACCGCCATTTCCGGGTTCCTTCAGCCGGCCGGCGACATCTTCATCAAGCTGGTGCGGATGATCGTCGTGCCGATCGTGTTCACGAGCATGGTGATCGGCATCGCGGGCGTCGGCGACGGCAAGTCGCTCGGCCGCATCGGCCTGAAGACGCTGCTCTATTTCGAGGTGATCACGACGATCGCGATCGTGCTCGGGCTCGTGATCGGCAACGTGCTGCAGCCGGGCGTCGGCTCCGACATGTCGCAACTCGGGCACACGGACATCTCCCGCTACCAGCAAGCCACGCAACAGGTGCAGCAGGCGCACCACGGGCTGATGGCGCTGGTGCTCGGCGTCATCCCGGACAACATCGTCGCGTCGATGGCGAAGGGCGACCTGCTGCCGGTGATCTTTTTCTCGCTGCTGTTCGGGCTCGGGCTGCAGACCGTGCCGGAAGAACACCGCAAGCCGGTGCTCGCGATGCTCAAGGGCGTCGCCGACGCGATGTTCAAGGTCACGAACATGGTGATGCGCTATGCGCCCGTCGGCGTGTGCGCGCTCATCTCGGTCACGGTCGCGAGCTTCGGCTTCGGGTCGCTGCTGCCGCTGCTGAAGCTGGTCGCCGTGACCTATTTCGCGATCCTGCTGTTCGCGATCGCCGTGCTCGGCGTCACCGCGCGGCTGTTCGGGTTCCGCATCCTCGCCCTGCTGCGCGTGATCAAGGACGAGCTGATCATCGCGTTCTCGACCTGCAGTTCGGCGACCGTGCTGCCGCAGTTGATGAAGAAGATGGAGGACTACGGCGTGCCGAAGAGCATCACGACGTTCGTCGTGCCGACCGGCTACACGTTCAACCTCGACGGCGCGTCGATCTATCTCGGCATCGGCACGCTGTTCGTCGCGCAGCTGTACGGCGTGCATCTCGACTGGCAGCAGCAGGTCCTGCTGACGCTGACCATGGTCGTCACGTCGAAGGGGGCCGCGGGCGTGCCGGGCTTCATGTTCGTGATCATGCTCGCGACGCTCGCGAGCGCGGGGCTGCCGCTCGAAGGGCTGGCGTTCATCGCCGGTGTCGACCGGATCATGGACATGGGCCGCACCGCGCTGAACGTCGTCGGCAACGCACTCGCGCCGCTCGTCATCGCGAAATGGGAAGGCCAGTACGACGCGGAGAAGGGCCGCGCGTACCTCGAGTCGCTGCGCGGATGAACGCCGCCATGCATGCAGCGCACAACATTCGGAAGCAGACAGGAGTAGCGAAGATGAGCAGTACCCGTGGAGCACTTTTTCCCGACGCGTTGATGCAGCAGGTCAAGGCGCGCTTTCATCACGTCGATCACGACCTCGACGGTCGCGCGCGGCTGTTCTTCGACAACGCGGGCGGATCGTTCCGGCTGAAGGCGGCGGTCGACGCCTACGCGCGGATCGATGCGCTGCCCGATTGCCCGGAGCGCATTCATGAGCGCGCGCTCGACCTGCAGGCGATCCAGTCGCGCGGCGAGGACGACGTTCGCACGATCCTGAACGCGCGGGACGGCACCGTGTACGCGTCGCTGACGGCGTCGGGCGCGATATTCGACATGGTGCGCGCGATCATGGAGAACGTGCCCGGCACCAATGCGGTGACGACCGTGCTCGAGCATCCGTCGTCCTACGATGCGATGACGGTCTACGCGGAACGCACCGGCAAGACGCTGCGCGTCGCGCCCAGCAATCCCGAGACCGGCGGCGTCGACGTCGATGCGATCGTGTCGCTGGTCGACGCGGATACCGCGCTGCTCAGCGTGATGTACGCGTCGAACATTTCCGGCGCGAAGTTCGACATCGAGACGATCGTCGCCCGTGCGCGAGAGAAGAAGCCGGACCTGTTCATCGTCGTCGACGCGGTCCAGCATGCGCCGCACGGCATCATCGACCTGCAGCGCACGCCGGTCGACGGCATCAATTTCGCGCCGTACAAGTTCTTCGGTTGCCGCGGGTCGGGCATCTCGTGGCTGTCGCCGCGCGCGGCCGCGTTGCCGCATCATCGGCTCGCCGCGAAGGAGAACGGCGTATGGGAGCTGGGCAGCCCGGCACCCGCGCAGTTTGCGGTCGTGACGGCCATCGTCGATTACGTCACGTGGATCGGCCGGTATTTCATCGATTCGGACGACCGGCGCACGCTGTTCGTCGAGGGCATGCACCGGATCGAACTGCATGAGCGTGCGCTGCTGGCCGCATTGCTCGACGGGCTGCGGTCGATCGACGGCGTCGAGGTCTACTGGGATCACGACGACCTGACGAAGCGGGACCTGATCGTCGGGATCGGCTTCGCGAACCTCGAACCGACGCAGGCGGTGCGGGAATACGAGCAGCACGGCGCGATCGTCTACGAACGCGTTGCCTCGAGCCTGTATTCGGGGCGGATGCTGAAATCGTTCGGACTCGGCGGCGCGGTACGGATATCGCCGCTCCATTGCCACTCGCCGGACGATATCGCGCGGTTCCTGGCGATGACCGAAACGCTCGCAGCGAACCCCTGATCGACGACACGGCCCGGATCTCCCGGGCCGTGTCGCATCCGGCGCTGAACGAAGGGCGGATCGTTCATGACGCACGGGACAGGCTCATTGCCGGTCCACGGGTGCGGGGTCGTTCAGCAGTTCGACAACCCAGTCGATGAACGCACGCAGCTTTGCGCTGACGTGGCGGTTCGGCGGATACGCGATGTAAAGCGGCATCGGATCGAGTTGCCAGTCCTCGAACAGTGTGACGAGTTCGCCCCGCGCCAGCGGGGCTTTCGACATGTAACGCGGCAGCCACATGATGCCGAGGCCGGCCACGCCGGCCGCGAGATAGGCATTGCCGTCATCCACGGCGAGCGCGTAACGGCCTTGCACCTTCACCGTCTCGCCGCGGCGATGCATGGCGAGCGGATACAGATTGCCCGCGCGTCCCCACGAGAACCCGACGATGCGGTGATGCGAGTTCTCGAGCTCCGCGGGATGCGAGGGTGTGCCTGCCAGCGCGAGATAGCCCGGCGACGCGAAGACGCCGAGCGAAAGCGCCGTCACGCGCCGGGCGACCATCGATTGATCGGTCGGCTCGCCGCCGCGCACCACGCAATCCACGTTCTCTCCGATGATATCGACGGTGCGGTCGCTCACGCCCATGTCGATCTGGATGTCCGGATAGCGGGCGAGGAATGCCGGCAGCGCGGGGATCAGGATCAGGCGTGCGAACGGACTCGGCACGTCCACGCGAAGGCGGCCTCGCGGCACCGCCGATGCGCTCGACAGGCTCGTTTCCGCGTCGTCCATGTCGGCCAGCAGCCGGGTCACGCGCTCGTAGTACGCGATGCCGTCCGGCGTGACGTTGATCCTGCGCGTCGTCCGGTTCAGAAGACGGACACGCAAGCGCGCTTCGAGTTGCTGGACCAGGTGTGTGACCGTGGTCTTGCTCATATGCAGCGTTTCGGCCGCCTTCGTGAAGCTTCCGGCCTCGACGACCCGGACGAAAGCGCGCATCGCATCGAAGCGATCCATGAGTGTGTGCCTCGCGTTTGAATTGTTTGCATTCTACAAACAGTCATGGACAGGGTTCGCCGTTTATCGCGCGGGAGTCGGTCGGTAGAGTGGGGCGATCGAAACTCATGACCAGTAGAGGTGAAGATGGGCAAGCGCGATGTGGTGTTTCCGCCGGGACGTCGGGCGCTGTATGAGCGGAACAGGTACTCGCCGGCTGTAAGGGCCGGCGGGCTGCTGTTCGTGTCGGGGCAGGTCGGGAGTCGTGAGGATGGGACGCCGGAGCCGGATCTGCAGGAACAGGTGCGGCTCGCTTTTCGAAACCTGAATGCGGTTTTGCATGAGGCAGGGTGCACGTTCGACGATGTGGTCGACGTCACGGTGTTCATGGTCGATCCGCAAGCGACGTTCGAGCGCGTGTGGCAGGTCGTGCCGGAGTTCTGGGGCGATGCGCCGCATCCGTCGCTCACGGCGGTTGGCGTGACCTGGCTTTATGGATTCGACTTCGAGATCAAGGTTGTTGCGAAGATTCCGGTTGATCAATGACCGGTCGGAGGGGAGAGCCGTCGTCTTTCCGGGCGACGGGCTGGTGTTTTTTCTGGAGCCTTTCGGCCAGGAGTGGTCGTTCACACTCTTGAACGAGTGACCCAAATGCGTTCGGCTACGGCCGATCGCGTCCCCTGCGTGTCAGCTCACGAGAAATTCCAGGCCCGTTTTTTGAAAAACTCGCTCCGGACAAATTTTCGGTTGGATTCCCAAAGCGTATACTCCAGAAGACTTTCGGGCATATTTCAGTAAAGAACTTCTTCGTATGAGTTCCCGCGCACCCACGGTTGATGTCGGCCGTTCGCTTGAATGCGGCATTGCGCATAGTCATTTCAGCGTGCAGGGCGAACCGCCACGACGTCGCCTGCTGGCCTGGCGCGATCGGGTCGGTCATCTTGTTGACGTGCTGCCCTCGCGGTCTGATCTGGAGAGGCCGTTTCAGGCTTCAATTGACCGCTTTCAGGTTGGCGAGCTGGTGTTGACGGATTGCCGGTCCGACCTGATGGTTCTCGATCGCTCACTGGCCCGGATCTCGACGGACCGGGTACGCGACTTCGTCTTTCATGTGTTTTTGGAGGGTGGCGTCGACAACGTCGCCGTACGCACCTCTCATCGCAGTCCCACGCCCGCTCCGGCACGCATCCTCGCACTGGATATGAATCAGCCCTTTCGCATGCAACGCCTCGCATGCAGGGTAATCACGTTTTTCGTGCCGGGCGCGTTGGTTCAGGAAGTCTTTCCCGATCCGGAGGCCATCCACGGCCGGGTGCTCGATGGGACGATGCCACTCGAACGGCTGATCGTCGAACACGTCACGGCGCTCAGCCAGACAATTACCCGCATGCAAGCCCCTGAGGCGGACGACGCAATTCGCGCGGCGGGCAGGCTCCTGGTTGCCGCGTTCGGTCGGCAGGCACGCCTGAGCGGCGACGCGCGCGCGGCAGCTCGGGCGGCCATGTTCGGTCAGATTCGGCGCTATATTCGGGCGCACCTGACCGAGGACGCCCTCTCCCCCGAAAGCGTGCTGGCTGCGTTTCAATTTCCCCGCCCGACGCTTTATCGCCTGTTTCAGCACGAGGGCGGCGTTGGCGCGTATATCCGCCATCTGCGGCTGCGCCATGCGGCTGACGAGCTGATCCGTTATCCGCACGTCGCGGTAGCGGAAATTGCCTACGGATTCGGCTTTAAAAGCGCTTCTGATTTCACGCGCGCGTTCCGGCGGGCCTACGACATGGCGCCGCAGGATTTTCGGGCGCTGGTGAGCAGCAAGATGGTTCGAACGCCGTGAGCGAGGCGTCGACGCGTGCGCGGCGGGCTCAGGCTTCAGCGCGCCGTTCCTTGAAAAGCATCAGCGCGCAGAAGCTGACTCCACATGCGGGCGCGACATACCAGGCCGCAGACAGGGGATCACCGGTCCATTTGATCAAACCGGTCACGATGAATTGAGCGGTGCCGCCGAACAACGCGACGCTCAACGCATGCGAAACGGCCATGCCGCTCGCGCGCACCTGCGCGGGCAGCGCCTCGAGCACAAGCAGGGTGACCGCGACGGCGCCGAACGCCACCATGATGCTGAAGACTGCGACGCCGCACAGGATCGGCAGTACGCTCGTCGCGCGCGCGATCATCAGAAAGACCGGATAGACCAGCAGCGCCGAGCATCCCGAGGCCACAAGGGCCAATGGCTTGCGGCGCGGCAGACTGTCGATGAGACGGCCGGCCAGCGGCGGAATGACCACTAGCAGCAGCGCGGACAACGCGGAAGCCTGGAATCCGGTGACGGCGGGCATGTGCATCACGCGAGTCGCATAGCTCGGCATGAAGTAGACGATCGCGTAGACCGGTATGGTTTGTCCCATCGTCATCAGCATCGCCAGCACGATCGTCGTCCCATGTTGGCGGAACAGTTCGGTCAGGGGGGGGCCCGCGTGTCCGGCGCCGTTGGCGAGAAACGGATCATCGCGAAGCCGGCGGCGAACGTAGAGCCCGACTGGCGCGATCAAGAGACCGATCAGGAATGGGATTCGCCAGCCCCACAAGGCAAGCGCCGCCGGCGACACCGTGCTGGTGATCAGCACGCCCAGGGTCGCCCCCAGCAACGCGGCCGCGCCCTGACTAGCGAGCTGCCAGCTGACCAGATAGCCCCGGCGCGACACGGGCCCTGCCTCCAGGACGAAGGCAGCGGCAACGCCGATGTCGCCGCCAACGGCAAAGCCCTGCAACGATCGACCGGCGATGACAATGAGCGGCGCAATCACGCCTATGCTGGCAAACGACGGGCACAGGCCGAGCGCGGCGGTTCCCAGCGCCATCATCCAGCTCGTCCTTGCCATCGCTGCGCGGCGTCCCACGCGGTCCGCGTAAGTGCCGATGACCATTGCACCAACAGGCCGCATGAAAAACCCGATGCCAAATGTAGCGACGGCCCACAGCAAGGACGTCATCGGATCGTTCGCTGGGAAGAACCGGTCTCCGATCACCACCGCGAAAAATCCGAAAACGGTGAAATCGAACATTTCGAGGCCGGTCACAAGTGATGCTGCAACGACGGCTTTCGAAAGTTCACGTGGAGGTTCCTGATTGCCGGATAGCGGGTCGCACGGCGGGATGATAGGCGTGAACATGCGTTTGTAAGGTGATCAGTATTGGCGCACGAGTTTCACGTTGAAAACGCATTCTCGCTACTTGATGCGTTGCACGATACCACGTGCGCTTCTTCGCTGATCGACTGCGCACAGAGGGTTTGCGCTCCCGGAGGCCGTTACGGAAACATGGAATAGCCACGCCTCATCAGTTGAGGGGATCTCGGGAAACGTGCGGGAGATTCGCCAGACTGCCAGTCGGAGAATCATTGGTGATTGACTGGTGCTGGCCTGGGAACGGAACATCTTGAATGTTGTCCGATCGGCGGCTTCGGGTCGATCTGCGCCGGTCGCGCGTCGCTGGGCGGTGGCTGGCCGAGTTCGGCCACGTGCAGCCACTCGAATCCGCTGCCGGGGCGGCATTCGAACGTCAGCTCCGCGCGTTTTGAGCCGGTAACGAACCACCGGGGAGGTATCCGGCGGAGTTCGGCCATGATGAGCCATTCACGACCTGCGCCCGCATTCGCGCTTGAGTGCCGGCGTGACGCTCGCTGCAATTCGCTCGAAACTTGTTCTGCGATCTGCCGCGCCCGGTTGTTTTCATCGCTGTGCTCGCAGTGCGGCAAAACGAGTTTCCTGTCGCCCGTGCGGCCCCAATGAGTGGCGCTCTCGAACGCGTGAACCTCCCGATCATGGTGCTTTTGCACGGGCGAAACGTCGGCGCCAGGCGGCGTGTTGCACCGTCCGGATTCGAGGCACCTGCCCGGGTGCGGCCCGTGCGATGATGTGCCCTGACCAACATGAGAGATGGAATGACGACGACATTCGACGAGGCGACAACGGCGGCGATTGCCGCGTTTGCGCAATTGGATTTCTACACGGCTGTGCAAGCGATGCGCGCCGAGGCCGATTACGACCGCGAACGAGACCAGTGGATCTCGCGCTATATCGACGAGCACGGCGGCGGCGCCGACGATGCAGAATACGATGCCTTGCATGCGCAGGCCCAGGCAACCCCGGAATACGCGCAGTTCGTCGATGCGGTTCGCCGGGAACTCCTGGAATACTTCGGCGTGACTGACAATCAACTGGACTGGATGGTCGTGCTGCGCAATGACGACAGCGATGAGCTTTGGGCAGAAGTCAACCGGCAGCGGAGCGCGCTGGGAACCGGTGAAGTGCGCGGAGATCTCTGATCATTGCTTGCCATTGGGGTCTCAAGTCGTGCTGGGTGCGGGGCTGGAGTCAGGTCAGTCACGTGGTGCGCCGGGCTCTCGGTTGCTGCCACCGATCCGCTAAGGGAGGACAAGCTTTCGGATCTTCGGAACGAGTGACCGTTGTGCTCTGACACCTGCCCTCGGAGGTGCGACGGCTCGACCGGCAGCAACGGGTCGCAAGCGGGCAATCGCCAGAGCCAGCAATAGATGCCGGACTTCCATCGGATTCGAATCCTTGGTCTGCGGGCGGCGAGTCGCGGCAATCCATCTATGGGCCGCCATCGAGCTTGACCTTGAGGCGCCGCACCGCTTCGGTCGATTCGGCATCGATCTGCTTGCGCAGAGTTGCCCAGTTGAGCAGCGAGAACAGCAAAGTTGGCGCCCGGTAGGCAAAATCGCGCTCGAACCGCGTGCCGGCGCCGATCGGCGTCAGCGTGTACGTGACGGTCCCTGCCTTCCTCCCATCGATGTCGCCGTCAATGCTCCAGAATGTCGGAGCGCGGCGCCCCGCCACCGTCCAGACGACCGTCCCAGTGCGGCCCGCCACGCTGAAGTCCTCAGTCACCTTTTCTCCAACTTGCAGCGAATGATCGGTGGCGCCACGCACTGCCAGCGACGATGGATGCCATGCCGGCCAGTTTGCGGGTGTCGACACATATTCGAACACTTCTTCAGGCGCTCGCTGGATCGTGATCTCGCTGTGAATTTGTGTCATCGGCTGCCAGGGTAGTGGCACAAAAAGCAGCACGACAACCGCGCAGATCGCTATGAGCGCACGGAGGACTGTCTTACGAAATCGCATGGCATGAGGCTCGCAGAAAGGGGGGGCTGCCTCCACTATAGGCACGGTCACCATGTCACAGCGGTATGGCAAGGGGGCATTGCAACGCTTGAGGGCGGCCCAATCGCACCCTGTCTGCATAAGTCAGCAACCCTAATGTAAGACGCGCGTGTGCCGAGGCCTGGCCGGACGAGGAAATTGCGCACCAATTGCCGTGGGGCCAGAACCACAAATTGTCGGCCAGAAAGCGCCCTTTGGCGAGTTCACTTCAGTGAGCCGTTCCGGCCAATTCCAGCCGTTCGCGTGGCCTCTCGCACGGACACTCGAATGTCAGGTCCACTCGGATAGCGGCCCTTTATCGGTCAAACGTCCTCGTCGCATCGTTTTGAGGTTTATTCTGTTTTAAGCGATGGACATGTCGCTGCCATTCCATGCGTCCGCGCTAAGCGCCGGGATACCGGGCCAAAGTCCCCGCCGCCAGTTGCGCGAGTATCGCGCCGGCACCGCGATTATTTGCCATTGATCGTCGTCAGATAGCGTGCAATGTCGTCAATCTGCTCGGGCGGTAGCGGCGCGCCGTAAACCGTACGCATCTTCGCGACCTCCGCTTTCCAGGTGTCGAATGCAAGCGGCGGTTGGCGCATCACCATATCGACGGAATGGCACATTACGCACTGCTGATTGGCGAGATCGGCACCGGGTCCGGGCGGAAACGTCGACGCGCCGGCCGGCAGCACAACCTCGACCGCGCGCATGACCGCATTCGCCGTTGGCTTGCCCGGACCCGCTGCGATCGATGCAGTGCCGCCCATCGCAGCAGACAAGGCCAGAACGATCGCTGTGACTCTCATGACCATCTCCTCACACCGCGACAACCTTCAGCGATTCGACGACATTGCGCATGTACCCCCCGGGATTCCAATTCGGTTCATCTGGCTGCGCTTCACCCCTGTCGTTGATCACCTTCACCTTCAGCACATACTGCCCGGCGTGCCTTGGCACGAAGCGTGCTGTCCAGCGTCGGAAACTGAATTTGCCGACATCGCGCCCGAGGGAGGCCGGCGTCCATGACGTACCGCCGTCCGCGGAAAAAAGCACCTTGCCTACACCTGTATCGCCGCCGAACGCAATTCCGCGCACCGTGCACGGCGCGCCCGCGTCGAGCACCGAGCCGTCGCTCAGATTCGTGACGAATGATCTCGGCACCATCCGGTTGATCGCGACCGTCTTCACGCTGGTCTGCTGCGGCGACGTGCTCGCATGCGGCGTATCGGGAATTTGATAGGCCCTAGCCATCCAGAAATTCTGATCGGGCGTATCGATGACCTCGATGTCGTTCAACATTTTCACCCAATACGTCGAGTACCATCCCGGCACGACGAGCCGCAGCGGGAAGCCGTTCAACAGCGGCAGAGGCTGGCCGTTCATGCCGAACGCGAGCATGACTTCGCCGTTGCGCGCGTGATCGATGCCGAGCGCCTTGACGAAGTCCGGGGTAGCCGGCAGCAGTCCCTTATCGAGCCCCCGGTAGCGAACCTGTACGGCGCCGGCCTTGACGCCGGCACGATCGAGAACGTCCTTGAGGCGGACACCGGTCCACAGCGCGTTACCCATCGCGCCATTGCCCCATTCTCCACCCGCAACACGCGGCTTGAAGAAGCCGCGCGAATTGCCTGCGCACTGATTGACGGCGGCGACTTCGACGTGCTCGAAGCCGTTCATGATGTCCGCGAGCGACAGATCGAGGTTACGTGAGACCGAACCGTGAATCCTCAGACGGAACGTGCGGGCATCGACGCTCGCGGGAATGTCGGGAAGATGCCAGCGCACGAAGAAGCGGTCGTTCGGCGTAAATACGCCGTCGTCAAAGACGGAAAACGGTGTCTCGAGCAACGGTGGCCGGCTGCGCACGAGGACCATCTGGCCTTTTTGCGGGAAGGCTGACGTGAGCTCCCGCAGGCCGTTTTCGAATGGAAAGGTGATCGCGTCGGCTGCGTGCGCGAGTCTCGCCCAGCCGCCGACCGTGCTCGTGACGCCGCTTGCTGCGAGCGCATGAAGTAGACGCCGTCGCATGAGGCGGCATTCGTCGCTCATCGTGTTCTCCTCGGAATTCGCCAATGCCTGGATGAATGCTGCGCTGAGTTTATGCGAGGCACGTTTCAATATAGGTCGCCTACTGGGAGCGCTCTATCGGCAAAAGTCCGGAAACAGTTCTGAAGTGGCCAGGATGCCAGCAGCCATTCCCATTCCCCCTCTACGAGTACCCAGTCATCGGATAGCACGGTGTCGCAGTCCGGCCATGCTTCCAGTTGCTATCCAGGTTACCGTAGGGCACCCTCAAATCCCCGAGTAGTCGCCGCTCGATCAGAGAATTGAGATGCATGCCGGTCAACGGTTTCTATAATTAGAGCGTGCGCTATAAGTGCGAAGGAGACGGACATGCGACCGAAATTGAGTGCATGTATCGGACTCGCTTCGCTCCTGCTTCTCTCCTGCGGCGGAGGAGGCGGAACTGGAGGTGGCGGACCAGCCCCCTTCAATCTGCCATCTTCCATTGTGACCGGCGATTTTAATGCGGATGGCTTGCAGGACCTTGCCGTTGCAACGACCTTCGTCAGCTCCGCGCCGCCACACTCTGGATTTGTCGCGGTAGTCCTCCAGCGCCCATCGGCGGCAGGCACGTTCGCTCCCGGTGTGCACTACGCTACTGGCAGTGATCCGCAGATGGTCGTAGCCGCTGATCTGGATGGTGACGGCAAGCTCGATCTTGTGGTTTCCAACAGCAGCGCGGGCAGCGTATCGATTTTCATCCAGGATCACGCTAATCCCGGGACCTTCCTGCCACCGGTCGTCGCGTCGGTGGGCGGGCACCCCAGCGGCCTCGCGGTGGGCGACCTGAATGGTGACGGCAAACCAGACATCGTTGTGGCCACAGTGAGTCCCAATCTGGCAGTCCTGATTCAGAATCCGGCGGGCCCGCCGGGGTCATTCCTGCCGCCCGCCTCGGTGGCGGTTGGCAAATCGGCAGTCGCTGCCGCCATTGGTGACGTGAACGGGGATGGCGCGCAGGATCTCGTCGTGTTGACCCAGGACAACAATGGCAACGGGGATGTCGCGGTGCTCTTGCAGGATGCGGCGCACCCGGGAAGCTTCCTGTCTGCAACGGAGTTTGCGGCGGGCGCCCAGCCTACGGCACTCAAATTGGCGGACGTGAATGGCGATCACCTGCTTGATGCGATCGTCGCGAACGAGGGTACACCGACGAATCCTGATTCCGCGAGTGTCTCGGTGCTGCTTCAGGATCCGGCGCATCCCGGCAGCTTTCTGGCGCCGACCAACTATGCGACAGGCGCACGTTCCCAGGATGTTGCGATTGGAGATCTCGACGGCGACGGCAAACCCGACCTCGTGGTAGCCAACGCGGGACGTTTGTCCACGACCGGTAGCGTATCGGTCCTCCTGCAGGATCCCGGCCGACCAGGATCTTTCCTGCCTGCCGTCAACTATGCCGGTGTGCTACAGCCGCTGTCCGTTGCCATCGCTGATCTGAACGGCGACGGGAAGCCGGATATTGCCGTGGCCGACGCAGACATTGCAACCATCCTCTTTCAGCAGCCGGGCGCGCCCGGAAAATTCCTGCCGCCGGTAAAGGTGGGAAGCTGATGTATGGAAACGTGATTCATGTAGCTAATTCGACTGGAAACGTTTGTTTGCACACACACCCGGCACGCCACACAAACGTCCGTTGCCGTTGTTCTCATCAGCCGCGTCGCGCACAGGTGCAACCGACGCTCGAATGTCATACGCAGTCCCTTTGACCTGCTCCAGCCGATATCGCGCGTCACGTCGTGAAACCGGCTGGAGTGGATAGGTCGATAGTAAGCGAATGAGTGCTGACGCACTATGCACGTTCTTTTTCGCAGCCGTCAGGTGGGGATTCTTGCCGCACCAGCGGTTCTCCGCTGGAAACAGGTTCTGTCGCAAGGGAGAAGCCAATGAAGTACACAATTGTCATTGGTCTCATGCTGCTCCTCGGGGCATGTGCAACATCGAAAACCGTGGTGCTGGAGCCGACTAAGCCACACGCCCGATTGTCGGGGGTCGCCCTCGTGGAAAGCGGATCAACGGCGACGGTACCATCTGAAGTAACCGAGAAATTCCGATCAGTAGTCGAAAAAGGACTTTATGAGAATGACACCTTTACGCGCGGCAACGACTTGAGGATCGTCTACACGATTGTCTCCGACGATCCTGGGAACCAGTTTGAACGTTGGTTTTGGGGCGGTCTTGGCTATGCTGGCGAAGGTTCGCTTGTCATCATAGTTCGCTATCTCGATGCGACCGATACCGAGTTGGCAAAGACAGAGGTCGAAGGAAGGGTTAGCAGCGGCTTCTTCGGCGGATCATTCGACGAAGCTGTTACGAAGGCAGGTGAGGACATCGTCAAGTTTACGATCCAAAACTTCGGTGCGCGTTGATGCCGACTTCAGCAGGCTGTTGAAACGTCTTCTGGAGGTAGCGTTTTTCGGACCGCACAAATGACCGCTTTCCGTCGATCTGCGCCGGTCGCGCGCGCTGGGCAGTGGCCGGCCGAGTTCGGCCAACATCGGCAGTTCGACACCCAGCGCAAATTCGTCGACAATTGGCGTTCCAAGGCGCCTAGCTACCCGCGAAAAAGAGTATGGCCCGCCCGACCCGTCCACCCGACCTGATGGTGACCTTCTCTCTAACGGCGCAGCGATCAGACGGCTCGTTGAAAGAGGTTTTCTCAGGCTATCGTCCAATCTACAAAGTGCGCGCTGACTACTTGTCATCTGCACATCACGAATTCGTGGACGCCGCGGGCATCTGCACAGGGCAGCAAGGTAGGGCGGAGGTCTGGCTCTTATCGCCCGAGGCATATCCACACACGTTTTGGATTGGTCGGCGTGTTGAAGTAGCTGAGGGGTCAAGAGTTGTAGGCGTCGCAGAAGTGTTGCAAATACTCAATCCGTTGCTCGAATTGCGCGCAGATGGCTGAGTGCTTTGGTGTCGGCGGGGCACGCTCCATCGTCGGCTTTAGTCGACCGCATCGGACAGTCGTCGTGTTCGAATACAACTGGTCTGTAGGGCCCGAGGATTGATGGATATCGAAAAACTGGACTGGGCTGCTCCGTGGAGGTCTCTTTCGACCGAGCAAGAGGCTGTCGGACTACAGCGCCAGTTGGACAGGGAACTGACCGGACGGCATCCACTCTCTGGTCGTGGGGCAACTGTCATCGGCCGACGCGTTGATCGCGACGACGTTCTCGTGGTTCTTTTCGATGGCACGTACGCCAATGTGCATCTCACTTGGGGCCTGTCAAGCGTGGACCAGTTCGCCGACGAGTATCCGACGTGGTTTGCATATGGAACGCTTGATGACTTCGTCCTTGCGATGTCGAACGACTCGCGAGACGATGGTGACGCCTAGCTCCGGACGAACGCTTGGCGTTGTACCGCCAGCGCTTCGTTAATGGAGAACAATCGTTCATGTCAGCAGCCGACTTGGAGGCACGTCTTGCGAGTATTGCGCGCCAATCGGCATGGTTCTGGCCTGCACTCGTCGCTGCGCGTAATCTGAATCTTTCCTCGTGGTGTATCGGAGCCGGGGCGATACGCAACCTCGTGTGGGATGAACTGCACGCATTTCGGACGCCATCCGCGCTATCGGACATCGATGTCGCTTACTTTGACTCGACCGATTTATCCGCTGCGCGGGACGCGAGTCTCAAGCGCCGTTTGACCGCCACGCTTCCCGGTGTGCCGTGGGAGGTTACCAATCAAGCGGCCGTTCACGTCTGGTTCGAGCGAACCTTTGGCCATCCAGTGCCGCCGCTTGGCTCTCTGGAGGACGCAGTCGCATCGTGGCCGGAATTTGCAACCTCGGTCGGGATCGCGCTTTGTGATGATGATTCGGTAGACGTTATTGCGCCGCATGGGCTGGACGATCTTTTCTCGATGGTCATTCGGCGCAACCCGCAGCGCGTCAGTGTTGATACGTATCGAACGCGCGTTGCGGAAAAGCAGTACCGAAAGCGCTGGCCCCAAGTCGTCGTCGTACCTTGTTGATTACCGGAGGAATACCGGAGTGACAGGGGCGCTCAATCGGTTTTCGGGCGTGACGGGGCCCGATCTATTGGCTCCGCATGTTGGTTGCAGGAAGGTCGAATACGCGCATCCGCTTCCAACGCCCTGACGAGTTTTCAAGCAAAGACACGGAACTGCACCGTGTTCGAATCGGCTCAAGAATGCGCAGACGCTCTTCCAGTGCGGTGGCGGCGGAATTTGCTGTTACGGCGTCTCCGTGCGCGACGGTCAGGTGCGGAATTGTGCCATCGTGTACGCCGCCGTAGGGACGATACTGGGGAAAGCGTTCAACCAGGGCAGTTGTGAGCGCGACGAACGACTCGACAGGATCTGGGGTGAGGTAGGTGGTGGTCGGAAACCGACCGATCTGCGTCAATGAGAAATCGAACGATGGCACAAGGCTCAACGCGCTTTCGATGTGCCGAATGACATCTGACGTAATTTCGGCGGGTGGCATGAACGGAAACAGAAGCGTGATATGTGCCGGCACTCCCAAGCTTGCGGAAGCATCGAAGCGGCGCCGCAGGTCAGCGACTGCAGGTTCGGCTGCGGAAACCTCAACGACAAGCGCTGACGTGAACATGCTGCGATCGGTTTAGGTAAATTTCTTGAGAGTGTGCCACACCAGGTTGAATGGCCGCTATGGAGCGTTCCAGATGGTCCTTGTGGGTCGATCTGTGCTGGTCGCGCGTCGCTGGGTGGTGGCCGGCGGAGTTCTGCCAGGAACGGCCCTTCACCAGTGCGCTCAGGCGGACACGCCAACGTCAGGTCCACTCAGATAGCGGACCTTTGCCCCTCACTCATCCACGTCGGGTTAAGGCGACGAAGGTTAGAAACCCGAACCTACCAGACCAGGAACGCCATCGAACATGTCCCCGAAACCCGGCCGATCATCAAGGGCACGCCCCGTTTTCAGACCGCCCGGTCGCGGGTTCGACTACAGCGTGTGCGGGAAGGCGACATAACCGCCGTGCCGTTTCGGCCTAGAATCCTCTGAGGAGTTTCCAGTTATGTCAGC
This sequence comes from Burkholderia sp. Bp9143, assembly GCF_003853645.1. Classification (GTDB taxonomy): domain Bacteria; phylum Pseudomonadota; class Gammaproteobacteria; order Burkholderiales; family Burkholderiaceae; genus Burkholderia. Next base: position 4,074 of record NZ_QTPO01000067.1, on the reverse strand, counting down.
TATCAAGCGCATTGATCCGGGCTATCCGGCCGCGCCCCACAGGACGACTCGCTACCCTGCGGAGCACGTCACGTTGACGGCTGGCTCCAGGAAAAGGCTGCGCCCCTGCGCGCCGCATCGCAAGGTCGGGCGCGGTAAGGTCGGCATCGGTTGCAAGAGCAGCGATAAGTAGGCATCTGCGCCTCCTATATGGCGTCGGGATATAGAAGAGGCATAGCGGGATGTCCCGCGCCTCATCGTGGCGGTTGTGCTAGTGGAAACGGTCGGCCACGAAGAGTCGTTCGCTGGTGTCGTTAACCTGACACTCAGGTTTCGGCTTCGTTCAGTTTCCGGCCGTCCGCAGGCCGACGATACGTCCAGCTACGCTTATCACTGCAGGTAGAGTCTTCTGGAAAAGCCTTGCACCTGCATGGATATTTCCAGTCGTATTCCTTTATGGCGGGCTCGCGCCAGACGAGATTGGGTATGTTTCTCCATTGAAACAATTCTCGGAGAAAACAATCGTCCTCTGCGATAGGGAATCAGGGGCTCCTTGATGGATTAAGAGCTGGCTCAAATTATGCGAGGATGATTTGCCGGTTTGACGTTCAACCCGGCAGCATCGATAAAAAACAGTAAGTCACCTCGCTAAGGAAATTTCTGCTACTAGCCAGAATTTCACGATCGTAAATTACTCGGGGGAAAAGAGCATGAAGAATTCAGTCGCGCTTGTGGGTCGTCTCTTATTGCTGGTGACGATGCTCGCTCCCCCTGGATTTGCGCAAACACAGCCTCCGGCCCCGGTGGCTACAATGGAACGCCAAGCGCAGGACCCGGCCATTCGCATCGTCTCTTACAACGAAAAACACGTCATTGGAATCGACGGCAAAGACTTTGCCACCATGGCGGTGTCGATCCAGGTACTGAAGGCCAGCGCACTGGAAAACGCCAAGCAGAGCACGCTCGGCTTCAGCCGCAGTGCGGAGAAAATTGACGTACTCGAAGCCTATACGCTTAAGGCCAACGGAAAGCGCCTGCCCGTGCCACGTACAAGTTGGCAGATACGCAAAGACGAGGGTCACAAGGGCGCTACGGCGATGTTCTCCGACTACAGCAGCATCAGCTTGGTGTTTCCGGATCTGGCGGTGGGAGACACCACGGTGCTGAAATACCGCAAGTCAACAATCGAGCCGCTTTTCCCCGGCAAGCTTTCACTCGATCGAAGCTTCCCGCGCAGTCTGGCCGTCGACAATGCTGTTGTAAGCGTGGACGCGCCAGCAGCAATGCAACTGCAGTACGCCGCGCGAGACATGCAAGAAAGCATTGTGACCAAGGGCGGACGCCAATATCTGGTGTGGACCTTACAGAACAAGGCACCCCGGTTCACCGATCGCAATGACTGGTCGGTAGTTGACGCGGAATCTGAACCCGGTATTGCGTTGAGCAGCTTCACCGATTGGTCTGACCTCGCACGAAGCTATGTGAAGCGTGCCACACCAAAGGCTGTAGTGACGCCGCGCTTGCGTCAGCTTTCTGCGCAAATTGTGGCGGAGCGCACCACAGTCGAAGCCAAGGTCCATGCAATTTACGACTGGGTCAGTCAAAACATCACCTACGGCGGAAACTGCGTGGGCATTGGCGCTGTCGTGCCTCGTGACCTGGATGTCGTCCTCGATGCAAAAATGGGCGACTGCAAGGACCACGCTACGCTTATGCAAGCGTTGCTTGCAGCCCAAGGTGTTGCCAGCGAACAAGTACTCGTCAATGCGGGCAATGTTTACAAGCTCCCCAAGATCGTCGTGGCCTCGACGGTCAACCATGTGATTAACTACGTGCCGGAAATCGGCCTCTTCCTGGATGCCACTGCCGGCGGCACCGTGTTTGGCCGCCTGCCCGTAGCAGATCAGGACAAGCCCGTGCTTAGCGCGTCTTCTGATGTGCCGGCCCGCACTCCGGTCGACAAGGGTAACCACACCCAATTCGTGAGTTCTCACCTGCGCATTGACAATGACGGCTCGGTTGAGGGCGATATCACAGTGCAAGTGACGGGACGGTTTGCAGAGGAGGCACGCCAGCGCCTTCTCAATATCGGCAAAGAGGAGCAGGCGCGCTTCATCCGAGAAGCGTTCCGCCATAATGGCTTTGAGGCCGAAGGCACCTTTGATTTCGACGACCCGCATCCACTGGTGGACCATTTTTCCTATAAGGGGACGTTCAGGGTGCGAAAGGCGATCACCTATCCAGGATCGGGCGGGCTCCGAATCATTCCCTGGATATACACCGAGGCGCCGGTGGCCCGTTTTGCGGAGCAAGCCTTGCTGCCCATCGAGCCCCAAGATACGGTGTGCCTGCCCGGCACAACTAAAGAGGAGTACGTCATCACGCTGCCCGAAAAGCTCAAAGTGCTGTCCCTGCCTGAGGATGCCACGGTCGACAGTAAACTTCTCAGCTATGAAAGCCACTATTCACTGGAAGGGCGCGAGTTGAAAGCGACCCGCACATTGAATGACCGGAGCCCTGCCAATATCTGCTCGGCCGACGTCTCGAAGCAAATCAGTGAGGCCCTGCGCCCCGTTTTGGATGACATGCGTCAGCAATTGCTCTACAAGTAGGCTGCGTCGTACTGCGGAATAACCGTGTCATTACTTACACAGGGCGAAAGTTGACCATGAAGAAGTGGCTAGCGGTAGCGGGGATCGCCGTAGCGGCGTTTGTCATAAAAGTCATTGCTATCGGGGGTGGGGCGGCAGCCGGGAGTGCCGCAGTTCATGCGTACAACGATTCGAAACAGCATGAGGTGATACAAGCAAAGTTGGTCGAGGTCATGAACCAGATCAACAAGAGCGTGCCTGTCATGGTCGACAAGGTCACGCGTCTGGACAGCGCGAACGGCCTTGCGTGGCAACTCACCTACAGCTACACGTTCGTGGGTACGAAGGCCAGCGAGGTCAACACTGCGGCTCTCAATAGGGCGATGCGCCCATATCTGTTCAATGCCGTTTGTAAGGGCGACGTCATGAAGGTGTTCGTTGACAATGACATTCCTGTGACATACATCTATCACGACGACTACGGCGTGGAGATCGCAAGGTACCGCTATACACAAACCGATTGTCGACGCGGAAATAATGCGAGCAAGCCAGCGGCCTGATCGCGTCGGGGGGCTGACCAAGGCCGATACTCGAATGACTGGAAGGGACGACGACTTGTCCTCGCTTGACGGCACGGAATGACCGTTCCGCCAGAAGCGGTCATTGGACTGACGGTGCAAGACTGGCGACAATCTTCAGCACCAAACTTCGGGGGCTTCGATACGGTCATGAAATTCATCCTCGAAACCATTGATGTGAACACGGCGTGTCCAGCAAAAAGCTTTCCGATCGAAGTGCCTAATTTGTCAGTCATTTCCTCTTTGTTGGAAGACGCGGAATTTGACGGCGACCGTGACTATGAGTTGGGCCCGCACGAGACGGCTAGGCTCTCATCGCATTTTGGTTTCTCGGTTGGAGAATTGGCCTCGGCAGTTCTGAGACCCCGTCATTGGCTTGATGACCTTCCTTACCAGGTCCATACAAATCGGGAGCTAGCGCTGATGCTTGACGGCATGAAACCCTTTGCCGCCTTCCGCGAAGAATATCCATCGTTGGCAGACGAGAGCGTAATTCCAGAGCAACTATTCGATCTCTATGTGGCGGATGGACGATTTATCAAGAGGGAGTACGTTGAAACGAAAATTCTGAAAGGCTTCCGTGCAAGACGCGTTTTGTATGCACGGCCTGACGAAGCTGCGCGGCGTCATTGCTTTGTTGTTCGGCGCTTCATGAGCCCGACAACAGTGCGGCGAGACTCATCGAATCGAAGTGTCCAGAGCGTGCGGCCCCTGACGCAGGCGCTTCATGATGAAGTTTGTGCAGGTGCGTAGCTTGGGCGAACTCTGAAGTTTGGCGGCGGTGACCGCCCACACGTTGGCCTCCTGGCGGTATTCGGGCAGGATGCGCTGCAGCTTTCCAGATTTGAGCTGTATTAGCCGGGACTTGATCTGACAGGTAGTCGGGCCGACAAAGAACAAGTCGTCAATGGGGGATGAGTTTCTCC
>NZ_QTPO01000066.1 GCF_003853645.1 Burkholderia sp. Bp9143 | reverse complement strand
AGCTTGACCTGATCGGTGCCTTGCGTCAGATAGATATCGTTGCCGTTGAGCGTGACAGCGACCGATGCTGCGGTCAGACCGGTACCCAGTTGTAGCACCTTGCCGGCGGTGCCGCCCCAGAAGTCGTACTCGTTGATCTCGAGATGGCCGTAGCCCTGATTGAAGATGAAGGTGTCGGCTCCGCCATTGCCGATCTCGACGTCGGTACCGCCCTTGCCGTCGAACATGTCCGCGCCCCACGAACCGTTGAGTGTGTCATTGCCCACTGTGCCCTGAATGTTGCGGGCCATCGTGACAACCTGAGCCGCAGTCCACACGGTGCCATCGGCAAACTGCACCTGGGCGACCCCTGTTTTGCCGGATCCGTCAGCCATGCCGTCGAGCTTGACCTGATCGGTGCCTTGCGTCAGATAGATATCATTGCCGTTGAGCGTGACGGCGACCGATGCCGGCGTCAGGCCGGTACCGAGTTGCAGCACCTTGCCAGCGGAGCCGCCCCAGAAATCGTACTCATTGATCTCGAGGTGCCCATAGCCCTGGTTGAAGACGAACGTGTCAGCCCCGCCGGAACTCTGTTCGTAGTGGACACTACTTCCGCCATCGAAATAGTGCGGTCCCGCAGTGTTCGTTACAAGTTGGGTTGCAGTCCCGTCACCCAGGAATACGTTGCCTAGCAAGACCGCGTCCGCGCTAAATGGGATTCCACTTTGGGTAATAACGCTCTGGATTGTCGACTCGCATATCGACACATTCAGCCCTAGAGCCGTGGCAAGTGAAGCAACGGTCGGAGCGACACCGATCCAATAGTGTTCTGCAGCAGCCAAGTCAGACGGCGCAGCTGCGGCCAAGGCACTTGCCACTGATGACAGGTCCGACGATCCAACAATCGAGTCAGTCCTATAGTCGTACGCCACGCCAGGAAGTAGTCCTGCCAGTGGTCCTTGCACTAGCAACCGCGCCTCTATCGACGCAAGCAGTTGATTAAAGGCGTCGTGAAGAACCTCGCCCTGATGCCAGTTAGAGGGGTTAGAAGCATCAGTAAATCCTGATATGAAGGCTTCTCCCGTAAATTTTTCGAGGACACCGAGTTCCTGCGCGTCTATATACTGTCCACGGCTCGTAGCTGACACGCCCTGAACACCGGCCCACTGATACAGGATCGCGCGAGTTTGTGATGCAAACGTTCCCGCATCACTTACGCTATCGTGGCCTAGCGATTGAACCATCTGAAGCAGCCCCGGATCGATGCTCATCGCTATGTAAAGATCCGGAAGCAGTCCATAACCACGCAGATTTGGTAGCTCGATCACTGCTGGATTAAGCTGGAAACTCCCGTCGAAACGTGAGTCTAGTTGGCTGTTGTCGAAGTACACTTCGTCAATCTGCCCCGTAGTTCCGTCAGAACGAGTGAAAGTTGCCACTTCGGCAATCGCACTTCCGCCAATCGCTTGATAAACATCTTGCGCTGCGAGACTAATTGATGCAATTCCCGATTCAGAAAGTGAATGCAACTCGCCGGGTTCTGCAATCCCATTCCCATTCGAATCCTCCCAAATCCGAAGATTTGCAAATCCGCTGTCGTTTGAATTAATCACTCCATCACGATTAGTGTCCTGGGCAGCCAAGGCCGAGAAGCCATCTGTGCTGGAACTCCCAAACAGATCCGTAATATCGGTGACGGTGCCGTCGGTCGGAATATTCACCAAGATTCCGGTATTTTGGCCAACCCAAGCTGTATGAACCGCATATCCAGTATCGTGGAGATCAAAATATGCATTCGACTGTGCCAATGGGACAAGCTGCGCGCCCTGACCAGACAAATCAAAAACCAATGGATCGGTCATGCTTCTGTTAAATAGTGCAGCAATTGCTTGAGCATAGGCCGCATCGCAGACTTGACCGCCGTCGTAAAACGCGCTGCTCGGGAAAATTGAGTCTGCCAAGCTGACTTCCGCGGCGACATCGGAATTTAGTATCTCAGTACCAGCCTGAATAACGGATAAAATATTATTGGTATCGGTGACCGCCGAGACTATGGCGAGACCGATAGTGGCCAGCATCGCTGTCGCGCCAAGTGCCGTAGCCTCTGGCGCGGCAGCCAACAATGCCACGCCAATTCCAAACGCCGCAATGTCACCGACTGCAGAAATCAAATCGCCTTCAGCGGTTACCGAATCGTTTCCTTGATAAGCGGCGTATGCCGCCGCCGCCTCAACGACCGAGCCAGCCAGCCCTGTTGCAACCGCTCCGTATGCGCCGCCAAATGACGAAGCCGCCGCGACGATCGCTTGAGCGGCATTTGCATACCCTTGAACATTGGTTGTTGCTGGGCCCTCGTAAAGGTCAATTGTCGCCTGAACTGCGCTCCATATGCCCGTGACTGACGCGGACGACGCTAAGTAATTCATGACTTCCCCCGAGGTTTACGGTGCGGCCACTACAAATATGCGAATTATTACCACCGTACCGAGAATGATCGCAATCATTGCGATTAGCGGGACGATTATTGTTTTTCTCTTATTCCCTTTCGCATTGAATTCTATGAAATTATATATGGCAGGATATGATTTGATTCTGATCGGAATCGCAAACATCGCAACAAGGGTGAGCGCAAAACATATGTCTCTCAAATGAGCGATCTGAATTGATATTGGGGTTCGACCGTGGCCATAAACTACTCGAATATAGAAAAAAGACAATACCGCCAAGACCAATGTCGCGTCCATCAAGCGCAGCGCAATATTTTTCATGGTGCCACCCCGTTCACTTCATTTGCTTCGTCAAATTTGACAATGTATTTGCAATACAGAAATTATCGAATCTTCGTTTAAATTTGTAATTTTCGCAAAATTAACTGCGCAGCCAAATTGTATATTTTCCTCATGCAAAATATTTTTCACTCGGTTTAAATTAGATGCTACGGCGTAGGAGCATTCAAGGAATCGTTAACCCTAGTGCCTACGCCAGAAAACTAACCGAAAGAATATAGGCGCACACCAATTCCCCTCGAGATTGCCATAGATCTTGCCTCAAAGATGATGGTTTTACGTTTGCGCGAGATATATGTGCTCAACAATGAGATGGATTGGCCTATAAGCACTGATTGTGTTAATTAAATATTTCCATAAATTATGCTCATCGGTATCAACCAGTATTTCTTTCGCGCGAAGTGCTTCCGTCGATTTGTGGGGAATATCCGATGAGCTGTCGAACAGCAGAATGCTTATTCGACTGGAACGGAGCACTCTCCGCAACCACGGCTAAGCGTGTCTATGTCGCCCGGTCCTTTGCGGAGTCGCTGAGCCAAGAGGAGATGACCGCGGTTGAAGGGGACGTTCGCAAGAGACTTTGTCTTCCGGATTCCGTTGTGTTCCTTTTCTTTAGCAACCGGACGAGGCAAGGTGTCAAGGACGTGTTCCGTGTGCTATGCCCCGACCAGAGTCACCTTTCCGTTTGAGTAACGCGGTGCTCCGGCGAATGTGCCTCTGACCTAGTCAATTGCGCTGTGTGATCTCGCACCCCGGCGCTTGCTGGCTGCGAGATCACATTCAAAGGGAGACCGCCGCGATCGCCACCCGAACGGCCCGTTCTCAGGGAGCCCGCGCGGTCACGCTTTTGACGTTAGACAACGTTTCCGTGCGGCGTAGCTGTAGCAAGCTTCTGCAGGTGGACGCCAAAGACAGCTTTTCTGAGAATTCTGGCAGCCAAGGACACCTTTTCTGAGGCGGTGAGCATGTGATCGTCTCAAAAAAGATGTCTAAGTCATTGATTTATATAGGGTGCTGAGGACATCTTTTTTGAGAGCCCACACATGTCCAGAGAGCACGCTTTACTGTCAATCTCCAGACGCGGTCTGTTACCCCCCGCAGGAATTCGTTAAGATCGCCGACGGACCTCTGCCCGAGCGATTACGAGGTTCGGGCCTGGGTAAATAAAATATCGTAAATGCGCCAACGTCCTGCGCGATTGCCAACAGCATCGACGCTGGATCGGCATGGAGGAGAACACGCGTGTCGGAAAAATATCGGATCCTGGTGCTGGACGACGATCCGGAAGTGCGCGACTGGCTGCAGCGCGTGCTGGAGGAGGCCGGCTTCGACGTGTCGGCGGTCGACAGCGCCGCGCGCATGCAGCAGCAGCTCGCCGCCGCGCCGCACGCGCTCGTGCTGCTCGATCTGAAGCTGCGCGGCGAGGACGGCCTGACGGTCGCGCGCGACCTGCGGCGGCGCTCGGATGTCTCGATCATCATGATGAGCGGGCTCGGCGACGAAACAGACCGCGTGCTCGGTCTCGAGACGGCGGCCGACGATTTCGTCACGAAGCCGTTTTCGGGGCGCGAGCTGATCGCGCGTGTCCGTGCCCAGCTGCGCCGCACGACCGAGCTGTCGATGCCGCGCCCGGCCTCGAACGGCGGCGGTCCGCACTTCTGCTTCGACGGCTGGACGATGGACCTGGCCGCACGCACGCTGACGCGCGATGGCGCGCCGTGCGCGTTGACGCAAGGCGAGTTCGAGCTGCTGGCCGCGATGGTGCAGCAGCCGTCGCGCGTCTGGTCGCGCGACCAGTTGCTCGAACACACGCGCGGTTTCGGCATCGACGTGTACGACCGCACGATCGACGTGTTGATCTTGCGCTTGCGGCGCAAGATCGAGCCGAACCCCGAGCAGCCGACCTACATCCGGACGCAGCGCGGCATCGGCTACGTGTTCGCGGCGCCGGTCGTGCGCCTGTGACTCGATGCGGACGCGATTGACGCTGTTATCGCCGTGGAGCGTCCGCGCGAAGCTGATCGCGACGTTCCTGCTGCTGTTCGGCATCACGCTGGCCGTCGTCGTGGTAGGCGTGCTCGCAATGCGCGCGAACCAGAACGCGCTCGACGAGTACGAGGCGAACGTGGTGCCGGAGATCGCACGCGCGCTCGAGCTGTCCGACAAGGTCGCGCAGCTCGCCGCGGTCGCGCCGAGCATGATGCTGACGGATTCGCCGAACCTGCTGCACAACGACACCGAGCTGCTGCGCGGCCTGCTCGGCGATATCCGGCGGCTGTCACCCGGCCTTGGCGACCAGCACAGCTCGACCGCGAAGGCGGGCGAACGGCTCGCGGTGATCGACGACCTCGACGCGATCGACCAGGATCTCGCACGGTTGCTCGTCGTGGCGGGCCAGCAGCGGCAGCTCAAGGAAGAGCTGTCCGACCTGCGCACCGCGACGGACCGTATCGGCGACAGCATAGCGCGCGAAAAGAGCCTGATCGCGCAGCGCGCGCCGACGCTGCTGCAGGTGTGGGCGCGCACCGCGGGCGCGCTGCAGGCGGCCGATGCGGCGGAGCTCGGCAGTGCGGAAAGCGACAACGAGGCCCTGTGGTTGCGCGTGCGCGCACGCAGGGAGGACCTCCGACAGCCAGCGCTCGCCGAAGCGCTCGAGCGCCTCGACGACGGCGCGCGCAGCGTGTTCGCGGTGCGCCGCGAGTTCCTCGCGACCGAAGCGCAGACAGGCTATCTCGTGACGTTGCTGCGCGGCCACTCGGATCACCTGAGCGGCAAGTCGGTGCGTTACGTCGAGCGCCTGCGGCTGATTGCACGCGAGCGCAGCGACAAGGTGCGCAAGGTTGCGGTGTCGAGCCAGTCGGGCCTGCTGCTGCTTGCGGTCGCAGGCATCGCCGTGGCGCTCGTCGGCGTCGCCTATGCGAGCCGCATCCTGCAGAAACTGCAGGCGATGACGCGCGTGATGGCGCGGCTCGCGAAGGGCATCACCTCGGACCGCATGCCGTCGACGCACCGGCCCGACGAGATCGGCGAACTGGCGCGCGCGTTCGAGGTGTTCCGTACCAACCTGCTCGAAAAGGAGCGTCTGGCGCAGGGGCTCGATGCGCAGCGCCGCCTGCAGGAATCGGTGCTGAACTCGATGAACGACGGCGTGTCGGTGCACGATGCAGACGGCAGCCTGATCGCGTGGAATCCGACTTTCGCGACGCTGCTCGGGATCGATGGCGGCGCGCTCGCCGTCGGCCTGCCGCTCGCGGCGCTGCGGCTCGCGATCGACCAGCCCGCACGCTGGCGCCAGGTGTCGCGCGACACGGCCACGCATACGTCGGACGGTGCGCGCATCGCCGCATCGGCGGAACTGCACATCCGCGACCAGCGGATCCTCGAATTCCATTGTCAGCCGCTGCCGGACGGCGGCTGGGTCGCAGTCTGCCGCGACCTGACGAGCCGGCGCGCCGTCGAGGCCGAATTGCAGCAAGCGCAGAAGATGGACGTGCTCGGCCAGCTGACGGGGGGCGTCGCGCACGATTTCAACAACTTTCTCGTTGCAATCCTCGGCAACCTCGAACTGCTGCTGCCGCGGCTCGGCGGGCAGCAGCACGCGCAGACGATGGCCGAGCGGGCGCGCCGCGCGGCCGAGCGCGCGTCGCGGCTCACGCGCCGGCTGCTCGCGTTCGCGCGGCGCCAGCCGCTGCAGGCCGAACGCATGTCGGTGCGCGCGATGCTCGCCGAAATGCTCGATCTCGTCGAATACTCTGCCGGCCAGCGCGTGACGGTCGTGCTCGAACCGGCCGCCGAGCCGATGTGGGTGTACGTGGATCGCGGCCAGCTCGAGAACGCGGTGCTCAACCTGACGCTCAACAGCGCGGCGGCGATGCCGGACGGCGGCACGCTGACGCTGTCCGCGCGCCGCGCGGACGCACCCGCAGGCATGGGCGCGCCGCAGGCGATCGTGCTGAGCGTGACCGATACGGGATGCGGGATCGCGCCGATGCTGCTCGACAAGGTGATCGAGCCGTTCTTCACGACCAAGGCGGCAGGCGAGGGTAGCGGGCTCGGGCTCAGCAGTGTCTATGGCTTCGCGCGGCAAAGCGGCGGCGACCTGCGGATCCACAGCGAGGTCGGGGAAGGGACGCGCGTCGAGCTGTGGCTGCCTGAACGTGCGGCGCCGGAGCGTCGCGCAGGGCGGGAGACGGCGCTTGCTGCACCGGCCACCGCCCGCGCCGGCGTGCGCGTGCTCGTGGTCGACGACGATCCGGAAGTGCGCGACACGGTGTTGAGTCAGTTCGCGGCGCTCGGCGCGCAGGCCGACGCCGTGGCGACCAGCGACGCGGCGTTTGCCTGGCTCGCCGAGCACGGCCCGGTCACGATCGTGCTGTCGGACATCTCGCTCGGCGCGGGCGGCAGCGGCATCGTGTTCGCCGCGCGGCTCGCCGAGCGCTGGCCGCAGCAGCGCGTCGCGCTGACGTCGGGCTTGCCGGCCGAGATTCATCAGACGCATCCCGGCTGGCGCGCCGACCTGCAGTTCGTGCCGAAGCCGTTCGACCTCGCGGCGCTCGCCGCACTGCTGCGCTGATGGGCCGCGGCAATTGTTTCGATTGTTAATGAAGTCGCGTGTTTCCGAAATTTTCGATTAACCGGGCTGAGGTTTCATATGTCCACGGCGCCCGGCCGCGCATTCGCGGCACCGAGGTGCACGAATCGAACAACACCCTTTGCATGGGACGGAGACACTCGATGATGAAGATCAAGGCAGGCTTGCTGACAATGGCGCTCGCGATGGCCGCCGGCCCGGCGGCCGCGGCGACGCTGCGGATCGCGTGCGGAGCGGCGGGTGTCGACCAGGACGTTTGCCAGGTATCCGCGAAGCAATGGGCGGCGAAGACTGGCAACCAGGTCGAGTTCATCAGCATGCCGAACAACTCAAGCGAAACGATCGCGCTCTACCAGCAATTGCTCGGCAGCGGCTCGGACAAGATCGACGTGATGCAGATCGACACGGTCTGGCCGGGCATCCTCGCGAACCACCTGATCGACCTGAAGCCGTACAGCAAGGGCCAGGAAAGCCAGTCGTTTCCGAGCGTCGTCGCGAACGACACCGTGAACGGCAAGCTCGTCGCGATGCCGTGGTTCATCGACACGGGCCTCCTCTACTACCGCAAGGACCTGCTTGACAAGCACCACCTGAAGGTGCCGTCGACGTGGGAAGAACTCGACGCGACCGCGCGCAAGATCCAGGCCGACGAGCGTGCCGCGGGCAACGAGAAGCTGTGGGGCTACGTGTGGCAGGGCCGCGCATACGAGGGGCTGACCTGCGACGCGCTCGAATGGGTCAGCAGCTACAACGGCGGCACCGTGATCGACGACAAGGGCCGCGTGACGATCGACAACCCGGGCGCGATCAAGGCACTCGAAACCTCTGCGAAATGGGTCGGCACGATCAGCCCGAAGGCCGTGCTGAACTATGGCGAAGAAGAAGCGCGTGGCGTGTTCCAGTCCGGCAATGCCGTATTCATGCGCAACTGGCCGTACGCGTGGGCGATCGCGAACCGCGCGGGCAGCCTGATCAAAGGCAAGGTCGGCATCGCGCCGCTGCCGAAGGGCGGTGTCGACGGCCGCCCGGCCGCCGCGCTCGGCGGCTGGCAGCTCGCCGTGTCGCGTTACTCGCCGAACCCGAAGCTCGCGGCCGATCTCGTGATGTACCTGTCGAGTGCCGAGGTGCAGAAGATGCGTGCGGTGCAGGCGTCGTTCAACCCGACGATGCCGGCCCTCTACAAGGACGGCGACATCTTGCGCGCGAACCCGTTCATGGCTGACCTGCTGCCGACCTTCAGCAGCGCCGTCGCGCGGCCGTCCACCGTCACCGGCGCGAAGTACAACCAGGTCAGCAACCAGTTCTGGAACGCCGTGCACGACGTACTCGCCGGCAGCGACAGTGCATCGGCCTCGCTCGCCCGGCTCGCCGCGTCGCTGAATCGCCTCGCGCCGGCCGGCAACTGGCATTGAGCGCGTTGCCGCCGGCTTGACCGGCACGGCCGGCCGTCGGTCGGCCACCATCGGGCACCGCCCCGTCAGGAGACATCGAATGCGTACCGGAAGCATCGAGATAAATAGTAATCCTCTATGTTATGGCGAGCCGCCGCGCGCGCGTGCGCGGCTCGTGCAGGCGCGAGAGCGGCAGGCCTGGCTGCTGGTGGCGCCCGCGCTGCTGACGCTCGCGGCGATCGCGGGCTGGCCGCTGCTGCGCACCGCGTGGTTCAGCTTCACCGACGCGCAGCTCGCGAACCTGTCGTTGCGCCAATTCGTCGGTCTCGACAACTACATTGGCCCGGCGGGCGTGCTGCGCGACCCGGACTGGTGGCAGGCGGTCGGCAACACCGTGCTGTTCTCGGTGGTGTCGGTGACGCTCGAGACGCTCACGGGCCTCGGCGTCGCGCTGCTGCTCGATACGCCGTCGCGGCTGCGCACGCTGTTGCGCGCGGCGGTGCTGGTGCCGTGGGCGATTCCGACCGTCGTGTCCGCGAAGGTCTGGAGCTGGATGCTCAACGACCAGTTCGGGATCGTCAACGCGATGCTGATGTCGATCGGCGCGATCCACGAGCCGCTCGCGTTCACGGCCGATGCACGGCTCGTGTTTCCGACCATCGTGCTCGTCGACGTGTGGAAGACGACGCCGTTCATGGCGCTGCTGATGCTCGCCGCGCTGCAGACCGTGCCGCGCGACTGCTACGAGGCCGCGCGGGTCGACGGCGTGCCGCGCTGGCGCATGTTCCGCTCGGTGACGCTGCCGCTGATCGTGCCGGGCATGCTCGTCGCGATGGTGTTCCGCTCGCTCGACGCGTTGCGCGTGTTCGACCTGATCTACGTGATGACGTCGAACAGCCGCGTGACGAAGAGCATGTCGGTCTACGTGCGCGAGCAGCTCATCGATTTCCAGCAGGTCGGGTTCGGTTCGGCAGCGGCGATGCTGCTGTTCGTCACGATCGTGCTGTTCACGATCGGCTATATGGCGGTCAGCCGCAACCGGATGCAGGAGGCGTGAGATGAAGAAGCATCCGCTCGAAGTGGCAATCCACGGGCTGCTGTCGGCGCTCGTGCTGGTGGTCGCGCTGTTTCCGTTCGTCTACATGATCGGCACGTCGCTGAAGCATGGCAACGCGCTCTACGACACGTCTCTGCTGCCCGCGAGCCCGTCGCTCGACAACTACCGGCAGCTGTTTCGCGACCAGCCGTTCGGCGCATACCTGCTGAACTCCGCACTCGTCGCGGGAGGCGCGGTTGCGCTGTCGCTCGCGGTGTCGGTGCTCGCCGCGTATGCGCTCGGCCGCGTGTCGTTCCGTGGGCGCGGTGTGCTGATGATGTGCATCCTCGGCGTGTCGATGTTTCCGCAGGTCGCGATCCTGTCGGGGCTGTTCGAGCTGATCCGCGCGCTCGGCCTGTACGACCATCTCGGTGCGCTCGTGCTGACGGACCTGATCTTTACGCTGCCGTTCACGATCTGGGTGCTCGTCACGTTCATGCGCGAGCTGCCGCGCGAGCTGGAGGAGGCCGCGCTCGTCGACGGCGTCGGCGTGCTGACGATGATCTTCCGCATCTTCATGCCGCTGCTGCGCCCCGCGCTCGCGGCAACGTCGCTGCTCGCGTTCGTCGCCGCGTGGAACGAGTTCCTGTTCGCGCTGACGTTCACGATCTCGTCCGGCCAGCGCACGGTGCCCGTCGCGATCACGATGATCTCTGGCGCGAGCAGCTTCGAGCTGCCATGGGGAACCATCATGGCCGCGTCGGTGATCGTCACGGTGCCGCTCGTCGCGCTGGTGCTGGTGTTCCAGCGGCATATCGTGTCCGGCCTGACGGCCGGCGCGGTGAAAGGCTGACCCGATTCGGGCCGGTTGTCGGGATCAGGAGGAAATCATGAGTCAGATCAAGTTGAGCGGTCTCCACAAGCAGTTCGGCGCGGCGCCGATCCTCACGGACGTGAACCTCACGGTCGAGCCGGGCGAATTCTGCGTGTTCATCGGCCCGTCGGGTTGCGGCAAGTCGACGCTGCTGCGGATCATCGCCGGCCTCGAGGAGCAGAGCGCGGGCGACGTGTGGATCGACGGCCGTTGCGTGAACGCGTTCGCGCCTGCGAAGCGCGATATCGCGATGGTGTTCCAGAGCTATGCGCTGTATCCGCACATGTCCGTGTACGAGAACATGGCGTTCGGCCTGCGCCACCTGCGGCTGCCGAAGGACGAGATCGACCGCCGCGTGCGGCTCGCGTCCGATTCGCTGCGGCTCGTCGAGTTGCTCGAACGCAAGCCGGGCGCGCTGTCCGGCGGCCAGCGGCAGCGCGTCGCGATCGGCCGCGCGATCGTCCGCAAGCCGAAAGTATTTCTCTTCGACGAGCCGCTGTCGAACCTCGATGCCGCGCTGCGCGTGAAGACGCGCGTCGAGATCGCGAAGCTGCATCGCGAGCTGAACAGCACCAGCATGATCTACGTGACGCACGACCAGGTCGAGGCGATGACGCTCGCCGACAAGATCGTGCTGCTGCGGCCGCTCGAAGGGCGCAGCGGGATCGCGAGCATCGCGCAGGTCGGTACGCCGCTCGACTTGTATCACCGGCCGGCCAACCAATTCGTTGCGGGCTTCATCGGCTCGCCGGCGATGAATTTCCTGCCTGCGGTCGTCGTGTCGCCCGGCATCGGCGAAGTCCGCGCGCAGGCGCGCGACCACGCGTTAGGCGCGAGCGTGTCGGGTGAAGGGCTGGAGGCCGGGCAGGCGATCACGCTCGGCATCCGTCCCGAACACGTAAAGCTTGGCACGGGCAGCGTGACGGGCGAAGTCGCGCACGTCGAGCAGATGGGCGAGCACACCTATCTGTATCTCGACACGCCGCTCGGGGCGCAGCCGCTCGTCGCGAAGACGAGCGCCGACGACGTGCGCATCGGCGACCGGTTGCGCGTCGAGCTGCCGGCCGATGCATTGCATCTGTTTCATGCGGACGGGCGCGCGGCGGCGCGCACGTTGCGCGAGCCGGCCGGGCGGACGCTCGCGGCTGTCTGAGCGCGAGGTCCGGCCGGACCAGGTCACCCTTTACGGGCGGCGTTGGCGCTTCGCCGCTTTCGAACTGGCGCCTCAATATCGATAAAGGAAAGGTATGCAAAATAACAAGCTTTCGGTGATCGTCTGGAACGAGTTCGAGCACGAACGCGAAGACGCGGGCGTCCGCGCGATCTACCCGGACGGCCTGCATGCGGTGATCGCGAGCGCGCTGGCCGAGACGCCGGCGCTCGATCCGGGCGCGCTGCCGCTCGAGATCGGAACCGCGACGCTCGACCAGCCCGAGCACGGGCTTGCCGAAGCGCGGCTCGACGCGTGCGACGTGCTCATCTGGTGGGGGCACAAGGCGCACGCGAAGGTCTCCGACGAGATCGTCGAGCGCGTGCAGCGCCGCGTCCTCGAAGGGATGGGCCTCATCGTGCTGCATTCGGGCCACTACTCGAAGATCTTCCGCCGCCTGCTCGGCACGCATTGCTCGCTGAAGTGGCGCGAGGCGGCCGAGAAGGAGCGGCTGTGGGTGGTCGAGCCGTCGCACCCGATCGCGGCGGGGCTCGGCGAGTATTTCGAGTTGCAGCACGAGGAGATGTACGGCGAGCGTTTCGACATTCCGCAGCCGGATTCGACCGTCTTCATCTCGTGGTTCGAAGGCGGCGAGGTGTTCCGCTCGGGCTGCTGCTGGGAGCGCGGCCACGGCCGGATCTTCTATTTCCGCCCCGGTCACGAGGCCTACCCGACCTATCACGACCGCAACGTGCAGCGTGTGATCGCCAACGCGGTGCAGTGGGCCGCGCCGCGCGTGAACCTCGCGGACCGCTGCCCGATGTCGCCGCCGCTCGAGAAGCTGAGCGAGAAGGGCGCGCAGTTCGCGCAGGTCGGCATCCAGCAAAGCCACGGAGACATCGCATGAACGACGACTACAAGGTCGAACTGCCGGAAGCGGCGGCCATCGCGCGCGGCCGCCGCCTGCGCGTCGGCGTGATCGGGCTCGGCATCGGGCGCAAGCACATCGAGGGCTGGCGTGAGCATCCGGACGTCGACGTTGCCGCGATCGCGGATCCGGACGCGAAGCGGCTCGCGAAGGTCGGCGACGCGTTCGGAATCGACGCGCGCTATGCGACGGCCGACGCGATGCTGGCGGCCGAGTCGCTGGACGTCGTCAGCGTCTGCACGCCGAACAAGTTCCATCGCGAGCTGACGATCGCCGCTTTTGACGCCGGCTGCCACGTGCTGTGCGAGAAGCCGATGGCGATGGACGCGGACGAGGGCCGCGAGATGCTGATCGCCGCGCAGCGCGCCGGCAAGCGGCTGATGATCAATTTTTCGTACCGCTTCAGCGCGCAGTCCCGCGCGTTGAAGGCGCAGGTCGAGGCGGGCGTATTCGGCGATTTCTACTTCGGCCGCACGATGTGGCACCGCCGGCGCGGGATGCCCGGCTTCGGCGGCTGGTTCGGCACCAAGGCGCTCGCGGGCGGCGGTCCGCTGATCGATCTCGGCGTGCATCGGCTGGATCTCGCGTTGTGGCTGATGGGCTATCCGAAGCCCGTGTGGGTGATGGGCAGCACGTACGACCCGATCGCGCGCGAGCTGGCGACGCGTGCCGGCAAGACCTTCGACGTAGAGGATCTCGCCGCCGCGCTGATTCGCTTCGACAATGGCGCGACGCTCGCGCTCGAGGCGTCGTGGGCGACCAACATCCAGGAAGCCGAACTGATGGAAACGCGGCTGCTCGGCACGCGTGCGGGGCTGCTGCAGAAGAACCTGGACGAAGGCTACACGTTCGACGCGCACATCTTCGTCGAGCAGAACGGCGCGCAGTTCGACATGCGCCTGAACCCGCCGGCGGACGGCGCGCATTCGGCGATGTACGACTACGCGGAAGCGATCCTGTGCGATGTCCCGCATCCGGCGCCCGGCGAGGAAGGGCTGATCGTGATGGAGATTCTCGACGCGATCTATGCGAGCGCTGCCGCGGGCGAGCCGATCCGCATCCACGCGGCGGAGCCGGCGGCTGCCGCCGCGCCCGTGCTGGACCTCGACGTCGCGCAGTGATGCGCCGGCGGGCCGGCAGGCGGCATCGTCCGCCGCGTCGGCCTGCCGTATGGGCAACAGGCAACGCCGCAAGAATTCAGATCGATTCCGCGCAACGCACGCGGCACGACAACAACGTTTGGAGACACGTTCATGATCGAAGAAGCAGGCCGCGGCATGCGCGGCATCGCACGGACCCGGTTCACGCGCAGGCGGCTCGCTGCCGCGTTGTCGCTCGCGGTCTGCTCGACGGCGCTCTACGCGGCACAGGATGCCGGCACGGACGCGCCGGCCATCGTCGCGAACCAGGCGGCCGGGCAGGCACAGGCGACAGGCGTCGTGCCGGCCGACACGAGCCCGGCCAACACGGTCACGCCGACGCCGTCTTCGGCCTGGAACCAGCTCACGCCGTGGACGCAGTTCCACGGCTACCTGCGGGCCGGCGTCGGCACGAGCGACAGCCACACGCAGGCTTGCTTCCAGTTGCCGGGCGCGCCGAGCAAGTACCGGCTCGGCAACGAATGCCAGATCTACAGCGAACTGGAAATCGACCAGACGCTCTACAAGTTCGCGAACGGCATGCAGCTTTCGGCGGTCGGGATGGCGAGCCTCGTCAACGATCTCGATCGCACGCCGACCTTCAATGGCGATCACGGGCGCATCCGCATGCCGCAGTCGTACGTGCAGCTCACCGACATTCCAGGCCTCGACAGCGCGCGGATCTGGTTCGGCCGCATCTACTACCGGCGCAACGACGTCCACATGAACGATTTCTTCTACTGGAACCCGAGCGGCCTCGGCGCGGGGATCGAGAACGTGTCGATCGGCGGCGGCCTGAAGCTCAGCTACGCGCTGTTCCGCGAGGACTACATCGACCAGCCGAACTATGCGACGCGGCATGACCTGCAACTGTCCGGCGTGCATCCGAACCCCGGCGGCGAGCTGCAGTTCGGGCTGTCGTACATCCCGTCCCGCGCGCCGATCCTGAATGCGAACGGCGTGATGCAGGACACGCACGGCGGCTGGTCGTTCACGGTGCAGCACGTGCAGACCAACCTGCTCGGCGGCAAGAACAAGCTCGCGTTCCAGTATGGCGTCGGCCCGGGCACCGGCTTGAGCTATACGGGCACGCTGACGAACGACAACCGCTACAAGAGCTTTCGCGTGCTCGACGCATTCGACTGGCAGGCCACGCAGAACTTCAGCGGGCAGGTGGTCGGCATCTACGAGCGCGACATCGCGCCGGGGGGCGGCTCGCAGACCTGGGTGTCGATGGGCGTGCGTCCGGTGTACGCGTTCACGCAGCATATCAAGCTGCAGGGTGATCTTGGCCACGACCGCGTGACGCCGGCGGGCGGGCCGACGCGCACGCTGCTGAAGGCCAGCGTCGCGCTGACGCTCGCGATGGATCGCGCGTTCTGGTCGCGGCCGGAATTCCGCGTGTTCTACACGTACGCGCGCTGGAACCAGGCCGCGCAGGATGCGGCGGCGCCTGGCGATCCGCTGTCGACGACGGGCATCTTCGGCACGTCGCGCAGCGGCTCGACGGTCGGCGCGCAGGTCGAATGGTGGTGGTGAGCATGACGACGGAACGTTGTCCGACGATCGCGATGGGCGGCGATGCGATGCCGTTCTCGCGCATCGTGTTCGGGATGTGGCGGCTCGCCGACTGGCGGTTGTCGCGCGCCGAGCGCCGCGCGCTGATCGAGGCAGCGCTCGAACTGGGCGTGACGAGCTTCGATCACGCGGACATCTACGGCGACTACACGGCCGAGGCGTTATTCGGCGAAGTGCTTGCCGATGCGCCGCCTCTGCGCGAACGGATCCGGCTCGTCACGAAGTGCGGGATCCAGCTCGTTTCCGGGCGGCGGCCCGCGTACCGGTTCAAGCGCTACGACACGCGTGCGGCGCATATCGTCGCGTCTGTCGAACAGTCGCTGCGCGCGTTGCATACCGACCGGATCGACCTGCTGCTGCTGCACCGTCCCGATCCGCTGATGGACGCCGACGAAGTCGCGGCGACATTCGCGCGCTTGCGGCGGGAAGGAAAGGTGATGGGATTCGGGATATCCAATTTTTCGCCGTCGCAGGCGGCGCTGCTGCAGGACCGGATGGCCACGCACGGGATGTCGCTCGCGACGAACCAGGTCGAATGCTCGCCGCTGCATCTCGCGCCGCTCGACGACGGCACGTTCGACCAGGCGCAGCAGTGGCGCTGTCCGCCGATGCTGTGGTCGCCGCTGGCGGGCGGCCGCGTGCTGACGGATTCGACGCGGGCGGCAATTCGCGTCCGCGAATGCGCGGCGCGGGTCGGTCGCGAATTCGGCGTGTCGGCGGCGACAGCCGTGTTCGCGTGGCTGCTGGCGCTGCCGTGCCGGCCGCTGCCGATCGTCGGGTCGAGCCGGATCGCCGCGCTGCGCGAAGCGGTTGCCGCGACGCATCTCGCGCTCGAGCACGACGCATGGTTCGAGTTGCTGCGTGCGGCGCGTGGCGACGATGTGCCGTGATCGGTCGATCCGTCAATGTGACAGGAACCCGGGGAAAGAATGAGCGAAGCGATGATCGACGATTGCCGATGCGAGCCGGGCGTTTGAAGAGGTGGGGCAGGCAACATACCGCGGAACGACGTCCAGCCCGGTAAGCCCCGCTCCCTGTCTTGCGTCACTGAACATGGATCGTAGGTCGGCTTTGAGCCGAGAGTAACCGTTATTTTGCAGACCCGTGCGCAAGCTTTCAGCGTTAGCCGGCCGCACCTGTCTCGATCGAAGCGACGTAGCGAAGCAAGTCGTCAACGCGTCCTTCCGACACTAGCTGTTCAGCAGTCTTGTAGTCAAAGGTCGGCAACGGCTCATTGCGATACCAGAAGAGCGTGCTCTGTATTTCCCCGGAGATATCGGTTGCAACTCGGATGATCCGGAGCGCCCCCGTACTCAACCTTCACGTGTCTTCCAGACGGCGGTGCTCATCTATCTGGCTTCAGGGCGGAATCGGACGTGTCGGCCGTTGTGTGGGCTTGAAGCGGCTGGCGGAAATGCATGCCAAAAGCCAGCAAACCCTGACGGAAGTAGAAGCGTTGTGCGAGAGAATTTCCAAGGCCGGTATCGAGCACGAGGTTCGCGCAGCGCTGCTTACGCGCTTCTTCGCGCAACGCGTCGATCAACATCGCACCAAGTCCGTGCTGGCGGACGCCTGCGGTGGTCACCAGATCGTCGACATAGAGAAAACGCCCATACAGCAAGTTCTCCTGGACGCGATAACCGGCCAACGCGACTACTTCGTCGCCCTGTAAAGCAGCCAGGATGCGATATCCCTGCTCGGCTTGGCGTCGCACCTGCTCGGTGAATGCGATAGCGTCCGTCAGGTGGGGACGCAATTCTCGCATGACACTGAAAGCGGCCGTGTAGTCCTGATCGCAGTCGAGATGATGAAGTTGAAAACTGTTCATGAGCGCTCCTTGCCGTCCGGCCGTCAATTTACAAGACCTGTGACCTGTCCAAAAGGTACAAGACCAGATCAACTCAATGAGACATGACCGATGGACTTGCAGTACCTCGAACCACATGGAGAGCGGGACGCTCTCAACTTTGCCGGGCGCGGCCTGAGAGGGCGGTTTTCCCCAGCGTGTCGACGGGACGGCGCTTCATGCCTATTAGATCGGTCACCTCGTGCCAGTCATCCGCGGATGAGATTTCAATAGTCACCCACTTCCCGTCTGGGTATGCTCGCGCTTCATCGTAGAGCTTGACCAACTTCGAGCTCCAGGAATAACGCCGCTCCTCAAACTCTTCTCGCTCGGCTCTGCCAAGGACCACGAGAACCGAAAACTGCTTGTATGCCGGTACCAAGGTACAGAGCGCTCTGGTCTTCTTGTACCGCAGTGACCAACCGCGTTTCTTGCCTCCGTAAATCCAGTCTGGCTCAAACGTACCGGGGTAGGATGCCTCAATCCAGCTCTGCAGCTTTCGCCAGTGCTCGAAGGCGTTCTGGCCGATCCAGTTGCGGACTGTGCGCCCATCGGGCGGAGCTAATTTATTGGTGATTCTGTCACCAATCTCGGGGACCTGTTCCATGCTTTGACAACGCCTCCTCGTAGGACAGCTGCGTCATGCAGCCAACGAGCTTCCACTTTAGATCTCCGGGATCACCGGTTCGAGACTGAACTTGCTCAATGAAATGCTCAAAAAGATCAACGCGGCGCGGACCACTTTCCCTGGCGCCGATGGGCGCAGCAAATCTCCGGCGCTGCCTTCATTGAGAAAAAGGCCACCAGCCCGGCATCGCGTGATTTTTCCGACGAGCACAACCGGAGGGCCTGAACGTCCATTCTTGGCACGCACGGAAGACTGGAATCCTGGTTCTTCCGCTCACACCGGTGATGATCAAGAATGAAAAGACAACACGGCGAAACGCAACCGTGATTTCTTGTTCAATTCTTGCGCGTAAAGCATGAACAAGTCGCAGAAGGTTGTCGTCGTCACCGGGGCGTCGCAAGGCATCGGCGCAAAAGTCGTCGAGGCATTTCGATAGTTCGATTACCGGATCGTCGCGACATCACGTTCGATCAAGCCATCGGACAACGGCAACATTCTGTGCATTGCCGGCGACGTAGGCGATCGAACGACGGCCCGACGCGTGATTACCGAAGGCGTCGCGCGGTTCGGGAGGATCGATACGCTGGTAAACAATGCTGGCATGTACATCGGAAAGCCTTTCACCGAACACACGGCCAACGACTACGCGGCCGTGATGAACGTAAACATGGCGGGTTTCCATCACATCACGCCGCCGATGCACGCATCGGAATTCCACGAAGCGTTGGGAGCCTTCAACCCTGTCGGACGCCTGGGCGAAACGAGCGATATCGCCGAGGCCATCCTCTTTCTAGACTCTGCACCGTTCGTCATCGGAGTGATCCTGCATGTCGACGGCGGCCAAAGCGGCGGCCACTGACATGCGCTACCGTACCGCCGCGAGCTCGCCGCGGTATCCCGGAGCGCCGTGCGAAGCGCTTCTTCAACGACCGGGTGATAGAACGGCATCGCGAGCATTGCATCGACAGTCAAACCCATCTGAAGGCTCCACGCGAGCAAATGGCCGATATGCTCGGCGGACGGCCCCAGCATTTCCGCGCCGACGAATCGTCGCGTTGCACGATCGACGTAGACATGCGCGCGCCCGCGATTTTTGAGCATCACCCGGCTGCGTCCCTGGTCTTTGAAGCTGCCCTCGCCTGTCACGAAGGTATCCTCGGGCAACTCGCGATGGCGTGCGCCGACGAGGGCGATTTGAGGATCGGAAAACACGATCGCAAGTCGCGCCCGCCGCTCGATTTTCGCGACGTCCGGATATCGCGCGGCGTTGCGGCCGGCCGTGCGGCCTTCATCTGCTGCTTCGGGCAGGAGCGGCAGGATGCCATTCGCGTCGCCCGCGATGAACACCGGGTGCCCGTGGACCTGCAACGTATGTGGGTCGAACTGCGGGACACCGTGTTCGCCGAGTTCAATCGACGTGTTCGCGAGTCCCAGATTGCGGACGTCGGGTTGCCTGCCGGTGGCCGCGAGCACGTACTCGTAGGTCGCCTCGGTCGTCGTTCCATCAGCGCAGCGACAGGCCGTCGACGACGAATCCGACGAAACGGTCGCGTTCACGTCGCACGCGCGCCATCACCGCTTCGCCGTCGACGTGCACGTTACCGACCGCGATACCGAACGGTGCCGCGTGGTTTGCTGCGTGCGCGGCCTCAGCGGCCGCGATCAGCAGTTTCGACGGCATGCAGCCGACGCGCGCGCAGGTCGTGCCGTACGGGCCGCCCTCGATGATGACGGCCGTGGCGCCCGCTGCGCGCGCCGCGCGATAAGCAGCCAGCCCCGCGGTGCCCGCTCCGATGACGGCGACATTCGTAGAGATCGTGCGCATTGCCCAACTCCCGATCGAGCGGCCGGATGTGATGATCGCGTCACGTTTTCTGTAGCGGCGCGTCGGTTACGGCCTGCGCCCAGTCTAGGTAGTACGCATCGGTTCGTGAATGCGTGAAAGGCGCAACATGCTGCTCGATCGTCTCATTCGACGGCTTTCTTGGTACACACATAAATCGGAGTTCTTGGTTCTTCAGTTCGTACCATCGATGGTACAGAATTCGAACGCCAACACGGGAGAGCCGACGATGAACGTCCGTCCGATTCTGATTGCGGTCTTCGCGACCTCTGCCATTTTCGCGATCGCCGGCGCCGCCGCGAGTGAAGCCGGCGAAATCGTGAAGCCGAATTCTGAACAAGCGATCCCAAATCTGCCGGGCAAGTCGCTCGTCGCAGTGGAGGTCGAGTACCCGCCGGGTGCCGCTTCCACACCGCACTTCCACGCGAAGTCCGCATTCATTTACGCGTACGTGGTGTCGGGGGCGATCGAATCAAAGGTGAACGACGGCGAAGTGCGCGTGTATCACGCCGGCTGAAAAATCCCGGCTGCGTCGCGAACATCAAAGCGAAGCGCGTCATCGGCCAGGACGGTTGGTTGTCGGCGGTTTTGGCCACGCATTCGATCCTGAACATCACGGATCTGCCGCTACGTGCGTCTTGTACGCACAGTGCCGTGCCGGAGACCCGCGGGGCGAACCGTGTTTGCGATCCGTATGGAGGTGTCGGTCACGTCGGCGTGCAATACGCAGCGGCATGCCCGGCGCCGCGACGATGATCAGCGTCGACGTCAACGCAGTGCACGGCGAATCCGAACTTCGAAAGCCTATGTCCCAAGTCGACTCACTGAGCCAGCTCCTGCAAATGATTACCGTCACCGGCGAACTGGAGGTGCGCTGCGGCTGCGGTTCGCCGCGGCAGTTGACCCGGGCGCGAGCCGCAGCGCACGAGATTCCGTACCACGTCGTGCTGAAGGGTCGCGCCGTCCTCGAGGATGCCGGCACCGGATCGATCAGGGAACTGGTAAGCGGAGACATCGTGCTGTTGCCGCACGGGGCCGCACACGTGCTGCACGACGGCAGCCGACATGTGCAGTGCCGGACCTGCAATCGTCACGGATCCAGTGGATGGACGCTCAGCGGGCGTGATGGTCCGGGTGAACGTCTGGACCTGCTGTGCGGGAGGTTTTTCATCAGACCACCGCATGATCGGCTGATTCGCGACTACCTGCCCACGACGCTGACGGTGCGGTACGTGACCGGCGGTGGCGAGAACGACATCGGCTCCGCGTCGAGCCAGCTCGCCAGTCTTGTCGAGCTGATGCGAATGGTGTCGGTCGGCGCCAAGCCCGGCGGATACGCGATACTGAACGCACTGACTTCCGCGCTGTTCACGCTGGTGCTGTGTGCTGCGAGCGAGTCCGGGCAAGCTCCGGCGGGGCTGCTCGCGCTGGCCGGCCATCCGCGATTGGCGCCGGCCATTTCGGCGATGTTCGCCGAACCGGCGCGACCGTGGAGCCTGCCGCAACTCGCCGATCTATGCAACATGTCGCGTGCAACCTTCATGCGGCACTTCCAGGACAAGTTGGGGCGTTCGGCCACGGAACTGCTCACCGACATCCGGATGACGCTGGCCGCGAACGAGCTGAAGAAACCGGCGATCAGCACTGAGGCCGTGGC
This sequence comes from Burkholderia sp. Bp9143, assembly GCF_003853645.1. GTDB lineage: Bacteria > Pseudomonadota > Gammaproteobacteria > Burkholderiales > Burkholderiaceae > Burkholderia. The sequence continues at coordinate 18,730 of NZ_QTPO01000066.1, read as the reverse complement.
CGAGTCGATCGGGTATCGATCGGTCGCGGCATTCCGGCGGGTGTTCACCGACAAGATGGGAATGACACCGGGGCAGTGGCGGCGTCGGACCGACGAAGTCCAATGACGCGCTTCCACGTCGGTATGCAGCCTGAACGAAGCGCTGAACGGGTAGACACGGAGCAGCGATCGCGTCTCGCACACGAGCGGCCTTTGGCGCGCTCGTCTACCTCGGTCGCCTTCTGAATGCTCGATCCCGTCGAGACGAAATGGCTTGCGCCACGCGGCCACGCGGCCTCGCAGCCGACGAATCGACCACTTCCGCGCTTGATCCTTTCCAGCATTTTATTGAGCAAACGTAGTCTCGAAATCGGTATCCGGGAACTCTAAAGTGGAGACTCCTAGCGCGCCGGTGAACGAGCCGCACGATGAAAGGTATCGCGATTCTCGCGATCGCATGGCGCGAAAGAACGCAAGTACTTGAACTGATTTCCTCACCTAAGGAGTGACCATGAGCAACGGAACTGCCATGACCAACGCCGTGATCGAATGCATCCTGAGCCGAAGCGCCGCGAAATACTACGACCCGGACGCGACGCTGAGCGATGACCAGATCCGGGAGCTCGTGCGAATCGGCACGAGCGCGCCGACGTCTTTCCACCTGCAGAACTGGCGCTTCATCGCCGTACGTACGCGTGAAGCGAAGGCGCGGTTGAGTCCGATCGCATGGAATCAGCCGGCGGTCACCGATGCGGCGGTTACGTTCATCGTCTGCGGCCAACTGGTCGAGACCAGCGTGATCCCCGAGCGTCTCGCGCCGCTGGTCGACGCTGGCGTGATGCCGGCGCCGATGGTGGCCGAATGGGAAATTCCCGCACGCAATCTCTACATGGAGTACCCGCAACGCCGCCGTGACGAGGCGGTGCGCACTGCGACGTTCGGCGCCGCGGCGATGATTTACGCGGCCCGCTCGCTCGGTCTCGGTTCGACGCCGATGATCGGTTTCGATGCCGACGCCGTGCACCGCGAGTTCGGGCTGGCCGACGACGAAGTGCCGGTCATGCTGCTGGCGATCGGCGTCGAGCGTCCGGGGAACTGGGCGCAGAAGCCGCGTCGTCCGGTGACCGAAGTGCTGGACCTCGTATAAGCGGCCGCCACGGTGGCGACCGTACCGGACGACCGAGCGGGTGTCCGGCGCGCGTCAATCGCAGCGTACTTCCCGCTCGAAAACCCATTTCGACCCGGGCCCCGGGGACGAAGCAACCCGACGGATGGCGCCTGCACGGGCTTTCCTCGATCAGTGATACCAGTCATTCACGGAGATTATGATGACAAGGACTACAGTGCTCACGCCGGAACAGGTGCCGGCCGAATCGAAGGCGACGCTCGCTGCGTTTACCAAGAACATCGGATTCACGCCGACCATGATGGCGAGCTTCGCGCAGAGCCCGATCGCATTCAATGCATGGGCCACGTTGCTCGGCGCGCTGAGCAAGGCGCTCGACGTGAAGACGCGTGACAGCATTGGGCTCGCCGTTTCCGAGGTGAACGGCTGCAACTACTGCCTGACGGTTCACAGCATGACTGCCGAGCATATGGCGAAGCTGCCGACCGACGAAATCATTCTTGCCCGCAAGGGGCACGCGACCGATCCGAAGCGCGACGCCGCCGTCCAGTTCGCACGCAAGGTCATCGAAACGCGCGGAAAAGTCGGCGACGCCGATCTGAAAGCCGTTCGCGACGCCGGCTACACGGATGCGAACGTGATGGAGATCGTCGCGCTCGTGGCCATGTATTCGCTGACGAACTTTTTCAACAACGTGTTCGATCCCGAGCAGGACTTTCCCGCCGTTCCGCCGGCGGGCTCGATCTGACCACTGTCATCTCACGCGTCTCCGCGCGTTCGCGGAGAGTTGACGTGATGTAGGTCTAGCGCCGAAGCGCCCGGATGCGACCACGAATGGTGTCGGGTACGTGTCCGGGCCCCGCGTTTGACCCGGTAAATGCAGGAAGAAGAAAGTGACACTCAATCATCCCGTTTTCACGCGCTGGCCGGCGCGGCATCCCGATCGGCTCCAGCTCTTTTCGTTGCCGACGCCCAACGGCGTGAAGGTCGGCATCATGCTGGAAGAGACGGGCCTTGCGTATGACGCGCATCGCATCGATATCCTCGCTAACGAGAATCGCGCCCCGGCCTTCGTCGCGCTCAACCCCAATGGCAAGATCCCGGCGATTTACGATCCGAACGGGCCCGGCGGCCGGCCGCTCGCGCTTTTCGAATCCGGAGCGATCCTGATTTATCTCGCCGACAAGACCGGACAGTTCCTGTCGACCGATCCGAACATGCGGTACGAAACCCTGCAGTGGCTGATGTGGCAGATGGGTGGTGTCGGCCCGATGTTCGGTCAGGTCGGATTCTTCAACAAGTTCGCCGGCAAGACGTATGAAGACAAGCGTCCGCTGAACCGCTACGCGACGGAATCGGCGCGGCTGCTCGGCGTGCTCGACGAGCGCCTGGTGGGACGTGACTGGGTGATGGGCGCCGATTACAGCATCGCCGATATGTCGATGCTCGGCTGGGTGCGCAACCTGATCGGCTTTTACGAAGCGCGCGAACTGGTCGGTTTCGACCGCTTTGTTCACGTGAAAGCATGGCTCGAGCGCGGTCTCGCGCGGCCGGCGGTGCAACGCGGGCTGCAAGTGGCCGCGGCCTGATGGAACGATTGGAATCGATCGCATGAACATCCTCCATATTGATTTCAGTCCGCGTGCGGAATCGCACAGCCGCCAGCTGTCGGCTGCGGTCGTCGCGAAGCTTCGTGAGGTCGTGCCCGGCGCAAGCATCAGCCGGCGGGATTTCGGCGCCGTTCCGCTGCCGCACGCGACGTCCGGCTACGCGACGGCGCTGTCGACACCAGAGACGTTGGCAAACCCGCCGAAGGCCGTGCTGGAACTGTCCGAAACGCTCATTCAGGACGTCGAGGCGGCCGATGTGATCGTCATCGGGACGCCGATGAACAACTTCACTATTCCGTCCGTCTTCAAGGCGTGGATCGACCATGTGCTGCGCGTCGGCCGGACGATGAAGTCGACGCCGACCGGGAAGGTCGGGTTGTTGCGTGATCGCCCGGTGTTCATCGGCATCGCCGCCGGCGGCATCTTCAGCGGCGAGCGCGCGAATCAGCCGGATTTTCTGACGCCGTACCTTTCGGCGGCGTTCGGCTGCATCGGACTGAACACGCTGCAGTTCCTTCCCGTGCAGGGCACCGCGTTTCTATCGCCGGATCAGGCCGCATTTGCAATGGAGCAGGCGCTTGCGGCAATCGACGTCTCGGTCATCCGGGCGGCCGCGTGCGACCGCTGACCACGGAGCGTAAATCATGAAGATTGTCGTGATCGGCGGTAGCGGCCTGATCGGAGCGAAGACGGTTGCCGTTCTGCACGGAAGCGGTCACGAGGTGGTCGCCGTGTCGCGCAAACGCGGCGTCGACGTGTTCACCGGCGAAGGGCTCGACGAAGCCGTCGCCGGCGCGCACGTGGTGATCGACCTGTCCGATGCACGCTCGTCCGACGCCCTGGCGGTGCTGGAATTCTTCGAGACCGCCGGCCGCAATCTGCTCGCGGCGGAAGCGGCCGCGGGCGTTCGGCACCATGTCGTGCTGTCCGTCGTCGGCACCGACCGCGTACCAGACCAAGGCTATTACCGTGCGAAGGCCGCCCAAGAGAAACTGATCGAGGAATCCGGCATCCCCTATACGATCGTCCGATCGACGCAGTTCCACGAGTTCCTGCGCAGCATCGCCGACGCGCATACGGACGGCGATCTCGTCAGGCTGCCGCCGGCGCTGCTTCAACCGATCGCGGCCGACGACGTTGCCGCCATCGTAGCGGAAGTGGCGCTCGCGACGCCGCGGAACGAGATCGTCGAGATCGCCGGCCCGGAGCGTGCGCCGTTCGACGACATCGTCGCCCGCTATTTGAAGGCGGTCCGCGACCGGCGCAGCGTTGTGAAGGACCCGGACGCGCGATATTTCGGCGGACGGCTCCAGCAAGATTCGCTGGTGCCGTCACGCGAAGCGCGTGTCGGCCTTATCGGCCTGGATGCGTGGGTGCGCCGTTCGCGCGATCGTGCGGATTCGCTGCAACGCGTCGAAATCAAGCCGGTCGCTCACGGCGATTTCGACGCCTGGTATCCGTTGTGGAAAGGCTACCAGCGCTTTTACGACGTCGATATTCCTGAATCCGGGACGTGCTCGACGTGGGCGCGCTTCATGGATCCGTCGGAGCCGATGCATGCAGCGCTTGCAGTGGCGGGCGAACAGGCATTGGGGCTCGTGCATTGGCTGTATCACCGATCGACGTGGACGACCCAAGACTACTGCTATCTTCAGGATCTGTTCGTTGCGGACCACGCGCGCGGCGGTGGAGCAGGCCGCGCACTGATCGAACATGTCTATGCCGAAGCGAGACTTCGCGAGGTACCGCGCGTGTACTGGCTTACACAGGGAACCAACCAAAATGCCATGCAGCTTTACGACCGCGTCGCTGATCGATCGGATTTCGTCCAGTACCGGAAACGATTTGTCTGAGAAAACGGTGTAAGTTCGTTCACCGAAGGGGCGAGGTTGAACTGCGATCCCGCGACGAGACATCGTTGAGGGAGTCGCCGTCAGCGAGAAAATCCGTTCCAGGGTCCGTCCGAGTGCGGCGCGCCGGATCGGCTCCAGCAACGAGGTCCGGCGGCGCTTATGATAGGCACGAAACCGCAATAAAATGCATGGACGCTTCCAGTTTGCGATATCCCATGTCCGAAATCGACTGGCTGAGCCGTTTGCTGCAAATGATCACCGTCACCGGCCGGGTGGAGGTGCGGTGCGCCTATGGCGCGCCATGGCATGTGGCCTGGGGTCCATCCGCCGCGCACGAGATCCCGTATCACGTCGTGCTTGAAGGACGCGCTGTTCTCGAGGATACCGGTACGGGGACCGTCAGGGAGCTGGTGAGTGGGGACATCGTATTGTTACCTCACGGGGCGGCACACGTGCTGCACGATGGCAGCGGGCATACGCCCGGTCGTACCTACAATCGCCAAGGTTCCGCGGGATGGATGCTCAGCGAAAACGACGGCTCGGGCGAACGTTTGGACATGTTATGCGGGCGGTTTTTCATCAGACCACCGCATGATCGGCTGATTCGCGGGTACTTGCCGACGACGCTGACAGTACGCTCCGTGGACGGCGGTGGCCAGGACGACATCGGCTCTGCGTCGAATCAGCTGGCGAGTCTCGTCGGGCTGATGCGCATGGAGTCGGTCGGCGAAAAGCCGGGTGGATACGCGATTCTCAACGCGCTGACCTCGGCGCTGTTCACGCTAGTACTACGCGCGGCGAGCGAGTCCGGGCGAGCTCCGGCGGGACTGCTCGCGCTCGCCGGCCATCCGCGACTGGCCCCGGCCATTTCGGCGATGTTCTCCGACCCGGCGCGACCGTGGAGCCTGCCCGAGTTGGCCGACCTGTGCAACATGTCGCGCGCGACCTTCATGCGGCACTTCCAGGACAAGCTCGGACGTTCTGCAACTGAACTGCTCACCGATATCCGGATGACTCTGGCCGCCAACGAACTGAAGAAACCGGCGGTGAGCACCGAGGCCGTGGCGGAATTCATCGGGTATCGATCCGTCGCGGCATTCCGGCGTGTATTCACCGACAAGATGGGGATGACGCCGGGGCAGTGGCGGCGTCTCGCGAACGAAGCCGAATAGCGCGCTTCGCCCTCGCTGTGCGGCGCTGAACGAACGGCTTTGGCGTTTGATCCTTTCGGGCATTTTATTGAGGAAACGTAGTCTCGAAGTCAGTATCCGGGGACTCTAAAGTGGAGACTCCTAGCGCACTGATGAACGAGTCACGCCATGAACCGCTTCGCCATTCCCGCCATCAAGTCGGTCGCCGCAGAGATCGGCGCGCGGGCCAGCAAGTTCGCCACTGGACGGGTAGCGAACGCATCCGCAGAGTTGCGCAATCTTGTCACTGCCAATTTAGTCGAAGTACTAAGCGTTGCGGGTGGAGCGGCTTCGGTCAGCCTGACGGACATCACGCTGACTATCGCGATCGCCGTCATCACCCGCATCTTCAAGCGTCTCAACGGTACGTTGCCGGCTTTTCACCCGTAGAGCAGTTCCACAGGGTCGGAGAAGCGTGGCAACGCCGATCCAAATTCGCGCTGCAGCTCAAGATGCGACGCTGCGCTGCTCCTGTTGTCGGGAACGCCGGAAACGTCTGGCGGCTCGATCGGCAACACGGGGATTTTCTCCTGAACGTAGTCAGATCTCACTTTAATCGGATATTAAAGATGACCATTCGTGCAAATCAGATTCGTCTGCAAATCGCTGAAAAGGGTGTTCGATCGCTCTCGCTTCTTGCGCTACTCCGATGGACGCTGGTCGTCATCTTCCTGTGGTTCGGTGGTATGAAGTTCACTGCGTACGAAGCCAACGGCATCGCGCCGTTCATCGTCAACAGTCCGATAATGAGCTGGCTGAACACGCTGTTCGGCGTTCAAGGTGCAAGCGACGTGATAGGCGTGCTGGAGTTGTCGACTGCCACAGCGCTGATTGCCGGCGCCTTCCAACCCGTTTTCTCCGCATTGGGAGCGGTGATGTCGGCCGCGACCTATGTGATCACGCTCACCTTCTTCTTGAGCACGCCCGGCGTAGCGCAAGCGACGGCGGGGGGCTTCCCGGCCATTTCGGCACTGCCTGGCCAGTTCCTTCTCAAGGATCTCGTTCTGCTCGCAGCGTCGCTTTGTCTTCTCGTCGGGTCGATACAAAGCGGTGGGCCCGATACCGACAAGCCGTGAGTGGTTCGCCCAGCAGTATTCAGAGCAGGGCGACATGCGATAGAAGACCGGATTGCGGCGGCGGTCGGCGCGCGCGGACCGTATAGAGTACGCCGTGCGCCGCCCCGTTCCTTTACCGCGCCTTACCGCAATATCTTTCGATGATCTCGAACAGTCGGCGGCACGATGGCGCGACATGTTGTTCCGGCGCGGTTGCCACACTGAGCAGCAGGCCAGGTCTTGTCCATGACGGCGTCGCGAACCACGCGGACAGCGGGGATGGTGCAATACCAACGGTCATCGCTTCCTTCACGATCAGTGCATCCGGCGCGCCATCCGGAAGTCTGAGAAGCACTGACAGACCGGCATTGATCCATTCTGCATCGCGCATTCGCAACTGTTCGCACAGCGCGTCACGCTGTGCAGAATAAAGGCGCTTGAGGCGGCGCACGCGTCGGATGTAGTGACCGCGACGCATGAATTCGGCTGTCGCAAGTTGGATGACAGGTGACGGCGCAGGAGCCAGCGTCGCGGTGACTTCGGAAAAGGCGTTGATCAGTTCGATAGGTGCCACAACAAATCCGAGTCGCAGGGCCGGGCTAATGGTCTTGCTGAAGGAGCCGATCTGGATGACCCGTTTTCCTTCGTCCAAAGAGGCCATCGCGGGTGCTGGGCGGCCCTGGAGCTGCAACTCGCCGAGGTAGTCGTCTTCGATGATCCACGCATGGCTTGAGCGTGCCCACTCGAGCAACTGAAGACGCCGTCTCAATGAGAGGGTCGCTCCCAGCGGGGCCTGTTGACCGGGCGTCACGACCGCCAATGCAGCGTCAGGCGCCTGCGCGATCCCGTAGTCAACGTTGAGTCCATCTGCATCCACCGGAACCGGCACGATTTTCAGGCGAGCAAGCTCCAGCGCTTTGCGCGTGACCATGAAGCCGGGCTCTTCCATCCAGACTTTCTCGCCGTCCAGGCCGAGCACGCGAAGTGCCGAGCCCAACCCGGAGACGTACCCCGACGTGATGAACACCTGCTCTGGGTGGCAGTGATAGTTTCGAGTGATCGCAAGGTTGGCTGCGATTTCGGTTCGCAACTCCAGCTCGCCTCGGGGATCCGGATAGAGCAGGGACGACAAGGAACCTGCTTTCAACAGGTTAGAGGAGCGAGAACGGGAAAAGAGCTTCTCGGGCAGGCCTTCAAACGCCGGAACGCCTAGCTGAAAGATTGCAGGCCCTGCGTTCATCTCATCATAAGCCTTCATGAACGCACCGACCTGCGGCACTTTGGGTCGAGTCACGATGACGCTGGGCCGTGGCGCAACGCGGGTACCTCTTGCTCCAAATGTTTCGATCATTTGCGCATCGGATAGGCGTTCGTATGCGGTTTGAACAGTACCGCGCGCCACACCGAGCTGCGCCGCCAGGTCCTGCCAAGACGGAAGCCGCGTGCCCGGAGCAAGCAAACCCGATTCTATGGCTCTGCTAATGCTGACGCGGATTTGCTCGGCGAGGGATAGCTTCGCCGTCCGGTCAATCTGAATTTGAAGGTCTGGAATCATGCTCTTGGTACACACAAAAGTGGGACATCTTGGTTCTTCTATTTGTGCCATCAATCGCACAAAATCTTCGCACAATCGTGGCCGAGAATGTAAGGGGTGCAGATCACTAGAGAAGAGCCATTTTTCGATGCCGAAAGTTGTTGGCGCAGCCGGATCGGCGATGACCTGGCTGGCGACGATTTCAGTGCGATCCATTTACTCGATGCGTATCCCGCGTTGCTGACCAGATTAGGTTGATGAGCCTTCCGCCATGGATAACGACCGATCGTCCCTGTATATCTCTATCGTGGAGCAACTGTCACCAACGATGATCAGCATCAGCTGGAGCAATCCTTGCATGGGGCGCTATGCGGACCAGGTCTGGCGGGTCGGTCTTGCGCACACGGAGTCGGTCTGCATGCTTTCCGGTGCGTCGATACGGCCGGGGGATTCCGTATTTCGTCCGCGGACACAGCGCTCGCATGTGCCCATCAATCACGATCGAATGATTCTTGCGTCAGCGGTTGCCGGACTTTTCCCTGAATCGGTCACGTCAAAAAGTGCCGAAACATGAGGACACCAGGAAGGTCGTCGTTGATGGCAAGTCGCAACTGAGCCGTGGCGAAATCGTTCCGGCGTTTCGGTCATTGGGTTTTGACACCGACGCAAACTAGCGATGTACCAGGCGGGCGGAAGGCCCGAACGTCGCGGCAGGTCGATACAAATGTCGCGCACTGAATCGTCGGCGAACGCGGCCTGCGTGAGATATCGATACTGTCGCTGCGTACCACCAACAATGAAGGGAACGGCGCCTTTTCCGAGACCCCATAGTCCTGTGTTGTTGCACCGCGAACGGGTCCCGCAATCGCGCCGGGCCAAGGCGCGCATCGAACGCTGACGACGGTTCCACAGCGAGTGACGTTCCAAGCGCGCATCGCTACACATCTCCGGCCGCGGTTCGTCGAGCCGACAAGATCGACGCGAGGCTCACCGTCTGACCGGTCACAAAATTCCACCGCAGGTTACGCGGTGCGATGCCCTGACGGCGCATCGCACCGCAACCCGCGTCCCGAACCAGCACGAAGCAGCGCGGAGAAGCGTTCTTACCCCTTATGTGAGATCGAATCAGAACAGATGCTGGATGCCCGCGTAGACGCCCGTCTGGCTGTGGCCGGGCGTCGGGTTGTCGTTGAATCCGCCGCCGGCGACGGGGCCTCCCGCGCCTGCCGCGTTCGACTCCAGGCCGAAGTTCGCGTTCTTGCTATTGCGAACCGTGGCGATCTGCATGTCGAAGAGCGTGCGCTTCGAGATGTTGTATGTGCCGCCAACCGTATAGATGTTGGCGTTGCCGCCGCCATGATTGGCATTGACGTGATAGACGGCGCCAGTCAGGGCTGCAGCCGGCGTAGCCTGCCAGGTGACGCCGCCCCAGACTTGCTGCGTCGACGTAATGCCGTTGTTGGCGGTCGGCGCGCCGTTCGCGTGCGAGGCCTGATAGGCCGCCTGCACCTTGAACTGGCCGAGGAATACGTTCACCCCGGCGAAGTACTCCCGAGAATAGTTGAACACGTCCGAGAACTTGCCATTGACATCGCGCGCTTCGTCATAGATGCCGCGAACCTGGAAGTACGAATTCGAGTAGGTCAGTTGCAGGCCGTCGGCACGACCTTGTGCGGTTGTGCCGTTGCCGTTCCAGCTCGTTGCATTCGACAGCGAATACTGGCCGTACACGTCGAAACCGTAGAAGCTCGGCGACTGGTACGAAATGTTGTTGCTGGTCTTGTTCCAGTTGCGCCCGCGCACGAGCGAACCGGACGACCAGGAAGTCTGGCCGAGCGGATCGAAATCCCACAACCCGTTCGAGATCGAGAGCTCGCGGCCGAGCAGCAGGGTGCCGAAAGCGTCATTGGAAAAGCCGACCGTCGCCCAGCGATCCCAGATGGAGCCGGTGCCGCCGAGACTGCCGTTCATCGCATTGAACGAGCCTTCGAGGTGAAAGACGGCCTTGTTCCCACCGCCAATATCCTCGGAACCTTTCAAACCCCAGAGGCTGGTGCCCCAATCGCCGCTTTCAGCACGCCAGCGGCTCGTACTGCCGCTGCCATTGCCCTTGGCGATACCGCTCATGTACTCGATACCCGCGTCGAGGCGGCCATAGAGCGTGACACTGCTTTGTGCGTGGGCGACGATACCTGCGGACATCAACGTGGCGGTGAGTATTGCTTTTTTCATAATTGGCTCCAAACCTGTCAAAAGGGAAAACGCGTTACTGCGGCACAGCAGGTCCGGTACGTACTGTCACCGAACAAAGTAAGGAAAACGAAATGAGTGATTGGGGAATCCTGTAACGTGTAAACGGGATGGCGAAATGTCCTCGGTTTGCGAAGTGTCCAGCCGGGTAAGCTGGACGAGGTCTCCCTGGTCGCTATGGAAAAGAAGCGAAGTCGCAGGAAGTTCAGGTAGTACGACTATTCATGTATCAGGTGTCGGATGATCGAGCGGTCGTCAAGCCAGAATTCGGCCCGGAGCAATTTCCCGGGGATCTGAAGCAGGAGCGATCCGATGTGCGATGTCCACTTAATTGGCGGCGAGTACCTCGAATCGGCAAGCGATTTCGGTTCGCGTGTCCGGGTTCAGTGCGAGCGCCGTTCGGATGCCTCGCGCGTTGATCGGATTCGGGTCGAGCGAGATCGCATGGCCAAGCTCGAATGCGCTCGCAACCGGCTCGATACCCACGCAGAGGTTGCGGCCGTTCCACGGCGCGTAGGCCCGTCCGCGGTTGCTGATCCACAACAGCAGTGACGGAAGCACGTCGGCATCCCATGTCAGCCGGTAGCGGGTCCCGACGTCGTCGTCAGTCATCGTTACCGACCCGTCGATGCCGCAGAGCTGGAGGATTTCTTCCGTCGACTGCGCGAGCGGTAGCCGGTCAAACGCGCCGACGCCGCCGGCCGCGAGGGGTACGGACTCGAGCGTTTCGAATGTCGCACCGGCAAGTGCGGTCGATACGCCGGGTTCGGGGCCTGCCGGGTGCACCATCCCGAAATGGTAGGTGCCCGGCTCGATTCGAAATGCGCCAGAGAGCATTGGCAACGCGAGATTCGGATGGAGCCCGACGGGGTATGAACTCGATCTGCGCGCTTCGATTTGGAGCGTGATGTCCAAGGCAGCGTAAGCCGGATCGGCGCGCACGATGCGGGTGAGGCGTGCGATTGACGATGTTTCCGGGTATTCGATGCCGATTTCGATCTCATGCGGGGTCCGCCTGACGAGTGACCACGTGCCGGTACACCCATAACCATGCTGCAAATCGTCGCTCGCATCACGTGCGGCGTCATCCGGGGTCGACGGCGTCGCGGCAGTGTCCCGCCAGCCGGTGGGCAGTCGGTCGGGTGAATACGGGACACCGAACGGCACGCACGGGAATTCGCTTCGCATGACGCCCAGCAGCCCGGAGGGTTGTGGCTCGGCTCGGCCGATCCACGGGGCTTCATAAAACGGACGGATCGTTCGGTCGCCTTGCTGAAATGCAACGCCACCGAGCATGCCTCCGGCTGCATGGAGATCGAACGCACCGTGCGTCCATTCGAGATGCCAGACTGTATCCATTGCTTCGTCAGGTGTAGTCGGATAGGGCGTTGGGTCGATAGGAAGAGGCATGTTCGCGCGGATCAGTTCTCTTCCTCGCCCCAGCATGTGCCGTGTCTTGCCAGCAACGCGCTTGCCTGTGCGGGGCCCCAGTTTCCGGCGGAATACGGTCGGGGCTCCGTCTTCAAGCCGAGAATGGGCGCGACCCAGCGCCAGGCGGCCTCCTGTTCGTCGCGACGCACGAACAGCGCGAGTCGGCCAGCGATCACGTCGAGCAACAGGCGCTGATACGCTTCCATCCGGTCTTGGTGAAAGAAGCGGTCGAACGCGAGGTCAAGAGAGACGCCTTGCAAGGTCATGCCGAGCCCCGGCCGCTTCGCGAGTGTGCTCAGGCGAATCGATTCATCCGGTTGCAGCCGAATCGTCAACCGGTTCGGCCCCGCCCAAAGCGCCGTTGGGCCGAGCGTCGAATGCGGCGGGCGCTTGAACGTCACGACGATCTCGGCCACGCGTTGCGCCAGTCGCTTGCCGGTGCGGAGGAAGAACGGTACACCGGCCCAGCGCCAGTTTTCGACCTCGGCCTTCAGCGCCACGAATGTTTCGGTCGTGCTGTCGGTCCGGATCCCGGATTCGTCGCGGTAACCCGGTACGGGCTGCCCGCGGACCACCCCCGAGCGATACTGCCCGCGCACGACGTTCTGATGCAACGCTTCGTCGGTGAGCGGCTTGAGCGCGCGCAGCACGCGCAGCTTCTCGTCGCGGACCGCGTCGGCTTCCATCGATTGAGGCGGTTCCATTGCGACGATCGCGAGCAACTGCAGCAGATGGTTCTGCACCATGTCGCGCAGTGCACCGGTCTGGTCGTAAAACCCGCCGCGCCCGCCGACGCCGAGTTCTTCCGCAACCGTGATCTGAACGTTGTCGATCCATTCGCGACGCCACAAAGGCTCGAACATCACGTTGCCGAACCGCAGCGCGAACAGGTTTTGCACGGCCTCCTTGCCGAGGTAATGATCGATACGGTAGATCTGCTCTTCCGAAAAGATCTGGCCGACCGCATCGTTGATCGCCGTCGACGAGGCGAGATCGTAGCCCAGCGGTTTTTCGAGCACGATCCGCGATGTCGACAGGGCGAGCCCTGCCTGCGCCAGCGCGCGACAAATCGGCACGAAAAGTGAGGGTCCCGTCGCCAGATAAAAAATCTGGCGCGATGACGTCGGCGAAAGCACGTTGGCCAGGTGCGAGAAGGTGCCGGGCTGGCTTGCGTCAAGTGCCACGTACGAGAGCCGTGCGCAGAAATCGCGCCATGCGTTTTCGTCGAACCGGGCCTGCATCAGGTGCGGCCGCACCGACGCGTCGACCCAGTCCAGGTAGCTGGCGGTATCGAATTCGTTCTGCGCAACCGCGACGATGCGTCCTTCGGGTGCGAGCAGGCCGTCGCGATGAGCGGAGTAGAGCGCCGGCAGGATCTTGCGCATCGCGAGATCGCCGGTGCCGCCGAACAGTACGAATTCGAACGGGGCGGGGGTAGAGGAAGACGCACTCATTGGGCTGCGCTCGCGGTTGCGATTGTCGATTCGATCAGCGCTTGTACTTCGGCCGTCGTCGGCGCATAGGCGCCGGCGCGCGAGGCAACGAGCGCCGCACAGGCGGCAGCGAATCGAAGATGCTCGGCCGCGGCGGCTTCCGGGCGCGCCAGCAGGCTCGCCATCCAGCTGCCGACGCATGCGTCGCCGCAGCCGACCGTGTCGACGACCGTGACCTTGAATCCCGGCTGCACCAGCGTTTCCTTGCCGGTGAAGAGTTCCATGCCGGCTGCTCCGCGCGTGACGAGCACCGCGGCCTGCGGAGCCCATGCACGGATTTGCGTGAGTGCCGCTGCCTCGTCGAACTCGGGGAACAGGCCGGTGAGATCCTCGTCGGACACCTTGATGTAGTCCGAGAGACCGATCATCGTGCGCAAGGTGTCGCGGTACGATGGATCGGCCATCGGCGCGCGAAAGTTGGGGTCGAACGAAATCCGCTTGCCGGCGGCACGCACGGCGAGCGCAATGTCGATCAGACGCGACGCGAGGGGCTCGCGCACCAGACCGAGACAGCCGAAATGAACGATCTCGACGGTCTCGAGCCAGTCCGGAGGCAGTGCGGTCGGATCGAACGCGAGATCGGCGCTATTCTCGCCGACGAAGAAATACCGGGGCGGGCGCGTCTCGACAACCATGGCAAGAAGCGGCGGGCGGTCGACCTGCTGCGTGAAACGCATGTCCAGGCCGGCTTCGACGCTCTTTTGCATGAGTTCGTCGCCGAATATGTCGGCACTCACGGCACCTGCAAAGCCGGTCGGCACGCCCAGGCGCGCGCCGACGCGAGCGACATTCCAGCATGCGCCGCCGGCAACGCTGTGCCAGCGGTTCGTATCGTCTCGAATGAAATCGGTCAGGGCTTCGCCGAAGATGACCAGTCGCGGTAACTTCATCATGGAATCCGGGATGTCAGGCCGCGGCGTGACGCTGCGCCTTGAAGCGGTTGATCAGTTGGTTTGTCGAGCCGTCGTGCGAGTGAACCTGCCCTGGGGTGAGCAACTCGTCCTCGATCGCAACCGCGAGCTTCTTGCCGAGTTCGACACCCCACTGGTCGAACGAATTGATCCGCCAAACCACGCCTTGCACGTACACCTTGTGTTCGTACAGTGCGATCAGCGCGCCGAGCGACGCCGGATCGAGCGTGTCCAGGCAAATCGTGTTCGTTGGCCGATTGCCTTCGAAATTGCGGTGTGGCTCGGTGGTCGAGCGCGATCCGTTCATCAATGCCTCGGACTGCGCGAAACAGTTGGCGACGAGGACGGCATGGTGATCGTCGAACGCGTGATGCGGCCGCATGCACACGATGAAGTCGGTTGGGATGATGGCGGTGCCCTGGTGCACGAGCTGGAAGAACGCGTGCTGGCCGTTCGTACCCGGCTCGCCCCAGATCACCGGACCGGTGGCGTAATCGACGCGCTCGCCGTCGAGCGTCGCCGACTTGCCGTTGCTTTCCATGTCGAGCTGCTGCAGATAGGCGGGCAACCGGTGCAGATAGTTGTCGTACGGCGCGATCAGATGACTCGTCGTGCCGAGGAAATTCTGATGCCAGATACCGATCATCGCGAGCAGGACGGGCAGGTTGCGTTCAAGCGGGGCTTGCGCGAAGTGGCGGTCCATCGCGTGCGCGCCGTCGAGCAGCTGCTCGAACGCGTCCATGCCGGCCATGATCGCGATGGGTAGACCGATGGCGGACCATAGCGAGTAGCGTCCGCCCACCCAGTCCCAGAACTCGAACATGTTGCCGGTATCGATGCCGAATTTCGAAACGGCTTCGGCATTCGTCGAGACGGCGACGAAATGCTTGGCAATCGCCGAGTCGGGCACACCGCTTTCGAGCAGCCAGGCCCGGGCGGTGTGGGCGTTCATGAGCGTCTCGCGTGTCGTGAACGTTTTCGAGGACACGATGAACAGCGTCGTTTCCCGGTTCACGCACTTGAGCACTTCGGCGATGTCGGCCGCGTCGACATTCGAGACGAAATGCATCTGCAACCGCTCATGCGCGTACGGCTTGAGCGCCTCGCACACCATCTTGGGACCCAGGTCCGAGCCACCGATGCCGATGTTGACGATATCGGTGATCTGACGGCCCGTATGACCACGCCATTCACCGGAGCGTACTGCATCGGAGAAGCGCCGCATCCGGGCAAGCACGTCTTTCACTTGCCGCGACACGTCGACATCGTCGACGATTCTCGGGCTACCCGAACGGTCACGCAGCGCGACGTGCAGCACCGCGCGGTTTTCCGTGCGATTGATTCTCTCGCCGGCGAACATTGCGTTGCGATGCACATCGACATTCGCCTCATGGGCGAGCGCGACGAGCAGGGCGATGGTTTCGTCGTCGACAGGGTTCTTCGAGTAATCGACGAAGAGCCCGGCCGCCTCGAGGCTGAAGCGCGATGCGCGCTCCGAGTCGCTGTCGAATCGTGCGCGGATCGAGACGCCGCGCAAGGCGTCCCGATGACTGGCGAGCGCGCGCCACGCGCGCGTTTGGGTCAATGAGGTCATGTTCGTGTCAGGCCCGGGATGTGTTGGGACGGGTTAGCGCGGGCTGCTCCAGCCCTTGTAGCCCTTCACGTTGTCGCGCGTGACGAGCGTCGGCTCGATCAGGATCATCGGATTGGCCGGCTTCTGGCCGTTCATGATCCCGTAGCCGACGTTGACGGCCTGCTGCGCCATCGCCCACGGATCCTGGCTCGACGACGCCTGCACGAGCGTGTTGGACTTCAGCGCCACCTCGATGTCGGGTGCGCCGTCGACCGACGTGATCACGATGTTCGGGCGATTCAGCTGCTTCGCCGCGAGATCGCTGCCGATCGCCTGCGGGTCGTTGATCGTGAACACGCCGTCGAGTTTCGGAAAGCGCGTCAGGTAACCCTGCATCGTGTTCATCCCGCCTTCGCGCGAGCCCTTGCCGTCCTGGTCGCTCGACAGCAGCTTGATGCCCGGGTTCTTCGCGAGCACGGCCTTGCAGCCGTTCGCGCGATCGATCACGGCCGACACCTGCGGGCCGTTCTCGATGATCACGTTGCCCTTGCCGTTGAGCTTCTTCGCGAGGTAGTCGCACGCCAGCTCGCCGGCCTTCACGTTGTTGGTCTGCACGGTCGCGTTCGCGCCGGCTGCCGCGACGTCCACCGCGACGACCGTGATGCCGGCCGCCTGCGCCTTCTTCACCGCCGGCTCGATCGCCTTCGGATCGGTCGCGTTGAGCAGGATCATGTCGACGTGCGCGGAGATGAAGTTGTCGAT
Organism: Burkholderia sp. Bp9143; assembly: GCF_003853645.1. GTDB lineage: Bacteria > Pseudomonadota > Gammaproteobacteria > Burkholderiales > Burkholderiaceae > Burkholderia. Next base: position 1,963 of record NZ_QTPO01000066.1, on the reverse strand, counting down.
CTGCGTGAACTGCTTGTTCAGGTCGTAGTCGGCCGACACCGCCGTGACCTTCGCGTTCGGGTTGAGCTGCCTGGCACGCGCTTCGGCGCCTTTCACGATCGTGACGAAGTACGGGTTGCCGAGCGATCCGACCGTGACGCCGATCGATTTCAGCGGCTTGTCGGCTGCATGGGCGGCGGCGGCGCCGAAGGCGAGCGCGCAGGCGACGGCGGTCAGGGCGGCTTTGTGCTTGAACATGTCGTTGTGTCTCCGGAAGGTCCGTTGGCGGATGGGCGCAGGAGGACCTGCCTGCGCCCCGATGGTTGAACGGTGACAGACGGGTGTCAGGTACGGGCCGAGTCGCGCTGGCGATAGCGGTCGAGCGCGACCGCGCCGATGATCACGAGCCCCTTGATGATGTATTGCCAGATGTCGGACACGCCGAGCAGCACGAGGCCGTTGGTCAGCACCGCGATGATCAGCGCGCCGATCAGCGTGCCGACGATCGAGCCGACGCCGCCGACGAAGCTCGTGCCGCCGAGGATCACCGCGGCAATCGCATCGAGTTCGTACGACTGGCCGAGCTGCAGGCCGTTGGCCGCATAGAGCCGCGCGGCCGACATCACCGCGCCGAGGCCCGCGAGCAGGCCCGACGCCGCATACACGAACAGCTGGATCGCCCGCACGTTGATGCCCGACAGCCGTGCGGCTTCCGGGTTGCCGCCGACCGAATAGATTCGCATCCCGAGCACCGTGCGGCGCAGGATGAACCACGACAGCGCGATCACCGCGCAGGCGATCACGACGAGCCACGGCACGCCGAGGATCGTGCCGTTGCCGATGAACGCGAACGGCAGTTGCGGATTGAAGATGGTCGTGTCGTTGCCGATCAGGCGGGCAACCCCGCGCACGGCCGTCATCGCGCCGAGCGTGACGATGAACGGCGGCAGGCGCAGGAACGAGATCAGGCCGCCGTTGATCGCGCCGAACACGAGGCCGACGGCAAGTGCGGCCGGCACGCCGAGCCAGCCCCAGCCGGGGATGGTCGACGCGAGCAGCGCGGCGACGGCCGACGCGGCGAGCACCGAGCCGACCGACAGGTCGATGCCGCCCGTCAGGATCACGAAGGTCATGCCGGCGGCGAGCACGATGTTGATCGATGCCTGCTGCGTGACGATCGACAGGTTCTGCAGCGTGAAGAAGCCGTCGGTCAGGAATCCGAAGCCGATGCACAGGACCAGCAGCACCGGCAGCATGCCGGCGGTGCGCATCAGCGATTGCATGCGCGCGCGATGATCGGCGCCGCGCAACAGGGGCGTACGGTTGGCCACCGGATGGGCCGTCGCGGAAGCGAGGTTCCGCTGCTTGGTCGGGTTGATCATTTCGGTACCTTGAATGAAGAGGGAAATGAAGGCCGTGGTCAGTGCGCGTCGGCAGGTTCGGCCTGCGAGCCGGTCGCGAGCGCGATGATCGCTTCCTGCGTGATCGGGGTGTGCGTGTGACCGCCGAGTTCGCCGGCGATCTCGCCTTCGCGCATCACGAGCACGCGGTCGGCGACGCCGATGATTTCCGGCAGCTCGCTCGAGATCACGATCACGCCGACGCCCGCGCGGGCCAGTTCGTTGATGATCCGGTAGATCTCGGATTTCGCGCCGATGTCGACGCCGCGCGTCGGTTCGTCGAGGATCAGCACGCGCGGCTTCGTCTCGAGCAGGCGCGACAGCAGGACTTTCTGCTGGTTGCCGCCCGACAGCGCGCCGACGTTCACGTTCGCGTTCGGCACGCGGATCGACAGCGAGGCGATCGCATCGCGTGCGCGTTCGGCGCCGCGTGCGAGATCGAGCGCGCCGAGTCGCGCATCGCGGTTGCACACGGAGATGTTGATGTTGTCGCGCACGCTCATGTCAAGGAACAGGCCCTGGCGCTTGCGGTCTTCGGTCAGGTAGACGAGGCCGGCGTCGATCGATTCGCGCGGCGAATGTGC
>NZ_QTPO01000065.1 GCF_003853645.1 Burkholderia sp. Bp9143 | reverse complement strand
AATAACCACCGACAATCACCCGGTCGACCGGCCAAGATGGTTGTCGGTAAACCGGCCAAGCTGCTTGACGCTATCTACTACCTGCCATTCAGCCAGACCGGTGGCGCATTGCTGTTCCACTTGCTCTCGAAGCTGTATGAACACACGAGTGTCGCGATCACCACCAACCTCAGCTTCGGTGAGTGGGCGACCGTGTTCGGGGACGCAAAGATGACGACGGCGCTGCTGGACCGCGTCACCCATCACTGCCACATCGTCGAAACCGGCAATGAATCCTGGCGCTTCAAGTCCAGTTCTGCCAAGGCGAAGGCGACGAGAAAGAGAGCAGCAAAAGCAGCAGGCAGTGAGGAGTTATCCACACCGGAATAGATGTACTACGCTGTCTGGGGGTGGGTCAGATTTAGATGAAAACGGTGGGTCAAGATTCGATGGAAATCAACAATGGTAGTAACGCATCAACATGCGCGGGTCTTTGTGGCCCGTTATCTTTGTCAGTTCATGCATGGGGAAAATCGATGCCAAACGGGACGTTGCCTCGTGCCGGAGGTCGTGAAAGCGAAGGTCCGTCAGGAATTTGCCATCCGGTCTCTGATGCGTAGCCCTGGACTCATCGATGTAAAGCTTTCGAGCGCGCGCTACTGCGCGCTCGAAAGCTCTCGTGACGGCGTCGCTGCGAATCTCGAACACGCGCCCGGTGTCGTCTTCGTCGATCTCGCTCGTATCATTCTTGGCGTGATCCCGGGCGTCTTTTAGCGCCTGAAGCACAGCAACGGCGCGCGAAGACAGTGGTACGTCACGAGCGTCTCCGTTTTTCGTTGACGGTAGGTGCACGACGCGGCGATTTAGGTCTACGTTCACCCACAATAGGGACACGATTTCACCCCGGCGCATCGCGGTCTCGACGGCCAACCAGATGATGGAAGGGAGCAGTCGCGAACCACTAGCATTGGCTACCCGTTCGAGCTCGCCGTCTTGCGTAGCACGTTGCGAGTCGGCTTCTTCTCCGTCTACCGCGTTGAGAGATACGTTGTTGACGGCAATGCGCCGAGTGCGGGCGTTGTTAGGTTGCGGCTTGCGGACCAGTTCGACCGGATTTGACAAGCTATCCATGCCCCATTCTTTGCGGGCGATGCTGAATACATGGGAAAGAACCGCCAAGCGGCGTAGGACCGTCGCGGGCTTATAGTCCTTCAGCCATTCGTCCCGGAGCTTTGCTATGTCCGCGCTGCGAATCGTTGCTAGCGGCCGCTTTGCAAGGTCAACTGCCTTGCAGGTCTTCAAAACCGACAGTTCCTGCGCGGCCCCCTTCTTCGCCAGCGAGATTTCGTCCTCGTAGCGTTCCAGTGCCTCATAGAGCGTTGTTGTCTCGGCCTCGCTGCGGCTGACCCATATACCGCGCGACATTTCCGATTCGATCATGCCGGCCCAAGCTTCCGCCTCCGCCTTGGTGTTGAAGGTCTTACTTTGCGCGGGGTAGCCGCGACGGCGTACCTGTGCCTCCCACTGGTAATGGCCGCGCTTTCGTATGGTCGGCATTTCTATGTGCTTGTTCGAAAGGAGTGTGGCAGAATTGTGGCAAATAATCGTGAACGGCGCTAGATGCCTTACTTCATATAGTGCGGTTTTTACATTCGCAATGCGAAGGTCGGGAGTTCGATCCTCCTCCGCTCCACCAACAGAATCCGAAGGGCTCGGTCGCAAGACCGAGCCCTTTTTGTTTTCCGCGTGCCCGCTGGTTCGTCGGCTAGCTCAGCAGCGCGTTGACGGCTCTGAACGTCGGCACCAACAGTGCCGCGAATGCCACCGCGACGATCGCGAGCAGCGCGAGCCTCTTCCTCGGCAGCACGCAGATGCCGGTGCCGAGCGCATGGAACGCGCAGCTCAGCAAAATCGTCAGCCACACCCGCGCCCGAAACTCGGCCGTTTCGGATCGTACGTCCACCCCGGCACCAGATACCGCATCGCCATCGCGTCATCGCGCGCCGTGCCGCCGACTTCCCGATACAGCGCATGCGCGGCCTCGACCTGCGCCATGTCAAGCTCGATCCCGAGCCCCGGCCGCTCGGGCACGGCCACCTGGCCGCCGACGATCTCGAGCGGCTCGCGCGTGAGCCGCGCGTCGCCTTCCTGCCAGATCCAGTGCGTGTCGATGGCCGTGATCGTGCCGGGCGCCGCCGCGGCCGCATGCGTGAACATCGCGAGCGACACGTCGAAGTGGTTGTTCGAGTGCGAACCCCACGTGAGCCCCCAGTCGCGGCACAGCTGCGCGAGCCGCACCGAGCCCTGCATCGTCCAGAAATGCGGATCGGCGAGCGGGATGTCGACCGCCTGCAGCCGCACCGCGTGATCCATCTGCCGCCAGTCGGTCGCGATCATGTTGGTCGCGGTCGGGATGCCGGTCGCTCGCCGGAATTCGGCCATCACCTCGCGGCCCGAGTAGCCGGCCTCCGGTCCGCACGGATCCTCCGCATACGCGAGCAGATGACCTTGCCCGCGGCACAGCGCGACCGCTTCGTCGAGCGACCACGCGCCGTTCGGGTCGAGCGTCGCGCGCGCGTCGGGAAAGCGCGCCTTGATCGCCGCGATCGCTTCCATCTCGTCCGCGCCGGCCATCACGCCGCCCTTCAGCTTGAAATCGACGAAGCCGTAGCGCTCGACCGCGGCCTCGGCCTGCTGCGCGATTGCGGCCGGCGTGAGCGCGGCTTCGTTGCGCAGCCGGAACCACGGATCGGTTGCGTGCGTTTCGTCGCGATACGGCAAGTCGGTGCGGCGCCGCTCGCCGATGTAGAACAGGTACGCGAGCATCGGCACCGCGTCGCGCTGCTGGCCTTCGCCAAGCAGCGCCGCGACCGGCACGTCGAGATGCTGGCCGAGCAGGTCGAGCAGCGCGGCCTCGATCGCGGTGATCACGTTGTCGAGCCGCAGGTTGATCTCGTGCGGCTGGCGCAGCACGGCCGCCTCGCCGGCCGACGTCACCTCGTGCCGGATCGTGCGTCCGGCATGCGCACCGACGCCGGACAGCGCGGCGCGCACCGCGTTGAGCGTCGCCTGGTAACGCCCGATCGACTGACCGACCACGAGATCGGTCATCCGCTCGAGCGCCTGGCGGATGCCTTCGCCGCCGGGCACTTCGCCGACACCCGTGTGGCCGCTGTTGTCCTCGAGGATCACGAGGTTGCGCGTGAAATACGGCGCGTGCGCGCCGCACAGGTTCAGCAGCATGCTGTCGCGGCCTGCGACGGGGATCACCTGCATGCGCGTGACGTGCGGCGTGCCGGCGCGGCGGGATTCGGACATCGGTTGGCTCCTGGTTCCGTTGGTGCGCGGGCCGCCGGTCGCGCCGGCGCGGCCCGCGCGGTTCAGTTCAGCTCGACGCGGCGAATTTCGCCGACGACGAACAGGTAGCAGATCACGGCGACGAGCGCGTGCGCGACGACGTATACCAGCGCGCCGTTGAACGAGCCGCTGCGGTCGACGATATAGCCGATCGCGATCGGCGTCGTGATGCTGGAAAGATTGCCGCACGTGTTGAGCAGCGCGCCGCTCAGGCCGGCGATCTGGCGCGGCGCGGTGTCGGCGTTGACGGCCCAGCCGAGCGCGCCGAGCCCCTTGCCGAAGAACGACAGCGCCATGAACAGCACGACGAGCACGTGCGAGTCGGTGTAGTTGCAGACGATCATCGACATCGACAGCAGCATGCCGATCACGATCGGCACCTTGCGCGCGACCGACAGCGACCGGCCCTGCTTGAGCAGTGCGTCGGACACGATGCCGCCGAGAATCCCGCCGAGGAAGCCGCACACGGCCGGGATCGACGCGACGAGCCCCGCGTTGAGGATCGACATCCCGCGCGCCTGCACGAGATAGACGGGAAACCACGTGATGAAGAAGTAGGTGAGTGCGTTGATGCAGTATTGCGCGACGTACACGCCGACGAGCATCCGGTTCCTCAGCAGCGCCTTCACGTGACGCATCGACGGGCCGCCGTCGCGCGCGCCGGTCGCCTGGTCGATGTTGACGAGCGCGCCGCCTTCGGTGAGGTAGTCGAGCTCCGCGCGGTTGACGCGCGGGTGCACCTTCGGGTCGTACATCGTGCGGTTCCACACCAGCACGAACGCGAAGCCGAGCACGCCCATCACCGCGAACACCGACTGCCAGCCGAACGCGTGCACGAGCCAGCCCATCAGCGGCGCGAACACGACGGTCGCCGCGTACTGCGCGGCGTTGAAGATCGCCGACGCGGTGCCGCGCTCCGCGGCCGGGAACCAGGTGGACACGATCCGGCTGTTGGCCGGGAACGACGGCGCCTCGGCCGCGCCGACCAGGAAGCGCAATCCGAACAGCAGCGCGAACGCGGCCGCGCCGCTGAAGAAACCGATGCCGCCCTGCAGCAGCGTGAACAGCGACCAGAAGAAGATGCTGAACGCATAGACGATGCGCGACCCGAAGCGGTCGAGCAGCCAGCCGCCCGGGAGTTGCGCGATCACGTACGACCAGCCGAACGCCGAGAAGATGAAGCCCATCTGCACATGGCTCAGGTGCATCGCGCGGGAAAGCGCCGGGCCCGCGATCGCGATCGCCGCGCGATCCGCGTAGTTGATCGTCGTGACCGCGAACAGCACGGTCAGCACGAGCCAGCGCACGCGGGTGCGCTGGGCCGTTGCCGACGCGGACGCCGGCAATGCGTGAAGCGGATTCATGACTGTCTCCTCCGAAGGGCGGACGGTGCCGTCGTGCGGCTGCGCGTCGGGTGCGCGCGTTTTTTCGTGGTGGTCTTGCCGGCCGGAGGCCGGACGCCGATGCCCGGGCAGGGCGTCCGGATCATTCTGTCACGGCGAAATTTGCGATTTCATGCCAATTACTGACTTGATTGATTCAGGATTTGAATCGATCGGTGGCATCGGGGTGTCTGTTTTTACCCGGGTGATATTGACAGTCTATTTATACCCGGATAAAAATTGCGTTATTCCGATTCCGACCCACGGGCGACCACGATGACTCTTTCCACGCTTCTCCCTTCCTACACGGCGTTCGACGGCCACCGGCGCGTCGCGTCGGGCCCGCTCGCGACGGTGGCGGTTGCGGTCCGGCAGGCGGCCGGCGACGCGATGTCCGGCACGATCGTGATCTTCGACGACGCGACCGGCCGCGCGATCGACCTTGACTTGCGCGGCACGGCGGACGATATCCGTGCGCGTTACGCGGCGGCGCCGGGCGATGCATCCGCGCCCGCCGACGAGCCTGCAGGCGCGGGCGAACAACGCGGCCGCGGCCGTCCGAAGCTCGGCGTCGTCTCGCGCGAGGTCACGTTGCTGCCGCGTCACTGGGACTGGCTCGCCGCGCAGCCGGGCGGCGCGTCCGTCGCGCTGCGCAAGCTCGTCGAGGACGCGCGGCGCACGCACGCGGCGGCCGACCGGCGCCGCGACGCTCAGACGCGTACCTACCACTTCATGTCCGCGATCGCGGGTGACCTGCCCGGTTTCGAGGAGGCCGCGCGTGCGCTGTATGCGAACGACCTCGCGCGGATGGCCGAACGGGTTGTCGGCTGGCCGGACGACGTGCGCGACCATGCGCTCGCGCTGGCGCGCGGCGATCTGCCGCCGTCGACCGAAGACTGCTGACGGAGCCCGCGACGCGATGACGACGTTCGATCTGAACGTGCCGCGCCCGGGCGGCACCGGCGTGAGCGGCCGCGCGCGTCACTGCGCGCGCAGCGCGTCGACGATGTTCAGCCGGGCGGCGCGCATCGCCGGCAGGAACCCGCCCACGAGCCCCATCACCAGCGAGAACAGCAGCGTCTTCACGACGATCGCGGGCGTCAGCACGAAACGGAACGACAGGTCGGAGAAGGTCTGGAAGTTGGTCGTCGAGAACGACGCGAACTCCATCAGCGACGCGCACGCGAGCCCCGCGACACCACCGACGAAGCCGAGCAGCAGCGCCTCCAGCAGGAACGCGGCGAGCACGTTCATGCGCTTGAAGCCGAGCGCGCGCAGCGTGCCGATCTCGGCGGTGCGGTTCGCGACCGACGCATACATCGTGATCATCGCGCCGATCATCGCGGCGATCGAGAAGATCGTCGACAGGGTGATGCCGAGGATGTTGATGAAGGTCGACAGCGCCTTCGACTGGTCGCCGTAAAACGTCTGCTCGCGTTTCGCTTCGTCCGTCAGGCGCGGGTCGACGTCGATGTCGGCCTTGAAGCGCGCGAAGCCGTCGGCGCTCGGGATGCGCAGCACCATCGACGAATAGCTGGTGCGCCGGAACGACTGCATCAGCTGGTCGACGTCGCCCCAGATCTCCGAATCGAAGCCGCTGCCGCCCGCGTCGAAGATGCCGACGACGGTCCAGTCGCGCTGCGCGAAACGCAGGCTGTCGCCGAGCTGCGTGCCGCTGAAGCCTTTCGCGATCGCGCTGCCGACGACGATCTCCGACGAGCCCGGCGCGAACGAGCGGCCGGCCGCGAGCTTCACGCGCGGACGTAGCGCGAGGCCGGCCGGCGACACGCCGCGGATCACGACGTTCGACGGCTTGCCGGTCGACGTCTTCACGAGCGAGATCAGCACGACGGCTTCCTTCGACACGCGCGGCCGTCCGTCCGGGCCGAGCGCGACGGACGGATGCATCTCGAGCGCGTTGGCCTGCTGGTGGTCGATCGCGCTCTGGATCTCGGTTTCCGCGCCCTTGCGGATCACCACGACGTTGTCCGGTTCGCCGGTCGACACGAGCGTCTGCGTGAGCCCGGCGTCGAGCATCTGCACCGTCGCGAACACGAAGATCACCAGCGCCATCCCGCCCGCGGTGAGCGCGGTGGTGAGCCGCCGGGTCCACAGGTTGCGCGCGATGTAGGTGAGCGGAATCGCCATGCGCCTACCCGATCGCCCGCAAGCCTTCGACCACGCGCACGCGCGCCGCCTGCCACGCCGGCACGAGCGCGGCTGCGAAGCCGACCGCGACCGAGCACACGGCCTGCAGCGCCATCGTCTCGGCCGACACATTGAACACCGGGAAGATGCCGCCCGCGGCATGCTTGAAGAGGACCGCGGCCGGCGGTGTCGCGAGCATCCCGAGCCCGCCGCCGACCACCGCGATCACGACCGATTCGCCGAACACGATCAGCGCGAGAAAGCCGGGGCCGAAGCCGAGCGCCTTCAGCGTCGCATATTCGGCGGTGCGTTCGCGCGCGCTCATCGCCATCGCGTTCGCCATCACGGCCATGATGATCAGGATCACCACGTACGACACGACGCGGATCGCCGCGATGATCTGGTTCGACATCGCAACGAAGCCGAGCTGGAACGCCTGCTCGGTCTCGGTCAGCGTTTCGGCGAGCGAGTTCTTGAACACCGCGTCGACGTTGCGCGCGATCGCGGCGCCGTCGTCCGGGTTCGCGACGCCGAGCACGAACACGCCGACCTGGTCGGCTTGCTTCGGCGTGCGCTTGCGTACCGTCTCGTTCAGGTAGTCCCAGTGAAACACCAGCTGGCGCGTGATCGTCGAATCGTCGCGGCCGTCGAGAATGCCGCGCACCACGAAATCCCAGGTGCCCGGATAGATCGTGCCCTTCAGCGGAATCACGTCGCCGATCCTGAAGCCGAACTGTGTCGCGAGCTGGCGCCCGACGAGGCAGCCGCGGCGGTCGCGGTCGTAGTCGGCGCGCTGCTGCGCCGGGAGGATGAATTCGGGATACAGGTCGAGGTAGTTCTCGGACACCGCGAAGCTCGCGAAGAAGTTCTTCGGGTCACGATACACGCCGCCGAACCAGTTCGAGCGGACCACGGCCGTCACGCCGTCGATGCCGCGGATCCGGTTCTCGTAGCTGACCGGCAGCGGGAACACGAGCGAGATCGCGTTGCGGGTGACGAGCCGGCCGCTCGACGCGGCGGCCGCGCCGGCGTACCACGCGTCGACGACGGTGTGCAGCAGCCCGAACGCCAGCACCGCGATGGTCAGCCCGAGCACGGTCAGCAGCGTGCGCAGCCGGTGCCGCAGTGCGTTGCGCGCGATCAGCTTCAGCACGTACATCGCGCGCGCTCCCGTCCGTCAGACGGCGTGCCCATCGATCAGCTCCCCTTTTTCCAGATGCACGAGCGACCGCGCGGCGCCGGCGGCGTGCGCATCGTGGGTCACCATGATGATCGTCTTGCCGAGCTCGGCGTTCATTCGCTGCAGCATCGCGAGCACGTCGGTGGCCGATGCGCGGTCGAGGTCGCCGGTCGGCTCGTCGGCGACGATCAGCACCGGATCGGAAATCAACGCGCGCGCGATCGCGACGCGCTGCTGCTGGCCGCCCGACAGCTCGGACGGGTAATGACTGGTCCGGTCGCCGAGGTTCACCATGTCGAGCACCAGCTCGACGCGCTCGCGCCGTTCGCGGCGCGACAGGTGCGTGAGCATCAGCGGCAGCTCGACGTTCTCGAACGCGGTGAGCACCGGCATCAGGTTGTAGAACTGGAAGATGAAGCCGACGTTCGCCGCGCGCCATTCGGCCAGCCGCGCTTCCTCGAGTCGCGTGATGTCGAGGCCGCCCACGCGCAGCTCGCCGCTGTCGGGCCGGTCGATGCCGGCGACGAGATTGAGCAGCGTGCTCTTGCCGGAACCCGACGGCCCCATCAGCGCGACGAAGTCGCCTTCGCCGATGTCGAGCGTGATGTCGGTCAGCACCGGCACGACCTGGTTGCCGCGCCGGTACGACTTCGCGACGTGGCTGATCTCGACGAGGGGCGGCGAGGCGTCGTTCACGCGCGCCACGCTACTTCTTCGCGACGGACACTTTCGCGCCGTCCTTCAGCTTCGAACCCGGCACGAGCACGACCATGTCGCCGGGCTTCACGCCGCGGATCGCGACGAGTTCGCCGATCCTGGTGCCGGTCGTCACCGCCGTTGCATGCACCGTGTCGTCCTTCACGACGAACACGACCGGCCGGCCGTCGCGCGCGACCACGGCGCTCATCTGCACGGCCGTCACCGGCTGCCGGTCCTGCGGCGATGCGGGCTTCGACAGGAATGCGATCTTCGCGCTCATGTCGGGCAGCACGCGCTCGTCGCGGTCAACGAAGCGCACCTTCACGAGCACGGTCGCCTTCGAGCGGTCGACGGTCGGCACGATGCGCGACACGCGGCCGGCGAAGCGCATGTCGGGCAGCGCGTCGAGCTGGATCTCGCACGGCTGCTCCGCGCGGATCTTCGCGATGTTCGATTCGGCGACGTCGGCCTCGACCTCGAGCGTCTCCATGTCGGCGATCGTCACGACCGCGCCCTTGCTGTCCGACGCGGACGAGAACGGCGTGATGTTGTCGCCGACGTTCGCGTGCTTCGCGAGCACGATGCCGTCGAACGGCGCGCGGATCACCGTCTGGTCGACCGCGACCTGAGCGGCCTGCGCGTTCGCTTCGGCAGACGCGATCGCGGCCTGGTCACTGCTGATCGACGCGCGCGCCTTGTTCACGCGAGCCGTGTCGGTGTCGAGCTGCGCGGCCGGCACCGCCCCCTTCGGCGCGAGCACCGTGGTGCGGCGCAGGGCGATCTCGGCGTCCTTCAGCTCGGCCTGCTCGACGCCGAGATTCGCGCGGGCGACCTTCACCTGGGCGAGCGCCTGCGAAAGCGATGCCTCGACGTCGCGGCTTTCGAGCCTCGCGATGATCTCGTCCTTCTTCACGCGGGTGCCTTCGAGCACGCCGAGCCATTCGACGCGCCCCTGGCCCTTCGACGCGACCGCGGCCTTGCGCTGCGGCACGACGTAGCCGGTCGCGTTGAGCTGGGTATCGTTCTGGTATGGGTAGGCGGACGTGACGGAGGTCGTGTCGACCGTCGGCCGGCCGGTGAGCGCGAGCACGGCGACGATCGCGACGATGACGAGCGCGGCGGCGACCGCATAGCGGACCCACCGGCGCCGGCGTGGCGCGGGTGCGATCGGACGCCGGTCGATTTTCAGTTTGTCCAGATTGTGATCGGGCAATTTGGGCGCCTCGTGACGGCGGCGGTCTCGTGACCGGCCGCGATCCGGTTGGGACGGAAGGAGGCCAGTATAGCGTCGCCGTGGCGGGCGCGAGAGCCGGTTTGTCGGACGATTGACACACGCCCTGACGGCCCGTCGCGCGGGCCCGAAACTCGCGCCCCCGGGGAAACCCGAGGGATGCAGGCAACATGTCAACTCGCAGCGCGGGCGATGCGTTATGGAGCCAGTGCGTCAGTATTCGTCGAGACGGAAAGGCGACAGCCGACCCGCCCGGCGGCGACCGGCAACCCGGCGCGACTGATGTTCGGATGCGAATGCCTCGCATCTCTAACCGGTACGTTTGACTTTTTCTCCGCTAAAGGAAGAACAATGAAGAAGACGCTCGCTTCGATCATGACCGCAGCATTCGCTCTCGCATCGGTTTCGGCATTCGCACAGGCGTCCGCGCCCGCAGCCGACATGTCGGCATCGGCCGCTGCACCGGCACCGGCCAAGAAGGATCACAGCAAGCCGAAGCACCAGCTGAAGCAACACGGTTCGGCAAAGGGCAAGGCGAAGGCCGCAGCCGCTTCGGCCGCCGGCACGAACGACTCGGGCGCAGCAAACTAAGCCCGCTTCGCCGGGGCCGGCGTTGCCGGCCGCCCGCCGCGAGACCCCGCACGCTTCGGCCTGCGGGGTTTTGTTTTTTCAGGCGTCCGCCGTGTCCGGTGCGTCCGCTGCGCCGGGCGGCGACCCGCGCATCGCGTCGACCACCGCGCGCATGCGCCGCCAGTGCGAGCCTTCCCAGAACACGCGCCGGCACACGTCGCACGCGGCGAAGCGCCGGTGCCGCTGGCGGACGCCGGCCGGCACGCGCGGCGCGGCGTCCGCCGCATCGAGCGCGTGCAGCGGCGCGTTGCAGCGCAGGCACAGCCGGAACGGCCGCATGTGCGGCGCGAGGTCGAGCCGCGCGAACAGCTCGCGCAGCTGCGCGTCCGGCTGCTGCGCGTGCAGGTAGCAGCCGCGCTCGACCGCGCGGCGCTTCAGCAGCTCGCGGTCGCGGGTCAGCACGATCCGGTCTTCGCGCGCGGCGAGCGCGACGAGTTCGTCGTCGCGGTAGTGGTTGTCGTAGCAGGTGTCGAAGCCGGCGAGGCGCAGCAGCTGCGCGAGGCCGCCGAGATGCGCGTCGGCGACGAAGCGCCAGCGGTCCGGTTGCGGCAGCGGCGAGGCGGCTGCCGGCCGCGCGCGTTCCGGATGGATGTCGACGCGGTCGCCGTCGCCGAGCGGCCGGTCGAGGGCGGCTGGTGCGCCGTTCACGCAGAGCCGGCCAATTTCCGTATGCGGAACGCCGAGCGCCTCGACCGCGTGCTTGACCGTCGCGTCGCGCGCAAATGCGTGCGCGAACGCGCGCTCGCGCCGTGCGCGAGAGAGAAACGCGTTCAGTTCGCCGTGGAAGCGGAAGGTCGCGGTCGCCATCCGGGCAGTATCGCACCGCGCACGGCCGGTCGCCGGGGCTGCAGGCCGCCGCCGTCTGTGTTTAACTCCCCGCTTCACGGATCGAAGGAGCGGGCAATGGATCTCGGATTTATCGGGCTGGGCGAAATGGGGCAGGCGATTGCGACGAACCTGCTGAAGGCGGGGCACGCCGTGCGGGTCTGGAACCGGTCGCGCGAGCGCGCCGAACCGCTCGCCGCGTTGGGCGCGCAGATCGTCGCGACGCCTGCCGACGCGTTTCGCGGCGACGCCGTGTTCTCGATGCTCGCCGACGACGCGGCCGCGCGCGAAGTATTCGACGACGCGCTGCTCGCGCAGGCGCCGCGCGGCCTGATCCACGTGAACATGGCCACGGTGTCGGTCGCGCTGGCCGAGTCGCTCGCGCACGCACACGCGACGCGCGGCCTCCAGTACGTCGCCGCACCCGTGATGGGGCGCCCGGACGTCGCGGCCGCCGCGCGCCTGACGATCATGGCCGGCGGCCCGGCCGAGGCGATCGACCGTGTGCAGCCGCTGTTCGACGCGATTGGCCAGAAGACCTGGCGGTTTGGCTCACTGCCGCAGCACGCGAACGTCGCGAAGATCGCGGCGAATTTCACGCTCGCTTCGGCGATCGAGACGCTCGGCGAAGCGTCCGCGCTGCTCGGCGCGCACGGCGTCGCGATGCGCGATTTCCTCGACGTGATCACGAACAGCGTGTTTCCGGGGCCGGTCTATGAAGGCTACGGCGGGATGATCGCAGAGCGCAGCTACGAACCTGCGCGTTTCAAGGCGCGCCTCGGGCTGAAGGACGTGCGGCTCGCGCTGCAGGCCGGCGACGCGGCGTCGGTGCCGCTGCCGGTGGCGAGCGTCGTGCGCGACAGCCTGCTCGATGCGCTCGCGCACGGCGGCGGCGAACAGGACTTCGCGGTGCTCGGCGAAGTCGCGTTGCGCCGCGCGGGCCGCTGAGCCGATGCGGGACAGAAACGCCGCGCGCACGGCATAATCGACATTTCGTTTCTCTTTCGGTCGGGGCGGTCATGAACCTGCATACGTGGTGGCTTTTCGTGGCGACGGTATTCGTCGTGTCGGCGATTCCGGGGCCGAACATGCTGCTCGTGATGACGCACGGCGCGCGGCACGGGCTGCGCCGCTCGTCGTCGACGATGGCCGGCTGCCTGACCGCACTGGTGCTGATGCTCGCGGTGTCCGCGGCAGGGCTCGGGGCGGTCCTTGAGGCATGGCCGGCGACGTTCGATGCATTGCGCTTTGCGGGCGCCGCCTACCTGATCTATCTCGGCGTGAAGGCGTGGCGCGCACGCGTCGACGATGCGCCGGCCGCCGACGTCGATGCAGTCTTGCAGGGCGCATCGGCATCGCGCGGGGCGCTGTTCCGCAATGGTTTCCTGGTCGCGGGCAGCAACCCGAAAGCGATCCTGTTCGCTGCCGCGCTGCTGCCGCAATTCATCAACGCAGCCGAGCCGACGCTGCCGCAGTTCGGCATCCTCGTCGTCACGTTCGCGGTGATCGAGGTCAGCTGGTATCTCGTCTACGCGTCGTTCGGCACGCGGATTGGCGCGACGCTGAAGAGCCAGAGCGTCGCGAAGGTCTTCAACCGGCTGACGGGTGGCATCTTCGTCGGCTTCGGCGCGATGATGGCGCTGGTCCGCCACTGATTTCAGCACGCACCGCCTGCCGGACGCCCCGCACCTCGTCAGAGGGCGGGGCGTTCTCGCATCCGGGCCTGCGTCACGCGCGCGGCCACACGGTGGTGCCGGCCCGGCGCGCGGCCGACAGGCCGAACGCGGCGGCCGCGCCCGCGAACGCGAAGCCGACGCTGCACACGGCACTCCACCCGCCCCATGCCCACGCACTGCCCGCCAGCGCCGCGCCGAGCGCGCCACCGACGAAGAACAGCCCGACGAACAATCCGTTCAGACGCCCGCGCGCGGCCGGGTTCAGCAGGTTGATTTCCCGGCGGCCGATCGTCTGGTCGACGATCACTCCCGCGTCAAGCAGCGCCGCGCCGCCGGCCAGCAGCGCCAGCGCGACGCCGCGATGCGCGTGCGCATCGAAGCCGAACCAGCCGGCGCCGGCGATGCCGAGCACGGTGAGCGCCGCGAGCATCGTCGCGTGTGCAATGCGCTGCGCGGCCGGGCCCTGGCCGCGATCGCCTGCCCGGCCGGCCAGCGGCGTGACGATCGCACCGCTCGCGCCGGCGAACGCGAACAGCGCGATTCCGTGCAGGTCGAGGCCGAACGGCGGCTGCGCGAGCCGCAGCCCGACGGCGGTCCAGAACGCGCTGAACGTGCCCATCGCGAGCGCGGCCGACAGCGCATGCCTGCGTAGTACCGGTTCGCCGGCCAGCAAGCGGCCCATCGACGCGAGCAGCGCACGATAGCCGGCCGTCGCCGACGGCACGCGCGGCGGCAAGCGCAGCGCGAGCACCGCCGCGATCGCCGCGTTCGCGAGCGCGGCCAGCGCGTAGAACGCTCGCCAGCCGGCCGTGCCCGCGATCAGGCTGGCGAGCGGCCGCGACAGCAGGATGCCCAGCATCAGCCCGCTCATCACGTTGCCGACCGCGCGCCCGCGCTGCGCTTCGGGCGTCATCGACGCGGCCATCGGCACCAGCATCTGGATCACGCTCGACGCGGCGCCGGCAGCCAGGGTCGCGAGCAGGAAAACGGTGCCGGACCGCGTGAAGGCCGGCAGTGCGAGCGCGGCCGCGCACACGGCGAGCGTCGCGACGATCAGGCGGCGGTTCTCGAGCAGGTCGACGAGCGGCACCAGCAGCACGAGGCCCGCCGCGTAGCCGAGCTGCGGCAGCATCGCGACGAGGCCCGCGAGGCCGTGCGGCAGCTGCAGGTCGGCGCTGATCGGGCCGGTCAGCGGCTGCGCGGCGAACAGGTCCATCACGATCACGCCGACCGTCGCGGCGAAGAAGAGTGTCATGCCCGTGCTCAGCACGGGCGGTGCGCCGCGCGCGGCGCGGCCGGGGGCGGGGCAGGAGTCGGCAGGGCGGTTCATCGGAAGCCTGGGGCGTCGTGCGAAGGAATCCCCATCGTAGGCACCGGATGTTTATGCGACAATTGAAATATGTCTAACATGATTATGCGAGTTAGCTTTGAATACGCGTGATCTCCAGGCGTTCGTCGCGGTGGTCGACAGCGGTTCGATGGTCGCTGCCGCCGCGAAGCTCCATCTGACGCAGCCGGGCCTCACGCGACGCGTGCAGAACCTCGAGACGCTGCTGGGCATGCCGCTGCTCGAGCGGCAGAGCAAGCCGCTGAAGCCGACCGCCGCCGGGCGCGACGTCTATGCGCTCGCGCGCAACGTGCTGGGCGCGGTCGACGAATTGATGGCGGCTGGCTCGCCCGACAGCGAGCCGTCCGGCGAACTGCGCATCGGCGTGCCGCCGTTCCTGTCCGAGCTGGCGCTCGAACGGCCGATCGACCGGTTGCGCGAAGCGTTTCCGCGGCTGACGCTGCGCGTGACGGCTGGCTGGTCGCCGGCGCTCGTGCAGGGCATCGAGCGCGGCACGCTCGATGTCGCGACGGTGATGGTGCCGGCCAGCGCGGCGCTGCCCGACACGCTGACGGCCACGCTGCTCGGCACGCAGCCGACGGTGCTCGTTGCAGCGCGCGATTTTCCGCTGCCCGACGGCCCGCTGTCGCTAGACATGCTGTCGGGTTTCCCGTGGGTGCTGAGCCAGGACGGCTGCGGGATGCGTTCGGCGCTGAGCCGTGCGCTCGGCGCGGCGGGGCTGCCGTTCGACGTCGCGGTCGAGGCGTTCGGCTCGGAATTGCAGCTGTCGCTCGTCGCGCGCGGTGCGGGCATCGGGATCGCGTCGCCGAACGCGCTGGCGCGCAGCGCGCATCGCGATGCGCTGAGGGTGGTGGAAACGGCGGGGCTGGAGACGCGGATCAACGTGTGGATCGTGCACGGCGCGTTGCCGGCCCGCTTGACGCGGCCGGTCGCGCTGCTGCGTGACGCGCTGGGCGCGGTGCTCGACCGGGAGAACGGGAAGGGGTCAGAGTCGAACTAGCGATCTAGAGTGCGCATTCGAGGGAAAATCCTTATTTTCTCTACGGAAATGTTGCAATGCGGAAATCGATTCGCTATAGTTACACCTGTCTCCTCCATGTCTCCTCTGATATGGATTCAGCCCGCCTCTTAGGCGGGCTTTTTTTTGCCTGCGATTTTGCCGCGGGCCATCCATTCGTCCGTCGTCCCTTCGCCGGCGTCAGAACTTGTAGGTCATCCCGACATAGCTGATGATCGGATCGGCCTTCAGGTCCGATTTCGACTCGGAGAGCACCGTGCCGTCGGCCGCCTTGATCGTCACCGTCGACGTCGTCTTAAGCGGGATGTAGGTCACCGACGCGATCAGCCCGAAATGCTCGGTCATGTTGTACTGCAGGCCCGCATTGAACACCGGCTGCCATGACGACGACGCCTTCGCTTCCACCGATGTCGTACCCGGCTTGCCCGCACCCGCCGCGAGAATCGCGCCGAGGTTGTCCTGCGTCTGCTTGATGAAGTTCGTGTTGAGTTGCAGGTCGCTGAACCAGTTGTACGACACGCCGAGGCCGAGGAAAGGCCGGAACTTCGCGGTCGCCTGCCCGAAGTAGTACTGCAGCAGCACCGCCGGACTCCACTGCCGCACGCTCTTCACGATCGGGTTCACCGACGCGAGCCCGATGTTCTGCGTGCCGAGCGCGCCGGCAGGTCCTGGCGGCTTGATCGTCCCCTGGCCCGACACCTTGAACACCGGCGGCACGCCGGCCACCGACGTGACCGCGATGTGGTCGGTCAGGAAGTGGCTGACCGTCAGGCCGACCGTATCCGCACCGCTCGTACGCAGCCCGGTGCCCGGCGACGTGAACGACGGCGGCAGCCGCAGCGGCGTGTTGATCGGCGTCGGCGCGACGTTGGTCGTCATCGGCGTGCTGCTTTGCTGCGGCATCACATGGAACCAGCCCAGCGTGACGACGTTGCTGCCGGCGCTCTGCGCGTGCGCCGCGAGCGGCGCCAGGGCGGCGGCGCCGGCCGCCGCGCAGAGAAGGGTCTTCTTCATCACGGCTTGCCTCCGCTTACTGGACGAACGCGCCGATCGTGAAATACGGCGTCGAACCCGCGTTGTCGAGGAAACCGAACACGCCACCGGTGAAGATGAACTTGCCGGTCGGCGACGTGCTGCCCGAACCCGTGTGGATCGTCGTGACCGTGCCCGGCACCTTCTGCGTGTAGTCCAGGTCGAGCGCGGTCGCGAGCGAGGCCTGCGACGGCTGGAACGGATCGAGCAGCGTGGCCTGGTTGTTGATCAGCGCGGTGGTCCGGTAGTCGAACTGGCTGTCGACGCCGATGTATTCGCCGTTTTGCGAGCCGGCCGCGATCGCGGTCTGCGGCGCGAGGATCGAGATGCTCGATTCGTCGTCGGCGGTCAGGCCCGGCACGCCGTTGCTGTCCGGCGTCGGGTTCGGGTTCGCGACACCCGTGCGCACGAGGATCGGCACCAGCTGGTTGCGCAGCTTGCCGACGATCATGAAGCCCTTGCCCTGCGGCGTCGCCGACAGCGTCGGCTTCAGCTGGCTCGCGTAGTTGTTCGACTGGAACGCGCCGCTGCCGTCGGCCGACTGCACGAAGTTCGTGCCCTGCTGCGTGCACGCGCCGCCGGCGAACTGGCCGGTCGAGTCGCACTTGGTCCACGTGCCGTCCGCGTTGATCGTCACCTTCGCGTCGATCGACGCCGGCGCGAAGTTCTGCGACGGCACTTCGCCGAAGCCGACGTGGCTGTACGTGCCCGCGACCTTCGTGATGTCGGTTTCGATCGACGAGAAGCCGATGAACGGGTAGTACGGGAATTTCGTGTCGGGCACCGCGGCCTGGCCGAGCACGCCGCCGAACTGGATCTCCTTGCCGGGAATCGTGCCGCCCGCGACACCGAAGCCGACGAAGATGCGCGCCGGACGCGACGCATCGAGGCTCGCGCCGTTCAGGCGGAATGCGCACTGGTTCAGCTTGTTGGTCGGCAGCAGCGTTTCCTGCGTGAGCGTGCCGCTGTCGACGGTGCCCGCGCGGGTCGGTGTGACGGTGCCGGTCTTTTGCGGTACCGGCGATTCGACATAGGTGACCTGCCAGGTCATCTTGGTCGTGTCGAGCTGGACCTTGGCCAGTTCGCCGCTGCCCGCGCCGCCGGTGAACACGGTGCTGTAGTCGAGCGTTGCGGGGCAGAGCCGGTCTTCGACGAGCGGGGGCGGATTGTCGCCGCCGCCGCCGCATGCGGAAAGAAGGGGGGCGGCAAGGGCCGCCGCCAGAACGAGGTTGCGCTTCATGTTGCTCCTCCAGATTTGTCTTGTCAGGCGGCCGGCTCCCTGTCGACCGCTTCTGTTGCTTGTGCTCGTGCTGCCTGCGCCGTGCCGGGCGCCGTCGTTGCGTGCCTTCCCTGCATCCCGCGGAGGCGCACCGGCCGCCGCGCCCCCGATCGCTACTTGCTGATCTGCGCACCCACGCCGAAGTACGGTGTCGACGACGTGCTCGAATTCGCCGACGTCGACGTGACGCCGCCGTTCACCGTGCCCTGGATCAGCGCCGCGTACAGGCCGCCCGTCGCGATCACCACACCCGACGCGGACGGGTAGGTCGCACCGCTCGCCGGCGTCGTCGTCGTGTTCAGCAGGCCCGGCGTGCCCTGACCGTAGTCGAGCGTGAAGGCGTCTTCCTCGGCCTGCGTGGTCGGGTTGATGAACGACGCGTTGCCTCCGCGGATCAGTGCGGCCGTGTACTTGAAGTTCGAATCCGCGCCCGCGTAGCCGCCGTCGATCGCGCCCGACTGGATCGCCGTTGCCTTGCCGAGCACCGCGATGCCCGATTCGTCGTCGACCTTGGCGTCGGTGTGCAGCGCGAGGTCGGTGCCCAGATACACGTAGCCCGTGCGGACCACCACCGGCACGGTCGCGCCGTTGAGCTGGCCGATGACCATGTGCGCGGTCGCCGACTTGCCGGTCGTGCCGACGATCGGCAGCGACGTCTGCGGCAGGATCTGCGGCGCCTTCGTGCTGTCGAGGTAACCGCCGTTCGCGGTGTTGACGGTCCACGGATCACCGGTCGTCTCGCAGCCCCCCGCACTCGTCGACGTGCATGCGCCGTTCGCATCGAACGTCTCGCTCGAATTCGTGCCCTTCGTCGCGTAGTTGCCTGACGGCACGAGGTGGTAGAGCAGCGCGTTGTAGGTGCCCGGCAGCTTCGTGAGGTCGGTCGTCGTGTTCGCGAAGCCGAGGAACGGGTAGAAGTCGAAGTGGCGGTTCGGCACCTGGCCGACGTTCTTGTAGATCGGGACGCCGGCGACGGTGATCGTCAGCCCGTCGTACTGCACTGTCGCGCCGGGGATGCCGCCGCCCGCGACACCCATGCCGACCAGCAGCATCGGCGGGTTCGCCTGGTTGAAGTCGGCGGCCGTCGAATAGGTCGAGCCGTTTGGTGCCGTGCCCGAACCCGGCGTGAGGACGAACGCACAGCGCGTCTGCTCCGCAGTGGGCAGCGTGCCGGTCGGCGGGTGGATGACCGTGCCGGTGATCGTGGTGCCGGCGCGGCTCGGCGTGACCGTGCCGGTCGCGAGCGGAATCGGCGATTCGAGCCACTTGAGCGTGTACGTCATCGCGACCGCGTCGATGTTGACGCTGACGATCTCGCCGCTACCGGCGCCGCCGAGGTACGTGCTCTTCACGATGTCGGCGTCGGCCGGGCACAGCGCGCCGTTGACGGGCTGCGACGATGGTGGCCCTTGCGTGCCGCAGCTCGATCCGGAACATTGGGGTGCTGCGATCGGCGCGGGCGAGCCGCCGTCTCCTCCACCACAGGCAATCAGGAAAGGGGCGATGGCAAAGGCCGTTGCCACCCCCTTCGATAAGGCGTGCGACATGCCGCTGTCTCCAATCGTTTAATTGTGCGAGCTAATGTCGCTGTCTGGATTTTTGCTGTCAATTGATGAACTCGTCTAAAAAAGACGATTGAAACGAAGCACGCCTGATGAATCCTTGCCGGATGAGGCTTTCAGTAAGAATTAAAACGAGCGGAAGGCGGTAGAGTGTTGCTGAAGTGGGGCGGCTGCCACGCGCGGAGGGCTCTAGAGGCCTCCCGCGTATAACGGCAGCGTTTAAAGCGGCGGTATCCGGTTTATCCCTATTCGGGATTGACTGGATAAAGTGAGGGTGAAATTAATTCGCCATTAATCGCGCAATGGAAAGCTTGTAAATATTTGTAAATGCGTGAGCCGGATTTTAATTATTGCCTGATACGGGCAAATAAAAAGCCGGCCAGCGGCCGGCTTTGCATCGCATGCAAGCGGAATCAGCGCGTGAGGCCTGCATCCTCGGCGGCGCCGATGTTGAGGTTCATGCACTGGATCGCGGCGCCCGATGCGCCCTTGCCCAGGTTGTCGAGACGCGCGACCGTGACGAAGCGCTCTTCGTTGCCGAACACGAACAGGTCGACGCGGTTCGTGTCGTTGTTCGCCTGCACGTCGAAGAAGCCGCTGTCGAGATTCGCATCCGCGTTGAACGGCGCGACGCGCACGAACGGTTCGTCCGCGTAGTATTCGGCGAACACGCGCTGCACGTCCTGCGGCGTCGCACGCTTCGCGAGTTGTTCAGGCGAGAAGTAGGTCGTCACGGCCAGGCCCTTCAGGAACGGCCCGACGATCGGCGTGAAGATCGGCGCGTGCGCGAGGCCCGTGTGCGCGGCCATTTCCGGCAGGTGCTTGTGTGCCAGCGCGAGCGCGTACGGACGCGGGCTCGCGAGCTTGCCGCCCGGCGCCGCGTTTTCGTATTCGGCGATCATCGACTTGCCGCCGCCGCTGTAGCCGGTGATCGAGTAGCTGTGCGCGGCGAAGGTCGGCGCGACGATGCCTGCATCCACGAGCGGACGCATCGCGAGCACGAAGGCCGACGCGTGGCAGCCCGGCACGGCGATGCGCTTCGACGTGCGAATCTTCTCGCGCTGCGCGCGGGTCAGTTCCGGCAGGCCGTACGCCCAATCGGCGCTCGTGCGGAACGCGGTGCTCGCGTCGATCAGCGTCGTGTTCGGGTTGTCGACCAGCGAGGCCGATTCGCGCGACGCGACGTCCGGCAGGCACAGGAACGTGACGTCCGACGCGTTGATCAGGCGGCGGCGCTCGTCGACGTCCTTGCGCTTCGCTTCATCGATGCGCAGGATCTCGATGTCGTTGCGCGCCGACAGGTATTCGAAGATCTTGAGGCCGGTCGTACCTTCCTGGCCGTCGACAAAAACTTTGGTGCTCATTTCGCTCTCACTGAATGAAACGGGAGCCGCGGCGCCCTGAAACCGCCATTTTAAGACGTCATCCGGCGGGCCTGCACCGCACGGGGCGAAAAAAAGACGGCCCGCGGGCCGTCTTGTGTCCCTTTCACGCGCCAGCGCCGCGTTGCCGCGCCACCGGCGGCGCGAGCGAGCGCGCGTGGCGCCGCGTTCAGCGGCCGCCGGCCACCCAGCGGGCCGTCGCTTCGGCGACGCGCCGGCCGAACGCCATCGCGGTCTCGAGGTCGCCGGGCAGCGGGCCCTCGTCGGGCGTCGCGTCCGCCGGCGACTGCGCGAGCAGGCCCGTGAAGCCGCCGACGTAGTTGATGTCGTTGCGGGTGGCGGCCTTCGAGTTGGCCGGCATCATGCCCGTGCCGACCCACACCATCCCATGTTGCATCGCCAGCGTGACGAAATACTGAATCGTCGAGAACTTGTCGCCGTTCATCGTCGCGGAGTTCGTGAAGCCCGCGGCGATCTTGTCCTTCCACTTCTGCGTGAACCACGGTTTCGACGTGGCATCGGCGAACTGCTTGAACTGCGCGGACGGGCCGCCCATGTAGGTCGGCGCGCCGAAGACGATCGCGTCCGCCGCGTCGAGCGCGGCCCAGCCCGCGTCGTCGAGTTCGCCGACGGCGATCAGGCGTGCGGTGGCGCCGGTGTCCTGCACGCCCGCGTGGACGGCGTCGGCCAGTTTCTGCGTATGACCGTAGCCGCTGTGATAGACGATGACGATGTTCGACATGAAGCGTTCTCCGGAAGGGGACGAAACGGCGGGCACCGCGGCCTGCCGCGTTACGCGCCGCGGTCCGGCGGCGCGACGGATGCGCGGCGGGATGCCGCGACCGGTGCAGCCGAGTCTAGCAAGCCTAAATGACGGGAGAAAAGCGCGCGGGCGGCGCACGGAAATTCGCGGGCGCGGGCAATCGCGACCGGAGACCGGCGACGCGACACGCGACACGCGGCGGCGCGCGAGCGCTTACTGCCCGTAGGTGACGGTGAGCCGTGCGGTGCCGATCGTCAGCGTGCCGATCTCGTGCTCGAACATCGGTGCGGGGCGCCCTTGCGCGACGCGCAGGTCCGTGCCCTTCAGCGCATAGACGGTGATCACGTAGCGGTGCGGCTTGCCGGGCGGCGGGCACGGGCCGCCGTAGCCGTCGATCCCGAAGTCGTTGCGCGCTTCGCTCGCACCGATGCGGCGCAGGAAGCCCGACCCGCTCGCGTCGGCCGGCAGTTTCGTGACGCTCGCGGGGATGCCTGCGACCGCCCAGTGCCACCAGCCGTGCCCCGGCGCATCGGGATCGAAGATCGTGATCGCATAGCCGCGCGTGCCGGGCGGCGGGTTGCGCCAGCTGAGCTGCGGCGAACGGTTGTCGCCCTTGCAGTCGCCGCGGTCGAACACGTTCGCGGCGCCGACGCGCCCGCCGGGCGTCAGCTCGTCGCTCGATACGGTGAACGGGCCTTCCGCCCGCGCGGGCAGAACGGCGAACGCGACGCTCGCGGCGGCGCAGAGAAGGGCGGCGATGAACGGAGACGGGCGACCCGGGGACGCAGGCGAAGTGATCCGGCGATCCACACGCATATGGCGCTTCTCCCGTCACGTGGGCCGGGCCGATGCTCCCGGCATTGTTGGCGTTGAGCCGTTGCCCGCGCGGCTGATGGCGGCGATGGATCAAGTCTAGCATTAGGGTTCGATGAGCGATGCATGCCGTGGCCCGCGATTCGGGCCAGCCCTGATGCGGATCGGCGGGACGAAAAAAAGCCGCTCGCGATCAAGCGAGCGGCTTTTTCAGCCAGGGTGCCGGCCCGAGAGCCGGCGCGGCGTCACTCCTTCGGAGCCGTCGCGCCGCCGTGCGCGGCTGACCACTCGGCCGGCGCGTGCAGGAACTTCTCGACTTCGTCGAGCGTCTTGGTCTCGAAGTAGCCCGACGCCTTCGCGACGCGAAGCACGTCCCACCAGGTCGCCAGCGCGTGCAGGTCGACGTCGATGTCCTTCAGGACCGACACGCTTTCCTTGAAGATGTTGTAGTGGAACAGCACGAAGCAGTGGTTCACCGTCGCGCCCGCGGTGCGCAGCGCGTTGACGAAGTTGATCTTGCTGCGGCTGTCGGTCGTCAGGTCTTCCACCAGCAGAACGCGCGAGCCTTCTTCCAGATGACCCTCGATCTGCGCGTTGCGGCCGAAACCCTTCGGCTTCTTGCGCACATACTGCATCGGCACCATCATGCGGTCCGCGAGCCATGCCGCGAACGGGATGCCGGCCGTCTCGCCGCCCGCCACAGAGTCGATCTGCTCGAAGCCGACGTCGCGCATGATCGTCGTTTCCGCCATTTCCATCAGCGCACGACGCACGCGCGGATACGAGATCAGCTTGCGGCAGTCGATGTAGACGGGGCTTGCCCAGCCGGACGTGAAAATGAACGGTTTTTCGGCATTGAAGTGCACCGCCTGCACTTCGAGCAGGATTTTGGCGGTCGTATCCGAGATCGACTGACGATCGTAGCCTGTCATGGGCATTCCTTGGGTGATGAGCGAGGATCGGGCGCGGGCCCGGTGGCGCAGCAAGGGGAACCTGCCCGAGGGGCCGGGGTGCGATCGGCGGGCCAATCGCATCGCTGCGCGCGTAGCCGGCTATTTTACCCGATTCAGGCAGGTTTTCGGCGGAATTCGCGCAGGTTCGGCCCGTGGCTCACCACCGGCGAAACAAACGGGGCATGATCGGCCCGATGCTGATGCCGTGGATGCGGCGCCGCACCAACGGACGTCATTTAGGGGGTGTACACTAGGCGACCCTTAGAAATCGTTCAGTACTTTGTACTTTCTTCTTGCCACTACCCGCCAAGGTTCGATGGCGTGCCGACCCGGCGCGTCGCGTGCCGTCTCGCAGTCGACCATCCCTTCGATTCAAGCAGACACGGCTAAAGGTGCTGTGTACTGAACCGTCAAAATTTCGCATGTCTCTCGCAGGTCAATCATGGACGAACAACTGAAGCAGGCCGCTCTCGCTTATCACCTGAACCCGAAACCCGGCAAGATTTCGGTCACCCCGACCAAGCCGCTGTCGAACCAGCTCGATCTGTCGCTCGCGTACTCGCCGGGCGTCGCGGCGGCGTGCGAGGCGATCCACGCCGATCCGCTCGACGCGCAGAAGTACACGTCGCGCGGCAACCTCGTCGGCGTCATCACGAACGGCACGGCCGTGCTGGGCCTCGGCAACATCGGTCCGCTGGCCGCGAAGCCGGTGATGGAAGGCAAGGGCTGCCTGTTCAAGAAGTTCGCGGGCATCGACGTGTTCGACATCGAACTGTCGGAGTCCGACCCCGACAAGCTCGTCGAGGCGATCGCGATGCTCGAGCCGACGCTCGGCGGCATCAACCTCGAGGACATCAAGGCGCCGGAATGCTTCTACATCGAGCAGAAGCTGCGCGAGCGCATGAAGATCCCCGTCTTCCACGACGACCAGCACGGCACCGCGATCATCGCGTCGGCCGCGATCCTGAACGGCCTGAAGGTCGTCGGCAAGAAGCTGTCGGAAGTGAAGCTCGTGTGTTCGGGCGCGGGTGCCGCGGCGATCGCGTGTCTGGACCTGCTGGTGAACCTCGGCCTGACGAAGTCGAACATCCTCGTCGCCGATTCGAAGGGCGTGATCTACGAAGGGCGCGGCAACCTCGACCCGTCGAAGCAGCGCTATGCGGCGACCACCGACGCGCGCACGCTCGCCGACGCGATCGTCGGCGCGGACGTGTTCCTCGGCTGCTCGAGCGCGGGCGTGCTGAAGCAGGACATGGTCAAGACGATGGGCGACCGCCCGCTGATCCTGGCGCTTGCGAACCCGGAACCGGAAATCCGCCCGGAAGACGCGAAGGCCGTGCGCCCGGACGCGATCGTCGCGACCGGCCGTTCGGACTACCCGAACCAGGTCAACAACGTGCTGTGCTTCCCGTTCATCTTCCGCGGCGCGCTCGACGTCGGCGCGACGACGATCACGGAAGAAATGAAGCTCGCGTGCGTGCGCGCGATCGCCGAGCTGGCCGAGGAAACCGACCAGAGCGAGGAAGTCGCGAAGGCATACGAAGGCCACTCGCTCGAGTTCGGGCCGGACTACCTGATTCCGAAGCCGTTCGATCCGCGCCTGATCATCAAGATCGCGCCGGCCGTTGCGCAAGCCGCGATGGATTCGGGCGTCGCCACGCGTCCGATCCAGGACATGGACGCATACCGCGAGCAGCTCGGCGCGACTGTCTACCGCACCGGCATGGTGATGCGCCCGGTGTTCGCGACCGCGAAGAAGAAGCAGGCGCGCATCGTGTTCGCCGAGGGCGAGGACGAGCGCGTGCTGCGCGCCGCGCAGTTCGTGCTGCAGGAAAAGATCGCGAAGCCGATCATCGTCGGCCGTCCGTCGGTCGTCGAGATGCGCCTCGTGAAGATCGGCTCGAAGCTGAAGGCCGGCGTCGATTTCGAGATCGTGAATCCGGAAGACGACACGCGCTACCACCGCTACTGGCAGGCGTACCACGAGATCGGCGCGCGTGACGGCGTCACGCCGGAAGTCGCGAAGGCCGCGCTGCGCAAGTTCAACACGCTGATCGGCGCGATGCTCGTGCACCTGGGCGATGCGGACGGCATGATCTGCGGGATGATCGACACGTACCACACGCACCTGAAGTTCATCGAGCAGGTGCTGGGCCGTGCGAAGGGCGCCGAGCACTACGCGGCGATGAACCTGCTGATGCTGCCGGGCCGCAACCTGTTCCTGTGCGACACGTACGTGAACGAACTGCCGAGCGCCGAACAGCTCGCCGACATGACGATCCAGGCGGCTGCCGAGATCGAGCGCTTCGGCATCGCGCCGAAGGCCGCGCTGCTGTCGAACTCGAACTTCGGCAGCGCGCCGTCGGCGTCGTCGCGCCGCATGGCCGAGGCCCGCAAGCTGATCAGCGAGCGTGCGCCGAACCTCGAAGTCGACGGCGAAATGCACGGCGACGCGGCGCTGTCGGAAGCGGTCCGCAAGGCCGCGTTCCCGGGCACGACGCTGTCGGGCGAAGCGAACCTGCTGATCATGCCGAACGTCGAAGCGGCGAACATCGCGTACAACCTGCTGAAGATGGTCGGCGGCGAAGGCGTGACGGTCGGCCCGTTCCTGCTCGGCGCGGCGAAGCCGGTCCACATCCTGACGCCGGCCGCGACCGTGCGCCGGATCATCAACATGACGGCAGTGGCCGCCGCGAACGCGAACACGAAGTAAGTTCGCGCCCGCGTGCGCCGCGCATCACGCGCGGCGCAATGAAAAACGCCACGGAACCTGCGTTCCGTGGCGTTTTTTTTGTGAGTTGCTTCTTGAACCAGCCGCCGGCAGTGCGGCGGCGGGCGTCCCGACCGCGAACGCCCGCCACGCACCGTTACGCGACCTGCTGGTGCGACCGGCCGCCCGTCGGCGAACGCCACTTCGCGAGCAGCGTGTCCCACTTCTGGCGCACCGCGCGCAGGTTGTTCTCCTTCACGTGGCCGTAGCCGCGAATGCCGTCCGGCAGCGCCGCGAGCTCGAGCGCGAGCGGGCGGTTGGCCGCGTTCAGCTTGGCCAACACTTCGCCGATCAGCGCTTCGTACTCGCCGATCAGGCCGCGCTCGATGCGCCGCTCCTCGGTACGGCCGAACGGGTCGAGCCCCGTGCCGCGCAGGAACTTCGCCTTCGCGAGCAGCCGGAACGCCGACAGCATCCACGGGCCGTACGCCTTCTTCACGAGATGGCCGTGCGCGTCCGTCTTCGCGAACAGCGGCGGAGCGAGGTGGAATTTCAGCTTCCAGTCACCTTCGAACTGGGACGACAGACGCGCGAGGAATGCGGGATCGGACTGCAGCCGCGCGACTTCGTACTCGTCCTTGTACGCCATCAGCTTGAACAGGTTGCGCGCGACCGCCTCGGTCAGCGGCTCCTGCACGACATCGCCGTCCGCCAGCGCGCGTTCGGCTGCCCGCACCTTGTCGACGAAGGCCGCATAGCGCGACGCATACGCGGCGTTCTGGTAAGCGGTGAGGAAGTCCACGCGCTTCGCGATCAGCGCGTCGACCGCCTTCTTCGTGTGCAGCGCGATCACCGTCGCACCCTGCGCCGGGCGTGCGTCGCCGGCCGCGGCCTGCTTCACGCTCGCGAGGTCGTGCGCGGCGCGGCGGCCCCAGTCGAACGCCGCCTGGTTCTTCTCGACCGACACCGCGTTCAGCTCGATCGCGCGTTCGAGCGACGCGAGCGTGAGCGGCAGCCAGCCTTTTTGCCACGCGTAGCCGAGCACGAACGGGTTCGTGTAGATCGCGTCGCCGAGCAGCGCGACCGCGAAGCGGTTAGCGTTGATGAAGTCGACGGCTTCACCGGCTGCCGCGCGGATGTCATTCTCGGCGGACAGGCCCGGGAACGCCCAGTTCGGGTTCTTGATGAACTCGGCGGTCGGCGTCTGCGCGCTGTTGACGACCACGCGCGTCGTATCGTGCCGCATCCGCGACGTGCACTCGTCGCCGGCCGTGACGATCGCGTCGCAGCCGATCACGAGGTCGGCTTCGCCCATCGCGATCCGCGTCGCGTGGATGTCGGTCGGCGCGTGCGAGATCTGCACGTGGCTCATCACGGCGCCGCCCTTCTGCGCGAGGCCCGTGACGTCGAGCACGGTCACGCCCTTGTTCTCCAGGTGCGCGGCCATCCCGAGCAGCGCGCCGATCGTGACGACGCCCGTGCCGCCCACGCCCGTGACGAGCACGCCGTATGCACGGTCGATCGCCGGCAGCGTCGGCTCCGGAATCGGCGGCAGCGCACCGCCGTCGACCGACACGGCCTTCGGCTTCTTCAGCTGGCCGCCCTCGACCGTGACGAAGCTCGGGCAGAAGCCCTTCACGCACGAGAAGTCCTTGTTGCAGCTCGACTGGTTGATCTGGCGCTTCGTACCGAATTCGGTTTCCAGCGGCTCGACCGACAGGCAGTTCGACTGCACCGAGCAGTCGCCGCAGCCTTCGCACACCGCGTCGTTGATCACGACGCGCTTCGCCGGATCCGGATACGTGCCGCGCTTGCGGCGGCGGCGCTTCTCGGTCGCGCAGGTCTGGTCGTAGATCAGGATCGTCGTGCCTTCGATCTCGCGCAACTCGCGCTGCACGTCGTCGAGCTGGTCGCGGTGATGGATCGTCACGCCCGGCGCGAGCAGCGCCTTCTGGCTGTCGTACTTCTCCGGCTCGTCGGTGACGATCACGATCTTCTTCGCGCCTTCGGATGCGAGCTGGTGCGTGATCTGCGGCACCGTCAGCACGCCGTCGACCGGCTGGCCGCCCGTCATCGCCACGGCGTCGTTGTAGAGGATCTTGTAGGTGATGTTCGCCTTCGACGAGATCGCCGCGCGCACCGCCAGCAGGCCCGAGTGGAAATAGGTGCCGTCGCCGAGGTTCGCGAACACGTGCTTCTCGTCCGTGAACGGCGCCTGGCCGATCCACGGCACGCCTTCGCCGCCCATCTGGCTGAAGGTGCTCGTGTTGCGGTCCATCCACACCGTCATATAGTGGCAGCCGATCCCGGCGATCGCGCGCGAGCCTTCCGGCACGTTGGTCGACGTGTTGTGCGGGCACCCCGAGCAGAACCACGGCTTGCGCTCGGTCTGCACGTGCGGTTTCGCGAGCGCCATTTCTTTCGCGTTGATCACCGCGAGCCGCGCGGCGATGCGCGCGCGCACGTCGGACGGCAGCTCGAACTTCTCGAGGCGCGTCGCGATCGCTTTCGCGATGATCGCGGGTGACAGTTCATAGTGCGCGGGCAGCAGCCAGTTGCCCATCGGCACCGACCATTCGCCGCCGGCTCCGTCCTTCTCGTCGAACTTGCCGAACACGCGCGGGCGCTGCGCATCGGGCCAGTTGTACAGCTCTTCCTTGATCGCGTATTCGAGGATCTGGCGCTTTTCCTCGACCACGAGGATTTCGTCGAGGCCGCGCGCGAACGCCTGCGCGCCCTGTGCTTCGAGCGGCCACACGCAGCCGACCTTGTACAGGCGGATGCCGATCCGTGCGCAGGTTTCGTCGTCGAGGCCGAGGTCCGTCAGCGCCTGGCGCACGTCGAGGTACGCCTTGCCGCCCGTCATGATCCCGAAGCGCGCATTCGGAGAATCGATCTCGATCCGGTCGAGCTTGTTCGCGCGCACATAGGCGAGCGCCGCGTACCACTTGTAGTCGAGCAGCCGCGCTTCCTGCACGAGCGGCGGGTCGGGCCAGCGGATGTTCAGGCCGCCTTCCGGCACGATGAAGTCGGTCGGCAGCACGATCTCGGTGCGATGCGGGTCGATGTCGACCGACGCTGACGATTCGACCACGTCCGTCACGCACTTGAGCGCGACCCACAGGCCCGAGTAGCGGCTCATTGCCCAGCCGTGCAGGCCGAAGTCGAGATATTCCTGCACGTTCGACGGGAACAGCACCGGCAGCCCGCAGGCCTTGAAGATGTGTTCGGACTGGTGCGCGAGCGTCGACGATTTCGCCGCGTGGTCGTCGCCGGCGAGCACGAGCACGCCGCCGTGCTTCGACGAGCCGGCCGAGTTCGCGTGCTTGAAGACGTCGCCGGTGCGGTCGACGCCCGGACCCTTGCCGTACCACATGCCGAACACACCGTCGTGCTTCGCGCCGGGGTACAGGTTCACCTGCTGCGAGCCCCACACGGCGGTGGCGGCGAGATCTTCGTTGAGACCGGGCTGGAAAACGATCTGGTGGGCCGCGAGGTGCTGCTTGGCCTTCCACAGCGAGAGGTCGAGGCCGCCGAGCGGCGAGCCGCGATAACCGGAGATGAAGCCGGCCGTGTTGAGGCCGGCGGCGCGGTCGCGTTCCTGCTGGAGCATCGGCAGGCGCACGAGCGCCTGGATGCCGCTCATGTATGCGCGGCCGCGTTCGAGCGTGTATTTGTCGTCAAGCGTGACGGACTTCAGCGCGGCTTCAAGCGACGCGCGTTGGCCTGCGTCTAGCGGGGCATTCATTAACTGTCTCCTCCACCCAGTTTGGGATCACCAAAGCTTCAGTTGCTTCGACGTCTTGTGAACGTGTCGGCAGTGGCCGGCATATTGGCCGGTTTTAAGCGATGGTAGCACTGGGATAAACCCGTCGCCCACCAGCCGGCGAGCCGCCACGCATCGATGAAGCGGCGCGCGCGGCGGCGTTACAGCATGTAAAAGCATGTAAAGCCGGTCCCATCTTCGTACAAATGCCGTTAATCTTGTCGGCCTGCCGGAGGTGCCCGGCCG
The DNA here is from genome assembly GCF_003853645.1 of Burkholderia sp. Bp9143. Classification (GTDB taxonomy): domain Bacteria; phylum Pseudomonadota; class Gammaproteobacteria; order Burkholderiales; family Burkholderiaceae; genus Burkholderia. Next base: position 10,265 of record NZ_QTPO01000065.1, on the reverse strand, counting down.
CGTCGGCCCGTTTCGACGCAACCGGGGAGGCGCCGGCAGTTTTAAAGGAGGTGCAATGAACACACGTCATATCCAGAGTTTCCTGATCGTGTCCGCCGCGTTTTTCGCGATGACCGGCCCGGTGCACGCGCAAGGCGCGAGCGCACTGGCGGCAGCCGGCGCGCAGATGCGCCAGATCGCGCCGGCACAGGACGCCGACGCACAGCCCGCGACCGCGCGCGCCGTCGTGTCGAAGGCGAACGTGCGTTGATCCGTTCGCGCGGCCGCCGGGCCGCGCCGGAACGACGAAAACGACAAAAGGGCGGGAATCGCAAGATTCCCGCCCTTTTTCATTGTGCCGCCGATGGTCGCGCGGCCGCCCGGGCTGCCGGGCGCCGCGCGGCCGTCTGCGTCAGGCCTTGTCCTGGACCACGCCGCGGCGGATCTGGTCGAGCTCGATCGATTCGAACAGCGCCTTGAAGTTGCCTTCGCCGAAGCCCTGGTTGCCCTTGCGCTGGATGATCTCGAAGAAGATCGGGCCGATCTGGTTCTCGGTGAAGATCTGCAGCAGCAGGTCGTCGCGGGCGCCGTCGATCAGGATCTTGCGCTTCTTCAGCTCGTCGAGCGATTCGCCGTGGTTCGGCACGCGGCGGTCGACCAGCTCGTAATACGTGTCGATCGTGTCGAGCAGCTTCACTTCCTTGCCGCGCAGGCCGTCGACCGCGCCGTAGATGTCGTTCGTACCGAGCGCGATGTGCTGGATGCCTTCGCCGTGGTACGCGTCGAGGTATTCCTGGATCTGGCCGGCCGTGTCCGAGCCTTCCTCGTTGATCGGAATCCGGATCTTGCCGCACGGCGACGTCATCGCCTTCGACTTCACGCCCGTCACCTTGCCTTCGATGTCGAAGTAGCGCACTTCGCGGAAGTTGAACAGGCGCTCGTAGAACTCGGCCCATTCCTGCATGCGGCCGCGATGCACGTTGTGCGTCAGGTGGTCGATATAGGTGAGGCCGTGGCCGACCGGGTTCGGGTTCGCGCCGGCGATCGGCTCGAAGTCGACGTCGTAGATGCTGATGTCGCCGATCGCGCCCGGCTGCGCGCCGTTCTTGCCGCGCCAGCGGTCGACGAAATAGATCAGCGAATCGCCGATGCCCTTGATCGCCGGGATGTTCAGCTCCATCGGGCCGGTCTTGTTGTCGAAGCCCCACGCACCGAGTTCGAGCGCGTGCTTGTATGCCTTCGCGGCGTCCTGCACGCGGAACGCGATCGCGCAGATCGACGGGCCGTGCAGGCGCGCGAAGCGTTGCGCGAACGAATCGGGTTCGGCGTTGATGATGAAGTTGATGTCGCCCTGGCGGTAGACCGTCACGTCCTTGTGACGATGGCGTGCGATCGCGGTGAAACCCATCCGTTCGAACAGTTGTCCGAGCGCTTTCGGATCCGGCGCGGTGTATTCGATGAATTCGAAGCCGTCGGTGCCGACGGGGTTGTCCCAGTTGGGGATCTGCATGCCGTGTCTCCTGTGTACTGTGCGATCGGCCGGGGTGATGGGGCCGGGCCGGTTTCATGTCGAAGGTGACGCGTGCCGCGGTACGCGCAACGCATCCGTCCATGCGACAGAGTGTAGCGGGGAGGGGGGAGCGTAAACTTGCGAACTTGATTGTCCGTGCTTACGATGGCGCAATTTCCAGTCTCGAAATAATCATCAGAGGGCATAAAATGGCGCGAGCCGAATTGGATGCCATCGACCGGCGGATTCTCGCGATTCTTCAGGAGAACGGCCGCCTGTCGAACCAGGAGATCGCCGAGCGCGTGAACCTGTCGCCGAGTCCGTGCCTGAGGCGAATCCGGCGGCTCGAGGAGATCGGCGTGATCACCGGCTACGTCGCGCTGCTCGATCCGCAGAAGCTCGGGCTCGACCTGCTCGCGTACGTGAGCGTGCGGCTCGAGAAGCGCGGTGGCCTGGCGCCCGTCCGTGCCGACGAGACGTCGGCGCGTGCGGGCGCGACTCACGCGGAATTGTTCCGCGCGGCCGTTCAGACCTGGCCGGAGGTGGTCGCATGTCATGCGATGACGGGCGACATGGATTACCTGCTGCGCGTGCAGGTCGAGGACATGGCGCACTTCTCCCGTTTCGTGCAGGAGCATTTGCTGCACCATCCGTCGGTGATCGACGTGAAGACGAGCTTCTCGCTCGAGTGCTTCAAGGAGACGACGGCGTTGCCGATCCGGTCGGTGCGCTAGCGTGCGGCGCCGGGGAGGAAAGCAAGAAAGGAAGGGGCCGGGCGCCCCTAGGGGCGGCCCGGTCGGCCGATGTCATGCCGTCAGCGCGGCGGGCATCAGCGATTCGATGAACTTCGACGTGCGGTGCGCCTGGCGCTTCAGCGCATAGTCGAAAACCGCGGCCTGCTCCTGCAGCATCTCGGCGAGGATCGTCGAGTGGTCGGCCGGCGGCAGCGACAGGTATGCATCGGCTTCGCCGTATGCGTATTCGATCCGCATCCCGGACTTCTTCGCGATGTGCATCATCGTCGCATTGCGCGACAGGCAATGCATGTACAGCATCGTCACGCGGGTGTTGCGGCTGCGGATTGCCGCGCGCTCGAACAGTTTCGAACCGACGCCGCGGCCGCGGGCGCTTTCGAGCACCGACACGCCGAATTCGGCCGTGCGCTTGTCGCCTTCGGCGGGCAGGTACGCCAGGTGACCGACGCCGATCAGTTCGAGCGCATGGTCGAACACGCCGAATACGGTGTCGCGGCCGAAATCGATCGTCCGGACATAGTTCTCGATCACGTGGTCGGGCACCATCTGGCCGAAGCGCAGCAGGCGATCCTCTTCGTCGAGCGAGAGAAAGTGGGTGAGCATTCGCTCACGGTCTTTGGAAGCCAGTTCCCTGACGAGAACCGGCGCAGTACCGGCGTGGCCGACAGCATCGGCACGGCGGTCGAATTGCGTGTTCATCGTGGGTTCCTCAGTGTGTAGCTGCACAAACATCTTGTGCGATGCAACAGCATTTTACCTGAGCGGGGTTGGGGAAAACCCGTATTTGACGTTGTTTGTGCTGAGGGGAAATTCTAAATCCGCTTACTTCATTCTCTATCTATTTGATTTATAAGGGATTAAAAATTCATCATATGAGATGCGCGGCGGCCTGTCGCAGTGTGCCCGCCGCGCAACGCGTGCTGCTGCGCGGCAATCACGCGCCCGACGACAGCCCGTGCTCAATCAGGTCGATCACCTGTTCGGCGAAGTCGCGGTAGCCGAGGCGGCCGCCCGGCTTGAGCCACGTGAACGTCCAGTTGATCATCCCGAACACCATCATCGTGACCGACGTCTGGTTGTCCTTCGAGATGCGGTCCGGATAGGCGCGCGCGAGCTGGCGCGCGAATGCCGCGACGATGTCACGCTGGCGGTCGAGCACGATTTCGCGCTGCGCGTCCTCGAGATACTTCACGTCGTTGAGCAGCGCGACATGGCGGCTGTGCGACGTCTCGTACTCGGCGAGGAACGCACGCACCAGTTCGGCGAACGCGTCGCGCTCGCTGAGGCCGCGCCGCTGGCTCGCGCCCTCGACCTCGGCGATGATCAGCATCAACCGCTTCGTGTAGCGGTCGAGCAGGTCGAACAGGATCGCTTCCTTGCTCTCGTAATAGTGATAGAGACGTGCCTTCGACGTGCCGCTCGCGGTCGCGAGATCGGACATCGACGTGCTCGGATAGCTCGTCTGCGCGAATTTCTCGGCGGCGAGATCGAGGATCTGCTCGCGCTGGGATTCGTGGTCGGGCGCTCGGGTACGGGCCATGGTCGAATGCAAAAGAGTAGCGTTAGCGAGGCGCGGCTGCCGCGCGCATCTGCGTGGAAGAAAGGGCGGCCGGCGCGTCGTCCTGCAGCTCGAGCCGGCCGGCTGCCGCGAGTTCGCGGCAGCGCCACCAGGCGATCGAGTCGCTGACGAACAGCCCGCCTCGGTCGGCGCCGGCCATGATGCCGCCGACGACGCGTCGCGCGGGCAGCCAGCCGGTTTCCGCGTGCGCGACTATCAGCGCGTCGAGGTCCGCGTAATGGCCGCTCTTGATCGTGTTGCTGACCCAGTAGCGCAGCTCGGCATTCAGGTGCTTGGCCTCCTGCCATTCGAGCGCGAGGCGGCCGATGCGCAGCACCGAGATCGGCGCGGCCACCGGCCGTTTGCGCGCGAGCGCCGCCGGCGAGAACATCCCGGTCGAACAGGCCTGGTCGGTGCGGGGCAGCGCCGTGCGCTGCGGCGCGTCGAGATCGGCGGCCGATAGCCGCACCTCGTTCAGGCGCTGCGGTACGTTGCGCAGGTGATAGGCGACGCGGCGCAGCAGCAGCTTGTCGCCGACGCTCGGCGCGTGCCAGACGACCACTTGGCCCGTATCCATCGCGAGCTGGTCGAGGCGGGCGAACTCGCCTTCGATTTCCGCGTTCCAGTCGGGAATCTGGTCGCCGAGTACGCGCTGCCAGAAGGCGGCGCGCGTGTCGGGCGTCTCGTCGGCGCCCTTCAGCGGCCCGACCGCGAGATCGTCGAGCAATCCGACGACGCGCTCGTCGCGTCCGGCTTGTGCGAGGGCCTCGCGCAGCGACGCGGCGGCGGTGCCGCCCTGAATCACGTGAATGGTACTCATCGGCCTGTCATCAACAAAAGAAAACCGCCGGACGGGCGGACATGATGACGTCCAGCCGGCCGGCGGCCCCTAGTGTAAGCGAGATGTGTGACGACGAGAAACCGGTGCGGCGCGCCGGTACGACGCCGCTCAACGCTCGTCGAAGCTCACGACGACCTTGTCGCTGATCGGGTGGCACTGGCACGTGAGCACGAAGCCGTCCTTCACTTCCTGTTCCTCGAGCGTGTAGTTCTTCTCCATCCGGACTTCGCCTTCGACCACCTTCGCCCGGCACGTGCAGCACACGCCGCCCTTGCACGCGTACGGCAGTGCGAGGCCCGCGCGCAGGCCGACGTCGAGCAGGCTCACGCCTTCGTACGGCAGGCGCAGCTTGCGCTTCTTGCCGTCGAGTACGATTTCGAGGTCCGCGGCCGGCGTCTGGTCGGTAATCTCGACGACAGGCGCGCCGGCCTGCGGCAGCGGCGTGCCGAAGCGTTCGACATGCACCTTCGCCGGCGGCACGTCGGCCGCCTTCAGCGCGGCTTCGGCCGCATCCATCATCGGCGCGGGGCCGCAGATGAACGCTTCGTCGATCGCGTCGGCGGGCGTCAGCGTGGCGAGGAATTCCGCGCATTTCGCCTGGTCGAGCACGCCGTTGAACAGCTCGACGTCCTGCTGGTCGTCCGATAGCACGTGATACAGGACGAAGCGGTTCATGTAGCGGTTCTTCAGGTCCTCGAGCTCCTCCGCGAACATGATCGCGTCGACGCTGCGGTTGCCGTAGATCAGCGTGAACGTGCTGCGCGGTTCGAGTTCGAGCGTCGTCTTCACGATCGCGAGCACCGGTGTGATGCCCGAGCCGCCGGAGAACGCGACGTATTGCTTGCCGTGATCGGCGTTCAGATGCGTGAAGAAGCGGCCGTCCGGCGTCATCACGTCGATCGTGTGGCCCGGCTTCAGCGTGTCGAACGCGAAGTTCGAGAAACGGCCGCCGCGCACGCGCTTGATGCCGATGCGCAGTTCGCCGTCGCGGTCGTAGTCGGTCGTGCCGACGCAGATCGAGTACGACCGGCGCGTTTCCTCGCCGTCGATGTGGGTCTTCAGCGTGACGAACTGGCCTTGCGTGAAGCGGTATGCGTCGCGCAGCTCAGGCGGCACGTCGAAGGAGACGGTAACGGCGTCGGCGGTCTCGGGCCGCACGTCGCGGATACGCAGCGGATGAAATTGCGGAGTCGCCATGATTAGTAAGGTTTGAAGTAGTCGAAGGGTTCGCGGCAGTCGACGCAGCGATACAGCGCCTTGCAGGCCGTGGACGCGAATTGCGCGAGACGCTCGGTGCTGGCCGAGCCGCAGCGCGGGCAGACGGGCGCCGCGACGGGCCGCGGCACGAAACGCACGACGTTTTCCCGCGGCGCGGCGCTGCCGCACTGGCCGACGGGCGGCGCAATGCCGTACGCGCGCAGCTTGTCGCGCGCTTCCTGCGTGATCCAGTCGGTCGTCCACGCTGGCGCGAGCACCGTCTCGATCCGGTGCGGCGGCAGGTCGGCGGCCTGCATCGCCGCGGCGATGTCCTCGGCGATCTGCGACATCGCCGGACAGCCGGAGTAGGTCGGCGTGATCACGACCTCGAGCAGGCCGTCGTCCGCGCGGCGGACGTCGCGCAGGATGCCGAGCTCGCGGATCGACACGACCGGAATTTCGGGATCGGGCACGGCTTCGAGCACGTCCCACGCGCGCGCGAGCAAGGGATCGTTGCGGTGCGCGGCGTCGGCGGGGGCGTCGGTCTGGACGGACATCGTCGGGCTCCGTTGGGGCGGCGGGTTACCAGGTCGCGCCGGGGTGCTGGCGTGCGAGGCTCTGCATTTCCGCGAGCAGGTAGCCCATGTGCTCCGAGTGCTCGCCCTGCTTGCCGGTCGTCACATGCAGCACGGGCGCCGGCAGGGTGAGCGTCGCTTCCGCGAGCGCATCGTCCACGTCCGCGCGCCATGCGGCTTCGAGCGTGGCCGGTGCCGGGCCGATGCCCGGTGCGGAAATCGCGTCGTCGATCGCGTCGGCCGCGAAGAATTCGCGCGTGTACGGGATCAGGTAGTCGAGCGCGGCCTGTGCGCGGCGATGCGATTCGTCGGTGCCGTCGCCGAGGCGCACCAGCCATTCGCGCGCGTGCTGCACGTGGTAGCGGGTCTCCTTCACCGATTTCGCGGCGATCGCGGCGAGTTGCGCGTCCGTCGACGTTTCCAGCGGGGTCCACACGTGCAGCATCAGCGTCGCGTAGAGGAAGTTGCGCACGATCGTCACCGCGTAGTCCTTGTCGGCGTCCGCGGTGCCGGCGATCGGGCCGTAGTGCGGCAGCTCGGCGAGCGTGAAGTTCGCGAACTCGCGTTCGGTGCGGAAGTACGCGTAATCGTCTTCCGTCTTCGCCGCGCCGTTCAGCTGGCGCTCGAGTTCGGCTGCGTGCGTATACAGCATGCGGGCCTGGCCGATGAGGTCGAGGCTCATGTTGGTGAGCGCGATGTCTTCCTCGAGGACCGGGCCGTGGCCGCACCATTCGGCGTTGCGCTGACCGAGGATCAGCGCGTTGTCCGCGAGGCGCAGCACGTAGGAGAGGTGTTCGGGTGTGATCGTCATGGCGCGGGCGTTACATGTGGTTGACTTCGTCGGGCAGCGTATAGAACGTCGGGTGACGGTAGATCTTGTCGCCCGCTGGCTCGAACAGCTCGGCCTTCTCGGCCGGATCCGACGCGGTGATCGCCGACGACGGCACCACCCAGATGCTCACGCCTTCCTGGCGGCGCGTGTAGACGTCGCGCGCCATGCGCAGCGCCATCGACGCGTCGGCCGCATGCAGGCTGCCGCAATGCTTGTGGTCGAGGCCCTGCTTGCTGCGCACGAACACTTCCCAGATCGGCCATTCCTTGTTCATCACTCTCTCCTGAATCCTGTATTCGATGTCGCCGCTCAGGCGGCGTGCTGTTCGGCGCGGGCGCGGGCGCGGCGCTTCGCTTCGTGCGCGAGCGCGGCTTCGCGCACCCATGCGCCGTCGTCGTGCGCTTTCACGCGGGTCGCGAGGCGTTCCTTGTTGCACGGGCCGTCACCGTTGACGACGCGCCAGAATTCATCCCAGTCGATCGCGCCGTAATCGTGGTGGCCGCGCGCTTCGTTCCAATTCAGATCCGGGTCGGGCAGCGTCACGCCGAGCACCTTCGCCTGGTCGACCGTCGCGTCGACGAACTTCTGCCGCAGGTCGTCGTTCGTGATCCGCTTGATGCCCCATTTCGCGGACTGGTTGCTGTGGACCGAGTCGGCGTCGCTCGGGCCGAACATCATCAGCACCGGCCACCACCAGCGGTTCACCGCCTGCTGGACCATCGCGCGCTGCGCGTCGGTACCCTTCATCATCGACAGCAGCGCATCGAAGCCCTGGCGCTGGTGGAACGACTCTTCCTTGCACACGCGGATCATCGCGCGCGCGTACGGGCCGTACGTGCAGCGGCACAGCGGGATCTGGTTCATGATCGCGGCGCCGTCGACGAGCCAGCCGATCACGCCGACGTCAGCCCAGGTCGGCGTCGGGTAGTTGAAGATGCTTGAGTATTTCGCCTTGCCGGCGTGAAGCGCGTCGATCAGCGAATCGCGCGAGACGCCGAGCGTTTCGGCCGCGCTATATAGATAGAGGCCGTGACCGGCTTCGTCCTGGACTTTCGCGAGCAGGATCGCCTTGCGCTTCAGGCTCGGCGCGCGCGAGATCCAGTTGCCTTCCGGCAGCATGCCGACGACTTCCGAGTGCGCGTGCTGCGAAATCTGGCGGACCAGCGTCTTGCGATAGGCGTCGGGCATCCAGTCCTGCGGTTCGATCTTGCCGTCCGCGGCCATGACCGCGTCGAACCGCGCCTGCTCGGGCGACTCGGCTGCGGCGTCGACCGATGCGACGTTGCCGGGGATGTCGAGGGATTGCGTGTACATGGCGGAGGATCTCGTCCGGTTGAATGTGTGCGAAGTATAAACCAACCGACCGGTCGGTTAATAAATTTCTTGTGGATTTGCAGCGAGACTCGGGTAAACGTGGGGCGTCGGGGCGCGATCGCCGGGCAGGAAGGCAGTCCGGCGCGTGAGACGGGCGGCTTCTGCGGCACAATGCCCGCTTTCCGATGAGGATTTCGCCGATGTCATTTCGAAGCAGTTTCGTCGCGACCGTGCTGGGCGCGTCCGTTTTCGTGTCGCCGTTCGCGGCCTCGGCCGCACCGGCCGGGTGGGTCGCCGCGTGGGCGACCGCGTTGCAGCCAATTCCCGACCTGGCTGCGCCGCCGCCGCTCTATCGCGCGCCCGACGTGGCCGGACGGACCGTTCGGCAGATCATCTACCCGACGGTATCGGGACATGCCGCGCGGATCCGCGTCAGCAATGCGTACGGTCGCGCGCCGCTGGTGATCGAGGCCGGTGGTCTTGCGCGCGCGGGTGACGGCGCGGCGCTTGCCGACGGGACGAGTGCTGCGGTGCGCTTCGGCGGCAAGGCGTCGGTGACGCTCGCACCGGGCCAGGAGCTCGAAAGCGACCCGGTGGCGATCGACGTGACGGCCGGGCAGCCGTATGCGATCAGTTTGCGGATGGGTGCGGATCAGCGGATGACCGTGTGGCATCGTGTGTCGAACCAGCTCAATTACGTATCGGCGCCGGGTGACCACGTGAACGATCCGGGCGCCGGTGCATTCCGCACGCGCTTTACCCAGTACGCGTGGGTGACGGAACTGGCCGTCGAGGCCGGTGCCGCGCGGGCGAGTGTCGCAGCGATCGGGGACTCGATCACCGATGGGCTGCGCTCGAGCCTGAACCGCAACCGTCGTTGGCCGGACGCACTGGCGCGCCGGCTGGCCGCGGCAGGTTCGGATTCGCTTGGCGTTGTGAATCTCGGGATCAGCGGTAACCGGCTACTGAGCGATTCGGCGTGCTACGGCACGTCGCTGTCGTCGCGGTTCGAGCGCGATGCGCTGTCGCGCGCGGGGGTGAAGGCGGCGATCGTGCTGATCGGCATCAACGACATCAACTTTGCGGCGATGGCGCCACGTGCGGGGCTCGATTGCGACAACCCGCATACGCAGGTCACGGCCGCATCGTTGATCGACGGCTATCGCCGGGTGATCGAGGCTGCACACCGCCAGGGGGTGAAGGTGTTCGGTGCGACGCTCACGCCTGCGGCGTTGCCGGCCGGGCGCGAGGCGATCCGGCTCGAGGTGAACCGGTGGATCAGGAACGGCGGCGGGTTTGACGGCGTGGTCGACTTCGACGCGGTCCTGCGCGATCCGGCGCGCCCGAGTGTGCTGCAGCGCCGGTACGACAGCGGCGACGGCATTCACCCGAGCGACGTCGGTTACGCGGCGATGGCCGACGCGGTGCCGGTGGAGCGGCTGCAGGCCGCGGCTGGCGGCAAATGAGGCACGCGGCGTCGCCATATACATATATATAGCGACGAACTGTCGGCTGCTTCAGGATCGTGGGCGGCGCGTGGCCCATCGAGCCCAAGCCCCCGTGCGCGGTAGCGCACGGGGGCTTTTTCAAAATATTTTCACAAAGGGGGTTGCGCAGACGGGGACGGGTGCTTAGAATCACGCCTCTTTCGCGCTAACGGAAACGCGGCGCGGGGGAAGAAGGGAAGCGGTGCGGTTGAGGGCA
>NZ_QTPO01000064.1 GCF_003853645.1 Burkholderia sp. Bp9143 | reverse complement strand
GGTAAATTTGAGCGGACCAAGCCGCACGTCAACGTTGGTACGATTGGTCACGTTGACCACGGCAAGACGACGCTGACGGCAGCGATCACGACGGTGCTGACGAAGAAGTTCGGCGGCGAAGCGAAGGCATACGACCAGATCGACGCGGCACCGGAAGAAAAGGCGCGCGGCATCACGATCAACACGGCACACGTCGAGTACGAAACGGCCAACCGCCACTACGCACACGTCGACTGCCCGGGCCACGCTGACTATGTGAAGAACATGATCACGGGCGCAGCGCAGATGGACGGCGCGATCCTGGTTTGCTCGGCAGCAGACGGCCCGATGCCGCAAACGCGTGAGCACATCCTGCTGGCACGTCAGGTTGGCGTTCCGTACATCATCGTGTTCCTGAACAAGTGCGACATGGTGGACGACGCTGAACTGCTCGAGCTGGTCGAGATGGAAGTTCGCGAACTCCTGTCGAAGTACGACTTCCCGGGCGACGACACGCCGATCGTGAAGGGTTCGGCAAAGCTGGCGCTGGAAGGCGACACGGGCGAGCTGGGCGAAGTGGCGATCATGAGCCTGGCAGACGCGCTGGACACGTACATCCCGACGCCGGAGCGTGCAGTTGACGGCGCATTCCTGATGCCGGTTGAAGACGTGTTCTCGATCTCGGGCCGTGGTACGGTGGTGACGGGTCGTGTCGAGCGCGGCATCGTGAAGGTCGGCGAGGAAATCGAAATCGTCGGTATCAAGCCGACGGTGAAGACGACCTGCACGGGCGTTGAAATGTTCCGCAAGCTGCTGGACCAAGGTCAAGCAGGCGACAACGTTGGTATCCTGCTGCGCGGCACGAAGCGTGAAGACGTGGAGCGTGGCCAGGTTCTGGCGAAGCCGGGTTCGATTACGCCGCACACGCACTTCACGGCTGAAGTGTACGTGCTGAGCAAGGACGAAGGCGGCCGTCACACGCCGTTCTTCAACAACTACCGTCCGCAGTTCTACTTCCGTACGACGGACGTGACGGGCTCGATCGAGCTGCCGAAGGACAAGGAAATGGTGATGCCGGGCGACAACGTGTCGATCACGGTGAAGCTGATCGCTCCGATCGCGATGGAAGAAGGTCTGCGCTTCGCAATCCGCGAAGGTGGCCGTACCGTCGGCGCCGGCGTCGTCGCCAAGATCATCGAGTAAGCCAGTTATTCGTTGATCGACAGTTTTGGGGCTGGCAACAGCCAGCCCCAGTATGGTTTAGGGGTATAGCTCAACTGGCAGAGCGTCGGTCTCCAAAACCGAAGGTTGGGGGTTCGATTCCCTCTGCCCCTGCCAAAAATCGCCACGTGTCCCACGTGGCATTTGTTTTAAGGTGTTATGGCGAATCCATCCGTCGAAACTGTAAATACCTCCGGCGATAAGCTGATGCTGGCCCTGGGCGTATTGCTGGTCTTGGCCGGATTCGTGGGCTTCTTCTGGCTGGCCAACCAGCAGTGGTATGTCCGCGGTGCCGCATTGGCGGTAGGTATCATCGCCGGCGTGGCCGTCGGTCTGATGTCCGCACCTGGCAAGAGCCTCATCGCGTTTGCCAAGGATTCGTACAAGGAAGTCCGCAAGGTCGTTTGGCCCACCCGCAAGGAAGCAACGCAAACCACACTCGTCGTGTTCGGTTTCGTGCTCGTGATGGCGATTTTCCTCTGGTTGAGTGACAAATCGATCGAATGGGTGATTTTCTCGGCGATTCTGGGTTGGAAATGATATGAGCGATACTCCGGCATCCCCGAGCGGAAAGCGTTGGTACGTCGTGCACGCCTACTCCGGTATGGAGAAGAGCGTGCAACGTGCGCTTCAGGAGCGCATCGAACGTGCTGGCATGCAGGACAAATTCGGTCAGATCCTGGTTCCGACCGAAGAAGTGGTCGAAGTCAAGGGCGGCCACAAGGCTGTAACCGAGCGTCGTTTCTTCCCCGGCTACGTGCTGGTGGAAATGGAAATGACGGACGAAACGTGGCACCTCGTGAAGAACACGGCGAAGGTCACGGGTTTCGTCGGCGGTGCGCGTAACCGCCCGACCCCGATTTCCCCGAAGGAAGTCGAGAAGATCATGTCGCAGATGCAGGAAGGCGTCGAGAAGCCGCGCCCGAAGACCCTGTTCGAAGTTGGCGAGATGGTGCGGGTCAAGGAAGGCCCGTTCACGGACTTCAACGGCACGGTCGAGGAAGTCAACTACGAGAAATCGCGCGTGCGGGTGTCGGTCACCATCTTTGGCCGCTCCACCCCGGTCGAACTCGAGTTCGGCCAGGTCGAAAAAGTTTGATCCCGATTCGGTGGGCAGCCTCGGCTGCCCACCTTCGCGCTTACGGTCCGCGTTATGGCCGTTGAGGAGCGTCAGTAGCCAGCGGCGAAAGCGCGTTATCACTCACCGAACGCCCCTCCGGCGTTCCAATGAGGTTCACAAATGGCAAAGAAGATTATCGGCTTTATCAAGCTGCAGATCCCTGCAGGTAAAGCCAACCCGTCGCCGCCGGTCGGTCCGGCACTGGGCCAGCGCGGCCTGAACATCATGGAGTTCTGCAAGGCGTTCAACGCGCAGACTCAAGGCATGGAGCCGGGTCTGCCGGTGCCGGTGGTCATCACGGCATTCGCTGACAAGAGCTTCACGTTCGTGATGAAGACGCCGCCGGCGACCGTCCTGATCAAGAAGGCGGCGAAGGTGGACAAGGGCTCGAGCAAGCCGCATACCGACAAGGTTGGTTCGATCACGCGCGCTCAAGCCGAAGAAATCGCGAAGACCAAGATGCCGGACCTTACGGCAGCTGATCTGGACGCAGCCGTTCGCACCATCGCTGGTAGCGCACGCTCGATGGGCATCACTGTGGAGGGCGTGTAAATGGCTAAGATCTCCAAGCGCCGTCAGGCATTTGCCGCCAAGGTCGACCGTCAGAAGCTGTACGCGATCGAAGACGCACTGGCACTCGTGAAGGAATGCGCGAGCGCGAAGTTCAACGAATCGATCGACGTCGCAGTTCAGCTCGGCATCGATGCGAAGAAGTCGGACCAGGTTGTTCGTGGTTCGGTCGTTCTGCCGGCAGGTACGGGCAAGTCGGTTCGCGTTGCCGTGTTCGCGCAAGGCGAAAAGGCCGAGCAGGCACGTGCAGCAGGCGCGGAAATCGTCGGTATGGAAGACCTGGCTGAGCAGATCAAGGCTGGCCAGATGGACTTCGACATCGTGATCGCTTCGCCGGACACGATGCGTATCGTCGGTACGCTCGGTCAGATCCTCGGCCCGCGCGGCCTGATGCCGAACCCGAAGGTCGGCACGGTCACGCCGGACGTCGCAACCGCCGTCAAGAACGCGAAGGCTGGTCAGGTGCAATTCCGTGTCGACAAGGCCGGTATCATCCACGCGACCATCGGCCGTGCATCGTTCGAATCGACCGCACTGCGTTCGAACCTGTCGGCACTGATCGAAGCGCTGCAAAAGGCGAAGCCGGCAACGAGCAAGGGCGTCTACCTGCGCAAGATCGCACTGTCGAGCACGATGGGCGTCGGCGTGCGTGTCGACCAGGCTACGCTGGCAGCACAGTAAGCAAGTATTCGGGCCGCTTCGTTCGCGAAGCGGCCTACATGGGCTTTGGGCGGTTGTTCGTGCAGTAGGGCGGGCAACCGGTTATCAAAGACCGTTGGTGGGACGCAGCAGGCAGGCGATCCCTTAATTCAAGCCAACGCAGATGGCGAACCCGAAAAAGTTTTGCAGTGGTGAAGCCGCAGGTCGTGAAGTGATTCACGGCGTGAGGTGGAAATACTCCTAACGAGGTCGGACGCCGTTGTTGAACGAGGTACGTGAGGTTTCGTGCCTAACGTATCGTTTCTGGAGGCTAACCGTGCCGCTTAATAGAGAAGACAAGCAAGCCGTCGTCGCTGAGGTTTCCGCGCAAGTCGCGAAGGCTCAGACCGTTGTGCTGGCTGAGTATCGTGGAATTGCGGTTGGCGATCTGACCAAGCTGCGCGCGAAAGCGCGTGAGCAACAGGTTTACCTGCGCGTGTTGAAGAACACGCTGGCGCGTCGCGCTGTTGAAGGTACGCCTTTTGCTTCGCTGGCAGAGCAGATGACTGGCCCCCTGATCTACGGCATCTCGGAAGATGCAATTGCTGCTGCTAAGGTCGTCAACGACTTCAGCAAGAGCAATGACAAGTTGGTCATCAAGGCTGGTTCGTTCGATGGCAAGGTGATGGACAAGGCTGGCGTGCAAGCGCTGGCAAGCATCCCGAGCCGCGAAGAACTGCTCTCGAAGCTGCTGTTCGTTATGCAATCGCCTGTTTCGGGCTTCGCGCGTGCTCTGGCCGCGCTCGCCGAGAAGAAGCAAGCGGAAGCTGCGTAAGCGAACGTGCATCAGCGTTACTGATCGCTGGCTGTATCCGAATTCAATTTAGGAGTATTTCAAATGGCAATCGCAAAAGAAGACATCCTGGCAGCAGTCGAAGGGATGACCGTTCTGGAACTGAACGAACTGGTCAAGGCGTTCGAAGAGAAGTTTGGCGTGTCGGCGGCTGCAGTGGCAGTCGCTGGCCCGGCAGGCGGCGGCGCTGCTGCTGCTGTTGAAGAGAAGACCGAATTCACGGTCGTTCTGACTGAAGCAGGCAGCAACAAGGTTGCAGTCATCAAGGCAGTTCGTGAACTGACGGGCCTGGGCCTGAAGGAAGCGAAGGACGTCGTTGACGGCGCACCGAAGGCTGTCAAGGAAGGCGTCGACAAGGCTGCTGCTGAAGAAGCCAAGAAGAAGCTGGAAGAGGCAGGCGCGAAGGTCGAAGTCAAGTAAGTTTCGACGCGCTGTGCGAAGGCTGGCGGTATTTTCACCGCCGGCCTTTTTGTGCTTTGTGGGGACGTTCTTCTGGCACTCATTCGGGAGCCCGAATAATCGGCCCCAGAAGCCAAAGAAAACCGCCAAATCGTTGTCAATGGTCACGATTGGCGTTTCTCTTTGTCTTCTGAAGCGACTGCAGAAGGCAAGTTTGGTCGGGTAGCGGGCAACACAGGCATCCGCTGCCGTCAGCCAGCGGTTGGTAGCGGCCAACCACCAAGCTTCTCGGCTCGTTCAAGCCGTTGGACGGCCATCGGGTCTCAGTCGGTGAACACTCGGGTTTGAAACGTCCTGGTATTCCGCCTCGACAGCACCCGCCGTGATTCGGAGATCGTATGCAATATTCCTTCACCGAGAAGAAGCGCATTCGCAAGAGTTTCGCGAAGCGCCCCATCGTTCACCAAGTTCCGTTCTTGCTGGCTACCCAGCTTGAATCATTCAGCACGTTTCTGCAAGCCGATGTGCTTGGCACGCAACGCAAGCCTGAAGGTTTGCAGGCCGCATTCACATCGGTATTTCCCATTGTTTCGCACAACGGCTTCGCGCGCCTCGAGTTCGTGAGCTATGCGCTGTCCTCGCCGGCATTCAACATCAAGGAATGCCAGCAGCGGGGCCTGACGTACTGCTCCGCACTGCGCGCGAAGGTCCGCCTCGTCATCCTCGACAAGGAATCGCCGAACAAGCCGGTCGTCAAGGAAGTGAAGGAGCAGGAAGTGTACATGGGCGAAATGCCGCTCATGACGCCGACGGGCTCGTTCGTCATCAATGGCACCGAGCGTGTCATCGTCTCGCAGCTGCACCGTTCGCCGGGCGTGTTCTTCGAACACGACAAGGGCAAGACGCACAGCTCGGGCAAGCTGCTGTTCTCGGCACGGATCATTCCGTACCGCGGCTCGTGGCTCGACTTCGAATTCGATCCGAAGGACATCCTGTACTTCCGCGTCGACCGTCGCCGCAAGATGCCGGTCACGATCCTGCTGAAGGCCATCGGCCTCACGCCGGAACAGATCCTCGCGAACTTCTTCGTGTTCGACAACTTCACGCTGATGGACGAAGGCGCGCAACTCGAGTTCGTGCCCGAGCGCCTGCGTGGTGAAGTCGCGCGCTTCGACATCACGGATCGTGATGGCAAGGTCATCGTCCAGAAGGACAAGCGGATCAACGCGAAGCACATTCGCGACCTCGAAGCCGCGAAGACCAAGTTCATCTCGGTGCCGGAAGACTATCTGCTCGGCCGCGTGCTGGCGAAGAACGTCGTCGACGGCGACACCGGCGAAGTGATCGCGACCGCGAACGACGAAGTCACGGAAAGCGTGCTCGAGAAGCTGCGTGAAGCGGGCATCAAGGACATCCAGACGCTCTACACGAACGATCTGGACCAGGGTCCGTACATCTCGTCGACGCTGCGTGTCGACGAAACGACCGACAAGACGGCCGCGCGCATCGCGATCTACCGCATGATGCGTCCGGGCGAGCCGCCGACCGAAGAAGCGGTCGAGGCCCTGTTCAACCGTCTGTTCTACAGCGAAGAAGCGTACGACCTGTCGAAGGTCGGCCGTATGAAGTTCAACCGCCGCGTCAGCCGTGACGAGATCACCGGCCCGATGACGCTGCAGGACGACGACATCCTCGCGACGATCAAGATCCTCGTCGAGCTGCGCAACGGCAAGGGCGAAGTGGACGACATCGACCACCTCGGCAACCGTCGCGTGCGTTGCGTCGGCGAACTGGCGGAAAACCAGTTCCGCGCGGGTCTAGTGCGTGTCGAGCGCGCGGTCAAGGAACGCCTCGGCCAGGCCGAAAGCGAAAACCTGATGCCGCACGACCTGATCAACTCGAAGCCGATTTCGTCGGCGATCCGCGAGTTCTTCGGTTCGTCGCAGCTGTCGCAGTTCATGGACCAGACCAACCCGCTGTCGGAAATCACGCACAAGCGCCGTGTTTCCGCACTGGGCCCGGGCGGTCTGACGCGCGAACGCGCAGGCTTCGAAGTGCGTGACGTGCACCCGACCCACTATGGCCGCGTGTGCCCGATCGAAACGCCGGAAGGTCCGAACATCGGTCTGATCAACTCGCTCGCACTGTATGCGCACCTGAACGAGTACGGCTTCCTCGAGACGCCGTACCGCAAGGTCGTGGACAGCAAGGTGACCGACCAGATCGACTACCTGTCGGCGATCGAGGAAGGCCGCTACATGATCGCGCAGGCGAACGCCGCGATCGACGAGAACGGCACGCTGATCGACGAACTCGTGTCGTCGCGTGAAGCCGGCGAAACGATGATGGTCACGCCGGACCGGATCCAGTACATGGACGTCGCGCCGTCGCAGATCGTGTCGGTTGCAGCTTCGCTGATCCCGTTCCTCGAGCACGACGACGCGAACCGTGCACTGATGGGTTCGAACATGCAGCGTCAGGCCGTGCCGTGTCTGCGTCCGGAGAAGCCGGTCGTCGGTACGGGCATCGAGCGCACCTGCGCGGTCGACTCGGGCACGACGGTTCAGGCGTTCCGTGGCGGTGTCGTCGACTACGTCGACGCAGGCCGTATCGTGATTCGCGTGAACGACGACGAAGCGGTCGCGGGTGAAGTCGGTGTCGACATCTACAACCTGATCAAGTACACGCGTTCGAACCAGAACACGAACATCAACCAGCGTCCGATCGTGAAGATGGGCGACAAGGTCTCGCGCGGCGACGTGCTGGCCGACGGCGCCTCGACGGACCTGGGCGAACTCGCGCTCGGCCAGAACATGCTGATCGCGTTCATGCCGTGGAACGGCTACAACTTCGAAGACTCGATCCTGATCTCGGAGAAGGTTGTTGCGGACGATCGCTACACGTCGATCCACATCGAAGAGCTGAACGTCGTTGCACGTGACACGAAGCTCGGACCGGAAGAAATCACGCGCGACATCTCGAACCTGGCGGAAGTCCAGCTCGGCCGTCTCGACGAATCGGGCATCGTGTACATCGGTGCTGAAGTCGAAGCGGGTGACGTGCTGGTCGGCAAGGTCACGCCGAAGGGCGAGACCCAGTTGACGCCGGAAGAGAAGCTGCTGCGCGCGATCTTCGGCGAGAAGGCTTCGGACGTGAAGGACACGTCGCTGCGCGTGCCGTCGGGCATGAGCGGTACCGTGATCGACGTCCAGGTGTTCACGCGCGAAGGGATCCAGCGCGACAAGCGTGCGCAACAGATCATCGACGACGAACTGAAGCGCTACCGTCTCGACCTGAACGACCAGCTGCGCATCGTGGAAGGCGACGCGTTCCAGCGTCTCGCCCGCATGCTGGTGGGCAAGGTCGCGAACGGCGGTCCGAAGAAGCTCGCGAAGGGCACGAAGATCGACCAGGCTTACCTGGAAGACCTCGACCACTACCACTGGTTCGACATCCGCCTCGCGGACGACGAAGCAGCGGCACAGCTCGAAGCGATCAAGAATTCGATCGAAGAGAAGCGTCACCAGTTCGACCTCGCGTTCGAAGAGAAGCGCAAGAAGCTCACGCAAGGCGACGAACTGCCGCCGGGCGTGCTGAAGATGGTCAAGGTGTACCTCGCGGTGAAGCGCCGTCTGCAGCCTGGCGACAAGATGGCAGGCCGTCACGGTAACAAGGGTGTCGTGTCGAAGATCGTCCCGATCGAAGACATGCCGTACATGGCCGACGGCCGTCCGGCAGACGTCGTGCTGAACCCGCTCGGCGTGCCGTCGCGGATGAACGTGGGTCAGGTACTGGAAGTGCACCTCGGCTGGGCCGCGAAGGGCCTCGGCTGGCGTATCGGCGAAATGCTGCAGCGTCAGGCGAAGATCGAGGAAATGCGCGTATTCCTGACGAAGATCTACAACGAGTCGGGCCGCCAGGAAGATCTGGAAAGCTTCACCGACGACGAGATCCTCGAACTCGCGAAGAACCTGCGCGAAGGCGTGCCGTTTGCAACGCCGGTGTTCGACGGTGCGACCGAGGAAGAAATGGGCAAGATGCTCGACCTCGCGTTCCCGGACGACATCGCGGAACAGCTCGGCATGAACCCGTCGAAGAACCAGGTCCGCCTGTACGACGGCCGCACGGGTGAGATGTTCGAACGTCGCGTGACGCTCGGCTACATGCACTACCTGAAGCTGCACCACTTGGTCGACGACAAGATGCACGCGCGTTCGACCGGGCCGTACTCGCTCGTCACGCAGCAGCCGCTGGGTGGTAAGGCGCAGTTCGGTGGCCAGCGTTTCGGTGAAATGGAAGTGTGGGCACTCGAAGCGTACGGCGCGTCCTACGTGCTGCAGGAAATGCTGACGGTGAAGTCGGACGACGTGAACGGCCGGACGAAGGTTTACGAGAACCTCGTCAAGGGCGATCACGTGATCGATGCAGGCATGCCGGAATCCTTCAACGTGCTCGTGAAGGAAATCCGCTCGCTCGGTATCGACATCGATCTCGACCGCAATTAATCGGACTACGGAGAGAAGGCAATGAAAGCTCTGCTCGATCTATTCAAGCAAGTCCAACAGGAAGAAGTTTTCGACGCGATCAAGATCGGTCTGGCCTCGCCGGACAAGATCCGTTCGTGGTCGTTCGGCGAAGTGAAGAAGCCGGAGACCATCAACTACCGTACGTTCAAGCCGGAACGCGATGGTCTCTTCTGCGCGAAGATCTTCGGGCCGATCAAGGACTACGAGTGCCTGTGCGGCAAGTACAAGCGTCTGAAGCACCGCGGCGTGATCTGCGAGAAGTGCGGCGTCGAAGTGACGCTGGCGAAGGTGCGTCGCGAACGGATGGGCCACATCGAACTGGCCTCGCCGGTCGCGCACATCTGGTTCCTGAAGTCGCTGCCGTCGCGTCTGGGCATGGTGCTCGACATGACGCTGCGCGACATCGAACGCGTGCTGTACTTCGAAGCGTACGTGGTGATCGAACCGGGCATGACGCCGCTGAAGGCGCGGCAGATCATGACCGAAGAGGATTACTACAACAAGGTCGAGGAATACGGCGACGAATTCCGTGCCGAGATGGGCGCGGAAGGCGTGCGTGAACTGCTGCGCGCGATCAACATCGACGAGCAGGTCGAGACGCTGCGCACCGAGCTGAAGAACACCGGCTCGGAAGCGAAGATCAAGAAGTACGCGAAGCGCCTGAAGGTCCTCGAGGCATTCCAGCGCTCGGGCATCAAGCCCGAGTGGATGATCCTCGAAGTGCTGCCGGTGTTGCCGCCGGAACTGCGTCCGCTCGTGCCGCTGGACGGCGGCCGTTTCGCGACGTCGGACCTGAACGACCTGTATCGCCGCGTGATCAACCGTAACAACCGGTTGAAGCGTCTGCTCGAGCTGAAGGCGCCTGAAATCATCGTCCGCAACGAAAAGCGGATGCTGCAGGAAGCCGTCGACTCGCTGCTCGACAACGGTCGTCGCGGCAAGGCGATGACGGGCGCGAACAAGCGTCCGCTGAAGTCGCTCGCCGACATGATCAAGGGCAAGGGCGGTCGTTTCCGTCAGAACCTGCTGGGCAAGCGCGTCGACTACTCGGGCCGTTCGGTCATCGTGGTCGGCCCGACGCTGAAGCTGCACCAGTGCGGTCTGCCGAAGCTGATGGCGCTCGAGCTGTTCAAGCCGTTCATCTTCAACAAGCTGGAAGTGATGGGCGTCGCGACGACCATCAAGGCGGCGAAGAAGGAAGTCGAGAACCAGACGCCGGTGGTGTGGGACATCCTCGAAGAGGTGATCCGCGAGCACCCGGTGATGCTGAACCGTGCGCCGACGCTGCACCGTCTCGGTATCCAGGCGTTCGAGCCGGTCCTGATCGAAGGCAAGGCAATTCAGCTGCACCCGCTCGTCTGCGCGGCGTTCAACGCCGACTTCGACGGTGACCAGATGGCCGTTCACGTGCCGCTGTCGCTCGAAGCGCAGATGGAAGCGCGCACGCTGATGCTGGCGTCGAACAACGTGCTGTTTCCGGCCAACGGTGATCCGTCGATCGTGCCGTCGCAGGATATCGTGCTTGGTTTGTACTACGCGACCCGCGAAGCGATCAACGGCAAGGGTGAAGGCCTGTCGTTCACCGGCGTGTCGGAAGTGATCCGCGCGTACGAGAACAAGGAAGTCGAGCTGGCATCGCGCGTCAACGTGCGGATCACCGAAATGGTCCGCAACGAGGACACGTCGGAAGGCGCGCCGCAATTCGTGCCGAAGATCTCGCTGTACGCGACGACCGTCGGTCGCGCGATCCTGTCGGAGATCCTGCCGCACGGCCTGCCGTTCTCGGTGCTGAACAAGCCGCTGAAGAAGAAGGAAATCTCGCGCCTGATCAACACCGCATTCCGCAAGTGCGGTCTGCGTGCGACGGTCGTGTTCGCCGACCAGCTGATGCAGTCGGGTTTCCGTCTCGCGACGCGCGCCGGTATTTCGATCTGCGTGGACGACATGCTCGTGCCGCCGCAGAAGGAAACGATCGTCGGCGACGCCGCGAAGAAGGTGAAGGAGTACGACCGCCAGTACATGTCGGGTCTCGTCACCGCGCAGGAACGCTACAACAACGTGGTCGACATCTGGTCGGCAACGTCGGAAGCGGTCGGCAAGGCGATGATGGAGCAGCTGTCGACGGAGCCGGTGACGGACCGCGACGGCAACGAGACGCGCCAGGAGTCGTTCAACTCGATCTACATGATGGCCGACTCGGGCGCCCGGGGTTCGGCGGTGCAGATTCGTCAGCTGGCCGGTATGCGAGGCCTGATGGCGAAGCCGGACGGCTCGATTATCGAGACGCCGATTACCGCGAACTTCCGCGAAGGCCTGAACGTGTTGCAGTACTTCATCTCGACCCACGGTGCACGTAAGGGTCTGGCTGATACGGCACTGAAGACCGCGAACTCGGGTTACCTGACGCGTCGTCTCGTCGACGTCACGCAGGATCTCGTGGTGGTCGAGGACGATTGCGGCACGTCGAACGGCGTCGCGATGAAGGCACTGGTCGAAGGCGGTGAAGTCGTCGAAGCGCTGCGCGACCGTATCCTCGGCCGCGTCGCGGTCGCGGACGTCGTGAACCCGGAAACGCAGGAAACGCTGTACGAATCGGGCATGCTGCTCGACGAAACGGCGGTCGAGGAAATCGAACGCCTCGGCATCGACGAAGTGCGCGTGCGCACGCCGCTGACCTGCGAAACGCGTTACGGTCTGTGCGCGGCCTGCTACGGCCGAGACCTGGGCCGCGGCTCGCTCGTGAACGTCGGCGAAGCAGTCGGCGTGATCGCGGCACAGTCGATTGGTGAACCGGGCACGCAGCTGACGATGCGTACGTTCCACATCGGTGGTGCGGCATCGCGTGCGGCTGTGGCGTCGTCGGTCGAAGCGAAGAGCAACGGTATCGTGCGCTTCACGGCGACGATGCGTTACGTCACCAACGCGAAGGGCGAGCAGATCGTCATTTCGCGTTCGGGCGAAGCGCTGATCACCGACGATTTCGGTCGCGAGCGCGAGCGTCACAAAGTGCCGTACGGCGCGACGCTGCTGCAGCTCGACGGCGCGACGATCAAGGCCGGTACGCAGCTGGCAACGTGGGATCCGATGACGCGTCCGATCATCACCGAGTACGGTGGTACGGTGAAGTTCGAGAACGTCGAGGAAGGCGTGACCGTCGCGAAGCAGATCGACGACGTGACCGGCCTGTCGACGCTGGTCGTGATCGACGTGAAGCGTCGTGGTTCGCAAGCTTCGAAGAGCGTGCGTCCGCAGGTGAAACTGCTCGACGCGAACGGCGACGAAGTGAAGATCCCGGGCACGGAGCACGCAGTGCAGATCGGCTTCCAGGTCGGCGCACTGATCACCGTGAAGGACGGCCAGCAAGTGCAGGTGGGTGAAGTGCTTGCACGTATCCCGACCGAAGCGCAGAAGACGCGTGACATTACCGGCGGTCTGCCGCGGGTGGCGGAGCTGTTCGAAGCGCGTTCGCCGAAGGATGCCGGCATTCTCGCGGAAGTCACCGGTACGACGTCGTTCGGTAAGGACACGAAGGGCAAGCAGCGTCTCGTCATCACGGACCTCGAAGGCAATCAGCACGAGTTCCTGATCGCGAAGGAAAAGCAGGTCCTGGTCCACGATGCTCAGGTCGTCAACAAGGGCGAAATGATCGTGGACGGCCCGGCCGATCCGCACGACATCCTGCGTCTGCAGGGTATCGAAGCGCTGTCGCGCTACATCGTCGACGAAGTGCAGGACGTGTATCGTCTGCAGGGCGTGAAGATCAACGACAAGCACATCGAGGTGATCGTTCGCCAGATGCTGCGTCGTGTGCAGATCACCGATAACGGCGATACGCGCTTCATCCCGGGCGAACAGGTCGAGCGTTCCGACATGCTGGACGAGAATGATCGCATGATCGCCGAGGACAAGCGTCCGGCGTCGTACGACAACGTGCTCCTCGGTATCACGAAGGCGTCGCTGTCGACCGACTCGTTCATCTCCGCGGCATCGTTCCAGGAAACGACCCGCGTGCTGACCGAGGCGGCGATCATGGGCAAGCGCGACGATCTGCGCGGCCTGAAGGAAAACGTGATCGTCGGCCGTCTGATCCCGGCCGGTACGGGTCTCGCGTTCCACAAGGCACGCAAGGCGAAGGAGATGTCCGACCGCGAGCGTTTCGACCAGATCGCAGCGGAAGAGGCATTTGACTTCGGTACGCCGAGCGCGCCGGCCGAAGAGCCGCAGCACCCGGCAGCCGAGTAAGCGCGGGCGGCGCGAGCTGCCTCACGTTGCGCTATTCGCTGTCATCGAAACCGCCCGGTCCGCCGGGCGGTTTTTTTTATCCGTCGTTCACGTGCATGACGGGCTTGCCGCACGGTTGCGCAGGCCCGTCATGCGCGCGCACGAACCCTGTCCGATTGGCTAACGTTGCACGATTCGCCGCGCGCTGCGCGAGCGGGTTGTTAAAATTGCGGTCATCGTTCTGCCGTCCTCGTTCTCATTCATGTCCCGCGCCCTCGAAATCCTCGACGAAGTTTTTGGTTATTCCGCCTTTCGCGGCCAGCAGGGCGAGATCGTCGAACACGTCGCCGGCGGTGGCGATTGCCTCGTGCTGATGCCGACGGGCGGCGGCAAGTCGCTGTGCTACCAGATTCCGGCGCTTCTGCGCCGCGAGGCCGGGCAGGGCGCCGGCATCGTGGTGTCGCCGCTGATCGCGCTGATGCAGGACCAGGTCGCCGCGCTGAGCGAAGTCGGCGTGCGCGCTGCCTACCTGAACTCGACGCTGTCGGGTGCCGAAGCCGCGGCGACCGAGCGCGCGCTGCGCGAGGGCGAGATCGACCTGCTGTACGTCGCGCCCGAGCGGCTGATGACCGGGCGCTTCCTCGACCTGCTCGAGCGCGCGAAGATCGGCCTGTTCGCGATCGACGAGGCGCACTGCGTGTCCCAGTGGGGGCATGACTTCCGACCCGAATACATCCAGCTGTCGGTGCTGCACGAGCGCTTCCCGGCGGTGCCGCGCATCGCGTTGACGGCCACTGCCGACGCGATCACGCGCGACGAGATCATCCATCGTCTCGCGCTCGACGATGCGCGCGTGTTCGTGTCGAGCTTCGACCGCCCGAATATCCGTTACCGGATCGTCGAGAAGGACAACGCGCGCGCGCAGCTGCTCGACTTCATCCGCGCCGAGCACACGAATGCGGACAGCACGACCGACGCGGGCGTCGTCTACTGCCTGTCGCGCCGCAAGGTCGAGGAAACGGCCGAATGGCTGAAGGCACAGGGCGTACGCGCGCTGCCGTATCACGCGGGGATGGAGTTCGAGGTGCGGCAGAAGCACCAGGAAATGTTCCAGCGTGAGGAGGGCATCGTAATGTGCGCGACGATCGCGTTCGGCATGGGCATCGACAAGCCGGACGTGCGCTTCGTTGCACACCTCGATTTGCCGAAGAGCGTCGAAGGCTATTACCAGGAAACCGGCCGCGCGGGCCGCGACGGGATGCCGGCGAACGCATGGATGGCGTATGGGCTCGGCGACGTCGTCCAGCAGCGCAAGATGATCGACGAGTCCGATGCGGACGACGCGCACAAGCGCGTGCAGACGTCGAAGCTCGATGCGTTGCTCGGGCTGTGCGAGACGATCTCGTGCCGGCGCGTGCGGCTTCTGAACTACTTCGGCGAGCCGAGCCAGCCGTGCGGCAACTGTGACACATGCCTCGAGCCGCCCGATTCATGGGACGCGACGCGCGAGGCGCAGATGGCGCTGTCGTGCGTATTCCGCGCGCAGCGTGCGAGCGGCTTCAATTTCGGCTCGAGCCATCTGATCGAGATCCTGCGCGGCGGCCGCACCGAGAAAGTATTGCAGCGCGGCCACGACCAGCTCAGCACGTTCGGGATCGGCGCGTCGCTGTCCGAGCCCGAGTGGCGCGCGATTTTCCGGCAACTCGTCGCGTATGGCTATCTGGCGGTCGACCATGGCGGCTTCGGCGCGCTGATGCTGACCGAAGCCGCGAAGCCGGTGCTGAAGAACGAGGAGAAGGTCACGCTGCGCCGCTACGTGAAGCCGCAGCGCACGCGCCAGTCGTCGAGCCGCAGCGGCACGCGCGTCGACCCGACGGCCGGCATGGGCACGCGCGAGCGTGCCCGGTGGGACGCGCTGCGTGCATGGCGCGCGGAAACCGCGAAGTCCGACGGCGTGCCGGCCTACGTGATCTTCCACGACGCGACGCTGGCCGAAATCGCGCGCAACGCGCCGGAGACGATCGACGACCTGCGCCATATCCCCGGCATGGGCGTGCGCAAGCTCGAACGCTTCGGCGACGAGATCATCGACGTCGTCGAGTCGGCGTGACACAGGTGTTTCGACCCTTCCGGTAAACCGCCCGCGCGGCTGGTGAATCACGCAAGCCGTTGACTTAGTTGGCATTTCCGGAATATGATGCTGGGTTCCGGTATTCGGTGAGCCGAGTCGCGTTCGAAGGTTCGTGTCCGTATCGCCGGTTCGGAAGTCAACTGTGCGTCGATTCTCGCTTTGCCCGAAATCGATGTGCGGATTTTGTTCAATTTCAGGAATAAACAATGCCAACCATCAACCAACTGGTTCGCAAAGGCCGTCAGTCGGAAACGACGAAGAGCAAGAGCCCGGCCCTGCAGGACTGCCCCCAGCGTCGCGGCGTGTGCACCCGTGTGTACACGACGACGCCGAAGAAGCCGAACTCGGCACTCCGTAAGGTCGCTAAGGTTCGTCTGACGAACGGCTTCGAAGTGATTTCGTACATCGGCGGTGAAGGCCACAACCTGCAGGAACACTCGGTTGTGCTGATCCGCGGCGGCCGTGTGAAGGACTTGCCGGGTGTGCGTTACCACATGGTTCGCGGCTCGCTGGATACCCAGGGCGTCAAGGACCGTAAGCAAGCGCGCTCGAAGTACGGCGCGAAGCGTGCAAAGGCTGCCAAGTAAGCAGTTTTTGATCAGGGATCGCCGCAGGGCGGTCAAGGCGGGAGTGCCGGATTGCCGGTGCTGTCGAGTAAGTGGTCACCCGGCCAAGCTGGTTAGTCGTGAAGATGTGATCGGGTTTGTTGGTGGCCGCGGAGCTGAATACAGCTCCAACTGAACAAGTAAAGGAAGAATCATGCCGCGTCGTCGCGAAGTCCCCAAGCGGGAAGTGTTGCCGGATCCGAAGTTCGGCAACGTTGATGTTGCCAAGTTCATGAACATGCTGATGCTGTCCGGCAAGAAGTCGGTCGCAGAGCGCATCGTTTATGGCGCATTCGAACAAATCCAGACCAAGGGTGGCAAGGACCCGCTGGAAGTGTTCACGGTTGCGCTCAACAACGTGAAGCCGGTGGTCGAAGTGAAGAGCCGTCGCGTTGGTGGTGCCAACTATCAAGTTCCGGTCGAAGTGCGCCCGTCGCGTCGTATGGCATTGGCGATGCGCTGGCTGCGTGAGGCTGCGAAGAAGCGCAGCGAGAAGTCGATGGCCCTGCGCCTGGCAGGTGAACTCTCCGAAGCGGCCGAAGGCCGTGGCGGCGCGATGAAGAAGCGCGATGAAGTTCACCGCATGGCAGAAGCCAACCGCGCGTTCTCGCATTTCCGTTTCTAAGCGCCTGGCTGGGCTGTTAGCGGAAATAAATTCCGGGCGGGTGCGCTTTTCAGGCGCCTCGCCCGTTTGTGTTGAAGCGTGATGCAGCTGGGCTGCATCGCGTCATCCCAGTAGAGGATCAAAGTGGCTCGCAAGACTCCTATCGAGCGCTA
The DNA here is from genome assembly GCF_003853645.1 of Burkholderia sp. Bp9143. Lineage (GTDB taxonomy): Bacteria > Pseudomonadota > Gammaproteobacteria > Burkholderiales > Burkholderiaceae > Burkholderia. Next base: position 26,224 of record NZ_QTPO01000064.1, on the reverse strand, counting down.
CCGCAATATCGGTATTAGCGCTCACATCGACGCCGGCAAAACGACGACGACCGAGCGCATTCTGTTTTACACCGGTGTGAACCACAAGATCGGTGAAGTCCACGACGGCGCAGCCACGATGGACTGGATGGAGCAGGAACAGGAGCGTGGCATCACGATCACGTCCGCTGCTACCACGGCCTTCTGGAAGGGCATGGGCGGCAACTATCCGGAACACCGCATCAACATCATCGACACCCCGGGCCACGTCGACTTCACGATCGAAGTGGAGCGTTCGATGCGCGTGCTCGACGGCGCATGCATGGTGTACTGCGCAGTGGGCGGCGTGCAGCCGCAGTCGGAAACGGTGTGGCGCCAGGCTAACAAGTACAAGGTGCCCCGTCTCGCGTTCGTCAACAAGATGGACCGTACCGGCGCGAACTTCTTCAAGGTCTACGACCAGCTCCGTCTGCGCCTGAAGGCGAACCCGGTTCCGGTCGTGGTGCCGATCGGTGCGGAGGAAGGCTTCAAGGGCGTCGTCGATCTGATCAAGATGAAGGCGATCATTTGGGACGAAGCGTCGCAAGGCACGAAGTTCGACTACGTCGACATCCCGGCGGAACTCGTCGACACGTGCAACGAGTGGCGTGAAAAGATGGTCGAGGCGGCTGCCGAGTCGAGCGAAGACCTGATGAACAAGTACCTGGAAGCAGGTGAACTGGCCGAAGCCGAAATCGTGAAGGGTCTGCGTGACCGTACGATCGCGTGCGAAATCCAGCCGATGCTGTGCGGTACCGCGTTCAAGAACAAGGGCGTGCAGCGCATGCTCGACGCCGTGATCGACTTCCTGCCGTCGCCGGTCGACATTCCGCCGGTTACGGGCGAGCTCGAAAACGGCGAGAAGACGGAGCGTCGCGCTTCCGACGACGAGAAGTTCGCGTCGCTCGCGTTCAAGATCATGACCGACCCGTTCGTCGGCCAGTTGATCTTCTTCCGTGTCTACTCGGGCGTCGTCAATTCGGGCGATACGCTGCTCAATGCGACCAAGGGCAAGAAGGAACGTCTCGGCCGTATTCTGCAGATGCACGCGAACCAGCGCGAGGAAATCAAGGAAGTCCGCGCGGGCGACATCGCTGCTGCGGTTGGCCTGAAGGAAGCGACCACGGGTGACACGCTGTGCGATCCGGCACACCCGATCGTGCTCGAACGCATGATTTTCCCGGAGCCGGTGATTTCGCAGGCCGTCGAGCCGAAGACGAAGGCTGACCAGGAGAAGATGGGCCTGGCACTCAACCGTCTGGCTCAGGAAGATCCGTCGTTCCGCGTGCAGACCGACGAAGAATCGGGTCAAACGATCATTTCGGGTATGGGCGAGCTCCACCTCGAAATTCTGGTAGACCGGATGAAGCGTGAATTTGGCGTGGAAGCGACCGTCGGCAAGCCGCAGGTTGCCTACCGCGAAACCATTCGCAAGTCGGCCGCGGACGTCGAAGGCAAGTTCGTCAAGCAGTCGGGTGGCCGTGGTCAGTATGGCCATGCGGTCATTACGCTCGAGCGCAGCGAACTGGGCAAGGGCTACGAGTTCGTCGACGCGATCAAGGGCGGCGTGATTCCGCGTGAATACATCCCGTCGGTTGACAAGGGTATCCAGGAAACGCTGAAGAGCGGCGTGCTGGCGGGCTTCCCGGTCGTCGACGTGAAGGTCACGCTGACGTTCGGTTCGTACCACGACGTTGACTCGAACGAAAATGCGTTCCGCATGGCTGGTTCGATGGCGTTCAAGGAAGCGATGCGCCGCGCTGATCCGGTTCTGCTCGAGCCGATGATGGCCGTGGAAGTGGAAACGCCGGAAGACTTCATGGGCAACGTGATGGGCGACCTGTCGGGTCGTCGCGGCATCATCCAGGGCATGGATGACATGGTTGGCGGCGGCAAGATCGTGCGCGCCGAAGTGCCGTTGTCGGAAATGTTCGGCTATTCCACGTCGCTGCGTTCGCTGACGCAGGGTCGCGCAACGTACACGATGGAGTTCAAGCACTACGCTGAAGCTCCGAAGAACGTTGCAGAAGCGATCATCAGCGCGAAGACGAAGTAATTCGCTATCACAATCGATTATTTTTGAAAGAAGAGAATCATGGCAAAAGGTAAATTTGAGCGGACCAAGCCGCACGTCAACGTTGGTACGATTGGTCACGTTGACCACGGCAAGACGACGCTGACGGCAGCGATCACGACGGTGCTGACGAAGAAGTTCGGCGGCGAAGCGAAGGCATACGACCAGATCGACGCGGCACCGGAAGAAAAGGCGCGCGGCATCACGATCAACACGGCACACGTCGAGTACGAAACGGCCAACCGCCACTACGCACACGTCGACTGCCCGGGCCACGCTGACTATGTGAAGAACATGATCACGGGCGCAGCGCAGATGGACGGCGCGATCCTGGTTTGCTCGGCAGCAGACGGCCCGATGCCGCAAACGCGTGAGCACATCCTGCTGGCACGTCAGGTTGGCGTTCCGTACATCATCGTGTTCCTGAACAAGTGCGACATGGTGGACGACGCTGAACTGCTCGAGCTGGTCGAGATGGAAGTTCGCGAACTCCTGTCGAAGTACGACTTCCCGGGCGACGACACGCCGATCGTGAAGGGTTCGGCAAAGCTGGCGCTGGAAGGCGACACGGGCGAGCTGGGCGAAGTGGCGATCATGAGCCTGGCAGACGCGCTGGACACGTACATCCCGACGCCGGAGCGTGCAGTTGACGGCGCATTCCTGATGCCGGTTGAAGACGTGTTCTCGATCTCGGGCCGTGGTACGGTGGTGACGGGTCGTGTCGAGCGCGGCATCGTGAAGGTCGGCGAGGAAATCGAAATCGTCGGTATCAAGCCGACGGTGAAGACGACCTGCACGGGCGTTGAAATGTTCCGCAAGCTGCTGGACCAAGGTCAAGCAGGCGACAACGTTGGTATCCTGCTGCGCGGCACGAAGCGTGAAGACGTGGAGCGTGGCCAGGTTCTGGCGAAGCCGGGTTCGATTACGCCGCACACGCACTTCACGGCTGAAGTGTACGTGCTGAGCAAGGACGAAGGCGGCCGTCACACGCCGTTCTTCAACAACTACCGTCCGCAGTTCTACTTCCGTACGACGGACGTGACGGGCTCGATCGAGCTGCCGAAGGACAAGGAAATGGTGATGCCGGGCGACAACGTGTCGATCACGGTGAAGCTGATCGCTCCGATCGCGATGGAAGAAGGTCTGCGCTTCGCAATCCGCGAAGGTGGCCGTACCGTCGGCGCCGGCGTCGTCGCCAAGATCATCGAGTAATATCGACGATCCGCGGATCCCTCCGGGGTCCGCGATTCCACGGTAGGCAGTTGAACCGTCGAAACCGGGTGCCCAGTTTGATCTGGCGCCCGGTTTTGTCTTTGTGGCGTGCGCGTTGCGGCATTGACAAACGCACACCACCGCTTCGATTTTTCGTGTAGAATCGCGGGCTTAGCAGTGGAAGTACCGTTCGGAACCGGGTGCCTCGCTCCCCGCAGGCAACAGGTTTCGCGTTCTTTTAGTGTCCGGCGATGCAACATCGCCTCGCTCTTTTCAAGGAATCGTCATGCAGCAACAGAAAATCCGCATTCGCCTGAAGGCTTTCGACTATCGCCTGATCGATCAATCGGCTGCCGAGATCGTCGATACCGCGAAGCGGACTGGTGCAATCGTCCGTGGCCCGGTGCCGCTGCCGACGCGCATTCAGCGTTTTGACATCCTGCGTTCGCCGCACGTCAACAAGACGTCGCGCGATCAGCTCGAAATCCGTACCCACCAGCGCCTGATGGACATCGTCGATCCGACCGACAAGACGGTTGACGCGCTGATGAAGCTCGATCTGCCGGCTGGCGTCGACGTGGAAATCAAGCTGCAGTAAGGCTTTCGGCGCCAACTGGCTTGTCGGGCGGTGCTAAGTCTTTGTATTGCTTGCGGAAATCGAGAAGTCGGGCTATACTGCTTGGCTTTTCGCGTATTCGCGTAAAAAAGTTGGGCCTTGCGTGCCCGGCATTTTGTAAATCAGCCCCGACCAATCGCAGTCGGGAATGGAGAAAATGATGAGCCTTGGACTCGTAGGTCGCAAGGTTGGCATGACCCGTATCTTCACGGCTGAAGGGGATTCGATTCCCGTCACCGTGCTGGACGTGTCGGACAACCGCGTGACGCAGATCAAGACTGTTGAAACCGACGGCTACACGGCCGTGCAGGTTGCATTCGGCTCCCGCCGCGCATCGCGCGTGACGAAGCCGCTGGCAGGTCATCTCGCCAAAGCCGGTGTTGAGGCCGGTGAAATCCTCAAGGAATTCCGCATTGACGCGGCCAAGGCGGCTGAGCTGTCGAATGGCGCCGTGGTCGGTGCTGATCTTTTCGAAGTAGGCCAGAAGGTCGACGTGCAAGGCGTGTCGATCGGTAAGGGCTACGCCGGTACGATCAAGCGTTACAACTTCTCCTCCGGCCGTGCCACGCACGGTAACTCGCGCTCGCACAACGTGCCGGGCTCGATCGGTATGGCGCAAGATCCGGGTCGTGTTTTCCCGGGTAAGCGCATGACGGGTCACCTCGGTGACGTTACGGTGACGGTGCAGAACCTCGAAATCGCGCGTATCGATGCAGAGCGCAAGCTGCTGCTCGTCAAGGGTGCGATTCCGGGCGCGAAGGGCGGCAAGGTTTTCGTGACGCCGGCCGTCAAGACCAAGGGGGCGAAATAATGGAACTCAAGCTCCTGAATGAAAATGGTCAGGAAGGTGCAGTGGTCAACGCGTCGGACGTCGTGTTCGGTCGTGACTACAACGAAGCGCTGATCCACCAGGTCGTCGTCGCGTACCAGGCGAATGCTCGCCAGGGTAACCGCGCACAGAAGGACCGTGAGCAAGTCAAGCACACCACCAAGAAGCCGTGGCGTCAGAAGGGTACGGGCCGCGCTCGTGCCGGTATGTCGTCGAGCCCGTTGTGGCGTGGCGGTGGTCGCATCTTCCCGAACTCGCCGGAAGAAAACTTCTCGCACAAGGTCAACAAGAAGATGCATCGCGCAGGTCTCTGCTCGATCTTCTCGCAGCTGGCCCGTGAAGGCCGTCTGTCGGTCGTCGAGGACATCATCCTCGAAGCGCCGAAGACCAAGCTGCTGGCTGACAAATTCAAGACCATGGGTCTCGACTCCGTTCTGATCATTACGGACACGGTCGACGAGAACCTGTACCTGGCTTCGCGCAACCTGCCGCACGTGGCGATTGTCGAGCCGCGCTACGCTGACCCGCTGTCGCTGATCTACTTCAAGAAAGTGCTGGTCACGAAGGCTGCGGTCGCCCAGATCGAGGAGTTGCTGTCATGAGCGAGATTCGCAAGAACGATCATCGTTTGATGCAGGTCCTGCTCGCACCGGTGATCTCGGAAAAGGCGACGCTGGTTGCCGACAAGAACGAGCAAGTCGTGTTCGAAGTCGCACCGGATGCCACGAAGCAGGAAGTGAAGGCGGCTGTCGAGCTGCTGTTCAAGGTTGAAGTTGATTCCGTCAACGTGCTGGTTCAGAAGGGCAAGCAAAAGCGCTTTGGCCGTTCGATGGGCCGCCGCAAGGACGTGAAGAAGGCGTACGTTTGCCTGAAGCCCGGCCAGGAAATCAACTTTGAAGCGGAGGCCAAGTAATCATGGCAATCGTTAAAGTTAAACCGACATCGCCGGGTCGCCGCGCGATGGTCAAGGTGGTTAACAAGAACCTGCACCAGGGCAAGCCGTTCGCGGCACTGCTCGACTCGCAGAGCTCGACCGCCGGCCGTAACAACAACGGTCGTATCACCACGCGTCACAAGGGTGGTGGTCACAAGCAGCACTACCGTATCGTCGATTTCCGTCGCACGAAGGATGGCATCCCGGCAAAGGTCGAGCGTCTCGAGTACGACCCGAACCGTAGCGCGAACATCGCGCTGGTGCTCTACGCAGACGGCGAGCGTCGCTACATCATCGCCCCGAAGGGCCTGACCGTCGGCCAACAGCTGATGTCGGGTTCGGAAGCGCCGATCCGTGCAGGCAACACGCTGCCGATCCGCAACATTCCGGTCGGTACGACGATCCACTGCATCGAGATGCTGCCGGGCAAGGGCGCGCAAATGGCGCGTTCGGCTGGCACGTCGGCCATGCTGCTGGCACGTGAAGGCGTCTACGCGCAGGTTCGTCTGCGTTCGGGCGAAATCCGCCGCGTGCACATCGAGTGCCGTGCAACGATCGGTGAAGTCGGCAACGAAGAGCATAGCCTGCGCCAAATCGGCAAGGCTGGCGCGAACCGCTGGCGCGGTATCCGCCCGACGGTGCGTGGCGTTGCGATGAACCCGGTTGATCACCCGCACGGTGGTGGTGAGGGCAAGACGGCTGCAGGTCGCGACCCGGTGAGCCCGTGGGGTACGCCGGCTAAGGGTTACCGCACCCGCAGCAACAAGCGCACGACGACGATGATCGTCCAGCGCCGTCACAAGCGTTAAGGAGTAGGCAATGGCACGTTCTGTTAAAAAAGGTCCGTTCTGCGACGCCCATTTGCTGAAGAAAGTTGAGGCGGCTGCAGCTTCGCGCGACAAAAAGCCGATCAAGACCTGGTCGCGTCGCTCGACGATTCTGCCGGATTTCATCGGCCTGACGATCGCTGTTCACAACGGCCGTCAACACGTTCCGGTGTACATCTCGGAAAACATGGTCGGCCACAAGCTTGGCGAGTTCGCACTGACCCGTACGTTCAAGGGTCACGCAGCCGACAAGAAGGCCAAGAAATAAGGGGCAATCAAGATGGAAGTGAAAGCAATTCATCGCGGTGCCCGCATCTCGGCGCAAAAAACGCGCCTTGTGGCTGACCAGATCCGCGGTTTGCCGGTCGACAAGGCGCTGAACGTTCTGACGTTCTCGCCGAAGAAGGCGGCTGGCATCGTGAAGAAGGTTGTGCTGTCGGCAATCGCGAATGCGGAGCACAACGAAGGCGCTGATATCGACGAGCTCAAGATCAAGAGCATCTACGTCGACAAGGCTGCATCGCTCAAGCGTTTCACCGCGCGCGCCAAGGGCCGCGGTAACCGCATCGAGAAGCAATCCTGTCACATCACTGTGACGGTCGGGAATTAAGGAGCCATACGATGGGACAGAAAATTCATCCGACTGGCTTCCGCCTGGCTGTCAGCCGCAATTGGGCTTCGCGTTGGTACGCGAACAACAACAATTTCGCGGCGATGCTGCAGGAAGACATCGGTGTTCGTGAATACCTGAAGAAGAAGCTGAAGAACGCTTCGGTCGGTCGGGTCGTCATCGAGCGTCCGGCGAAGAACGCGCGCATCACGATTTACAGCTCGCGTCCGGGCGTCGTCATCGGCAAGAAGGGCGAGGATATCGAACAGCTGAAGACGGAACTGCAACGCCGCATGGGCGTGCCGGTTCACGTCAACATCGAAGAGATCCGCAAGCCGGAAACCGATGCGCAACTGATCGCTGACTCGATCACGCAACAGCTCGAGCGCCGGATCATGTTCCGTCGCGCGATGAAGCGTGCGATGCAGAACGCGATGCGTCTGGGTGCCCAGGGCATCAAGATCATGAGCGCAGGCCGTCTGAACGGTATCGAAATCGCTCGTACGGAGTGGTATCGCGAAGGTCGCGTGCCCCTTCACACGCTGCGTGCCGACATCGACTACGCAACTTCGGAAGCGAAGACGACCTACGGGATCATCGGCGTCAAGGTGTGGGTGTACAAGGGCGACACGCTCGGCCGCAATGACGCGCCGGTGGTCGAAGAAGTAGCCGAAGACAAGCGTCCGCGTCGCAATGCGCGTCCGGGCGACCGTCGTCCGCGCCGTGACGGCGAAGGCGGCGCTCCGGGTGCTCGTCGTGGCGCACCGCGCCGCGGCGCCGGCAAGCCGGAAGACGGCAAGACTGGAGAATAACGATGCTGCAACCGAAACGCAGGAAGTATCGCAAAGAGCAGAAGGGTCGTAACACCGGCAAGGCGACGCGCGGCAACGCAGTGTCGTTCGGTGAATTCGGCCTGAAGGCGATCGGTCGCGGTCGTTTGACCGCACGTCAAATTGAAGCGGCGCGTCGTGCAATGACGCGTCACATCAAGCGTGGCGGCCGCATCTGGATCCGGATCTTCCCGGACAAGCCGATTTCGCAAAAGCCGGCAGAAGTGCGTATGGGTAACGGTAAGGGTAACCCGGAGTACTACGTCGCCGAGATCCAGCCGGGCAAGATGCTCTATGAAATGGACGGCGTAACCGAAGAACTGGCACGCGAAGCGTTCCGTCTGGCTGCAGCCAAGCTGCCGCTGAAGACGGCATTCATCGTGCGCCAGCTCGGCGCCTAAGGAGAAAACATGAAGGCTTCCGAACTTCTCCAGAAAGACCAGGCCGCGCTCAACAAGGAGCTGGCGGACCTGCTGAAGGCGCAATTCGGCCTGCGCATGCAACTCGCGACCCAGCAGCTCACGAACACGAGCCAGCTGAAGAAGGTTCGTCGCGACATCGCACGTGTGCGGACCGTCATGACTCAGAAGGCGAACCAGAAATGAACGATAGCGTGAAAACCTCGCTGAAGCGGACGCTGGTCGGTCGGGTCGTCAGCAACAAGATGGACAAGACCGTCACCGTGCTGATCGAGCACCGCGTCAAGCACCCGATCTACGGCAAGTATGTCGTGCGCTCGAAGAAGTACCACGCGCATGATGAAGCGAACACCTACAACGAGGGTGACCTCGTTGAAATCCAGGAAACTCGTCCTCTGTCGAAGACGAAGGCCTGGACGGTGTCGCGCCTCGTCGAAGCAGCTCGCGTCATCTAAGCGGGCAGCGCAGTAGGCAGTAACAGGCACTTCGCCACGAAGTGCTTGAAATCGCAAAGTTTTTGCTTGCGTGACCAGGGTTATTTGTTATAATCCTGGTCTTCCCTCTTTATGGGAGCCCCGTCGCGGGCGAAGTTGGTGGGGGAAGCGGACTGGCGCCAGCCTGTCCGAAAGATTCACCGAATTGCGATGGCGGGTTTCGTTTGCCGTCGCTGCTGTTCCAACCCAAGCAGCCGATTGGCTGACGGGACCAAGACTGACCGAATGCATCATGGTGGTGCATCCGGATTAAGTTGGGAAAGACAAACCATGATCCAGACCGAATCTCGGCTCGAAGTAGCCGACAACACGGGTGCGCGTGAAGTCATGTGCATCAAGGTGCTCGGCGGCTCGAAGCGTCGTTATGCCGGCATTGGCGACATCATCAAGGTGACCGTCAAAGAAGCAACGCCGCGCGGGCGCGTGAAGAAAGGCGAAATCTACAACGCCGTGGTGGTCCGCACCGCCAAGGGTGTGCGCCGTCAAGACGGCTCGCTGATCAAGTTCGACGGCAACGCCGCTGTGCTTTTGAATAACAAGCTTGAGCCGATCGGCACCCGTATCTTCGGGCCGGTGACGCGTGAGCTGCGTAGCGAACGATTCATGAAGATCGTTTCGCTGGCGCCGGAAGTGCTGTAAGGAGTCGCGATGAACAAGATTCGCAAAGGTGACGAAGTCATCGTCGTCACTGGCAAAGACAAGGGCAAGCGCGGCGTCGTGCTGGCTGTCGGTGCAGAACATGTGACGGTTGAGGGTATCAACCTCGTCAAGAAGCATGTGAAGCCGAACCCGATGAAGGGTACGACGGGTGGCGTGGAAGCGAAGACGATGCCCCTGCATATTTCGAACGTCGCACTGGTCGACGCGAATGGCAAGGCGTCGCGTGTTGGCATCAAGGTCGAGGAAGGCAAGAAGGTTCGCTTCCTGAAGACGACCGGTGCCGTACTGAGCGCCTGACGCAGCGGAGTAAAAAATGGCTCGTTTTCAAGAGTTTTACAAAGAAAAGGTTGTGCCCGGCCTGATCGAGAAGTTCGGTTACAAGTCGGTCATGGAAGTGCCGCGCATCACCAAGATCACGCTGAACATGGGTCTTGGCGAAGCGATCGCTGACAAGAAGATCATCGAGAACGCCGTCGGCGACCTCACGAAGATCGCTGGTCAGAAGCCGGTCGTCACGAAGGCGCGCAAGGCAATCGCAGGCTTCAAGATCCGCCAGGGTTACCCGATCGGCGCGATGGTGACGCTGCGTGGCCAAGCGATGTACGAATTCCTCGACCGTTTCGTGACCGTTGCCCTGCCCCGCGTGCGTGACTTCCGCGGCGTGTCGGGTCGTGCCTTCGATGGCCGCGGCAACTACAACATCGGTGTGAAAGAGCAGATCATTTTCCCCGAAATCGACTACGACAAGATCGACGCACTGCGTGGGCTGAACATCAGCATCACGACGACTGCGAAGACCGACGACGAAGCAAAGGCTCTGCTCGCCAGCTTCAAGTTCCCGTTCAGAAACTGAGGTTACCGTGGCTAAACTGGCACTGATCGAACGTGAAAAGAAGCGCGCCCGCCTGGTCGCGAAGTTCGCAGCAAAGCGCGAAGCGCTGAAGGCGATCGTCGAAGACCAAAGCAAGTCGGAAGAAGAGCGCTACGAAGCACGCCTTGAGCTGCAGCAACTGCCCCGCAACGCAAACCCGACCCGCCAGCGTAACCGCTGCGCGATCACGGGCCGTCCGCGTGGCACGTTCCGTAAATTCGGCCTCGCGCGTAACAAGATTCGTGAAATCGCATTCCGTGGCGAGATTCCTGGCCTGACCAAGGCGAGCTGGTAATAGGAGAAACGTAAATGAGCATGAGTGATCCTATCGCCGATATGCTGACTCGCATCCGCAACGCGCAGATGGTCGAGAAGGTATCGGTTGCGATGCCCTCGTCGAAGGTCAAGGTTGCAATCGCGCAAGTCCTGAAGGACGAAGGTTATATCGACGATTTCGCCGTCAAGGCGGAAGGTGCGAAGTCCGAACTGAATATCGCGCTGAAGTACTACGCAGGTCGCCCGGTCATCGAACGCCTCGAGCGCGTTTCGAAGCCTGGTCTGCGCGTGTATCGCGGCCGTAACGACATTCCGCAGGTCATGAACGGCCTGGGTGTGGCAATCGTTTCGACGCCGAAGGGCGTGATGACCGACCGCAAGGCGCGCGCTACCGGCGTCGGCGGCGAAGTCATCTGCTACGTTGCTTAAAGCCGAGGAGAGAGAAACATGTCTCGAGTAGGTAAGAGCCCGATCGCGCTGCAAGGCGCGGAAGTCAAGCTGGCTGACGGTGCAATCACCGTCAAGGGCCCGCTGGGCACCATCACGCAAGCGATCAATCCGCTCGTGAACGTGGCGAACAACGACGGCACGCTGAATCTGGCGCCGGTCGACGAAAGCCGCGAAGCAAACGCACTGTCGGGCACGATGCGCGCGATCATCGCGAATGCCGTGCACGGCGTGACCAAGGGTTTCGAGCGCAAGCTGACGCTGGTTGGCGTCGGTTATCGTGCGCAAGCGCAAGGCGACAAGCTGAACCTGTCGCTGGGTTTCTCGCACCCGGTGGTGCACCAGATGCCGGAAGGCGTCAAGGCTGAAACCCCGACGCAAACCGAAATCGTGATCAAGGGGATCAACAAGCAACAAGTCGGTCAAGTGGCTGCGGAAGTCCGCGGTTACCGTCCGCCGGAGCCCTACAAGGGCAAGGGCGTGCGCTATTCCGACGAGGTTGTGATCCTCAAAGAAACGAAGAAGAAGTAAGGGTGCGCAATCATGGATAAGACTCAATCTCGCCTGCGCCGCGCTCGCCAGACGCGTATCAAGATCGCTGAGCTGCAGGTCGCGCGTCTCGCCGTGCATCGCACGAACACGCACATCTACGCTCAAGTGTTCTCGCCCTGCGGCACCAAGGTGCTCGCCAGCGCGTCGACGCTCGAAGCAGAAGTGCGCGCTGAACTGGCCGACAAGTCGGGCAAGGGCGGCAACGTTAATGCCGCGACGCTGATCGGCAAGCGTATTGCCGAGAAGGCAAAGGCTGCCGGCATCGAATCCGTCGCCTTCGACCGCTCGGGCTTCCGCTACCATGGCCGCGTCAAGGCGCTGGCTGAGGCAGCTCGCGAAGCTGGGCTCAAGTTCTAAGGAAGGAATTCGTCATGGCAAAGATGCAAGCGAAAGTTCAGGCTGACGAGCGCGACGACGGCCTTCGTGAAAAGATGATTTCGGTCAATCGCGTGACCAAGGTCGTGAAGGGTGGCCGTATTCTCGGCTTCGCCGCACTGACCGTGGTTGGCGACGGTGATGGCCGCATCGGTATGGGCAAGGGCAAGGCGAAGGAAGTGCCGGTCGCTGTCCAGAAGGCAATGGAACAAGCTCGCCGCAACATGTTCAAGGTGCCGCTCAAGAACGGCACGCTGCAGCACGAAGTGCATGGCAAGCATGGCGCATCCGCTGTCCTCCTCGCTCCGGCGAAGGCAGGTACGGGCGTGATCGCCGGTGGCCCGATGCGCGCAGTGTTCGACGTGATGGGCGTTCAGAACGTCGTGGCAAAGAGCCACGGTTCGACGAACCCGTACAACCTCGTTCGCGCCACGCTGGACGGTCTGCGCAAGCAGTCGACCCCGGCAGACATCGCGGCGAAGCGCGGCAAGTCCGTCGAAGATATTTTGGGCTAAGCCCGGGTGGTCACCATGTCTGAAAAAACTGTCAAGGTTCAGCTCGTTAAGAGCCTGATCGGGACCCGCGAATCGCACCGCGCGACCGTGCGTGGCCTGGGCCTGCGCCGACTCAACTCGGTTAGCGAGCTGCAGGACACGCCGGCGGTCCGCGGCATGATCAACAAGGTCTCGTACCTCGTTAAGGTCATCGCGTAAGCGGCCCTACGGATCAAGGAGTTGATATGGAATTGAATAACCTGAAGCCGGCCGCTGGTGCAAAGCACGCCAAACGTCGTGTCGGCCGCGGCATCGGTTCGGGCCTCGGCAAGACGGCTGGCCGTGGTCACAAGGGTCAGAAATCGCGTTCGGGCGGCTTCCACAAAGTCGGTTTCGAAGGCGGTCAGATGCCTCTGCAACGTCGTCTGCCGAAGCGCGGCTTCACGTCGCTGACGAAGGAATTCGTCGGTGAAGTGCGCCTGGGCGACCTCGAGAAGCTGCCGGTCGATGAAGTCGATCTGCTCGCACTGAAGCAAGCCGGCCTGGTCGGCGAGCTGACGAAGAGCGCAAAGATCATCGCGACGGGCGAACTGAAGCGCAAGATCGTCGTGAAGGGTCTCGGCGCCACCAAGGGTGCGCGCGCTGCGATCGAAGCGGCTGGCGGTTCGTTCGCCGAGTGACACGCGTAGCGCGTCGTTACTTGCATTCATCGGAGAAGGTACTTGGCTAACAGCCCGAGTCTTGCAAAACCCGGTCGAAGCACGGCGAAATTCGGCGATCTGCGTCGGCGAGCGATGTTCCTGCTCCTGGCGCTGATCGTCTATCGCATCGGCGCGCACATCCCCGTGCCGGGCATCGATCCGGATCAACTGGCGAAGCTGTTCCAGAGCCAGGCGGGCGGCATCCTGGGCATGTTCAACATGTTCTCGGGTGGCGCGCTTTCCCGCTTCACGATCTTTGCGCTGGGGATCATGCCGTACATCTCGGCGTCGATCATCATGCAGTTGCTGGCGATCGTCTCGCCGCAACTCGAGGCGCTGAAGAAGGAAGGGCAGGCAGGGCAGCGGAAGATCACGCAGTACACGCGGTATTTCACCGTGGTGCTCGCGACCTTCCAGGCGTTCGGTATCGCGGCGGCGCTGGAAAACCAGCCGGGCCTCGTCATCGACCCCGGCATGCTGTTCCGACTGACGACGGTCGTGACGTTGGTTACCGGCACGATGTTTCTGATGTGGCTGGGTGAGCAGATCACCGAGCGTGGTCTGGGCAACGGCATCTCGATCATCATCTTCGGCGGGATCGCAGCAGGGTTCCCGAATGCCGTCGGTGGGCTGTTCGAGCTGGTGCGTACGGGTTCGATGAGCATCATTTCGGCGATCATCATCGTCGTTCTGATTGCCGCGGTGACTTACCTGGTCGTGTTCATCGAACGCGGTCAGCGCAAGATCCTCGTGAACTACGCGAAGCGCCAGGTCGGCAACAAGATCTACGGTGGCCAGTCGTCGCACTTGCCGCTGAAGCTGAACATGTCGGGCGTGATTCCGCCGATCTTCGCATCGTCGATCATCCTGTTCCCGGCCACGATTCTCGGCTGGTTCAGCACGGGTCAGCCGTCGGGAAGCTGGATCTCCAACACGTTGCATAACGTCGCGGAGGCGCTGAAGCCGGGCCAGCCGGTCTATGTGCTGCTGTACACGCTGGCAATCGTGTTTTTCTGCTTCTTCTACACCGCACTGGTGTTCAACAGCAGGGAAACCGCGGACAACCTGAAGAAGAGCGGCGCGTTTGTTCCGGGCATTCGTCCGGGCGATCAGACCGCACGATATATCGACCGCATCCTCACGCGTCTGACGCTGGCCGGTGCGATCTACATCGTCTTCGTGTGTCTGCTGCCGGAATTCCTGGTGCTGCGCTGGAACGTGCCGTTTTATTTTGGTGGAACGTCGCTGCTGATCATTGTCGTCGTCACGATGGACTTCATGGCGCAGGTGCAGTCGTACGTTATGTCGCAACAGTATGAGTCGCTGCTCAAGAAGGCAAACTTCAAGGGCGGCAACATCCCAATGCGTTAATCAAGGACTATGGCCAAAGACGATGTAATCCAGATGCAAGGTGAGGTGATCGAAAACCTCCCGAATGCGACCTTCCGCGTGAAGCTGGAAAACGGCCATGTCGTGTTGGGGCATATCTCCGGGAAGATGCGGATGCATTACATCCGCATCCTGCCGGGCGACAAGGTGACGGTTGAATTGACGCCTTACGATCTGTCTCGTGCGCGGATCGTGTTCCGGGCGAAGTGATTTGAAAAAAGGGTATTATCATGAAAGTGATGGCATCGGTTAAGCGCATTTGCCGCAATTGCAAGATCATCAAGCGCAAAGGCGTCGTTCGCGTGATCTGCAGCTCGGATCCGCGCCACAAGCAGCGCCAAGGCTGACCGCGCGTTTGTTTGCGCTTTTTGTTTGAGGAAAAACAATGGCTCGTATCGCAGGGGTTAACATCCCGAATCACCAGCATACCGAGATCGGCCTGACGGCAATCTTCGGTATCGGCCGCACGCGCTCGCGCAGCATCTGCGTGGCGTCTGGCGTGGAATTCTCGAAGAAGGTCAAGGACCTGACCGACGCAGACCTCGAAAAGCTGCGTGAAGAAGTGGGCAAGTTCATCGTCGAAGGCGATCTGCGCCGTGAAGTGACGATGAACATCAAGCGCCTGATGGACCTCGGTTGCTACCGTGGTGTTCGTCATCGCAAGGGCCTGCCGATGCGCGGTCAGCGTACGCGTACGAACGCACGTACCCGCAAGGGTCCGCGTCGTGCAGCGCAAGCGCTGAAGAAGTAAGCGGAACTGACAGTTACAGGAAAACGTAATGGCTAAGGCTTCGAATACCGCGGCGCAACGCGTTCGCAAGAAGGTTAAGAAGAACGTCGCTGAAGGCGTGGTTCACGTTCACGCGTCGTTCAACAACACGATCATCACGATCACCGATCGCCAGGGCAATGCACTGGCATGGGCGACGTCGGGCGGCCAGGGCTTCAAGGGCTCGCGCAAGTCGACGCCGTTCGCTGCTCAGGTTGCTGCTGAGTCGGCCGGTCGCGTGGCGATGGAATACGGCGTGAAGAATCTGGAAGTGCGGATCAAGGGCCCGGGCCCGGGTCGTGAGTCGGCAGTGCGTGCACTGCATGGCCTCGGCATCAAGATCACCGCGATTTCGGACGTCACCCCGATTCCGCACAACGGCTGCCGTCCGCCGAAGCGCCGTCGTATCTAAGAATGCTGCTGGCACGTTCGTGCTGGCGCATTTGCCTGTCGCCGCGTAGCGTCGACGGGCGTTGCTTTTTTGATTGACTAAGCCCACCGTTCGCCCCAAAGGGCGCGAACTAGCGCGGATTCCGATCCGCGTGACTGATTGATAAAGGAATGCAAAGTGGCACGTTATATCGGCCCTAAGGCCAAGCTGTCCCGCCGTGAAGGCACCGACCTGTTCCTGAAGAGCGCGCGCCGCTCGCTCGCCGACAAGTGCAAGCTCGACAGCAAGCCGGGTCAGCACGGCCGTACCTCGGGCGCACGTACGTCCGACTATGGTACGCAGCTGCGCGAAAAGCAGAAGGTCAAGCGTATTTACGGCGTCCTGGAGCGTCAGTTCCGCCGTTACTTCGCTGAAGCCGACCGCCGCAAGGGCAACACGGGTGAAAACCTGCTGCAACTGCTCGAGTCGCGTCTCGACAACGTCGTGTATCGCATGGGCTTCGGCTCGACCCGCGCTGAAGCGCGTCAACTGGTGAGCCACAAGTCGATCACGGTGAACGGCGTCGTCGCGAACGTCCCGTCGCAGCAAGTGAAGGCGGGTGACATCGTCGCGATCCGCGAAAAGGCAAAGAAGCAGGCGCGTATCGTCGAAGCGCTGTCGCTGGCCGAGCAAGGCGGCATGCCGAGCTGGGTTGCAGTCGATGCGAAGAAGTTCGAAGGCACGTTCAAGCAAATGCCGGAACGCGCTGACATCGCAGGCGACATCAACGAAAGCCTGATCGTCGAATTGTATTCGCGTTAATCCGATTGACGGCCGAGGTACCCCGATTGCGTTATGCAAGGAGGGGCCTCGGCTGTTTATTTTCTGGTTGTTACCGGTCAGCCTTATCGGTGTAACGAGCCGAGGGTATTGAAAAGGAAAGCCCATGCAAACCAGTTTGCTGAAACCCAAGATCATCGCCGTGGAATCGCTGGGCGAGAACCACGCGAGGGTGGTCATGGAACCGTTCGAACGCGGTTACGGCCACACCTTGGGCAATGCGCTTCGCCGCGTGCTGCTGTCGTCGATGGTTGGCTACGCGCCGACCGAAGTCACGATCGCTGGCGTGGTGCACGAGTATTCGACGCTTGATGGCGTGCAAGAGGACGTCGTCAACCTGCTGCTGAACCTGAAGGGTGTGGTGTTCAAGCTGCACAACCGTGACGAAGTGACGGTGACCCTGCGCAAGGAAGGCGAAGGCGTCGTTACGGCCGGCGATATCGAGCTGGCTCACGATTGCGAAGTCATCAACCCGAATCACGTGATCGCACACCTGTCGAAGGGCGGCAAGCTCGACGTTCAGATCAAGATCGAAAAGGGTCGCGGCTATGTGCCCGGCAACGTCCGTCGCTACGGCGAAGACACGGCCAAGATCATCGGCCGCATCGTCCTCGACGCATCGTTCTCGCCGGTTCGCCGCGTGAGCTACGCCGTTGAAAGCGCACGTGTCGAGCAGCGTACCGACCTCGACAAGCTCGTGATGAACATCGAGACGAGCGGCGTGATCACCCCGGAAGAAGCGATCCGTCAATCGGCCCGCATCCTGGTCGACCAGCTGTCCGTGTTCGCGGCACTGGAAGGCACGGAAACGGCTGCCGAAGCACCGTCGCGCGCACCGCAGATCGATCCGATCCTGCTGCGTCCGGTGGACGATCTCGAGCTGACGGTTCGTTCGGCGAACTGCCTGAAGGCCGAGAACATCTACTACATCGGCGACCTGATCCAGCGCACGGAAAACGAGCTGCTGAAGACGCCGAACCTCGGTCGCAAGTCGCTCAACGAGATCAAGGAAGTGCTCGCTTCGCGCGGTCTCACGCTGGGCATGAAGCTCGAAAACTGGCCGCCGGCTGGTCTCGACAAGTAAGCCCGGTTGTTGCTGTAGTTGGCAAAGATGCGGATTTTCCTTTAAAATCCGCATCTTGCTTTTTTCGTTACCGGCCCGTGCACCCCAGCGGTGCGATAGAAGAGCTGGATCAAAACTTTGAATCAAGGAAACTGAAATGCGCCATCGTCATGGTCTGCGGAAACTGAACCGCACGAGCAGCCACCGTCTGGCTATGCTCCGTAACATGTCCAACTCGCTGATCGAGCACGAAGTCATCAAGACGACGCTGCCGAAGGCGAAGGAACTCCGTAAAGTCGTCGAGCCGCTGATCACGCTCGGCAAGAAGCCGTCGCTGGCAAACCGTCGCCTAGCGTTCAACCGCCTGCGCGATCGTGACTCGGTGGCGAAGCTGTTCGACGTGCTCGGTCCGCGTTTCGCGAACCGTCCGGGCGGCTACCTGCGCGTGCTGAAGTTCGGCTTCCGCGTCGGCGACAACGCACCGATGGCACTGGTCGAGCTGCTCGATCGTCCGGAAGTCGACGAAACGGAAAACGTGCAAGAAGCTGAGTAAGCTTCCGCTACGCTGCAGTATCTGAAAGGGCCGAGCAAATGCTTGGCCCTTTTTGTTTTTGGCGATACCCCGGCTGCGATCGATTGTCGCAGCCCGGTACCGGCAGCGTCGCACGGGCTGCGCTACGATATGGAACTGTCGACGCGGGCCCTCGATGGGCGATTCGTGGCGGCGGAAGCCGGTAAAAACCAGCCAGGAGGGCGCGTATGGTGGTGGTGTTGATGCTGACGACGGTGCCGGATGCTGCGACGGCCGCAGCGCTCGCCGACGGCGCGCTCGACGCGCGGCTGGCCGCGTGTGTGTCGGAGCTCGGTGCGATCAAGTCGCGCTATCACTGGCAGGGCAAGGTCGAGACGGCCGACGAGATCCAGTTGCTGTTCAAGACGAGCCCCGTGCGCTCGCTCGATCTGGAGCGATTTATTCTCGCGCATCATCCGTACGAGACGCCGGAAATCGTCTCGTGGCAGGCGACGGCCTCGGCCGCGTACGGCCAGTGGGTGACCAGCGAAACTCAACGTCTATTTCATGTTTAACGGTATGGCGCTTTCCGTGCGTGTGCGCGCGCTGCGGTTCCTCGCAGTCCTCTTGTCGTTCATGTTCGTGCTGGGCGGTCTGTCGGCCGCGCGCGCGGCTGACGATTTTCTCGATCCGTCGGTCGCATTCAAGTTCAGCGCGAGCGAAGCGCCGGGGCAGGTGGACGTCCGCTTCAAGGTTGCCAACGGCTATTACCTCTATCGCGAGCGGTTCGCGTTCGCGGTGAAGGGCGGGCAGGCGACGCTCGGCGATCCGCAATTCCCGGCCGGGCATGTGAAGTTCGATCAGACGTTCCAGAAGGAAGTCGAGACCTATCGCGACGAGGTCGTGATTCACGTGCCGGTCAAGCAGGCTGCTGGGCCGTTCGAACTCGCGGTGACATCGCAGGGATGCGCCGACGAAGGGATCTGCTATCCGCCTGCGGAGCACGTCGTGAAGGTCGACGGCGCCGCGCTCGGCGCGGCCGCGCCGGCCGATGGCGCGGTGGCTTCGGGCAGCTGGTTCGACAAGGTCACGAGCGCGGATTTCGCGCAGTCGCTGCTCGAGGGGCACGGCTTCTTCACGATCGTCGCGCTCTATTTCGTCGCGGGCGTCGTGCTGAGTCTCCTGCCCTGTTCGTATCCGATGATTCCGATCGTGTCCGCGATCATCATCGGCCAGGGCACGCGCGCGACGCATGCACGCGGCTTCGCGCTGTCGCTGACGTACGTGGTCGGCATGGCGCTCGTCTATACGGTGCTGGGCATCGCGGCGGCGCTGGTCGGCCAGAGCCTTGGCGCGTGGCTGCAGAACCCGTGGGTGCTCGGCGCATTCGGCGTGCTGCTCACCGCATTCGCCGTATCGCTGATTTCCGGCAAGGACATCGCGCTGCCCGAGCGCTGGCAGAACGGCGCGGCCGAAGCCTCGAGCGCGCGCCGGGGCGGCCACTTTGTCGCGGTCGCCGCGATGGGGGCATTGTCGGCGCTGGTCGTCGGCGCATGCATGACGGCGCCGCTGTTTGCGGTGCTCGCGTTCATCGCGCACACCGGCAATGCGCTGCTCGGCGGCGCCGCGCTGTTCGCGATGGGACTGGGGCTGGGCGTGCCGCTGCTCGTCGTCGGCATCGGTGCCGGT
The DNA here is from genome assembly GCF_003853645.1 of Burkholderia sp. Bp9143. Lineage (GTDB taxonomy): Bacteria > Pseudomonadota > Gammaproteobacteria > Burkholderiales > Burkholderiaceae > Burkholderia. Next base: position 6,354 of record NZ_QTPO01000064.1, on the reverse strand, counting down.
ACGGTGCTGCCGCGCGCGGGCGCATGGATGGACGGCGTGAAGGTGTTCTTCGGCATCGTGCTGCTCGCCGCCGCGCTATGGATCGTGTGGCCGGTGCTCGCGGGCGGTCTGAAAATGGTGCTCGCCGCGCTGTGGCTGCTCGTCGCGGCTGCGGCGCTCGGCCTGTTCACGCCACATGCCGGTGCCGCGTCGATCTGGCGCCGCCTCGGCCGTGGCCTCGGTGCAGCGCTCGCGATCTGGGCTGCGACGCTGCTTGTCGGTCTAGCGGCGGGCTCCAACGACCCCGTGAAGCCGCTGGCCGTCCTCGCTGCGCGTACGGTTGCGTCGGGCGATGCGTCGGCAGCCGGTGCGGCGGCCGGGCGGCAGGGCACCGCGTTCGCGTCGGTGCGCTCCAGTGGCGAACTCGACGCGCTGCTGAAGACGTCAGGCCGGCCCGTGATGCTCGACTTCTACGCAGACTGGTGCGTGAGCTGCAAGGAAATGGAGCATCTGACGTTCACCGATTCACGCGTGCAGGCGCGGCTCGCGCGGCTTCACCTGGTGCGTGCGGACGTCACCGCGAACAATCCGGACGACCAGGCGCTGCTCAAGCGCTTCAACCTGTTCGGGCCGCCGGGCATCATTTTCTTCGATCGCAACGGCAACGAAATCGGTCGCGTCGTCGGCTATCAGGCGGCCGAGACGTTCCTGCGCAGCCTCGATCGCGCAGCGGTACCGACGGTGTAACGCGCGCTCGCCGGTGCGCAGGGGCGTCCTCTGCGCCGACCGGACGGTAAATAAAAAACGGCGGGACACCGAAGTGTCCCGCCGTTTTTTATTGGATGCCTGCCGGCGCGCGGCTCAGCGCTGCGCTTTCAGCAGACGCGCGGCATCGAGCGCGAAGTACGTGAGCACGCCGTCGGCGCCTGCGCGCTTGAACGCGAGCAGCGATTCGAGCACGACTTTGTCGTGGTCGAGCCAGCCGTTCATTGCGGCGGCCTTCAGCATCGCGTATTCGCCGCTCACCTGGTACACGTAGGTCGGGAAGCGGAACTCGTCCTTCACGCGGCGCACGATGTCGAGATACGGCATGCCGGGCTTGACCATCACCATGTCCGCGCCTTCGTCGATGTCGAGGCGCACTTCGCGCAGCGCTTCGTCGCTGTTCGCCGGATCCATCTGGTAGGTCATCTTGTTACCCTTGCCCAGATTGGACGCCGAACCGACCGCGTCGCGGAACGGGCCGTAGAACGCAGATGCGAACTTGGCCGAATAGGCCATGATGCGCGTATGGATATGGCCGTCGCTTTCCAGCATTTCGCGGACCGCACCGATCCGGCCGTCCATCATGTCCGACGGCGCGACGATGTCGACGCCGGCTTCCGCCTGCGCACGCGCCTGGTCGACCAGGATCTCGATCGTGTCGTCGTTGATCACGTAGCCGTTCTCGTCGAGCACGCCGTCCTGGCCGTGGCTCGTGTATGGGTCGAGCGCGACGTCGGTCAGCACGCCCAGTTCGGGGAAGCGCTTCTTCAGCTCGCGCACCGCGCGCGGGATCAGGCCTTCCGGATTGGCCGCTTCGCGACCGTCGGGCGTTTTCAGCGACGGCTCGATGGCCGGGAACAGCGACAGCACGGGCACGCCGAGTTCGACACACTGCTCGGCGACCTGCATCAGCAGATCGACCGACACGCGCTCGACGCCGGGCATCGACGGGACGGGCTGACGTTCGTTGGTGCCTTCGACGACGAACACCGGGTAGATCAGGTCGTCGGTGGTCAGGCGGTTTTCACGCATCAGGCGCCGGGAGAAGTCGTCGCGGCGCATCCGGCGCGGACGGTGAAGCGGATGGAAGCTCATGGCGATTGGGCAGAAATCAGGGCAAGAAGGACCTTACGGAACCCTTAGGTCATTTTCGAGATCGTTGGTATATGATAGCGATCGAGCGGCACGCGTCGCGTGCTGCTCCCCGCTTCTCCTCCCTGAGCGGGTGCCTGTCGTTATTCGATTAGGCTGTTTGACCCGCCGTTCAACGGCGGGTTTTTTTATGAGCCGGCCGAATCCGCAGGTGCCGTCAGGTGCGCACAGCCGATCCCGGCCGCGCGTTGCCCGCTCATTGTGCTACAGGCTCGCTTTTTTCGTCGGCGACGGACGGCCGCACCCAGCTCTCGATCAGTTCGTGCGCCTCGTCGAGCCCCGTGCGCTTCAGCGCCGAGAACAGCTGGACGGTCAGCTTGCCCTTCACGCCCTGGTCGCGGTACGCGTCGAGTCCCTTCTGCGTGTTGCGCAGCGCGTTGATGCTTTCCTGCCGCGTCAATTTGTCGCACTTCGTCAGCAGCGTGTGGATCGGCTTGCCGGTCGGCGCGAACCACTCGATCATCCGGCGATCGAGGTCGGTCAGCGGACGGCGCGAATCCATCATCAGGATCAGGCCGCACAGCTGCGAACGCGTCGCGAGGTAGGACGACAGCAGCATTTCCCAGTGGGCCTTCGCGGCCCCCGGCACTTCCGCATAGCCGTAACCGGGCAGGTCGACGAGGTTCGCGACGGGCTCGGCGGCCGGGCCGACGGAGAAGTAGTTGATGTGCTGGGTGCGGCCGGGCGTCTTCGACGCGAAGGCGAGCCGCTTCTGGTTGCACAGCACGTTGATCGCCGTCGATTTGCCGGCATTCGAGCGGCCCGCGAACGCGATTTCCGGTTGCACCGTCGGCGGCAGGTCGCGCAGATGGTTGACGGTCGTGTAGAAGCGGGCTTGATGGAGCAAAAAGGCCATGGGGAAACCGGTGGGACGGGGCGGCGCGAGCCGCTTGGTGGAGGCGGGGTAGCCCCGATAGGCGCGGGAGCTTTCAGCGCGATATTGTACAATACGACGGTTTTGCCGAAGGGCTGCGGGCGCCTGCCTCGCGCTTTTATGCAGCTTCTGCGGTAGACTGGTCGACGTCGTTTTTTGCAGAACCTCAAATTCCCACAAGACGAAACAGGGTGTGCGAATGAATCGACTGTGCAAGTCTCTGATGGTGCTTCAGGTTGCAGCAGGGTTCGTAGGTTTCGTAGCGGAGGCAAACGCGGCGGATGCGGCAAAGCCGGATCTGGACCGCGGCAAGGCGATTGCCGGGCAGGTCTGCGCGTCGTGTCACGGCGCCGACGGCAACAGTGCGTCGGGCAGTTTCCCGAAGCTCGCCGGCCAGCATCCCGAATATCTGGTCAAGCAGTTGAACGACTTCAAGGCCCAGCCGGGCGCGAAGGGGCCGGCGCGGACCAATCCGGTGATGGTCGGGTTCGCGAGCGCGTTGAGTGCGGACGACATGCGCAACGTCGCCGCGTATTACGGTTCGCAGACGACGAAGCTCGGCACCGCACGCGACGCGGCGACCGTGCCGATCGGCCAGAAGATCTATCGCGGCGGCATCGCGGAAAAGGGTGTACCCGCCTGCGCGAGCTGCCACGGGCCGACGGGGCAGGGGCTTCCGGTCCAGTACCCGCGTCTGTCGGGGCAGTGGGCCGATTACACGGTTGCCCAGTTGACCGCGTTCCAGCAGGGTGTCGGCGCGCGCAACAACAACGAGGCGATGCATCAGATCGCATCGCGTCTGTCGGACAACGAGATCAAGGCCGTCGCGGATTACATCGCGGGCCTGCGTTGAACGGACGGTCGCGAATGGAATGACCGGGCGCCCGAAGGGCGGCGGGAGTCAGAACAAGAAAAGGGTGGGGCGCCGCGTGATTGCGGCCGCCTTACCCTTTTTTGTTGTCAGCACTCGAAGGGCCGCCCCAAGAGTGCTGACCGCCCCCTCGGGGGCAGCGAACATAGTGAGCGTTGGGGGCTGTTTCCCCTTAGTTGGAGTTTGAATGAGCGTTACCACGTCGGGGTTGCAGTCGAAGTCGGGTCAAAGTGCGTCCAGGCGCGCAGTCGAGCTGCTGAGCTCGATGCGTTTCGCGATCGCGCTGCTGGTGGTGCTGTCGATCGCGAGCATCGTCGGCACGGTCCTGACCCAGGACGACCCGTATCCGAACTACGTGAACCAGTTCGGCCCGTTCTGGGCGGACATCTTCCGCTCGCTGGGCCTGTACAACGTGTACAGCGCGTGGTGGTTCATGCTGATCCTGATCTTCCTCGTCGTGTCGATCTCGCTGTGCGTGATCCGCAACGCGCCGAAGATGCTTGCCGACGCGAAGAGCTGGAAGGACAAGGTCCGCGAAGGCAGCCTGCGCGCCTTCCATCACAAGGCCGAATACTCGGCGTCCGGCACGCGCGCGACCGTCGCGGCCACGCTCGCCACGTTCGTCACCAGGGCGGGCTACAAGCACGTCGTGCGCGAGACCGAGGGCGCGACGCTGATCTCCGCGAAGCGCGGCGCGCTGACGAAGTGGGGCTACATCTCCGCGCACGTTGCGATCGTCGTGATCTGTATCGGCGGCCTGCTGGACAGCAACCTGCCGATCAAATTCCAGATGTGGATGTTCGGCAAGAGCCCGGTCAACACGAGCGCGACGATCAGCGAGATCTCGCCCGACCACCGGCTGTCCGCGTCGAACCCGACGTTCCGCGGCTACGCGTGGGTGCCGGAAGGCCAGTTCGTGTCGACCGCGATCCTGAACCAGCCAAGCGGCTCACTGATCCAGGACCTGCCGTTCTCGATCCAGCTCAACAAGTTCATCGTCGACTACTACACGACGGGGATGCCGAAACTGTTCGCGAGCGACATCGTCGTGATCGATCGCGAGTCGGGCCAGAAGATCCCGGCGCGCGTCGAGGTCAACAAGCCGTTCACGTACAAGGGCGTGTCGATCTACCAGTCGAGCTTCCAGGACGGCGGCTCGCAGATGGAGATGACGGCCTACCCGATGACGGGCGGCAACGCGAAGACCTTCGCGGTGAAGGGCACGATCGGCAGTACGGCGCCGCTGCAGATGCCGGGCAGCGACGGCGACACGATCGAATTCTCCGACTTCCGTGCGATCAACGTCGAGAACATGGCCGACGCGAACGGCAAGCCGGACGTGCGCGGCGTCGCGAAGACGGAGTCGCTGAAGGAAGCGTTCGACGAGCGGCTCGGTTCGGGCGCGAAGACGTCGAAGCCGATGCAGCTCCACAACATCGGCCCGTCGGTGCAGTACAAGATTCGCGGCAAGGATGGCCAGGCGCGCGAATTCAACAACTACATGCTGCCCGTCGACATGGGCGGCACGCGCGTGTTCCTCGCCGGCGTGCGCGCGAGCCCGAATGATCCGTTCCGCTACATGCGGATTCCGGCCGACAGCCAGGATTCGATCGGCGAATGGATGCGCCTGCGCGCCGCGCTCGAGGATCCGGCCGTGCGTGCCGACGCCGCCGCGCGCTTCGCGCAGCGTTCGCTGCCGACGACCGAAGCGTCGCTGCGCGGCCGCCTGCAGGACAGCGCGTTCAAGGTGCTGACCCTCTTTGCGGCGAGCGACGACAGCATCGGCCGCGGCGCCGACGGCCAGCCGGTCGGTGGCTTCCAGGCGGTGGCGACGTTCATCGACCGTTCGGTGCCGAAGGCCGAGCAGGAAAAGGCGGCCAGCCTGCTGCTGCGCATGCTCGAGGGCTCGATGTGGGAGGTCTGGCAGATCGCGCGCGAGCGCGCCGGCGAGCCGGCCGCCCAGCAGGGCACCGACACGATCCGCTTCGTGCAGAACGCGATCAATGCGCTATCGGACAGCTTCTTGTATGGATCGCCGGTCTATTTGCAGCTTGACTCCTTCAAGCAGGTGCAAGCTTCGGTATTTCAGTTGACGCGCGCACCCGGCAAGAATCTGGTGTATCTTGGCAGCCTGCTGTTGGTCGCCGGCATCTTCTCGATGTTCTACGTGCGCGAGCGGCGCCTCTGGTTCTGGCTCAAGGATGCCGGTTCGGGCGTCGATGTGGTGATGGCGATGTCCACGGCCCGCAAGACCTTCGATTTCGAGAAAGAATTCGTGCAGACGCGCGACGCGGCCGGCGCCGCCTTGCGCGCCACACCGCGCCACGCCGCGCCCGCCGGCGCGGCAGCGACTGCCCGTCCGCCTGCCGGCGGCGGTTCCGATTCCGAGAATTCCACACGGTAACATCATGGATCTCACGCAAGTTTCCTCTTCCCGTTCGGGGCCGGTCCAGGCCCCGAATCCGGCGCCGTTGTTCGACGACCGTCCGTTCCTCGCGCGCCTGTCGGTCATCGACTGGCTGTTCGCCCTGGCTCTCGTGGTCGGCGCGGGCTATGCGTTCGTGCATTACAACGAACACATGAATTACTACGACAAGGCGGTGATGATCGGCACGGTGCCGGCGCTTGTCGTGCTCGGCTGGCGCTGGAAACCGGCGCGGCTCATGATGGCGTCGATCGCGGTGCTGTCGCTGCTGTCGATCCAGATTTACCA
>NZ_QTPO01000063.1 GCF_003853645.1 Burkholderia sp. Bp9143 | reverse complement strand
TGCCTGTCCTGCGGAACACGCCTTCCGCGTCGTGGGCCTTCTGGGCGAGGCTGGCAGGGTTCTGCGTGTCGAGCCACGCCTTGACTCGCGAGTAGGGCTGGCGAACCTGATCGCCCGCCAGCATTTCGTCAAACGGTGCCATGGAATTTTTCTCTTTTATCGCGTTCGGCTGTAACCTTCATTGGTCCGGATACCGTTGCGTGTCGTATTAGTTGTCGCCCTTTTCGAGCACGTTCTGCGTGAGCGTGACCGACGGAATCGTCGGCTTGAGCAGCACACGACGTGCACGGCCGCTCACCCAGCGCCAGCCGATGACAAGCAGCAGTGCGACTACCGGGATCGACGCCACGGTGCAGGTTCCATTCGGATAGTCGAACGCCATCAGCACCAGCACGCCGAGCAGGAACAGCAGCGTGAGCCACGACGTGACCGGTGCGCCGGGCATCTTGAATGGCACGTCGTCCACGTCACCGCGTTTGACGGCCGCGCGGAACTTCATCTGGCAGACGATGATGAAACCCCACGTGCTGATGATGCCGAGCGACGCAACGTTGAGCACGATCTCGAACACGCTCGACGGCACGAGATAATTGAGCAGCACGCCAACCACGTAGATCGCGACCGTCACGAGAATGCCGACATAGGGCACCGACTGCGCGCTCATCCGCGACAGCGCCGCGGGCGCGGAGCCGCCCATCGCGAGCGAGCGCAGCACGCGCCCGGTCGAATACAGCCCGGAGTTGAGACTCGACAGCGCTGCCGTCAACACCACCAGGTTCATCACCGAACCGACGCCCGGCACGCCGAGCGCGCCGAAGAACGTGACGAACGGGCTCTGGCCCGCCTTGTAGGCACTCCACGGCAACAGGCAGACCAGCAGGACGACCGACGCGACGTAGAAGATCGCGATGCGCCAGATCACGTTGTTGATCGCGCGCGGCAGCACCTTGCGCGCGTCCTTGCATTCGCCGGCGGCCGTGCCGACCAGTTCGACGCCCGCGAACGCGAACACCACGCCCTGCACCAGCACCAGCGCCGGCATCAGTCCGTGCGGAAAGAACCCGCCGTTGTCGGTGATCAGATGCATGCCGGTGTCGTGGCCGGCGACCGGCATGCCGGTGCCGAGGATCACCGAACCGATCGCGAGAAACAGCACGATCGCGGCGACCTTGATCAGCGCGAACCAGAACTCCATCTCCGCGAACCACTTCACGCCGATCAGATTCATCGTCGCGACGATGCAGAGCGCGACGAGCGCGAAGATCCATTGCGGCACGCCCGCGAACGGCGCCCAGTAATGCATGTAGAGCGCGACCGCGGTGATGTCGACGATGCCGGTCATCGCCCAGTTCAGGAAGTACATCCAGCCTGCTACGAACGATGCCTTCTCGCCGAGGAATTCGCGGGCGTACGACACGAAGCTGCCGCTGCTGGGGCGATGCATCACGAGTTCGCCGAGTGCGCGCAGGATCAGAAACGAAAATGCGCCGCACACCAGATAGACGATCGCGAGCGACGGTCCGGCGGCCTGCAGCCGGGCGCCGGCCCCGAGAAACAGCCCGGTGCCGATGGCCCCGCCGATCGCGATCATCTGCACCTGTCGATTGCCGAGGGTCTTGTGATAGCCGGCTTCGTGTGATTCGAGCCAGCTGCGTTTGTCGGTTTCACCCGTTGTCGACGGTTCGGGAATCGATGCCATGACTGTATCCTCCAGTAATCCAGGAAATTCAATTCTTAAAGGTGCCGGCCATTTTTCCTATCATCATAGGTAGACGCATACAGCCGGATTTGCACCGTCATATCGTGATTGAGGCACGTGGACAGTCGCGAGCAGGAACATCTTATTGAAGCCTATTCAGTCGAAATTCGCCCCACAATTCCTATGCAAAAAATGACTGAACTGCTTTGAAATCCGGCATAGCGAATATCCGGAAGGCGACCCGAAGGCACGCGATCAACAGCGGTCTGGCGGCCTGTTGGCCGCAACACGGAGCATCCGATCGAACGAAATGTCCGCCGCCGCATTCGATCCGGCAATGTAAAGAGCGAACTTCGCGCCCTTCCCGGCAACGCGAAATTTGCATATGGCGTTATACCGATCAATATGGAATCAATCGGACGACAAGATCTCGTCGAGCCTTGATCACATTGAAAGAAAGGAGCGCCTCGAACCTGATCGAGAGGCCATCGAGCTTTACCCCTCCCGGGGAGCACGACGAGGCGAAAGTGACGATGCTTCGATCGATCGCCGTGCCTGAGCGACGTGACGGTATCGGCAACACGCGTCCCGATGCGCAGCGAATCGGCGGTCAGTGATATCAGGAAAAGAAGCACGCCTGCACTGGCGTGCATTCACCCAGGGATTCGCTCGTGACCACTCACGCCGCACTCGACCTGGGCAACGGCGGATCGCTCAACCCGATCAGCACACCGCTCACCAGGTGCGTGTAGTAGTCGAGCATGGTCTGTCCGGCGCGATTGGTCGCATGGAACCTTTCCGGTCTGCTTCGTGCCTGTTCGGCCAGTTGATACAACCCCGCAGCCGCCGTCGCTCCGGACGCGGATCCATTGAGCATCCATGCGTGAAACGCCTGGCTCCACGGCGCCTTGATCGATTCCTCTGCGGCATCGACGGCCCGATCGATCGCATCGATCAGCACGGCGTCAAGTTTTTCGACGACTTCCACGGCATGCCTGAACTGAGACGCATGCAAATCGACGCCATGCGCAATGAGCTGCCGCAGTGCGCGACAGTTCGCCTCGACGATCTGCGCGACTGCAGCATCCATTCCTTCGATCGCCTTTTGCAGCAATGTCCCAATCGTGACCACGCCGTGGCAATTCCGCGACGCGCCAACCAACGCGGCTTGTGCGACCGCGTCCAGCGCTGTACCGACACGCTTGACCGAAAATTCGAGCCCAAGCACCCTTCCGAGAATCGCCACCCGGACTGCTCGACTCAATGCATCGCCTTGGTTCGTGCCGGCCACGGAGAACTGGCAAATCAATTCCCGATGTTCATCCCCGCCAGGCCCCGCCGCTCGTCCCATCGGAAATTCGCCTTTTATGAACGTGTCCAATTGGACACATCGTCACCCACGGCAAGTGCAGTCGCGTTGACGATTTGCCGGATCGTCGCCGCCGGTGTCAGGATGTGAACACGCCACCGCGCGCCGAGGACAGCCTGGCCGGCCGAGATTCCCTGACCCGTTGAAATGCGCATCACATTGCGAATGACGTCGGCCATTTCACCATCATGCATCACGAGCATGTTGGCACTTGCGTCGACATTCAACTCGGAGAGAGTCTGATCGAAGGTTGCGCATGGGAACGCCGAGCCGCTCGGCTCCCCTCCGCCGCTCGCCATTCCTGAAACGCGCTCATGGATCAGGGTCAGCGCTTCGCGCATCTTCTTTTCGCACGTCGCCTCCCCCGCGCTCGAACCCAGTCTCGGCACCAGCATGACCTGCGGCGAGATTCCCAAGCGGCGCACTTCATCGACCCCGAGCCACGCGATGTCGGCGATTTGCCCGGCACCTGGATTGCTGTTCAAAAGTGCATCGCAGATGAACAAGGGGCGCTCCGGTAACATGAGGGTCTCCATTACCGCGAGCGTGTCGACGCCTTTGCGACGTCCGATCACGTCTCGCACGGCAATCAGATGACCCGCTCGGCGTCCGGTCGTCCCGCACAGCATCGCGTCTGCGCGCCCGCTCCTGAGCAGCATCGCGGCAAGCAGCGTGCGGCAGCTGCGCAGCTCGACTGCTGCAAGGACGGGCGAGATGCCGTCGCGCCGACGCAGCATGCAGTAGCGTGTCACGGCATCGTCGTGGATATCGGGATCAAGCGGGTCGACGATCTCGCAGTTCACCCCCGGATCGAGACCGAGCCGGCAACGATCGATCACGTGCGCGATCACATCCGGCCTGCCAAGCAACACCGGCCTGGCGACGGACTCGTCGATCGCGCACTGGGCAGCACGCAACACGCGCTCGTCCTCGCCCTCCGCGAATATCACTGACTTCACGTTGGCGTGCCGACCGGCAATCGCCGTCGGCGCCGTTGGACTCGAACTGCCCACGACCTGCGAGAGACTTCGCCGATAGGCTTCCATATCCGCTATCCGTCGCCGTGCGACACCGCTTTCGGCAGCCGCCTTCGCAACGGCAGGCGCGACCACCTCGATCAACCTTCGGTCGAAGGCTTTCGGAATCAGGTAGCGGGGCCCAAAGCGCAAGTCATGCGCATCCTCTATTGCGGCAACCTCCTTCGGTATCTCCGCTTGCGCGAGCGACGCGATCGCGTGGACCGCGGCCAGCTTCATCTCCTCGTTCACCGTCATGGCGCCGGTATCGAGCGCGCCCCGGACAATGAACGGCACGCACATCGCGCCGCTGATGTGGTTCGGGTGGCGCGCGTGACGGGTCGCGATGATTGCGTCCGTCCGTACCGCGAGCACGGCCTCAGGCGCGACCTCGGGCATCGCATCCGATATCGCGATGATGATCGGGTTGACTGCCATGACCTTGACCAGATCGGCCATCGCCACGTTCGCCGCCGACACCCCGACGAGGATGTCGGCGCCCGGCATCACGTCGGCTATCGCGCGCGCCCCGGTACCCCGTGCAAATCTCGCCAGTCCCGGATCCATTCCCGCCACCTGGCCGATGTACACGACACCGGTCGGATCGCCGACAAAGATGTTTTCCCGCCGCAGCCCGAGGCTCACCACCAGATCGAGATAGGCGAGTGCACCTGGCCCCGTACCCGAGCAGACGAGCCTCGCTTCACTCACGCGCTTGCCGATGTATTCAAGCGCGTTCAGCGTCGCCGCCGCGGCAACGATCGCGACACCCTGTTGCTCGTCGTCAAAAGCAGCCATCCTGACCGGGTCTCGACGCGCCTGACCGATGTAGACGCCATCTGGCGCATGGGTGCGCGCCACGTTGCTGCCTTCCAGCATTGCCACCTCTTCCCCTATCAGGCATCGTCCATGCCAGTTGAGACGTGCTCGACCGATTGGGACCTTGTCCCAACCGATACGCGCGATGCCCGTTACGGATAATCGATCATCGAACTTCGGCGATGGCGAGGGCCGTCGGCCTGCCCTTTTCCGGTCAAGGCTGCCCAGCAGGCACCTTGGTCGGTCTGGTCAACCGCTCGGGGCGCAAAACCTCATCGAGCTGCTCCTTCGACAACAGCCCGCGCGCCAGCACGATCGTCGCGACGCTGCCGCCCGTTGCGTGTGCCTCCTGGGCGACCGATGTCGCATTGGCGTAGCCGATATAAGGATTGAGCGCGGTGACGATCCCGATCGAATTCTCGACCGTGGCGCGCAAATGCTCACGATTTGCGGTAATCCCCGTCACGCAGCGGTTCGCCAGCGTCAGGCATGCATTCTTCAGGTGCGTGACGCTCTTGAACAGACTGTGCGCGATGATCGGTTCGAAAGCGTTCAGTTGAAGCTGCCCGGCCTCCGCCGCAAAGCTGACAGTCAGATCATTGCCAATGACTTCGAATGCCACCTGGTTCACGACCTCCGGGATGACCGGATTGACCTTGCCAGGCATGATGCTCGATCCGGCCTGGACCGGCGGCAGGTTGATCTCGCCAAGGCCCGCTCGCGGGCCGCTCGACAGGAGCCGGAGGTCGTTGCAGATCTTCGAGAGCTTGACCGCCACGCGTTTCAGCACCCCCGAGAGTTGAACGAATGCACCACAGTCTTGTGTCGCCTCGATCAGATTCGGCGCAGTGGCGAGCGGAATGCCGGTCAGCTCGACGAGCCGGGCGAGCACGAGCGGCGCATAGTCGGGATGTGCGGTGATGCCGGTGCCGATTGCCGTCGCCCCCATGTTGATCTCGCAGATCAGCATGACTGCCTCGGCGAGCCGCTCCTGATCCTCACCAAGCATCACGGCATAGGTGCCGAACTCCTGGCCGAGCGTCATCGGTACCGCGTCCTGCAATTGCGTGCGCCCCATCTTGAGCACATCGGCAAACTCTTCCGCCTTTTCCTCGAACGCTTCGCGCAGCACACGCATCGCGTCGATCAGCCCCTGGATGCCGAGATAGGCAGCGATTCGCAAGGCCGAAGGGTAGACGTCGTTCGTGCTCTGCCCGATATTCACATGATCGTTCGGATGCAGGTGCTGGTATTCGCCACGCGCGTATCCGAGCCGCTCGAGCGCCCGGTTCGCGATGACCTCGTTCGCGTTCATGTTCGTCGACGTGCCGGCGCCGCCCTGGATCACATCGACCACGAACTGGTCGTGCAGCGCGCCGGTTCGCACGTCCCGACACGCATCGACGATTGCATCGCAGCGTGCATCATCAAGGAGTTCCAGTTGATGATTCGCCAGCGCTGCCGCTTCCTTGATGAAGGCGAGCGCGTTGATCAGGTCGGGATAGATCGAAATCGGCGTGGATGTAATCGGGAAATTCCTGACCGCTCTAAAAGTATGGACACCGTAATAAGCACCGGACGGAACTTCGCAGTCGCCCAGCAGATCATGCTCCATTCTCGTTGGTAAGTCCGACATTGTTCCCCTCCGCTTTTGACGATCACTGGTTTCCGGAGACTAACCAGCCGAATTTCGATCGAGCGAGAACTATGCGCAATCGGAATATGGACACAGCAAATCGTGCAAGGGCAGTCGATTCCTTCGACAGCGTGATCTGACCGCGGGAGCATTCCGCGTCGACGCAGATCCGGCAATCCGGTGCCAGTCGAATGCGCCGACGTGAAGCGGCGCCCGCATCGGTATGCAAACCCGTCGGCATGACTCACCGGCCACGCCGACACCCATCCTCATCGAAAGTCAACGAGGAACCGCAAACCCGTCGATCGCCTTGTCGTCAATCCAACGCATGGCACTGCGTTCAGGTGACAACGTCCATGCTATTTTCGACTGACCTATAACCGATCCTTGCATAAGACCGTCGGTGAACCCGCGCAGATTGCAACCATACAGCGGCACGTCATCGGCTCCGGGGCGGGCTGCGCACCGCCCTCGCCATCGGCATCCGATCGCCCGGGCGACACGGGCACCCGCCGCAAACGTCCACGCCACAAGCCCCTGAGTGATTTCCGTCGCCGCGCACGCGTTCCCGACTCCCATGAGTAGCCGCCAAAAAGTCATCACCTCGATGTCCACGGTGCGCTGTCAAATGCAAAACCTTCCATCGTCTTCCTAAGGATGCGCATTCACGACTAGAGCTTTCCCTAGACTTGAAGTCTCATTCCATTCGCGATTAAATAAATCACCGTGATTTAATTAATCGAAAGAACTCCAACCGGAGGAGACGAGTGACGCACCATCAGGCTCGGGGCCGTCGTACGACGCCCATCGGCCATATCGACACGCGCGTGATGCAACGCCCGTGCGATCGACGGCCACACATGTTCGCTTCGATCGGCGCGCGCGGCGACAACCCGCGCACGTCCGGCCGCGCTGGCGCATATGCGCGGCCCGCACACGTCCGATACGTCCCCCCGCATCCGCGCATCCCCACCCGCTGCGCTGACGGCCTTCGCGCCGGACGCTGACGATCACGGAAACATCAGAAAAACGGAGCGAGACAAGTCATGTCCCAATCGGTATCCAGGCCCGCATTGCTGGAAATGCGCGGCATCAGCAAGACCTTTCCGGGGGTCCGCGCCCTCGACAACGTGTCCCTGTCAGTCAGGGCCGGCGAGATCCACTCGCTGATGGGGGAAAACGGCGCCGGCAAGTCGACGTTGATGAAGATTCTTTCCGGCGCGTACCAGGCCGATCCGGGCGGCGAAATTCTCGTCGATGGCATCCCGTCGGTCGTCGACGGCCCGCTCGCCGCGCGCGCGCTCGGAATCGCGGTGATCTATCAGGAACTCAGCCTTGCGCCGAACCTGACGGTTGCGGAAAACATCTTCGTCGGCCGCGAGTTGCGGCAACCCGGCCGCGGCTTCCGGACCATCGACCGCGCCGCGATGGAACAGGGCTGCGAAGCCGTGCTGACACGCCTGGGCGCCTCGTTTGGCCCGCGCGCGGTGGTGGACACGCTGTCGATCGCCGAACAGCAGCTCGTCGAGATTGCACGCGCCATTCATGCGCGTGCCCGCATCCTCGTGATGGACGAGCCAACGACGCCCTTGTCGTCGCGCGAAACCGACCGGCTGTTCGAACTGATCCGGCAACTGCGCGCGGAAGGTCTCGCGATCATCTACATCAGCCACCGGATGGCCGAGATATATGAACTGTCCGATCGTGTGTCGGTGCTGCGTGACGGCACCTACGTCGGCACGCTGGAGCGCGATGCGCTCTCCGCCGACAGTCTCGTCCAGATGATGGTCGGACGCGACCTGTCTGGCTTCTACAAGAAAGAACACATCGCATACGACCCGGGCAACGTCGTGCTGTCCGTGCGCGACATCGCCGACGAGAAGCGCGTGCGCGGCTGCAGCTTCGACCTGCACGCCGGCGAAGTCCTGGGCATCGCCGGGCTGGTCGGGGCCGGACGCACCGAGCTCGCCCGCCTGATTTTTGGCGCCGAGCCGCGCACGCGCGGCGAGATTGCGATTGCAGGGACGCCGCTGGCGATGCGTTCGCCGCGGGAAGCCATCGATGCGGGCCTCGTCTACCTGACCGAGGACCGCAAGCGTCTCGGCCTGTTTCTCGACATGAGCGTCCACAACAATATCAACGTGTCGGTCTGCAATCGCGATGCGCGCCGCGGCGGCGTGCTCGATCTCGCCGAAGGTGCCCGACGTGCGCGTGACGCCATCGCGTCGCTGTCGATCCGCGTGCCGCACGCAAAAGTCAATGCGGGTGCGCTATCGGGCGGCAATCAGCAGAAGGTGCTGCTGTCGCGCCTGCTCGAGACGAAGCCACGCGTGCTGATCCTCGACGAGCCGACCCGCGGCGTCGACATCGGCGCGAAATCCGAGATCTACCGAATCATCAACGAACTGGCGCGTTCCGGCGTCGGCGTGATCGTCATTTCGAGCGAATTGCCCGAAGTGATCGGGGTAGCCGACCGCGTACTCGTCATGCGCGAAGGCGAATTCGTCGGCGAACTCGGTGGACATACCGGCAAGGCCATCACCCAGGAAGGCGTGATCGGATTCGCTACCGGATCGCGCCCGGCAGCGAGCGACGCCGCACAACCGGCGGCATGACGAGATTCCACACTAAACGGAGGAGAAAATGAGCAACACGAGCAAAGGGCCGATCGCGTCGGCCCCGCAAACGTCGAAACAGCCTGGGCAACGCAAGCCTGCCGCGCGCCAGCAACGCATGCAGAGCCTCGTTCGCACGGCCGGCATGCTGCCGGTACTGCTGCTCCTGTGCATCGGCTTCGGGTTCCTGACCGACGGCTTCTTCACGCTGCAGAACCTGTCGATCGTCACGCAGCAGGCATCGATCAACATCGTGCTCGCCGCCGGCATGACCTTCGTGATCCTGACGGGCGGCATCGACCTGTCGGTCGGCTCGGTGCTCGCCGCCGCGGCGGTCACCGCGCTGCTCGCGTCGAACCTGCCGAACTGGGGCTGGCTCGGCGTGCCGGCCGCACTCGGCGTCGGCCTCGCGTTCGGTGTGGTCAACGGCGGCCTGATCGCGCTGCTGCGCCTGCCGCCGTTCATCGTCACGCTCGGCGCACTGACTGCCGTGCGCGGCATCGCCCGCCTGATCGGCAACGACACGACGATCTTCAATCCGCAACTGCCGTTCGCGTTCATCGGCAACGGTTCGATCCTCGGGGTGCCGTGGCTCGTCGTGATCGCTGGCGCGGTGATCGTCGCCTCGTGGTTCATCCTGCGCCGCACAGTGCTCGGCATGCGGATCTACGCGGTGGGCGGCAACCCGGAAGCGGCGCGCTTGTCAGGCATCAACGTGCGCTTGATCCAGCTCTTCGTCTACGCCGCGTCGGGCCTGCTCGCCGGCCTCGGTGCCGTGATGTCGGCCGCGCGGCTCTATGCGGCCAACGGCCTGCAGCTCGGCCAGTCGTACGAACTGGACGCGATCGCCGCGGTGATCCTCGGCGGCACCAGCTTCGTCGGCGGCGTCGGCTCGATCGTCGGCACGCTGATCGGCGCGCTGATCATCGCCGTGCTGACCAACGGGCTCGTGCTGCTCGGCGTGTCCGACATCTGGCAATACATCATCAAGGGGCTCGTGATCATCGGCGCGGTGGCGCTCGACCGCTACCGCCAGCGCGACTCGGCCCGTACCTGAACAACGTCCGATACCAACCGGGGTGGCGGCGGATCACGCCGCGCTCCATGTCATCACACCATTCACGGGAACAACGACATGTTCAACCCTAAAGCCGTCCTGACCGGCATCGCCTGCGCCGTCGCCCTTTCGGCCGCCGCGGCGCACGCGGCCGACAAGCCCCTGAAGTCGATCGGCATCACCGTCGGCTCGCTCGGCAATCCTTACTTCGTCACGATCGCGAAAGGCGCCGAGGCGCGTGCGAAGCAGATCAATCCGAACGCGAAAGTCACGGCGGTATCGGCCGACTACGACCTGAACAAGCAGTTCACGCAGATCGACAACTTCATCTCCGCCCATGTCGACATCATCCTGCTCAACGCCGCCGATCCGAAGGCGGTCGAGCCCGCCGTGCGGAAGGCACAGGCAGCCGGCATCACGGTCGTCGCGGTCGATGTCGCCGCGGCCGGCGCGAATGCGACCGTGCAGACCAACAACGTGAAGGCCGGCGAGCTCGCGTGCGACTTCCTCGCGAAGAAGCTGAACGGCAAGGGCAACGTGATCATCGAGAACGGCCCGCAGGTGTCGGCCGTGATCGATCGCGTGAACGGCTGCAAGAGCGTGCTCGCGAAGAATCCGGGCATCAAGCTGCTGTCGAGCGACCAGGACGGCAAGGGCTCGCGCGAAGGCGGCATGAACGTGATGCAGGGCTACCTGACGCGCTTTCCGAAGCTCGACGGCGTGTTCACGATCAACGATCCGCAGGCCGTCGGCAGCGATCTCGCGGCGAAGCAGCTCAACCGCACAGGCATCGTGATCACGTCGGTCGACGGCGCGCCCGACATCGAGACCGCGCTCACGAGCAACACGCTCGTGCAGGCTTCGTCGAGCCAGGATCCGTGGGCGATGGCACAGCAGGCCGTCAACGTCGGCTACGGGATCATGAACGGCCAGAAGCCGGCCAACCCGATGATCCTGATCGAGCCGGCACTGATCACCCGCGACAACGCGAAGAGCTACAAGGGCTGGACCTCGCCACGCTGAGCGAGAACACACGCGCATCAGGATCCGGTCCGATGCCCGCCCGTCCGCTGCCTGCACCGCCCGTTCGCGGGCGACGCAGGTGAGCGTGCGCCGGGCCGCGCGGACCTGATCCGGTGTACCCATACGGAATCGACATGACGAACAACCTCCCCCGCCTCGTCGTCTTCGGCGAAGCGCTGACCGATTTCATCCTTGAAAGCGACGGACGCTGGCGCGCCGCCGCGGGCGGCTCCTGCTGGAACGTGTCCCGCGTTGCGGCTCGTCTGGGTGTGCCGACCGGCTTTGCCGGCACCGTCAGCCGCGACGTGTTCGGCGACACCCTCGCCTCGTCGAGCCGGGAGGCCGGGCTCGACATGCGCTTCATGCGCCAGGTCGAACGCTCGCCGCTCCTCGCGATGGTGACGTCGAAATCGCCGCCGGCGTACTTTTTCGTCGGCGACAACAGTGCCGATCTCGCGTTCGACGCCCAAATGCTGCCGGCAGGCTGGATGGAAGCGGCACGGATCGTCCACTTCGGGTCGCTCGGCCTCGTTCGGCAACCGCTCGCGACGCGTCTGCTGGAGGTCGCCGCCGCCGCCGATGCCGCAGGCAAATGCATTTCGTTCGACCCGAACTATCGCGACGTGATGGAGGGGCCCGCCTATCGGGCCACGCTGCGTGAAATGGCGGGGCTCGCGCGCTACATCAAGGTGTCCGACGAGGACTTGCGCGGACTGTTTCCGGAGCTGGACGAAGCCGACGCGCTCGCGCAACTCCGTGCGTGGGCACCCGAGGCCGCCATTCTCGTCACGCGTGGTAGCGACGGCATGCAGTTGCTCGAGCCGGACGGCACCCTGTTTCAGCCGGTGTTCGCGACTGCCGTGGCCGATACCGTGGGGTGTGGCGACGCATGCATGGGCGGCTGGATCGCGAGCCTGCTGACACGGCCGGATGCGCCGGCGGTGGACCATCTGCGGTTCGCCGCCGCGTGCGCGTCGCTGACCTGTGCACGGCACGGTGCGTATGCACCCACGCCCGACGAAGTCGACGCGAAACTGCGCGCTTGACGCAACCACAAGGAGAATCGCATATGTCCAATCAATGGTGGCGCGGCGGGGTCATCTATCAGGTGTATCCGCGCAGCTTTGCCGACAGCAACGGGGATGGCCTGGGCGATTTGCCGGGCCTGGTCGGCAAACTCGACTATATCCACGCGCTCGGCGTGGATGCGATCTGGATTTCGCCGTTCTTCCGCTCGCCGATGAAGGATTTCGGCTATGACGTGTCGGACTACTGCGATGTCGATCCCATCTTCGGCACCCTCGACGATTTCGACCGTCTGATCGAGAAAGCGCATGCGCTCGGCCTGAAGGTCATGATCGACCAGGTGCTGAGCCACTCGTCGGATCAGCACCCCTGGTTCGTCGCGAGCCGCAGCAGCCGGGACAACCCACATGCCAACTGGTATGTGTGGGCCGACCCGTGCCCGGACGGCACGCCGCCGAACAACTGGCAATCCGTGTTCGGCGGCTCGGCGTGGCAGTGGGAGCCGCGCCGCCGGCAGTACTACCTGCACAACTTTCTCGCGAGCCAGCCGGATCTCGATTTCCACTGTGCCGCGGTCCAGGACCAGGTCCTCGACAACGTCCGTTTCTGGCTCGAACGTGGCGTCGACGGTTTTCGCTTCGACGCGTGCAACTTCCATTTCCACGACCGGCAACTGCGGGACAACCCGCCCGCGGCCGCGCAAGGCACGTTCATCGTGCCGCCGGAGAATCCCTATGGCATGCAGCAGCATCGCTACGACAAGACGCAGCCGGAAAATCTCGCGTTCCTCAAGCGGTTGCGCAGCCTGCTGGACGAATACGGCGCCGCGAGCGTCGGTGAAGTCGGCGACGATGACGCGCTCACGACCATGGGGCACTACACGGCTGGCGGCGACAAGCTGCACATGGCCTACAGCTTCAACCTGCTGACGCCGGAATTCACCGCCACGCACGTGCGGAGCACGGTCGAGCGCATGGAGACCCAGCTCGCCGGGCACGGCGGCCTCGGCTGGGCCTGCTGGTCGGCCGGCAATCACGATGTGCCGCGTGTCATGACCCGCTGGGGCAACGGCGACGCGTCGCCGCAACTCGCCAGGATCGTGCTTGCGATGCTGACGACGCTGCGCGGCAGCGTCTGCGTCTACCAGGGCGAAGAGCTCGCACTGACGGAAGCCGACATCCCGTTCGAACGCCTGCAGGATCCTTACGGCATCACGTTCTGGCCGGAATACAAGGGGCGCGACGGCTGCCGCACGCCGATGCCGTGGCAGGCCGGCGCGCCGTTCGGGGGCTTCTCGCCGGTCGAGCCGTGGCTGCCGCTGCCGCCGGAACACCTGGCCGCCGCGGTGGACCGGCAGGACCGTGACGCGACCTCGGTCCTGACGTTCTTTCGCGCGTTCCTGGCGTGGCGCAAGCGGCATCCGGCACTGCGCGACGGCGACATCCGCTTCATCGCGGCGCCGGAACCGCTTCTCGTGTTCGAGCGTACGCTCGGCGACGCCCGCTACCTGCTTGCCTTCAATCTCGGCACGACGCACCAGAGCTGGACCTTGCCGGACGGCACACGCGCCGAAGCCGTCGCAGGGCACGGGCTGTCAGGTGCCGAGCTGACCGGCAATTGCCTGGAACTGATGCCGCACGCCGGATGGATCGGCGCACGCGTACCGTGAGCCGCGCGCCCGGCCGGCTGCGGCCGCTCACCGCACTCGAAGGCACCGCCGTTGCCCGCGCAACGGAAGGCGCCCGGACGAAGGAAGTCATGCAGGAACACATGGGGGATGGAATGCTGGAAAGGGAAACTGTCGCGAAGCTGATCGCAGGCGACCATGACGATCCGTTCGCGTTGCTCGGGATGCACCTGGTCGATGGTCGGGTAACCGTGCGCGCCTTCTTGCCGGACGCGGTTGCGGTCAGCGTGGTCGACCGCGCAAGCGATCGCAATCTGGCGAGACTCGAGCGTGTCGACGGCACGGCGCTGTTCGCCGGCGTGGTGCCGCGCCGGCGGCGGCCATTCGCGTATCGGCTGCGCGTCGACTGGGGCCCGCACGAGCAGGATATCGAGGACAGCTATCGCTTTGCGCCGCTGGTCGGCGAACTGGACGCGTGGCTGCTGGCAGAAGGCACCCACCATCGGCCGTACGAGACGCTCGGCGCGCATCCGGCCGAAATCGACGACGTGGCCGGCGTGCGCTTCGCAGTCTGGGCGCCGAACGCGCGCCGCGTATCGGTGGTCGGCAATTTCAACAACTGGGATGGCCGTCGCCACATGATGCGGCTGCGCCGCGAATGCGGCGTGTGGGAAATCTTCGTGCCGCATGTGGCAGTCGGCGACCTGTACAAATTCGAAATCCGGACCCGCGACGGCGAGCTGCTGCTCAAGGCCGACCCGTTCGCGTTTCGCGCCGAGATGCGTCCCGGCACCGCATCGGTCGTCCAGGGCCTGCCGCCTGCCCGCCCGGGCGATCCCGCGCGGCAGCGTGCCAATGCGCTGGCCGCGCCAATGAGCATCTACGAGGTCCATCTCGGCTCGTGGCGCCGTGTGCCCGAACAGCACGATCGCTGGCTCGGCTATCGGGAGCTGGCCGACCAGCTGATTCCGTACGTCAAGGAGATGGGCTTCACCCACATCGAGCTGATGCCGGTGAACGAGCATCCGTTCGACGGTTCGTGGGGCTATCAACCGACCGGTCTCTATGCGCCCACCTCGCGCTTCGGCACGCCCGACGATTTCCGGCATCTCGTCGACACGGCGCACGCCCATGGCATTGGCGTGCTCGTGGACTGGGTGCCGGGCCATTTCCCGACCGATTCGCACGGCCTCGCCCGATTCGACGGCACGTGCCTGTACGAGCATGCGGATCCGCGCGAAGGCTATCACCATGACTGGCACACGCTGATCTACAACTACGGCCGCCGCGAAGTGGCGAACTATCTCATCGGCAACGCACTGTTCTGGATCGAACGCTTCGGCGTGGACGGACTGCGGGTCGATGCGGTGGCATCGATGCTTTATCGCGACTACAGCCGCCCGCAGGACCAATGGATTCCCAACCATCTCGGCGGGCGGGAAAACCTCGAAGCCATCGACTTCCTGCGCAGGATGAACGCGATCGTGTGTGCCGAGCGCCCCGAGGCCGTGACGATGGCGGAGGAGTCGACGAGCTTTCCGAACGTGTCGCGCCCGCTCGACATGGGCGGCCTCGGCTTCCATTACAAGTGGAACATGGGCTGGATGAACGACACGCTGCGATACCTGCGTGAGGATTCGGTGCATCGCAAGCACCACCACGACAAGCTCACGTTCGGCCTGTTGTACGCATTCAGCGAGAACTTCGTGCTGCCGCTGTCGCACGACGAAGTCGTGCACGGCAAGGGCTCGCTCCTGTCGAGGATGCCCGGCGACGAATGGCAGCGCTTCGCGAACCTGCGCGCGTACTACGGTTTCATGTGGGGTCATCCTGGCGCCAAGCTGCTGTTCATGGGCGGCGAGTTCGCGCAGTCGTCCGAGTGGAACGCGAACGCGAGCCTCGATTGGCATTTGCTCCAGTATCCGTTGCATCGCGGCGTGCAGCAGTTCGTGCGCGACCTGAACGCGGTGCTGCGGCGCGAGCCGGCGCTGCATGAGGTCGATTTCGACGCGCACGGCTTCGAATGGATTGCCGCCGACGATCGCGACAACTCCGTGTTCTCGTTCATCCGGAAAGCAGCCGACGGCGAATGCGTGCTGGTGATCTGCAACTTCACGCCGGTGCCGAGGCATGCCTACCGAATCGGTGTGCCGCAGCCGGGACGCTATCGCGAGATCGTCAACAGCGACGCCATCTGCTACGGCGGCAGCGGCGTCAGCAACGGCGAGTGCCATACCGAGGCGATCGCGTCGCATGGACGGGACTGCTCGCTCAGCCTCGTCGTTCCGCCGCTCGCCACGATCATGCTGAAGCTCGAAGGGTGACGCCATGCAAGTCGCTGATATTCTGACGCCCGGCGTGCCCTACCCGCTTGGCGCGCACTGGGACGGCTGCGGGGTCAACTTCGCGCTGGTTGCCCCGCATGCCGAAGCGGTCGAGCTGTGCCTGTTCGATCCGGAAGGTTGCCGGGAACACATGCGCGTGGCGCTGCCGGGCCGCACGCACGATGTCTGGCACGGCTATCTCGAGACGGCCGAGCCGGGGCTCGTCTATGGCTATCGCGTCGCCGGGCCCCATGCGCCGGATGCCGGCCATCGTTTCAATCCGGACAAGGTGCTGCTCGACCCGTACGCACGCAGCGTCGTCGGTCGCTATCGCGGCGAGCCTGCGTTCCGCGGCGCGTGTGCCACCGACGCGAGCCGGGCCGATCCGCTCGACAATGGCGCCATCGCACTCAAGGCCCGGGTCGTGCACGAGCCCTACGGCTGGGGAAACGACGCGCCGCCGCGCGTACCGCTCGCCGAAACGGTGCTGTACGAGATGCACGTCAAGGGGTTCACGCAACTGCACCCGGACGTACCCAAGCGCATGCGCGGCAGCTACGCCGGCGTCGCGTGCGCTGCCTCGCTCGACTACCTGCAGTCGCTCGGCATCACGACCGTCAGCCTGCTTCCCGTGCATCACCGCGCGGACGAAGCGCGGCTTCAGCATGCCGGGCTTTCCAACTATTGGGGTTATTCGAGCATTGCATTCTTTGCGCCGGAATCGCGCTACTGGTCCGGCCGGGCCGGCACCACGCCGATCAGCGAATTCCGTGACATGGTCAAGGCGCTCCATGCACGCGACATCGAGGTCGTACTCGACGTCGTGTACAACCATACCGCCGAAACCGACGAGCACGGGCCGACGCTGAGCTTGCGCGGCATCGACAACGCGCTTTACTACCGGCTCCGGCCCGACAATCCGGCGCTTTACGAAAACTGGACCGGTTGCGGCAACTGCCTCGACCTGTCCGAGCCCCGCGTGCTTCAACTCGTCATGGATTCGCTGCGCTACTGGGTCACCGAGATGCACGTCGACGGCTTCCGGTTCGACCTCGCACCGCTGCTGGGCCGCGGCGCGCGCGACTTCTCGACGCACGCCACGCTGTTCGCCGCGATCCGGCAGGATCCCGTGCTCGCGCGCGTCAAGCTCATTGCCGAACCGTGGGATCTCGGGCCCGACGGCTATCAGCTCGGCCACTTTCCTGGCGAATGGCTCGAATGGAACGACTGCTATCGCGATGCGATGCGCGATTTCTGGCTGCGCGGCAACACGTCGCTCGGCGAATTCGCGACGCGCTTCGCGGGCTCCAGCGACCTGTTTCGATATGGCATGCGGGGGCCGGGCGCGAGCGTGAACTTCATCACGGCGCACGACGGGTTCACGCTTCAGGATCTGGTCAGCTATGACGTCAAGCATAACGAAGCCAACGGCGAGGGCAACCGCGACGGCCATACGCACAATTTCAGCTGGAATTGCGGCGTGGAAGGCCCGACCGACGACGCCACCGTCCGCACGCTGCGCGCACGCCTGAAACGCGCGCTGCTGGCCACGCTGGTGTTTTCGCAAGGCACGCCGATGCTGCTCGCAGGCGACGAGATCGGTCATACGCAGCACGGCAACAACAACGGCTATTGCCAGGACAACGCGACGAGCTGGCTCGACTGGGCGCATGGAGACCACGCACTCGCCGAATACGTCGGCACGCTGCTCGCACTGCGAAAGCGCCTCGGTGCGTTGCGTCACCCGACCTGGTACGACGGCGCGCCGCGAGCCGACGGCGTATCCGATCTCGCGTGGCTCAAGCCCGACGGCACCGCGATGACCACGCCCGACTGGGCCGACCAAGCGCGCCGCAGTGTCGGGATCAGGCTGGCCGGCGCGGACGATGGCGACCCATGCCTGCTGCTCGTCAATGCCGCGGCCGAGCCGGTCGAGTTCGGGTTGCCGCCCGGCACCTGGCGCGCGCTGCTGGACAGCGCCGAGCCCGCGGCCCCGCCGCGCACGTTATACGGGCGCGTCGTCGTGCCGGCGCACGCGGTCCTGCTGACCGCACCCGTGCACTGAAAGCGGACCGCAATTTCCCGATGCGACGTTCCGAAACCGCTTCGGAGCCGCTTCAACCGTAAAGGAGGAGAAAGAATGGCAATCCTGACGTTGACGACGCAGCCGTTTCCAGGCCAGCGTCCCGGCACATCGGGCCTGCGCAAGCGAGTGGCCGTATTCAGCCAGCCGGGCTATCTCGAAAATTTCGTGCAGTCGATCTTCGACTCGCTCGAGGGATCCCGCGGCCAGATCCTGGTACTCGGCGGCGATGGCCGATTCCACAACCGCATCGCGATCCAGACCATCGTCAAGATGGCCGCTGCGCACGGCTTTCGCAAGGTGCTGGTCGGACGCGGCGGCCTGTTCTCCACCCCGGCGATCAGCACCGCGATACGCAAGCATCGTGCTTACGGCGGCATCGTGCTGTCGGCGAGCCACAACCCGGGCGGCGCGGACGGCGATTTCGGCATCAAGTACAACATCGGCAACGGTGGCCCCGCCCCCGAGGGCGTGACCGACGCGATCTACGCGAGGACGACGGTGATCGGCACATACCGGATCAGCGACGCGTCCGACATCGACCTCGACGTGCTCGGCGAATCGCAGATGGAAGACACGTCGGTGGAAGTCATCGACCCGGTCGCCGATCATGCCGAACTGATGCGCGACCTGTTCGATTTCGACGCGATCCGCGCGCTGTTCGCACGCGGCTTCACGATGCGCTTCGATGCCATGAACGCAATCGCCGGCCCGTATGCGAAGGCGATGCTCGAGGACAGGCTCGGCGCGCCGGCCGGCACGGTGGTCAACGGCGAACCGCGCGAGGATTTCGGCGGCCTGCATCCCGATCCCAACCCCGTGAACGCCGCGGACCTCATCGCCTGCATGAGCGGCGAAGCTGCACCCGATTTCGGCGCGGCCTCGGACGGCGATGCCGATCGCAACATGATCGTCGGGCGCGGGTTCCCGGTCACGCCGTCGGACAGCCTCGCCCTCCTCGCCGCTCATGCGACGCTCGCGCCCGGCTATCGTCAGGGGCTCAAGGGCATCGCACGATCGATGCCGACTTCGACGGCGGTCGACCGCGTCGCGGCCGGACTGGGCGTGCGTTGCTACGAAACGCCGACCGGCTGGAAATTCTTCGGCAACCTGCTCGACGCCGGCGTGGCGACCTTGTGCGGCGAAGAGAGCTACGGCACCGGATCGAACCACATCCGCGAGAAGGATGGCGTGTGGGCCGTGCTGTTCTGGCTGAACATCCTGGCCGTCACGGGACAGTCCGTCGAGACGCTGGTGCGCGAACACTGGGCACGCTTCGGCCGCAATTTCTACTCGCGGCACGACTACGAGGCGCTCGACAGCAAGGCAGCCGGAGACCTGATGGAGAACCTGCGCGGCAAGCTGGCCGGCTTGCCGGGCCGAGCCCTCGGCGGCTATACGGTCTCGACGGCCGACGACTTTGCGTATACGGATCCGGTGGACGGCTCGGTTTCGCGCCGACAAGGCATCCGCATCGTGTTCACCGACGGCTCGCGAATGGTATTCCGCCTGTCCGGAACCGGAACCGACGGCGCCACACTGCGGATCTACCTCGAGAAATTCGAGCCTGATTGCGCGAACCACGACGTTCCCACCCAGGAGGCGCTGGCCGGCCTGATCGAAATCGCCAATGGCATCGCCGAAATCATGACGCGCACCGGAAGGAGCGCCCCGACAGTCGTAACCTGAACCCGTCGTCGTACAGCACATTCCCTCAATAACTATCCCGAGACATAGGATTAGGAGAGCTAAAAATGAACGAGACCATCGACAGCACCATCAGCGCCCGGCAACTCGGGAACCGTACCGTCGCACTCGTGCTCGCTGGCGGGCGCGGCTCGCGCCTGCATCAACTGACCGACCAGCGCGTGAAACCCGCCGTCTACTTCGGCGGGAAATTCCGCATCGTCGATTTCGTGCTGTCGAACTGCGTGAACTCGGGCCTGCGCCGCATCGCCGTGGTGACGCAGTACAAGTCGCATTCGCTGCTGCGTCACCTGCAGCGCGGCTGGAGCTTCCTGCGCGGCGAGATGAACGAATTCGTCGACCTGCTGCCGGCCCAGCAGCGCGTGGGCGAGGCGCACTGGTATCGCGGCACCGCGGACGCCGTCTTTCAGAATCTCGACATCATCCGCTCGTATGCACCCGAGTACGTGCTGGTGCTGGCCGGCGACCACATCTACAAGATGGACTACTCGCAGATGCTGCTCGATCACGTCGAATCCGGCGCCGGCTGCACGGTCGGCTGTATCGAGGTGCCACGGGCAGAGGCGACCGCGTTCGGCGTGATGGCAGTCAACGAAACGCGCAAGATCGACGCGTTCGTCGAAAAGCCCGCCGATCCGCCCGCGATGCCCGGCAAGCCCGAGGTGGCGCTCGCGAGCATGGGCATCTACGTGTTCAATGCGCAGTACCTGTACCGGCTCCTCGAGGAAGACCTGGCGAATGCCGAGTCGAGCCACGACTTCGGCAAGGACATCATTCCGCGCGTCGTCGCCGACGGCGGCGCCGTCGCCCATCCACTCAATCTGTCGTGCGTCCCTGCGGCCAGCCGCGAGGCGCCCTACTGGCGCGACGTCGGCACGGTCGATGCGTTCTGGGCCGCGAACCTCGATCTCGCGTCGACCACGCCGGAACTCAATATCTATGACAGCGACTGGCCGATCTGGACACACCAGGAACAGCTTCCGCCAGCGAAGTTCGTGCACGACCAGGATGGCCAGTCGGGCGTGGCCTTCAACACGCTGGTGTCGGGCGGGTGCATCGTGTCCGGTTCCCACGTCTCCAACTCGGTGCTGTTTTCGAAGGTCCGCATCCATTCGTTCTGCACGATCGACCAGGCAGTCATCCTCCCCGGCGCCGATATCGGCGCGAACTGCCGGCTGAGCAAGGTCGTCATCGATCGCGGCTGCCAGATTCCCGAAGGCACCGTGATCGGTGAAGACGCCGAACTCGACGCCGGGCGCTTTCACCGCACCGACGGCGGTGTGGTGCTGGTGACGAAAAACATGCTGAAGGGCTTGTGATGCGTGATCGCGCACCACGATACGCCGGGCAAACCCATCCAGGAGGACCCATCATGCGCGTGCTACACGTTTGCACGGAAGTCTACCCACTGCTGAAAACCGGCGGTCTCGCCGACGTGACCGGGGCGTTGCCAGCCGCACAGGCCGCGGCAGGCTGCGATGCGCGCCTGCTGGTCCCCGGCTTCCCGGCGTTTCGCGACGGCATCCGGAACCGCCAGCTCGTCGCCGAACTGCCATCGTGGGCCGGGAGCGGCGACATTCGCCTGTATCACGGCCTGCTGCCCGACAGCGACGTCGCGATCTATATGGTCGACGCACCCGGGCTGTACGATCGGCCCGGCGGCCCCTATGCCGACGCCAACAAGCATCCGTACGGCGACAATCACCGCCGATTCGCGCTGCTCGGCTGGGTGGCCGCGCGCGTCGCGCACGGGCTCGATGCGTTCTGGCGCCCGAACGTCGTGCACTGCCACGACTGGCATGCCGGCCTCGCACCGGCCTATCTGCGGGCGGCTGAACTGGCCACGGGACACCGCGCCGCAACGAGCGTGCTCACCGTCCACAACCTCGCGTACCAGGGCGTATTTCCCGCCCATACGTTCGGCGAGCTGGACCTGCCGGGCGCATTCTTCGACGTCAACGGGCTGGAGTTCCACGGCCAGGTGTCGTTCCTGAAAGCCGGCCTGTACTACGCCGATCGGATCACAACCGTCAGCCCGACCTATGCGAGCGAAATCCAGTCGGTCGAGCAGGGCTGTGGACTGCACGGCTTGCTCCTGCAACGCGCCGGCAACCTGTCCGGCATCCTGAACGGTGTAGACGAATCGGTCTGGAACCCGGCCACCGACCCGCTCATCGCCGCGACCTACTCACCGACCACGTCGGCCGCGCTGCCCGGCAAGCTCAAGTGCAAGGCCGCGCTGCAGCAGGAAGTCGGGCTTGCCGTCCAGACCGCCGCGCCACTGTTCGGCATCGTGAGCCGCCTGACCGAGCAGAAAGGCCTGCCGCTGATGCTTGCCGCGTTGCCCGAACTGGTGCGTCGCGGCGGGCAGCTCGTGCTGCTCGGCAGCGGCGACGCCGAACTCGAGCGGGCCTTCCGCGAAGCGGCGGCGGCGCATCCCGGCTCCGTGGCCGTCGTGATCGGCTATGACGAAGCCATGTCGCATCGCATCGTCGCCGGCAGCGACGTGATCGTCGTGCCGTCACGGTTCGAGCCCTGCGGCCTTACGCAACTCTACGGCCTGAAATACGGCACGCTGCCGCTCGTGCGGCGGGTCGGCGGCCTCGCGGATACGGTGGTGGACTGTTCGCTCGAGAACATCGCCGACGCAACGGCGACCGGCTTCGTGTTCGACCGATTCGACGCAGCGGATCTCGACGCCGCGATCCGCCGCGCGTTTGCGCTGTTCGGCCGCAAGGCCGACTGGAAGCAGGTGCAGAAGGCCGCGATGCGCCAGGACTTCGGCTGGGATCGCACTGCCGCGCAATTCCTGTCGATCTATCGGAACCTCGCCTGACCGCGCGATCCGCGCATCAGGCACGCAGGCGGCCGCGACCCGCGACGCGGCCCCGCCGCATCAATCACATGAGCACGCCATGAACCTCAACGAATTCAAGTACGACAAGCTGTCGAGCGATGTCACCGCGCTCAAGCACTCGATCTCCAACAAGCTGATCTATGCGGTCGGCAAGGACCCTGTCACCGCCCGCCCGCAAGACTGGCTGCAGGCCACCGCGCTCGCGGTACGCGACCGCCTGGTCGAACGCTGGATGCAGACCACGCGCGCCCAGTACGCGCAGGACGTGAAGCGCGTGTATTACCTGTCGATGGAATTCCTGATTGGCCGCAGCTTTACCAATGCGCTGCTCGCCCTCGACATCCATGCCAATGTGAAACAGGCGCTGGCCGAACTCGACGTCGACTTCGGCCGGATCACGGACTTCGAACACGACGCCGCACTGGGCAATGGCGGCCTCGGCCGGCTTGCCGCATGCTTCCTGGATTCGATGGCCACGCTCGGCGTGCCGGGCTTCGGCTACGGGATCCGCTACGACTACGGGATGTTCCGGCAGCAGATCGTCGATGGCCGACAGGTCGAAAGCCCCGACTACTGGCTGGTCGACGGCAACCCGTGGGAGTTCCCGCGCCCGGAGGTGCAATACCAGGTTCGGTTCGGCGGCCGCGTCGAGCAGGAAGGCGACCGCACACGCTGGCTTGACACCCAGGATGTGCTCGCCATGGCCTACGACGCGATCGTGCCCGGTTATGCGACCGAAGCGACCAATACGCTGCGCCTCTGGTCCGCGAAGGCAAGCGACGAGATCAATCTGGCCGCCTTCAATCGCGGCAATTACTTCGACGCGGTCGAAAACAAGAATCACTCGGAAAACGTGTCGCGCGTGCTCTATCCGGACGATTCCACGTCCGCCGGGCGTGAACTTCGGCTCAGGCAGGAGTATTTCTTCGTCTCGGCGAGCCTGCAGGATCTGGTCCGCCGCTACCTGTCGAACCACGTCGATTTCGACAAGCTGCCCGAGCGCGTCGCGATCCATCTGAACGACACGCATCCGGTGCTGGCGATTCCGGAGCTGATGCGAATCCTCATCGACGAACACGAGGTGCCGTGGCGCCGTGCATGGGCGCTGACGCAGCGCGTGTTCTCGTACACGAACCACACCCTGATGCATGAAGCACTGGAGACCTGGCCCGTGGACACGCTCGGCCGCGTGCTGCCGCGCCACCTGAAGATCATCTTCGAAATCAACGCCGAGACGCTGGCGCAGGTCACGGCGCGATTCGGTACCGATGTCGATCTGATGCGCCGCCTGTCGCTCATCGACGAACACGGCGAGCGGCGCGTGCGCATGGCCTATCTGGCGGTTGTCGCGAGCCACAAGGTCAACGGCGTGTCGCAACTGCATTCCGAACTGATGAAACAGTCGATCTTCGCCGACTTCGCCCGCGTGTTTCCGGAGCGCTTCAACAACAAGACCAACGGCATCACGCCGCGGCGCTGGCTGTCGCAGGCCAACCCGTCGCTGTCGGCGCTGATCGACAGCCGGATCGGGCGCGACTGGCGGCGCCGGCTCGACCGGTTGCAGGCCATCGAGGACCTTGCCGACGATACCGCGTTTGCGGCCGCGTTCCGCGCCGCCAAGCTCGACAACAAGCGCCGCCTGGTGGACTGGATCGGCAAGCACCTGGGGCTGGCGATCGACCCTGCGTCGCTGTTCGACGTCCAGGTCAAGCGCATCCACGAATACAAGCGCCAGTTGCTGAACCTGCTGCACGTCATCACCCGCTACAACCGGATCCTGGCGGAGCCGGATGCGGACTGGGTACCGCGCACCGTCATCTTCGCGGGCAAGGCCGCGTCCGCGTATCACATGGCCAAGCAGATCATTCACCTCATCAACGCCGTCGCGGACAAGGTGAACAACGACCCGCGCATCGGCGACCGGCTCAAGGTGGTGTTCATTCCGAACTACAGCGTAAGCCTCGCGGAGCTGATCATTCCCGCCGCCGATCTGTCCGAACAGATCTCCACCGCCGGCACGGAGGCGTCCGGCACCGGCAACATGAAATTCGCGCTGAACGGTGCGTTGACGATCGGCACGCTGGACGGCGCCAATGTCGAAATTCGCGAGAAAGTCGGTGCGAACAACATCTTCATCTTCGGCCATACCGCGGCCGAGATCGACGCGATCCGTGCGCATGGCTATCACCCGCTCGGCTACTGCGATCGAAATGCCGAACTGAAGCATGCGCTGGAACAGATCCGGGATGGTCATTTCTCACCCGACGATCCGACGCGCTTCCATGCGATCTTCGATGCGCTCGTCAACTGGGGAGACCATTACCTGTTGCTGGCCGATTACGAAAGCTATGTCACGGCACAGGATGCCGTCGATTCGGCGTACCGCGATGCCGGCGAGTGGACGGCGAAGGCCATCGCCAATGTCGCGAACATGGGTGCGTTTTCGTCCGACCGGACCATTGCGGAGTATGCGCGCGATATCTGGCACACCCACCTCGCGGACGATCCGCTCCGCTGAGATCGCATCGCCGATCCCGGCGAGCACGGGTGGGGCGCGTGGAACGCGCCCCACCCGTGATCCATGCTCAGTCGCTCAGCAACGGCCCTTCCAGCCGCGCGGCGATCGGCGTCTCGCCGGCGATCTTGCCGATGATCTTCCCCGGCCACGCATAGGTCTGGTTGTGCCGCGCGAACAGCAGCCCGTCAGTCGTCGCTTCGACATCGACGCTCTCGCCGAGCGGATCGATGATCGTTGCGACGACGTCGCCCGCCCGTACCCTGTCGCCCAGGCGCAACCGGTACGCAACGAGTCCCGTCACGGGCGATTTGACCTGCTCCATCGCGGTGAGACTCGTTGCGTCGCAACGCCGGCGCGGCGGCTCGCCGTCGGTCGGCCCCTCGACGATGCCACGCCGCTCGAGCAGCCGGTACAGCGCGGCGGCCTGGTCCTGCGCGTCGCGCAAATCGACGTCGTTGTTGCTGCCCAGCTCGAGCGTCGTGGCCAGGCACGCGGACGGAATCGCCGCGTCGGGGAAGCGTTCGCCGAGCGCCCACCACGGCCCGCAGCATGCCTCGTCGAACGGGTGGCCGCCCGACACGTCGGCGAGCAGCACCGCCCGCACGTCGACCTCCGCCGCGATGTCGAGCGCGTCCGGCCACAGTTTCGTACCGACGTACATGTGCTTCAGCGCGTCGTTGTCCGCGTGCAGGTCGAACACGAA
Organism: Burkholderia sp. Bp9143; assembly: GCF_003853645.1. Lineage (GTDB taxonomy): Bacteria > Pseudomonadota > Gammaproteobacteria > Burkholderiales > Burkholderiaceae > Burkholderia. Next base: position 17,368 of record NZ_QTPO01000063.1, on the reverse strand, counting down.
ATCGGCGTCGTGGGCGAGCGTCAGCAGCGTGCGGCGCAGCGCGCCGACTGCCGTCGGCGTGTACCACCCGTCGAGCGCCTTGCGCATCTCGTCGCGGATCGTCGCGACGTTCGCGGCCGCGTCCGTGCCGAGCCGGCCGGCGAGCGCGTCGCCCGTCAGCTGGGCGAGATCGGGGTAGTCGCGATTGAAATTGCTGCCCGTCTCACCGTCATAGCGGCCGAGCAGAAGGCCGTCGCCGTGCTGCGACAGGCCAATCGGATTGGCCTGCGGCACGAGCACGATCTCGCCGACGATCCGCCCGCGCGCGGCCGCGTCGTCCAGCATGTCGCGCAGGCACTTCAGCGCCAGCATCCCCGGGAACTCGTCCGCATGCAGGCCGGCCTGCATATAGACCTTCGGCCGCGCGCCGGGATTGCCGTAACGGAACGTCGACACGACGTGGGACGTGCCGTCGGCGTTCGGCGGCAGCGGGAGGTCGACGCGGCAGGCCGGCTGGGCCTGCATTGCGTCAGTGATGTTTTCCATGTCTTCTCCTGATTCAGGATCGCCGCGCGGTCACCCGACCGCGCGGTGTCGGGTTCATCCGCCGTGATCGCGGATGCTCTCGATGTCGAGAATGCCGCGGCCCGCCTCGAGCGCCGAGAACCGCAGCGCGATCGGACTGTCCAGCGGGACGTCCGGATCGCCGCCGGCGTCGCGCGCCGCACACGCATCGCCCCCCCTTCGACGAGCCCGCTGAGCGCCGCCTTGGCGTACTCGACGGGCTCGTTGCGGAAGATCGTGCCGGTGTTCAGGTCGACGAGATCGCCCGGCATCGCGAACGACAGCGTCGTGCCCGGCGCGATGAAGTCGTCGCCCTGCGATTCGGTATGCATCTGGTCGATCTCGACCAGTACGACGCCGTGCGCGCCGACCACGGTCAGCATGGAGTTGTCGTGATTGGCGATCACGCCGCTGTCCTCGCAGATGCCCAGGCCGTACCGAACCCCTCCTCCGCGCACGCGACGATCAGGCGGCCGAGCCGCCGCGCCGACGAAAGGTTCTGGTCGACGATCGCGCCGCCGAAGAAGCCGAGCCCCTGCTGGATCACGAGGCCGCGCCGGCCCATGTCGGACGCGATGCCGAAGCGCAGCGCCTCGTACGTCGTGCCGCCCGCGATCATGAAGCCGGACAGCGCCGACGCGGCGCCGCTGGCCGCGATGATCGTCGCGCCCGCCGCGTATGCACGCACGATCGCGAGCAGCACCGGCGTCACCTCCCCGCGATGCAGCAACGACTCGACGAGCCGGATCTGGTTGCCGCCCGTGATCACGATCGTCTTCAGCGCGGCGATTCGCTCGACGATCGCGGAATCGGCCGCGATCCGGTCGATGTTGTCGATCGTCACGTCGAAGTCGATCGCATCGATCCCGTGCCGCGCGAACGCTTGCCGGTAGGCGCGCCCCTCGTTGCGCGGATCGGCCGACGCCGACGCGATGATCCCGACCGGCCCTTTGCAGCCCAGCAGGATGTCACCGAACAACGGCGAACCCGCGCGCAGCGGCGACGAGCCGAGCAGCATCAGTTGCGAACCCGGGCCGGCCTTCACGCCATAGTCGCGCGCGAGCGCGGAACGGCGGTTGGCGGCGAGCTGCGCTGCGTTCAGCTTGCGGCTCGACAGCGCCGCGCGGAAGTTGATCGCCGTCATGCGCAGCACGTGGTCGCGCTCGCCGATCAGCGCCTGCGAGATCTCGCGCACGCGCTCGAACTCGACCGTCGTCGCGACACCCGCGCGTGGATCGACCACACGCGCGCGATCGACCGTGTTGCCAGCGTCGACGACGAGTGCATCGATCGGCTTTTTGCGCGCCAGTCGCTGCCTGATGGATGGAGCATTGCGCATCGCCATTTCTCCGAAAACGCTTCCATTGATCCGATAACCTTGCAGGAAAATAACCACATCGGACCAATAGAAAATCCCGTCGAAATAAATCCCTCATTCGGCAATTCATGCATTCGGCGCGCACCCCGGGAACAGAATCTTCTGCGGCGCATCGGTGCGCACCGATCGCCTTCCCACACCGCACACGACATGAAAAAATGCATACCCGACACTGCGCGCATTCATGACATTTTCTCGACATGCCAGTCGAATTTTGCATGTCGCTTTTCTTTCCCTGATGGTTCGGGTAAATAGCTTTCGACATCGTCGCGATTCGTCTCGCCGCCCCCTTGAAACTGGCGGCTTGCGCTTTTTCGCGGCGGACGTATGATCCGCATCAGCGCGATAGCGCGTCACGTATGAATCGGTGTGTAACGATCGGGAGTGTGGTGATGAAGGATGATGAGGGCACCGTCGCTCTGAATCAGACAGATCTACGCATCCTGAGGCGGCTTCAGCTGGACGGCCGCGCCACGAATCAGGAGCTCGCCGACACGATCGGCCTGTCCGCGAGCGCATGCCTGAACCGGATCCGCCGGCTCGAGCGCTCGCAGATCATTTCCTGCTATCAAGCGCACATCGCCTTATCGAAGGTGTGCCGGCACGTCGACGTGATTGCGGCGGTGACGTTGAAGAACCACGCACTCGAGGATTTTCACGTGTTCGAGGAGATGGTGCTGTCGATGCGCTTCGTCGTCGAATGCACGAAGGTCAGCGGGCCGATCGACTATCTCGTGCATTTCGTGTGCCCGGATATCTCCGCGTACCAGATGTTGTCCGACGAGTTGCTGAAGATCGGCCCGCAGGTCAGCAACCTGTCGAGCTATATCGTGCTGAAGTCGATCAAACCCTTTCGCGGCGTCGCGCTGGAGGATCTGGTCAATACGGAAGCCTGACGACATGAATCGACATGCCGGCTTCCGGCACCGCGTCGTCAGGCATCAGGTCTCCTGGTCGAAAAGTGCACGAACGTGGCGGATCCGACCTACGTTATATCTAAAGGCCTGCACGGCACCCACTTCAGTCAGCCATATAATCAGTCATACGAATCATTTAAAAGCCATCCAGATCGTCGAGCACGGTGTTTCGACGACACCGACGCACGCGGCCCGACCAGCCGAAAAGCCACACTCGTTAGCAAAATGAAAAGCCAACTTCATGCATTGCCCGCCAGCGTGGAGAACGTCACGGAGCGAAAGCGCGCGCAGTCGCCGCTCGCCGAGCAATACGAGCGATTGCGGGCCACACTGCATTCGATCGGCGACGCCGTGATCACGACCGACGCTGCCGGCCGCATCCAGTACCTCAACCCTGCCGCCGAGAGATTGACCGGCTGGACCAACGCCGACGCCTCCGGACAACCTTCGGAGCAGGTGTTTCACATTGTTGACGCGTTCAGCATGCAGCGGGCCCGGAGTCCCGTGCAGGCTTGCCTGATGGAAGGTCGCGACACCGACGTGATCGAACATGCGCTGTTGATCAGCCGTGACGGACACGATTACCACATCGAGAATTCGGCCGCACCGATCAAGGACGCCGCCGGCGCAACGCTTGGGGTCGTGCTCGTGTTCCGCGACGTATCGGAACAGTTTCAAATCAGTCGCGAGCTGACCTACCGGGCAACGCACGATACGCTCACGGGCCTCCTGAACCGTGACGAGTTCGCCAACCGTCTCCGGTGCGCACATGAATCCGCGATGAACCTTGGCGCCGAACATGCGCTGATGTTCATTGACCTCGACCAGTTCAAGATCGTCAACGACGCGGCCGGCCATGCGGCGGGCGATCGCATGCTGAAGCAGATTTCCGAACTGATCCAGAAACTGATCCGCAAGCGAGATACGCTTGCACGACTCGGCGGAGACGAGTTTGGCTTGATTCTCGAGGACTGCTCGATCGACGCGGCATTCGGGATTGCCCAAAAAATATGTCAGCGGGTCGATGCATTTCGCTTCGCGCACGGTACCCGGCATTTTCAGGCAGGCGCAAGCATCGGTCTCGTTCCCATCGACCGACGCTGGCACAACACGGCAAACATCCTGCAGGCCGCCGACAGTGCCTGCCATGCGGCGAAAACAGAAGGACGCAACCGCGTTCACCTGTTTTTCTCGGACGATCGGAAGATCGTCGCTCACCAGAAGGATATGCAATGGGCCCGGCGCATCGAGCAGGCGCTCGACGAAGGCCGCTTCGAGTTGCACTGGCAGCAGATTCGGTCGCTGAACCATCCTGAAGGCTTGATTCATGGCGAGATATTGATCCGAATGCGCGACGATGACGGCGCACTGATCCCGGCGGCAGCGTTCCTTTCCTCCGCAGAGCGGTTTCATTTGATCACGCGAATTGACCGCTGGGTCGTGCGGCAAGTGTTCGAATGGATGGCACGCCATCGGGATGCACTCCGACACGTCGGCAGCATCGGAATCAATCTTTCGGGGCAGTCGATCGGTGATCGGAATTTCCATCGATACGTTCTCGACCTGCTCGGCGACATCCCGTTCGACCAGGAAAAATTGTGCTTCGAAATCACTGAAACCACGGCGATCACGAATCTCGGCGATGCAATGGCGTTCTTCGACTCGATGAAAGGCTGCGGGATTCGCTTCGCGCTCGACGATTTCGGTAGCGGAGCCTCATCGTTCGGGTACCTGAAGATTCTGCCGGTCGATTACCTGAAGATCGACGGGCAGTTCATTCGAAACCTGGTTTCCGATCCGGTCGACCAGGCGACCGTGCGCTGCATCCAGACAATCGCCCACGCCACCGGCAAGCGGACCGTGGCCGAATTCGTCGAGACGGAGAGCGTCGAGCGGCTATTGCGCGAGATCGGCATTGACTACGCGCAGGGATTTCTCGGGCATCGTCCGGCCACGCTCGACGAGATGCTCGAATTTTCGGTGTCCGACTGACCACGGCTTCGGTTGACCGTGCCTCGTCCAGGCCGCCAAGGCTGGCATCACTGCGTGATACCGGTATAACGTCCCGGGCGGTGCCATGCCACGATCATTCCGCTCACTGCCACGGCACTGAGCGCCGACCAACCAACACGGCCGGCCGGTATCGTCAACATGGACACCAGCAGAATGGTGGCGTCAATGCACAACTGCGTAATGCCCGCGTTGATGCCGCGCTCGCGTTGCAGCCATAGGGTCACGATACCTGTCCCGCCGACACCGACACCGTGCCGCGCAAGCGCGAGAATGCCCATGCCGCACAACGTACCGCCGGTAAATGCTGCAAAAAGCGGACTGACGTACGCAATGGTCAGGGTTCCAGGCATCGCCATCAACGCAACGGTGATGCCGCAACTCGCGACCGTCGATTTGATCGCAAAGCGCGCCCCATCACAAAGTAGGCGAAGATGAAGAACGGGATATTCACGAGCGTGAATATCAGGCCGACCGGCAGCGGAAAGATAGACGCCGCAAGCAGCGCAATGCCCGCAATTCCGCCCGTGACAAGCCCGGCGGCCTTCAGCAGCACCAGGCCGGTGACGACGAATGCCATGCCGACGATCATCGCGTAGAGATCCTCGAACAAGGAGTGAGGCGTGCCGGTTCTTTCCTGGGGCGCGGCAAAGCCCAATGCCGAGGCAGATTCAGATTTCACGATGTCAAACGTTCACGTCCGATGGCGATTCGATCCCTCCCAGTTCGAACGCGCCGCTTGCTTCAAGTGCGCGCCGCTGTCTTGGATCGGCTCGCCGCGAATTTCCGACCGAGGATACGTCCGCAAAATAATCCGGGCAGCTGCTCACGCACTGTTGCCAGGCCGTCGTCTCGCGGTCAAGGTCGCGTGACCCGAGACGTTTCTTGCCGCCATCCCGCATGGTTGCCGAGGGCGGCTCGAGCGGCAAACCCGGACCCATTCCGGGATTTCCCTAGGCTGACATTTCGCGCGGCTCAGGTTTAAATAAATCACCATGATTTAATTAATAGTACGGCTAGCAAGCCCCCCCCGTACAGGAGACATCGTCATGAGGAGTCTGCACATCGGCCAGGGCAGCAATTCGGTCAACGTGCGCCGCTACAACGAGCGCCTGCTGCTCAAGGCGCTGCGGCGCGCCGGCAACGCGTCGAAGGCAGACCTCGCCCGCCTCGCGAATCTGACCGGCACCGCGGTCGGCAGCATCATCGCTTCGCTCACCGACGCCAAGCTGATCGAGTTCACCGGCCGCCGCGTCGAAGGCCAGCGCGGTCAGCCGGCATCGCTCATCCGGCTCGCCCCGAGCGGCGCGTTCGGTATCGGCGTGCGGCTCGACCGGATGCGTATCGAAACCGCGCTCGTGAACTTCGCGGGCGACGTGATCGGCCGCCGTTCGCACGACACCCTGCTTCCACCGCCCGCGACCGTACTCGAGATCGTGCGCCGCGATATCGACGCGATGCAGGAACTCCTGCCCACGCGCGACCGCGAGCGACTGACCGGCGTCGGCGTCGCGCAGCCGTTCAACCTCGGCAGTTGGCTGCGCGAACTCGGCCTGCCGGCCGACGCGTTCCGCGCCTGGGCCGAAGTCGATTTCGCCGCCGAGCTCGGCCGCGCGATCTCGCTGCCGGTGTTCAGCGAGAACGACGGCAATGCGGCCGCGATCGCCGAGCTGTTCTACGGCTGCGGCCGCCAGCGCGACGATTTCATCTATCTGTTCCTCGGGCCCGTGATCGGCGGCGGGATCGCGGTCGACGGCGACTGCCTGCGCGGCAGCACCGGCAATGCCGGCGACTTCGCGGTGATGCCGGTGCCGCCGAGCCGTCTGCCGTCGGCACCGGCGCCGCGCGGCGCATGGGACATCCTGCTCACGCGCGCGTCGCTGAGCGCGCTGATCCGCCATCTGCGCCACAGCGGCGAGGCCGTCGAATCGCGTGCGGATCTCGAAGCGTGCATCGCGCGCGGCGTACCGGCCGTCGGCGAATGGATCGACGACTGCGTCGACGCGCTCGCACCCGCCTTGCGGGCAGTGCTGTCGGTAACCGATTCGCCGGTCGTCGTCCTCGACTCGGACACCGACGCCGGACTGCTCGATGCACTGATGAAACGCCTGAGCGCGGCGCTCGCGGACATCACGCCGGAAGCCCGCGGGATGCCGGTGTTCATCCGCGGCTCGTTCGGGCCGGATGCCGGCGCGATCGGTGCGGCGACGCTGCCGATGTTCTTCAACTTCTCCCCGCGCGCCGGCATCCTGAAAGGCGAAAGCGTGGATACCCAGGAGGCGACCTATGTCTCGTACTGAGTCGTCCCGTCCGCTGCTCGAAATGCGCGGGATCAGCAAGACGTTCCCGGCCGTGCGTGCGCTCGACAACGTGAGCCTCACCGTCTACGCCGGCGAGGTGCACTCGCTGATGGGCGAAAACGGCGCGGGCAAGTCCACGCTGATGAAGATCCTGTCGGGCGCGTACCAGGCCGACGCGGGCGGCCAGATCCTGATCGACGGCGAGCCGATCGTCATCGGCGGCCCGCTCGCCGCGCGCGACGCCGGCGTCGCGGTGATCTACCAGGAGCTGTGCCTCGCGCCGAACCTGACCGTCGCGGAGAACATTTACGTCGGCCGCGAATTGCGCCGCGGCGGCACGCGCTTCGGCACGATCGATCGCGTGGCGATGGCCCGCGGCTGCGAGGACGTGCTGAAGCGTCTCGGCGCGAGCTTCGGCCCGAACACGCTGGTCGGTGCGCTGTCGATCGCCGAGCAGCAGCTCGTCGAGATCGCGCGCGCCGTGCACACCAAGGCGCGCATTCTGGTGATGGACGAACCGACCACGCCGCTGTCGTCGCGCGAAACCGACCAGCTGTTCGCGCTGATCCGCCAGCTGCGCGAGGAAGGCCTCGCGATCATCTACATCAGCCACCGGATGGCGGAGATCTACGAATTGTCCGATCGTGTGTCGGTGCTGCGCGACGGCACGTATGCGGGCACGCTCGATCGTGAATCGCTGTCTGCCGACCGGCTCGTGGCCATGATGGTCGGCCGCGACATTTCGGGTTTCTACAAGAAGGAACACGCGCCGTATGACCCGGGCCACCTGATGCTGTCGGTGCGCGACGTCGCCGACGACGGCCGCGTGCGCGGCTGCAGCTTCGATCTGCACTCGGGCGAAGTGCTTGGCATCGCGGGGCTCGTCGGCGCGGGCCGCACCGAGCTCGCGCGGCTGATCTTCGGCGCGGAGGCGCGCACGCGCGGCGACGTGAAGCTCGGCGACCGCGCGTTGGGCGCACATTCGCCGCGCGAATCGATCGACGCCGGCCTCGTCTACCTGACCGAAGACCGCAAGCGCCAGGGCCTGTTCCTCGACATGAGCGTGCGCGACAACATCAACATCGCGGTCGCGAACCGCGACGCACGCACGGGCGGCGTGCTGGACCTCGCGCGTGGCGCAACGCGCGCGCGCGACGCGATCGCCGCGCTGTCGATCCGCGTGCCCCATGCGAACGTGAACGTCGGCGCGCTGTCCGGCGGCAATCAGCAGAAAGTGCTGCTGTCGCGACTGCTTGAAACGAAGCCGCGCGTCTTGATCCTCGACGAACCGACACGCGGTGTCGACATCGGCGCGAAATCGGAGATCTACCGGATCATCAACGCGCTCGCGAACGAAGGCGTCGGCGTGATCGTGATCTCGAGCGAGCTGCCCGAGATCATCGGCGTCGCAGACCGGGTACTCGTGATGCGCGAAGGCAGGATCGCCGGCGAACTCGGCGGACACGGCGAGCCCATCACGCAGGAAGCCATCATTGCCCTCGCCACCGGTTCGCAAACCGAACAGGAACATGCGCACTGAGTCGCATCGCCCGATCACGTTACCTCGAGACAAGATACCGACATGAACCAGCCCAATTTGCCCGCCTCCCCGGTCGGAGACCGCGCGCCGCAAGCTCGCCGTGATCGCCGCGCCCGCATCCAGTCGCTGATGCGCACGGCCGGCATGCTGCCCGTGCTCGTCCTGCTGTGCATCGGCTTCGCCTTCATGACCGACGGCTTCGCCAGCTGGCAGAACCTGTCGATCGTCGCACAGCAGGCGTCGATCAACATCGTGCTCGCCGCCGGCATGACGTTCGTGATTCTCACCGGCGGCATCGACCTGTCCGTCGGCTCCGTGCTCGCCGCCGCCGCGGTCGGCGCGCTGATCGCGTCGAACATCCCCGGTCTCGGCTGGCTCGGCGTCCCGGTCGCGCTCGCGATTGGCCTCGCGTTCGGCCTCGTCAACGGGGCGCTGATCTCGTTCCTCCGGCTGCCCCCGTTCATCGTCACGCTCGGCGCGCTGACCGCCGTGCGCGGCATCGCCCGCCTGATCGGCAACGACACGACGATCTTCAATCCGCAACTGCCGTTTGCCGCCATCGGCAACGGCTCGATCCTCGGCGTGCCGTGGCTCGTCGTGATCGCGCTCGTCGTCGTCGCCGCGTCGTGGTTCATCCTGCGCCGCACGGTACTCGGCATGCGCATCTACTCCGTCGGCGGCAATCCGGAAGCCGCGCGCCTGTCCGGCATCAACGTGCGCGCGATCGAACTGTTCGTGTACGCGGCATCCGGCCTGCTCGCCGGCCTCGGTGCACTGATGTCCGCCGCGCGGCTCTATGCGGCCAATGGCCTGCAGCTCGGCCAGTCGTACGAACTCGACGCGATCGCCGCGGTGATCCTCGGCGGCACCAGCTTCGTCGGCGGCGTCGGCTCGATCGTCGGCACGCTGATCGGCGCACTGATCATCGCCGTGCTGACCAACGGGCTCGTGCTGCTCGGCGTGTCCGACATCTGGCAGTACATCATCAAGGGCCTCGTGATCATCGGCGCGGTCGCGCTCGATCGCTACCGCCAGAGCGGCGCCCGCACCTGAGCGGGCCGCATCCGGAATCGTTGTGAATTCCCGATAAAACCGGTGCGCACGATGGGTCCGCGTGCGCCCTTGCCCTTCCGGACCCAATGGAGACAACGCGACATGTTCAAGATCAGGAGCAAAGCGCTTCAAACCGGCCTCGCCTGCACGCTGGCCTTCGCCGCCTGCGCCGCGCACGCGGCCGACAAGCAGTTGAAGTCGATCGGCATCACGGTCGGTTCGCTCGGCAACCCGTACTTCGTGACCGTCGTCAAGGGAGCAGAAGCCCAGGCCAAGGCACTGAACCCGAACGCCAAGGTCACCGCGGTATCGGCCGACTACGACCTGAACAAGCAGTTCACGCAGATCGACAACTTCATCTCCGCGCACGTCGACATGATTCTGCTGAACGCGGCCGACCCGAAGGCGATCGAGCCCGCCGTGAAGAAGGCGCAGGCCGCCGGCATCCCGGTGATCGCGGTCGACGTCGCGGCCGCGGGCGCCGATGCGACCGTGCAGACCAATAACGTGAAGGCCGGCGCGCTCGCGTGTGAGTATCTCGCGAAGAAGATCGGCGGCAAGGGCAACGTCGTGATCGAGAACGGCCCGCAGGTATCCGCGGTGGTGGACCGCGTGAACGGCTGCAAGACCGTGCTCGCGAAGAATCCGGGCATCAAGGTGCTGTCGTTCGACCAGGATGGCAAGGGCTCGCGCGAAGGCGGGATGGCCGCAATGCAGGGCTATCTGACGCGCTTTCCGAAGCTCGACGGCGTGTTCGCGATCAATGATCCGCAGGCGGTCGGCAGCGATCTCGCCGCGAAGCAGTTCAACCGGGCAAACATCGTGATCACGTCGGTCGACGGCGCACCGGACATCGAAAGCGCGCTGAAGTCGAACACGCTGGTGCAGGCGTCCGCGAGCCAGGACCCGTTCGCGATGGCGAAGGAAGCGGTGACGATCGGCTACGGGATCATCAACGGCAAAAAGCCCTCGACTCCGATGAACCTGCTCGAGCCGACGCTCATCACGCGCGACAACGTGAACAGCTATCGGGGCTGGAGTTCGCACTAATCCCATCGACCTCACTCCTGGCCTGACACGACCATGACCTCACCGATCCAGACGCCCGCGTGGCGAGCCCTCGCCGACCATCGCGACGCGATCGCCGGCACCGCGGCCGCATCGATCCGTGCGCTGTTCGAGCGCGACCCGGCGCGCGCGGCGCGCTTCTCGCTCAACACCGCCGGCCTGTTCGTCGACTACTCGAAGAACCCGGTCGACGACGACACGATCGCGCGCCTCGCCGCACTCGCGAGCGAAGCGGGAGTCGACGCCTATCGCGATGCGATGTTTGCCGGCGAACGGATCAACCGCACCGAAAACCGCGCGGTGCTGCACATCGCGCTGCGCGATCGCTCCGGCAACGCGCGCATCGTCGACGGGGTTGACGTGTCGCGGCAGGTCGCGACCGTGCAGGCCAGGATGCGGCGCTTCTCCGACGCCGTGCGCGACGGCACTTGGCGCGGCTACACCGGTCGCGAGATCACCGACGTCGTCAACATCGGCATCGGCGGCTCGGATCTCGGCCCGAAGATGGTGTGCGAAGCACTGAAGCCGTACGCGCACGAGCGTCTGACGATGCACTTCGTGTCGAACGTCGACGGCGCGGACATCGTCGAGGCGCTGAAGCACGCGAACCCGGACACGACGCTGTTCATCGTGTCGTCGAAGACGTTCACGACGCGCGAGACGCTCGCGAACGCGCACACCGCGCGCGCGTGGCTGCTCGCGTCGGGCGCGCCGGAAGCGGCGATCGCGCAGCATTTCGTCGCGGTATCGACGAACGCGGATGCGGTCGCGAAATTCGGCATCGACACCGACAACATGTTCGAGTTCTGGGACTGGGTCGGCGGCCGCTACTCGCTGTGGTCGGCGATCGGGCTGCCGATCGCGGTGATGGCCGGGATGGACGCGTTCGAGCAGTTGCTCGACGGTGCGCACGCGATGGATCGCCACTTCGCCGAAGCACCGCTCGAACGCAATCTGCCGGTGCTGCTCGCGATGATCGGCATCTGGCATCAGAACTTCCTCGGCACGACGAGCCAGCTCATCGCGCCGTACGACAACTATCTGCACCGACTGCCCGCCTACCTGCAGCAGCTCGACATGGAAAGCAACGGCAAGTCGGTGACGCTGGCCGGCGAGCGCGTCGACTACGCGACCGGCTCGGTGATCTGGGGCGAACCCGGCACGAACGGCCAGCACGCGTTCTTCCAGTTGCTGCATCAGGGCACCGCGATCATCCCGACCGATTTCATCGTCTGCATGCGGCCGCATCATACGCTCGACGAGCATCATGACATCCTCGTCGCGAATTGCTTCGCGCAGTCCGAGGCGCTGATGAACGGCTCGCATTCGACCGCCGAGCCGCATCGCAATTTCGAAGGCAACCGGCCGACCAACACGATCTGCATCGACACGCTCGACCCCGCATCGCTTGGCGCACTGATCGCACTCTACGAGCACAAGGTGTTCGTGCAGGGCGTCGTGTGGCGAATCAATTCGTTCGACCAGTGGGGCGTCGAGCTCGGCAAGAAGCTCGCGGTCGAGATCGAGAAGGAATTCGGCGCATCGGGCGACGTCGGGTCGCACGACGGCTCGACGAATCAGTTGATCAACCGTTTCAAGGCGCGGCGCAGCGACCTGATTTGACGGACGCCACAGATGAATCTCCCCCGACTGGTCATATTCGGCGAAGCACTGACCGACTTCATCCGCGACGACGCGACCCACTGGCACAGTCTCGCCGGCGGCTCGTGCTGGAACGTCGCACGCGTCGGCGCCAGCCTCGGTGTGCCGACCGGGTTCGCCGGCACCGTGAGCCGCGACGTGTTCGGCGACGAGCTGATGCACCGGAGCGCGCAAGCCGGCCTCGACATGCGCTTCACGCGCCAGGTCGACCGGCCGCCGCTCCTCGCGATGGTGGTGTCGAAGCAGCCGCCGCAGTATTTCTTCATCGGCGACAACAGTGCGGACCTCGCGTTCGACCCTGCCGAGCTGCCGGCCGGCTGGCTCGACGCCGTCGAGATCGTCCATTTCGGCTCGCTCGGCGTCGTGCGCGAGCCGCTCGCGTCGCGACTGATCGCGCTCGCGCACGACGCGCGGGCGGCGGGCAAGCGGATCGCGTTCGATCCGAACTTCCGCGCGCCGATGGCCGGGCCGTCGTATCGCGACACGCTGCGTACGATGGCCGGTCTCGCCGACTACATCAAGGTGTCCGACGAGGACCTCGCCGGCCTGTTCCCCGAACTCGACGAAGCGGCCGCGTTCGCGCAGATCCGCGCGTGGGCGCCGAACGCCGCGGTGCTGCTCACCCGCGGCGCATCAGGGATGGAGCTCTTCGACGGCGACGCGTCGATATTCCAGCCGGCGTTTCCGGCCAGCGTCGTCGACACGGTCGGCTGCGGGGACGCGAGTATCGGCAGCTGGATGGCCAGCCTGCTGATGCGTCCCGATGCGCCGGCGGCCGACCATCTGCGCTTCGCGGCCGCATGTGCGGCGGTCGTCGCGTCGCATGCGGGCGCGTACGCACCGACGGTCGACGAAGTCCTCGCGATGAGCGCGTCGACGCCCGCGCCGGCAGGAGCCACGCCATGAGCACGCGCGCACCCTCCTCGTTCGAGCGCGATCCGTTCGCGTTCGTGCTGTTCGGCGGCACCGGCGATCTGGCGATGCGCAAGATCCTGCCGGCGCTGTATAGCGCGCACCGCGACGGGCTGCTCTCGCCCGAAGGCCGGATCGTCGGCGTCGCGATGACGCCGCTCGACCACGACGGCTATCTGCGCTGGGTCGACGAAGCGGTGCGCCCGCACATCAAGGACGCACAGTTCGACGACGATGCATGGCGCGGCTTCGTCGAGCGGCTCGCGTACGTCGAGCTCGACGCGAGCGCGCCCGGCGCGTTTGCGCGCCTCGGCCAGGCGCTCGAGCAAGCGCCGGGGCGCCGGATCTTCTATCTGGCGACCGGACCGTCGCTGTTCGAGCCGATCTGCCGCTCGCTCGCGGCCGCGGGCCTCGCGCCGCCGTCGTCGCGCGTCGTGCTCGAGAAGCCGCTCGGCTACGATCTCGCGTCGTCAGCCGCGATCAACGACGCGGTCGGCTCAATCTTCTCCGAAGAGCAGATCTACCGGATCGACCATTATCTCGGCAAGGAAGCGGTGCAGAACCTGTTCGCGCTGCGTTTCGGCAACGTGATGCTCGAACCGCTGTGGCGTCACGAATGGATCGACAACATCCAGATCACGGTCGCCGAGGAACTCGGCGTCGGCGGGCGCGGCGCGTTCTACGACCAGACCGGCGCGCTGCGCGACATGGTGCAGAACCATCTGCTGCAACTGCTCGCGATCGTCGCGATGGAGCCGCCGCAATCGATGGAAGCCGACGCGGTGCGCAACGAGAAGCTGCGCGTGCTGCGCGCACTGAAGCCGCTGTCCGCGGACGCGCTGCATCAGAGCGTCGTGCGCGGCCAGTACCGCAGCGGCGCAGTCCTCGGGCAGACGGTGCCGGGCTATCTCGACGAGCCCGGCATCGCGCCGGACAGCACGACCGAGACGTTCATCGCGCTGAAGGCCGAGGTCGACAACTGGCGATGGGCCGGCGTGCCGTTCTTCCTGCGCACCGGCAAGCGGCTTGCGGAACGCGTCGCGGAGATCGTCGTCACGTTCAAGCCGGTACCGCATTCGGCGCTGGGGCCGGCCGCGCTGCGCCCGGGCTCCAACCGGCTGACGATCCGGCTGCAGCCGGACGAATCGATCCGGATGGGCGCGCTCGCGAAGCAGCCGGGGCTCGGGATGACGCTGCAGGGCGTGTACCTCGACCTCGCGTTCGACCGCTTCTTCCGGCAGGACCGGATGGAAGCGTACCAGCGCCTGCTGCTCGACGTGATCGCCGGGCGCCTCGCGCTCTTCGTGCGGCGCGACGAGCAGGAAGCCGCGTGGCACTGGGTCGCGCCCATCCTCGGCATGAACAACGCGCCGAAACCGTACACCGCCGGCAACTGGGGGCCCACGCAGTCGAGCGCGCTGCTCGCGCGGCACGACACGTGCTGGCGCGAGGAAGACAACTAGGAACCGAATGCGGCACCGCCCGCGACCACACACAAAGAACCTATGGAAACAATCTGGCACCTCGAATGGACGCACGGCGCGTTCGACGTCCATGCGAAAGGCGGCATGCTCGGCGGCGTCTCGTTCGCGCTCGACGGCCGCACGATCAGGCCGTTCTACGAAGCGCCGTGGCTCGGCCGGCCGGAGCCGCAGCCGGCGGGCCTGCTCGGCGCGATGCGCAGCGAATTCCCGTGTGTGCCGTTCGGCGTGCCGTATGCACCCGACGGCCTGCCCGACGGCTGGCGCGAAGCGGCCGCGACGCCGATGGCCGCGCACGACGCGAGCGACGACCTGCAGCACGGCTACGGCTGCGTCGGCACGTGGTCGCTCGTGAAGCAGACCGCGCTCGACATCGAGATCGCGATCGACTACCCGGAGCACTCGCCGATCAGGCGGCTCACACGCATCGTCCGCGCGGATCCGTCGCGCGCGGCGCTCGACATCGTGCTGCGGATCGACGCGCGCGCCCCCGCCCGCCGCCCGGCAGGCCTGCATCCCAATCTCGCGTTGCCCGAACTCGCGGGCGCGTTCCGGATCGAGCCGGGCGCATTCCGTTTCGGTATCGTTCACCCGGCGGGCCCTGAGCCTGGCGTGTCGCGTGCACGCGCGGGCGCGATGTTCGACGCGCTCGACCGCGTGCCGCTCGCCGACGGCGGCACCGGCGCATTCGATCGCCTGCCGCTTGCCGACGCGACCGAGGAAATCGTGCAGCTGTGCGGTATCGACGGCGCCGTCACGCTAACCGACGACGACGCACGCACGCGCTACCGGCTCACGTGGGACGCGGACGCGCTGCCGTCGCTGCTGCTGTGGATCAGCAATCGCGGCCGCACGTACGCGCCATGGAACGGCCGCAATCTGTGCGTCGGCATCGAACCGGTCGCGAGCGCGTTCGAACTCGGCTGCGCAGCGTCACTGGCATCGAATCCGATCAACGCGCATGGCGTGAACACCGCACTCGCGCTGCGTCCCGACGCACCGACCGAAATCGCGTACCGCTTCGAAGTGCTCGACACGCAGTGACGCGGCACGGGCCAAACGCCGCACGCATTCACAATGTGCACGGGGCGTGCACTGGCCATTCACTCCGTATCCGCCGCGCCCGGGGAAAAGCGGATCAATCGGCGATCGAGCGACGGCGGCACTGCGGACTGGCCACGACCGTGATCACTCGACCGACTGCCCGGCCGGCAGGGACGAACCCCGGACGAGATGCAACCACAGCGTCTCTGCCGCCGCCCCAACCTTGCGGCTCGAACGATACAAGCGCACTTCGAGTTCCGTGCCCCAGCACACGCCGCCTGCACGCACGAGGCTGCCGTCGATCAACTCTTTCGTCATGCAACTTTCCGGCAGCCAGCCGATCCCGTGCCCGGCCATGACCATGCCCTTCAATGCCTCGGACATGTGCGTCTCGAAGCACCGGTGCAGCGCATACGATTCGGACGCGTTCAGCAGCAGCATCTCGACGACGTTTCCGAGGAACGCGCCAGACGAATACGCGAGGAGCGGCAGCGGCGCGTCCTGCGTGCCCGGCAGTGCGAATACCGGCTTGCCGCGCGCGTCGGGCGTCGACACCGGCAGGATCCGTTCGACGCCGAGCGTGACGAACGGGAAGTGGTTCGGATCGAGCACGATCGGCAGTTGCGGATGGTGATAGCCGAGCAGCAGGTCGCATTCACCCGCGACGAGTTGCTGCACGCCTTCGGGCACGTTCACCGCGTTGACGCGGGTGGTCACGTGGCCGACTTCGCCGTTCAGCCGCTTGAGCCATTCGGGGAACAGCGTGAACACGAGCGTATGCGCGACCGCGAAGCGCACCACCTGGTCGCTTGCCGCGAACTGGTCGTAGCCGTTCACGAGGTTGCGTGCCGCATACATGCTGCGCAGGATGTCCGCGGCCAGCCCGCGGAACATCTGGCCGGCCGGCGTCAGCGTGATCGGGTTGATGCTGCGGTCGACCAGCTTCGCGTCCATCCAGGATTCGAGTGCGGCGATTCGTCTGCTGAATGCCGACTGGGTAAGATGCCGGGTACGTGCCGCACGTGAAAAACTCTTCGTGTCGGCCAGACTCAGGAAATCCTCAAGCCACTTTGCTTCCATTTCATGCTTCCAGAGACGCTTGCACAAACCGACATCAAACTACGTCGATGCGCGCGTCCGCCCATCCATAGCCGCGGATTGCACGCGACATCGATCGTTCGGGACGATGAAGTTCGCTTTCGGAAAGGCGCACGGCGTTATTAAATAAATCATGTTGATTTATTTAATAACGCCGTGCGATCCTTGTCAGCCTAGGGAATTCCCGACACCGCTCGACAGAAACGTTCAGTCCCTCGTTCGAATCAGTTTCGGACAGCCTCCGCCTGCCTCCGAAACAGCTGCTTCAGGCCCGCGAACAGCGGTGCTTTCGCGGTGCCCGGCGCGCGGCCGAAGCTCTCGGTGATGCGGTCGAGAATGATCGCGAGCAGCACGACCGACAG
>NZ_QTPO01000062.1 GCF_003853645.1 Burkholderia sp. Bp9143 | reverse complement strand
TACGGGCTACGCCCTCCGCGCCAATGCGCGCCAGCATGAAAAACCAACCACTGTCAGATTTAGTCTAGTCCACTGCATTTGAGCGCAGGGGCGACGTCCCACCCGGCCAGCAGAATGATGCCGTGCCCAGCCAGCGCCCAGTTGCTTACGATGTCGCTGTGATTGGAACCGATGGGCCCCGTTACCTTCACCGCTTCTATCCCCTGCGGACCTTGGAGTCGCCAGACACCGAAAGTTTGGTGCCGCTCCCGATAGAGAAGGCAGTCGTGGCCGGCGAGTTCAGCTGCCGTCTTCGGCGTGCCGCGTCTGGCGAGATATTCGGGCGCGGCGCAAAGCACCCGCGCGTTTTCGACCACGAGGTGCGTCACAAGGTGCGGCTCTGACACTTCGCCCATCCTGATGTCGATGTCAAAGCCTTCGGCAAGAAGGTCAACGCGCCGGTCCATCAGTTCGAGCCAGATTTCGAGGTCAGGATGCTCGCGATGCAGCTCCGCCAGTATCGGGGACAGATGATTGCGCCCCAGACGGAGGCTAGAACTGATTCGCAGCTGCCCCGATAATCGTCTGTCCGTTCGCGACACGCTGTCATTCAAACCATCGACCGCTTCCAGCACCCGGCGCGCCCACGCGTAAGCCGCCTCACCCGAATCGCTGATTCGAACGCGTCGAGTCGTCCGGTGGAACAGGGTTACGCCTAGCGCCCGTTCCAGGTCCGCGACTCGCTTGCTCACATAGGCCGGGGAAATCCCTAGTTCGGTAGCTGCTGCGACGAAACTCGAGCGCCGAGCCACTTCGCAGAAGACCTTGAGGTCGATGAGGTCCCAATCATTGTTCACGATTTGGAAGGATTGAAGTGAATGATGCACGCATTGTAGGCGCATCGGTTGACTCTATTCTCTGCTCCACGACGAAACCGCGCGTCTTAGTTCGCGGTTCATATAAACGGAGACAGGCAATGAAGCAGCAAGCCACCAAGGCCACCGCCGACGGCGCGCATCCGACTCGCCAGACGCGACGAGCCGCTGCGAGCGGTTGGATAGGTTCAGCGCTCGAGTACTACGACTTCTTCATCTATGCGACGGCCGCGTCGCTTATCTTTCCGCAAATCTTCTTCCCGAAAGGTGACCCCACCGTCGCCATCGTTGCCTCGTTGGCCACCTATGGCGTCGGTTATGTAGCGCGTCCGATCGGCGCTTTCTTCCTCGGTCACTTAGGCGATACGCACGGACGCAAGAAGGTGCTCATCGTTTGTATGTTCCTGATGGGCTTCTCGACCATGGCCGTGGGGTTGCTGCCGACCTATCAACAAGTCGGTGTTTTCGCCCCGACGCTGCTCGTCATCATGCGCCTCATCCAGGGCTTCGCTGTCGCAGGCGAAATCTCTGGGGCGAGTTCGATGATTCTGGAACATGCTCCATTCGGGCGCCGAGGCTACTACGCCAGCTTCACCCTCCAGGGCGTGCAAGCAGGTCAGATTCTCGCCGCAGCCGTTTTCCTCCCCCTGGCTCATTACATGCCGGAAGACGCATTCAACTCCTGGGGTTGGCGTATCCCGTTCCTGCTCAGCTTTGTGGTCGTCATCGCCGGGTACCTCATCCGCCGCAATGTGGAAGAAACGCCAGCTTTCCAGGAGGAAGGCGAGAAGCATGCAGTATCGCGTTCTCCCATCGTTGATGCGTTCAAGTACAGCTGGCGCGACATGCTTCGCGTAGTTGGCATCGCCTTGATGAACGTCATCCCCGTTGTGACCACAGTGTTCGGCGCAGCATATGCAGTTCAGCCGGGCTACGGCATCGGCTTCGCAAAGGACGTCTATCTCTGGATTCCCGTGCTGGGAAACATCGTGGCCGTCCTCGTGATTCCGTTTGTCGGCAACCTGTCGGACAAGGTCGGACGCAGACCGCTTGTCATGGTCGGTGCACTCGTGACCGGGTTGCTGTCGTTCGCCTACCTGTACGCAATCAGCATCAAGAGTGTTCCGCTCGCAATAGGCATGTCACTGCTGATGTGGGGTGTCGTCTACCAAGGTTACAACGCGATTTTCCCCAGCCTGTACCCGGAACTCTTCCCGACGCGCACCCGCGTCACAGCGGTAGCAATCGCTCAAAACGTTGGTACCGCACTGACGGCACTCCTGCCCGCTCTGTTCGCGGCAGTGGCCCCTCCGGGCGCATCCGGCATCCCGACGACCATTGGAGTCGTTACATTGGTCATCACGATTGTGTCGGCGGTGGCAGCCTGGAGCGCTCGTGAGACGTATCGAATTCCGTTGAACGATTTGGGCAAGCCTGACGCGAGCCCCATCGGCAAACCTGAGTACCAAGAGATGCGCCAGCAGGCTCTTGAGCAATCGCGCGCCTGAGCGTAATCCATTAAGGAGCAGCAAACATGAGCAAGACTCGAATCGCCGTCGCCGGAGCCGGTTATATCGGACAGGCACATATCGGCGTCGCCGTTGGAAGCAACACCTGTATGCTCTCCGCCATCGTTGACCCGTCGCCAGCGGCGAAGGCGCTGGCAGAGAAGGAAAACGTGCCGCTGTATGCCACGCTCGACGAAATGTTCGAGAAAGACAAACCGGATGGCGTCGTCCTCGCCACGCCGAATCAGTTGCATGTTGCACACGCCAAGCTGTCTCTCGAAGCAGGCGTACCAATGTTGCTCGAGAAGCCCATTGCGCCGACCGTCGCAGAAGCCGAAGCCTTAGTCCGCGTCGGCGAGGATGCACGTGTGCCAATTCTGATTGGTCACCATCGCGCCCACAGCCCCATCATGGCGAAGGCCCGCCAAGTGGTCGACTCCGGAGTTCTCGGACGTCTGGTTGCGGTCACGGGTACGGCGATGTTTGTGAAACCCGACCACTACTACGTCGACGCTCCGTGGCGTCGCGAAATCGGCGCCGGCCCGATTCTGCTGAACATGATTCACGAAGTGCACAACCTCCGCATGCTTTGCGGTGACATCGTCGCGGTGCAGGCATTCAGGTCGCACGCAACCAGAGATTTCCCGGTCGAAGACACGGTTGCAATCAACCTTTGTTTCGAAAGTGGTGCGCTCGGTACGTTCATGCTGTCGGACACGGCGGCTAGTGCTCGCAGTTGGGAGCAGACCTCGCAGGAAAATAAGGCCTATCCTACCTACGACGACGAAGACTGTTACCTCGTTGCAGGCACGAACGGGAGCCTCGCGATTCCGACGATGCGTCTGAAAACGTATCCGCGACACGAAGACCGCTCCTGGTGGAAGCCGTTCGAGGTAGGCGTGGTCGGCATGGTGCGTGACGACCCCATCAAGCATCAGATGGAGCACTTCGGCGCGGTCGCTCGCGGTGAGGTGGCACCCTTGGTATCGGCCCGCGATGGCCTCAAGAACCTGCGAATCACCGAAGCCATTGTGACTGCGGCAACGCAAGGCACCATCGTCGAACTGCCGCGTGACTGAAAATCAACATAGAAGAGAGATTGAAATGAAAGTACTCATGCTTCACGGCATCAACCACAACATGTTCGGCAAGCGCGACCCGGTTCAGTACGGGACGATTGCTTTGGCCGAAATCGACGATAAGCTCAAAGCGCTCGGCCGCGAGTTGAACGTCGAGGTCGACAGCTTCCAGACGAATCATGAAGGCGAGATGTGCGAACGCATTCACAAGGCCTTCTCCGAAGGCATCGATGCAGTGTTAATCAATGCCGGCGCGTGGACCCACTACAGCTACGGCATTCGCGACGCACTGGCCATCCTGACCGTGCCGGTCGTCGAGCTCCATATGTCCAACATCCACGCGCGCGAGGCATTCCGGCATCACTCGGTGTTCGCCGAGGTCGTGAAAGGGCAGATCTGCGGGTTCGGGCTCGACAGCTATCTGCTCGCGCTGCGGGCAGCGGTTGCCGCGGCCACCGAGGCAAACAAGGGTTGATGATGCATCAGTCCGCCGCATCGACATCCTGTGGCTGCCGTCGTGCGCCATACATTGCCTGTCGATGCAGCGGCGCGCCTGGATTGCTTCGATCTGCGGTGCGATGGAAACCTGGCGCGCGCCCATACGCGCGTCGCGCGCATAGCGGCTACCTAGGATCAATGGAGCTGCAAAAAAGGGCTACCTGCCAATGCTGACCATCTTGACCGTCACTGGCCCGATCTACCTCATCATTGCGCTGGGTTACGTCGCAGGACACTACGGAGTTTTCTCGAAGTCTGAAATTCGGGTGCTTGGCACATTCGTAGTGAAATTCGCCCTGCCTGCACTCATATTTTCGGCGCTATCGCAGCATCGTGCGCAAGAGTTCGTGCACTGGCACTATCTTCTCGCCTACGCCATCGGTTCGTTTGTCCTGATGGCCGCCGGCTTTGCCTGGAATGGATGGCGTCGACGAAAGGGTGTCACGATCAGTGCACTTTACGCACTGGGAATGTCCACTTCAAACAGCGGTTACGTAGGGTACCCGATCGCCATGCAGGTGGTTGGCGCGAAGGCCGCTGCAGTAGCGCTTGCATCGAATCTATTGGTCGAGAATCTGTTGATGATTCCGCTGTCGATCACACTGGCAGACAGTAACTCGTCCACGGCAGGGAGCTGGCATCTTGTCTTTCTTGAATCGATGCGTCAACTGATACGCAACCCGATGATCATCGCAATCATCGCCGGGTTTTGCGTAGCGCTGCTTGGTATTCCTGTCGGGGAGCTGTTTTCACGGACTGTCGCCATGCTGGCGATGTCTTCAACGGCGGTGGCACTCTTCGTAATCGGTGGCTCTCTTGTGAATTTGAGCCTAGCTGGATTCAAGGGTGAAGTGCTCACGGTCTCGCTATGCAAGCTTCTCTTGCATCCACTTGCGGTCGGAGCGCTTGCCTGGCTGGTGGTGTCCGATGACCCACCGTTACGTGCTGCAGCAACTGTGTACGCCAGCGCGCCGATGATCGGCATCTATCCGATCCTGGCGCAAAAGTACGGCCAAGAGAGTTTCTGCGCCGCCGTGCTGCTTTTCGCAACACTCACGGCCTTCGCCACAATCACTACAAGCTTGTACGTTCTCCGCTCAGTGCTGGTCTGGCTATAGACTTGTTCGTAAGCGATCCACGAACGACGCCCCTCAGAGTGAGGTGGCAGAACGGGTGAGGTGTGGTAGCAATGCGGGTCAGCGGAGATCGGCCGGCATTTTCCAGGGAAGCAGCGCGTCGTAGTCGTCGACGGTCTTCGCCAGTGGGAGACGCTGGAACAGCCAGGTGAGATAGCGATACGGATCGATACCGCCGGCCTTGCAGGTTTCGACGAGAGAGTACAGGTTGGCGCTCGCGTTCGCACCGTCGATGGTGTCCGAGAACAGCCACCCGCGGCGCCCGACGCAGAACGGGCGAATCGCGTTTTCGCAGGGATTGTTCGAGATGGGCCAGTCGCCGTTCTCGACGTAGCGGATCAGCTTCGGCCATTGCGCGCGCAGGTAGGTCAGTCCCTTGCCGAGCAAACTTTTCGGTACGACGCCGGATGACTGCTCGCGCATTAGCGCGTGGATCGAGTCGAGCACACGCGCGCTGTATCGTCGTCGCAACCGCTGTCGTCGTTCGGCCATCCACGTCGCGCTGCGGGCCTCGGCGGCGAACAGCCTGCCGATCAGCTTGATGAAGCGCGTCGCGAGCAGATCGGGCGTTCGGGCTGCCTTCGGTACGCTGTCTTCCGCTTTGACGAAGTACCGTCTCACGTGAACCCAGCATCCAAGGTGCACGAGCTGGTGACGTTGAGCGATGTCGTTGTAGGGCTCGTAGCCGTCGGTCATCATGACCGCGCCCTCGCGAATCCCGGTGAACAGCCTGTCGGCCAACTTGGTGCCGCGCCCCGGCGTATAGGTGAAGCAGCGGATGGGAACACCCGAGTCGGTCATCTGCGCCCAGAGGTAGCTCGTCGTTTGTGGTCGTCGGCCTTCTTCCTTCAGTACCTGGAGCGTCGTCTCGTCGCAGTAAATCAACTCGGCGTCGAGCAACGCGT
The DNA here is from genome assembly GCF_003853645.1 of Burkholderia sp. Bp9143. GTDB lineage: Bacteria > Pseudomonadota > Gammaproteobacteria > Burkholderiales > Burkholderiaceae > Burkholderia. Next base: position 38,444 of record NZ_QTPO01000062.1, on the reverse strand, counting down.
CGCGCATCAGGTTAATCACCGGCTGCGCCGCGAGGCCGACGCGGACCATGCTGGCGGCGATCGTGTTCGACGAGATGTCGCCGCCGAAGCGACGCAGCAAACCGGCCTGGCGATAGATAGGCATCCCGAACTGATACTTTCCGGTAGCGATCCACGCGAGTGCCGATTCGCTTAACAGTCCGCGAGGGATGATGCGCGGCGGCGCCGGTGTAACCTTGATGCCGAGATCGCAGCACGGACACGCATATTTGACGCGTTGATGCTGGATCACGCGAAGCTGCTCGGGGATCACATCGAGTTGCTCGCTGATCTCCACGCCGAACTCGACGAGCGCATGACCGTCATTCGTGCAGAAGCGTTCGGCTTCGGGTAGTTCGTGTCGCACAACGTCGCGCGGCAGGTTGGGATCGAGCGGCTTGCGATGACCGCGCTTTTTGCGCGTATGTGCAGCGACCGTCGACTCCGGCGTATCTTCCAGTGCGGGCGTCGCGTTCGCACCGAGCGCCTCGGCTTCATTGAACAGACCGAGCTGTTCCGAGGTTCGTGCCTCGCTCTTCGCGCCGAACAGTTCGTGGCGGTAGGATCGGAGTCGTTCTTCGGCGAGATCGCGTTCCGCCGTCACGAGGCGCAGCGTACTGCGAACCTCTTCATGCTCGCGCTGAAGCGAACCATACGCCTCGCGTATCGCGAGTAGCGCAGCAAGTTCGTCGGCGGTGATCGCGACCTGGATCGGCATGCCGATTGGACAGACATGTCGATCACACGTTCAGCTCACGCGACGATATTCGCGCTTCGGATGCCGCTGGATCGTGGTAATGTCGTCGCCGTCGAGCAACGCGTGCAGCAGGTCCGTCGTCATCGTCACGACCTCGGTTTTCTTGTCTGGCCAGGTGAAGCGATCGGCCTCGAGGCGTTTCATCAGCAGCCAGAAGCCGTTCCCATCCCAGCCGAGGATCTTGATCCGATCACGACGCCGATTGCCGAACACGTAGAGCGAAGCATCCATCGGGTTCAGTCGCATCGACTGTTCGACGAGAATCGACAGGCTGTTCATGCCGTAGCGGAAGTCGACAGGATCGCGGTGCAGGTAGACCTTCAAGCCTTCGTCGAACCGGAACACGGCATCCTCCCCAGGATCTGAACCAAGGTCGTCAGTTCGTCGACGGTCGCGATGGCCTTGCCCAGCTCGAGTTCGACACCGTTGGATAAACGCACATGCAACGCGAGCGTCATCGATGCTGAGGGTGGTGTGGGCGATGTCAACGACGGCTTCGAGACGATCGGCACGAACGCAGATGGTGGTGCCGTAGCCGAGATGCGCTTGAGCGAACCCGGGAGATCGATAGCCACACCATCGATCACCTCGACGGCGAGGGGTAAATCGCGCCCTTGAGTCTCATTATCTTGCGACGCCGGCACGAGGCCTTTCTCGCGCTCCATCAGATACTTCGAAATCCACTTGCGTAGCAGGTTGGCGTTGATCCCGTGCTCCTGCGCCAGGCGAGCCACCGACACGCCCGGGCGTAACGCCGCCTCGACCAATGCGCGTTTGCCCTTCTCGTCGTAGCGGCGACGGCCGTCGCTGTTTTGACGAACTACTCTCAACTCAGAGTCTTTGTCAGCCATAGGTGTCCACCTCCAAAATAGGTGGACACCTATGCTCCTCGCTCAGAGCGCCGTTGGGTAGACGCCGATAATGGATCGCTTACACTTGTTCGGCCGCACAGCCTTCTTCAACGCAAGTCACGTGTATGAGTTTATTGAGATGAGCACACCTTATACAACGGTCGCCCCAGTAAGAATCGGCGTCCTCGGATGCGCGAATATCGCTCGGCAGTTCATCCGGGACGTCCGTGGCAGCTCGGTTGCGTTCGTCGATGCAGTCGCGAGTCGGAGTGGACAAACTGCTCACACATTCGCCATTGAAAACGGCGTTGCCCGAAATTTTTCGAGCTACGAGGCAATGCTGGAAGATCCGGGTATCGAGGCAATCTATCTGCCCCTACCCAACAGCATGCATGCGGAGTGGGTGATCAAGGCTGCAAATGCGGGAAAGCATGTGCTATGCGAGAAACCACTGGCAGTAAGCCGACAGGAAGTCGAATCGATGTTTGAAGCGGCCGATCGTAATGGAACCGTGCTGCTCGAGGCATATCCATACTGGTTTCAGCCACAGATGCAAGCACTACGGGAGCTTGTCGCGAGCGGAACCATTGGAGAGGTACGATCGGTCAGTGCCAGTTTCGGCTTTCAGGTAGGAAGCCCCAAGACCAATATCCGCCTCAAACCCGAACTTGGCGGGGGCGCGCTACTTGATGCCGGAAGCTACACCGCAAGCCTGGTTCGTCTCGTGATGGGCTGTGCTCCCTCGCGCGTCACGGCACGATCCGTCATGACCGATTCAGGCGTGGACATAAGTACGATGGCACTCTTCGAATATGACGATGGGCGACGGGCGCAAATCTCGTGTGCGATGGATGGCGCAAATCATCGACATGCAACGATAGTCGGTTCAGAGGGCACCATTTACACAGAGTATCTCAATCACACGAGTGACGTTGCCGGGGGAGATGAAAGAGGCTATCTGCCAAGTCGAATGTGCGTTCGACGAGGGATGGCTCAAACTATTCCTTTTGAAGACGTGTCGTCACGCGCTGGCAGCGGGTTCCTGTTCGCGGCTGAAATGTTCGCCCGACTCGTTCGTGGAGTAGAACCGCGAACAATACTGGGGGATGCCGAGCGGGCAAGTCTTGACATCGCTGCTACTTTGGATGCCATCTCGGAAAGTGCTCGTTCCGGCGCAATGGTATCCGTATCAGGCACGTACTGAATCCCGCACCCCTCTGACCTCATTGTCGGAATGACGTTTGAGGTTTGAGGATGACACGTGAGCGTTACCGCGCCTGTGGCGTGCCGCCTTACCGTCGGGCAGGCAACGCCGAGGTGGTGCGACGTCGGGCCGGACGACCGCTTTTCCCCAGAGAACAGCCATTACCGATGCTGCGCGTTGTGGGACCGCTTCGGGTCGATCTGCGCCGGTCGAGTGTCGGTGGGCGGTGGCCGGCCGAGTTCGGTGGCGGATTCAACCGGTCGATACATCGGCTGAACGATTCCATCAAGCTGTTGCATCGACCGGTTGAATCCGCCCTTGGAAACGGTCGTTGGGAAAGAGGTATCTCTAGCGACCGGGTTGGCCCGACCGCTACCGGCCACAGCAACCGCTCAACCACAGTCGCCCCCCGCCTCCCCAAGCCCCACCCCCACCCCTAATCGAAATAAGGCTCCAACACCCCCTCGATCCAGTCCATGAACGCCCGGACGCGCGGCGACAGATTGCGCCGATGGGCCACGACGAGCGACGCGGCGAGCGGCTCGGGACGCAGATCGGGCAGCAACTCCACCAGCGCACCGCTTTCGATGTGATTCGCGACCCCTGAATATCCGGCCTGGATCAACCCGATGCCGGCAAGCCCGGCTGCGTGATAGGTCTGCACGCTGTTGACCTGCATCGCGCTCGGCAAGGGGAGTGACGCATAGCCGTTGCCGTTCGGGTACTCCCATCCCGGATGACGCGCCCCGAGTGTCAGCGTGTAGTGAACCATCCGGTGCCCTTGACCGAGCAGATCGTCGAGCGTACGCGGAACGCCGTACCGTGCCAGATAGCCGGGGCTCGCCGCATTGATCATGCGCAGCCGGCCCAACGGTCGGGCGACCAGCGTCTCGTCCACGATCGGACCCAGACGGATCACGCAATCGAATCCCTCCTGCACGAGATCGACACGCCGATCGGTGCTCGAAAGTTCCAGCTCCAGCTCGGGATGCGCCGCCATCAATTGCGGGAGTGCGGGAACCACGACGCTGCGTGCCAGCTCGGTCGGCATGTCGACGCGCAATCTTCCCCGCAGGCGCGTGCCGTTACCCGAGAACATCGATTGCAACTCCTGGACTTCGGCCAGCAGATCCCGGGCGCGCGAATAGAACGCGCGTCCGTCCTCGGTCAACTGCACGCTTCTCGTCGTCCGATGCAACAGCGCGACGCCCACGTCGCGCTCGAGCCTGCGGATCACCATCGAGACACGTCCTTTCTGGATGCCCAGGCTTTCGGCCGCTCGCGTGAAGCTCGTCATTTCGGCGACACGGGTAAAGATCAAAAGCGCGTCGAGGTTTTGCATTGTTCACCCGGGGAGTAACAGAACGTTCAATCGGTCGTCATTTATAACTCAGTTGTGACTCAGTAGAGTGCTTTCCGATGTCGTCCCCCGACGACAATCTGAACGAAAGGGCGCAACCATGACACAACACTTCTCTCCGGTTAAGACGGCCGTCGTCTACCACTCCGGCTATGGGCATACCCAACGCATGGCAACGGCTGTCGCCGAGGGCGCCGGTGCCGCACTCGTCGCGATCGACGCGGACGGAAACATTGCAGACGATGCGTGGGACACGCTGGCCGGCGCCGACGCGATCCTGTTCGGCTCGCCGACCTACATGGGCGGCCCCAGCTGGCAGTTCAAGAAGTTCGCCGACGCATCGTCGACGGCCTGGTTCGACGGCGGGTGGCGCAACAAGATATTCGGTGGCTTCACCAATAGCGCGAGCGTCAACGGCGACAAGCTCAATACGCTCGAATACTTCGTTTTGCTCGCCGGGCAGCACGGCGGTCTCTGGGTGAGCATGGACATCAAGCCGGCGAACGTGAAGGCGTCGATGCGCGACGACCTGAATCGCATGGGTTCCTACATCGCGCCGATGGCGCAGACGCCGGCCGACGCGTCGCCCGACGAGATGTCGCCGGGCGACCTCGAGACGGCACGCCGCTATGGCGCACGCGTCGCAACGATCGCCGCACAGTTTCGGGCAGGACACGCTCGAATCAGCTGACATCCCGGCGTGCGGGGCGCACCGGACCGGACGCCGCCGCATTCTTTCAACCGACCCTGAAGGAAACAGGCATGAAATACAAGCAACTGGGCCGCACCGGTCTGTATGTCTCCGAGCTGTGTCTCGGCACGATGACGCTGGGCGGCAATGCCGATGCCGGCATGTGGGCGGCGATCGGCGCGGTCGGCCAGGACGAGGCGACACGGCTGATTTCCCGCGCACTGGCCGAGGGAATCAACTTCATCGATACGGCCGATATCTACTCCTTCGGCCAGTCCGAACGCCTCGTCGGGCAGGCGCTTCGAGACATCGGCGTCCCGCGCGGCGAGATCGTGCTGGCGACGAAGACGGCGGGCGTGATGGGCCCGAAGCCCAACGATCAGGGGGCGTCGCGCGGCCACATCATGGATTCGGTGCAGAGAAGCCTGGAACGGCTGCAGGTCGACCATATCGACCTCTACCAGATGCACGCGAACGATCCCGTCACGCCGATCGAGGAGACGCTGCGGGCGCTCGACGATCTGACGCGCCAGGGGCTGGTTCGCTATGTAGGCGTCTCGAACTGGCGCGCCGGAAAGATCGGCAAGGCGCTCGGCCTCAGCCAGGCGCTCCATGCGACGCGCTTCGAGACGCTGCAGGCCTACTATTCGATCGCCGGACGTGACGTGGAGCGCGAACTGGTGCCGCTCGCGATCGACGAGCAGATGGGGCTCCTCGTCTGGTCGCCGCTCGCCGGCGGACTGCTTTCGGGGAAGTTCGGTCCCGGGGCGCCGACCGCAGAAGGTTCGCGGCGTAGCCATTTCGATTTTCCGCCGGTCGATCTCGAGCGGGCCTGGCCGTGCGTTGCCGCGATGCGCGCCATCGCCGACGCGCGCGGTGTATCGGTCGCGCGGATCGCGCTCGCGTGGTTGCTCGCCAAGCCGCACGTCACGAGCGTCATCATCGGCGCCAAACGGGTCGAACAGCTCGAAGACAACCTCGGCGCGGTCGACGTCGTCCTGACCGACGACGAGCTTGCGCATCTCGACGCCGTGAGTGCGTTGCCTCCCGGCTATCCCGGCTGGATGATCGATCGTCAGGCAGCGGGCAGGCTGCCGCAGCCTTTCGCGCGCGTCGCGTCGAAACAGGACCGGTGACGCCAATCGATCGGTTCGACCGGGGCGGCTGCGTGGTGCGGGATGTGCGCAGCGTAGACGCCGCTGCGTCGCCGGATATTCCGATCTCTGTCACGTGTTCTGCAATCTTCGACGTTCAAGGCGGTTGCGCAACAGGCCTGCGATCAACGCGCTGATGATCAGGGACAAGTAGAGGGTGACGAGATGGTGACGCCAGGCGTCAAGGGCGAGTTGGTGTGAAACCAGTTTCGGATCGGGGGGCAGAAGCATGGAGCCCTTCGCCTCGACGACACGCATCATACGGATAAAGCCTCCTGCGGAGAGCAGTGGCAACAGGACGACGAGTACCAGCAGCGCGGGTTTCAAGCGGCACGCCAGCGGATGATGGCGCAACCGGAACCACAGTCCGAGACATCCGTGTATCCAGCCGGGCGCGAGCAGTGCCAGTTGAAGGCCCTGCGTGCCGCTGGTAAGCAGCACGGTGACGACGCGCGCGTAATCAGGCTCGAAGCCATAGAGCGAGGAGGCGAGCCGGGTTGTCACCGCATGGCGGATCAGCAGCAGCGGCAGGCTGAGCCCTGCCCAGAGGCGGAGCCATTCGGCGGGCGGTAGTGCCCAGTGGCGGCGCCGGTATATCGTGTGCAACGCCAACGCGAAATGAAGCGATGCCGCACCGTACAGCACGAACGTCCCCGGTGCGCTACGCCAGAGCCGCAACGCCAATACGAGACCGCGTCCGGCAAGTTCGAGCGACCAGATCCCGAGTGCGTGATTGACCAGGTGGAGAAAGAGATAGGTCAGCAGCACCACGCCCGATCCGAGTTGAAAACGGCGCATAACAGATTGCATCTGAACCCTCGATTCACGGTGCGGTGCGCGCACCGGGGGCGATTCTTGTTTGATACCCGATTCATGGGCCATGTCGATGATGTCCATAGCGATCACCCGGTTCGTGTTTCTTGCAATACCGTGACCGTGAGCACACGACAGTTATTCCCGGATTCGACGGGACCGCGGGGAGGGTAGGGCAAAGTGAGGGGCGCCCGCGCTCGACACGCGCAAGCACGCTGCCGCGGCGCGGTGAAGGTTCTGCGACCTGTTGTGCGCCAGCGGCGAGATTTCCGATTGGGGAATAAAACGGACGACGCAGCAGTGTGGCGATCGGAACCCGCCATGGAGGCCCGAGGCGCTTATATCAGACTAAGCGAGGGCACCATTTTTCGTGCGTGTCATCAAGCGAAAGAGCTCGCCAGGATGCTTCTCGCTTCGGCACATGCTCGAGCCAATGCGCAACGAATCGAGTGAGCGATACATCAGGCCGTGCCGAATCAAAGCGACGCACCGCCGCACATGACGATCTGCTGCCCCGTGATCGCGCTCGCGTCCGTGCTCAACAGGAAGCCCGTCAGCGCGGCGACTTCCTCGGGCGTGATGAACCGCCCGATCGGCGGAAGCTTGGGCGGCGTTGCCGCGCGCGCAGGGTCGCGCAGGAACGGCGTGTCCGTGGCACCGGGCGCGACGACATTGACGGTGATGCCCTGCGGCGCGAGTTCCGCCGCCCAGGACCGCGCCAGCCCCACCAGCGCGGATTTGGTCGCCGCATACTGGCTGCGCGTGGCCGCGCCGTTGGCGGTGCGGCTGCCGAGCAGCACGATGCGTCCGCCAGCGGGCATCCGGGGCACCAGGCGATCGGCGAGAAAGGTTGCGGACTCAACGTGCAGGCGCCACATCGCGGCGCCGTCCTCGTGTGAAAGCTGACCGAGTGGCGCGGTACGCATGAAACCGGCCGCATGCACGAGCGCGTCGACCGCACCCAGTACATCGCACACGGGCCCGAGCGCCGCGAAGTCGGTCACGTCGACCGGCACGATTCTCAGGGAACCGTGGGTCGCTTCAATGGGCGAGCGGCAGAGTCCCGTGACGCGCCAGCCGTCGGCGAGCAGCCGTTCGACGATCGCCCGTCCAATTCCCGACGACGCGCCCGTGACGACTGCATGGCGCGAACCCGAACTCGAACCCGACTGCTCCCATTGACCCACGATCCCTCCTGCTACGTTTGAACCCGCGATGCACCGGCGGACGCCGGCGTCGCCTTCGTGCTGACCGCATGCACCGTGATCCGCGCCTGCGATTGGAACGGTTCGAGCTGCTCGTGCTGGGCTGCGTCATCCGTCACGAGCGTCCAGTCGCGCTCCAGCGGCGTCCAGTGCTGCTGGCTCGCGCGCCCGAGCTTGTCCGCGGTCACGAGCACGTAAACCTCGGCGGCCTGCCGCATCACGCACTCCTTCAGATACGATTGCTCGCTGCTCGCCTCGCACAACCCCAGTTCGGCGACCACGCCATCGGCGCCGAGGAACGCCTTGTCGACGCTCAGGCGGCTCAACGCGATCTGCGCGAGCGGTCCCAGCGTGCTCATGCTGGACGACCGGACGTCGCCGCCGATCACCGTCACCGGAACGCCGGACGATGCGAGCGGGCTCACGACCAGCAGGTTGTTGGTGACCACGTGAACGGCGGTCCGGCCGGCAAGCCGGTGCGCGAGCGCCGCCGTCGTGGTGCCGCCGTCGAGGAACACGGTGTCGCCATCTTCGATGAACGTGCTTGCCGCGTGCGCGATCGCTTCCTTCTGCTCCTGCGAGCTGACGCGCCGCTCCTCGAGCGACGGTTCCGGCTCATGGCCGCCAACCGCGGCGGCCCCGCCATACGTGCGCAGGATGCGACGGTCGCTCGCCAGTGCACGCAGATCCCGGCGAACCGTCGCTTCCGACATTCCGAAGTGCTCGCACAACGTCGCGACGTCCGTCATGCCCCCGAGCACGGCCTGCAGCATCGCCTCCCGGCGCCTGGTCACTTTCATGTGCGTGATTTCCTGGTCTGATCGAATTGGCGCGCAAGTCTGCGCATCGCGACCGACAAGTTTATCGAATTGCCGCAGTGACGGGCCAGTTGCACCGGCGGGTGTCATCGACCGCGAACCCACGCTTCGTCGACGCGCACGTACTTGATTTTCTGGCGGAACCAGGTGAATGCGATGTGCAATGCCCCGTCTTGCGACTGCACGATGGACGGATATGAATACTCGCGGTTGCGCTGGTCGGCGGAGTTGTTCGTCATGCAGTACCCGTCGCCGATTTCCAGGTTGCGGCGGCGCGACCATGTCCTGCCGCCGTCCTCGGAGATGGCCAGCGACATCGGCGCGCGTGGTGCGCCCCAGAAGGCGGTGCCGCGCGCGGACGCCTTCTGGTCGCGCAGCTCGCCGCTGTCCTCGGAGTCCTCGATGTCGTCGTACAGGGAGGCGCGGCGTTCCGTGGCGTGCGACGCATCGCTCTCGTTGAACACGAGCGCGAGATGACCGTTCCGCAGCACCGTGAACTGAACCGACGAGTTGTTGTTCGGCACCGCGGTCGGCTCGGGCGCGCTCCACGTGCGGCCATCCGTCGAACGGCTCGCGTAGACGAAGTCCGCCCAGCGGCTGCGGTAGAGCGCCAGCAGCGAGCCGTCGTGCAGCACGTGAACGTTCATGTGCACGCACCCGACGCTGTCCGGTACCTCATGCAGCGCCCACGACGCGCCCTGGTCGTCGGAGACCATGACCGCGCTGACGTCGTCGTTGCCGACCCATCGTTCGCCGGGCGCCGTGCGGCACAGGAATACCGGGCAAATCCACGTACCGCTGTCGAGGGCGATGATCGGCTGGCGGACGAACGTCCCCGGGCGGTCGAACAGGGTTTCGACGGGGCCCCAGGTGACGCCGCCGTCCATCGACACGCGACGGCGAACGATCGCGGTGTTTTGATGGCCGGACAGTTGCGCGGTGTAGATCAGCCACAGGCGGCCGTCCGGCGCGGTGAACAGCACCGGGTTCTGTTCCGAGCGCGTGGGGTCGTCCGACAGTTTCCGAGGCGATGACCACTCGTCCGTTCCGGCCGCGAGACGCGACATGTAGATGGAAACGTCGGGAATGCCTTCCTGGGTGCCGCCGAACCAGACGCACAGCAGGTCGCCGTTGTCGAGGCAGTGCAGGTTGGCCGCGTGGTTCTGCACGCAGGCGGTGGGCAGGAACGCCTCTTGCCGTTCCGCGTCGGCATACGCCGTGCGAACGCGGTGATCCGACGCGGCGCTCGCCGCTTCAACGAGATTCGTGCTCATGAAATGTGTCTCGAGTTGCGAGGTTAGTGCGATTCGCGATGCGTGAGCCGCTTGTCGCGCAGGTCCGAGCCCTCGCCATGGAACAGCAGCTTGCCGATGACCAGCACGATGGCGGGCGTCACGAGCGCGACGTACATGTTGTCGATGCCGAACGGATTGCCGAGCAGGTACCAGACCGTCGTGGCGATCGTCGCGACGATGAGCGCCGAGACGGCACCGCGCTTGCCGCTGAAGAACGGCAGGTAGATGCCGATCAGCGCGACGACCGACACGGACAGGCGCAGCGCGCGGCTGAAGAACGACAGCGCGAGGATCTGCGGGACGAACAGCACGAAGATCAGCGGGAGGAAACCGACGATCAGCGAGATCCAGCGCGTCATTCTCAGTTCGACATCGGGCGTCGGCTTGAAGCGCGGTACATAGAAATCCTTGACGATCAGCGAGGCGATCGCCAGCGCGACGGTGCAGACGCTCACGAAGATGGATGCCACGAGCGACGTCGTGACGATGCCGGCCAGGATCGGGTTCATGTGTTGCAGGAACACCGGCAGCGCGTACAGGCTCTTGATGTTCGGATACAGGTACTTGGCCGTCACGCCGATGAAGCCGAGCGCGAGCCCGATCGGCACGCACAGGAGCGCGGCGATCAGCGAGGACGCGCGCGCGCCCTCGGGGCTGCGGGTGGCGGAGATGGCCTGGATGATGAACTGCGTCGAGAAGATCGCGCCGGCCGTGCCGATGATCCATGCGCCGATCGTGCCGCCCGACAGTGCACCGGTCCACGTGAAATAGTGCGCGGGCATGTTCTGCGCCATCGGCTTGATGCCGCCCGACAGCTTCCACGCGACGCCGACCAGGATGGCGATGCCGAGCAGCTTCACGGCGCTGTGAACGACCGTCAGGTACGCGACGCTCTTGAGGCCGCCCCAGACGAAGTAGATGGTGCTGACGATGGCGGTGATGATGGCGGCCGTCGGCAGGTTGATGCGCATGACCGTCGAGATCGCCGCCGCACCGCTCACGTAGTTGCCGACGTTCACCACGAACAGCGCGTAGATCATGATCGCGGAGACGGCGAGCTTCGCGCCATGGCCGTACCGCTGGGCGATGAATCCGGAGATGGTGAACTCGCCGGACGCATACAGGCGCTTGGCCATGAACAGGCCGAAGAGGAGAAAGCCGATGGCTGCCGCCAGGACCGACCACGAAGCGGCGATGCCGGCCGAGAAGGCCTCCTGCGACGTCCCGACCGTCGATTTCGCGCCGATGAATTCCGACATCAGCAGGATGGCGACCACCAGCGCGGGCATCGAGCGCCCGGCCACCATGAACTGTTCGGAGTTACGGCTGCGCAGGCGAATGCTGATCAGGCTCGTAATCACAATGTAGACGACAACCATGCCGATGATGGTGGCTGTGTCCCAATAACTGAAGGTGGCCATCGTTTGTCTCCACGTTACCTTCGGTTGATATGCGTTCGGGTGTGTCGGGCGATCCGGCATGTTCCTGCCGGTATCGCTCCTGGGTCGATGCGTGTCGTTACATGTGCTGCTCAGGCGGCGCTGGCCACGGGCGACGGCTCGTGGCGTCGCGTCGCGAGGTCCACGGCCTGGCGGAAAGCCTCCAGCAGGCTGCGTTCGTCGGCGATGCCCTTGCCGGCGATGTCGAATGCGGTGCCGTGGTCGACCGACGTGCGAATGACGGGCAGGCCGACCGTCACGTTCACGCCGGCTTCGAGACCCATCACCTTCACCGGCCCGTGTCCCTGGTCGTGATACATCGCGACCACCACGTCGAAATCGCCGCGGCCCGCGCGGAAGAACAGCGTGTCCGCCGGCAGCGGGCCTTCCACGTCCCAGCCGCGCGCCTGAAGGAGCTGGACCGCCGGAACGATCTTCTCTTCCTCTTCGCCATAGCCGAACAGGCCGTTCTCGCCCGCATGGGGATTGATCCCGCATACGCCGATGCGGGGATCCGCGATGCCGGCGCGAACCAGCGTGTCATGTGCGCGTTCGATCGTGCGTTGCACGAGGCCCGGCTCGATCTTGCGAATGGCGTCGAGCAGGCCGATGTGCGTCGTCACGTGAATCACGCGAAGATTGGGCGCGACCAGCATCATCGACACCTCGTCGATGCCCGTCAGATGCGCGAGCATTTCCGTGTGTCCGGGGAAAATATGGCCGCCGGCATGCAGCGCTTCCTTGTTGAGCGGAGCGGTGCAGATCGCGTCGAGCTCGCCTTTCGACGTCAGCTCCACGGTGCGCGCGATGTATTGGTACGCGGCGTCTCCGGCGATCGCGGACAGCTTGCCGTAAGGCAGGTCGGCCGGAATGAGCGCCATGTCGATGCAATCGACGATGCCCACGCGGAACGCGCCGTCGGACGGCCGGCTGACGGCACGCACCTCGAGCTCGACGCCCGCCCTGCGGCCGGCGTCCCGCAGGCGCGCGGCGTCGCCGATGACCACGGGGCGGCACTGCTCATACACGGAGGCATGGGCAAGGCTCTTCATGATGATTTCCGGTCCGACGCCGGCCGCGTCGCCCATGGTGATGCCGATGATGGGACGGTTGTCCATGGCAGTTCCCTTCACAAATTGATTTGATCGGTGTTGGCCGTCTTGCCTTCGTTCGCAAGCCGGCGCCACGCGTGATGGAGCGACCCGGGCTGGCCGAAGCCGCCCGCCTTGGTCACGACGGGGAGTGTCTTGCCTGGCAGCCGGCATTCGAGCAGCGGCATGCCGTCCTCGATTTCGTCGACGACCCGCAACGCGCTCGCGCCGGCCGCGGTGAGCAGTGCGCGCGCCGTTTCGCCACCCGTCGCGATGATCCCGCCGGCATAGCGCACGGCAGGTGCCAGCAATGCGGCAAGACGGTTGCAGAACAGCAGGCCGTCCTCGACGTCGCCGCGCTGCGTCTGGCTCAACGAGACCACCACATGCTGGCCGCGACGCAGGGCGTCGCAGACGACCGTCGTCACGTCGCCGCGCGGGTCATCCAGCGCGGCGACGGCGACCTCGAGCGCCACGAGGCTGGCGCCGGCGTTGGCCTTGAGGCAGTCCAGTTGCGCGTGCGAGATGCTCGACATGCTGCCGACCACCGTGAGCACGGGCCCCTGCGGATCCTCTCGGTCGGCAGCCGGGCCGGCCGTGCTTCGGGTTGGCGCGAGCGCTTCGATGACGGCCGGGGCCAGGCCGGCCGAGCCCACCCAGAACACGTCGTCGAGCCGCGCGGATGCGCGGGCGATGCGTTGCAGGTCCTCGTCGGACTCCGCATCGCACACGACGGCTTGCACGCCTGCGGTTTGCAACTGCCGCAGGTGCGCCGCGAGCGCGTCCGGTTCGCCGCGCACCGAGCCGACTCCCGCGTGTTCGACGCGCAGATGCTCGGCGGACAGCAGCGCAACCAGATCGGCCTTGCCCGGGATGTTCTCGTTGCGCCAGTATTCGCTTGCTTCGACCGGCACGCCGCGAACCCATTGGCGTCCGTCCCGCGTGGTGCGTCCCGATGCCGGGTAAGCGGGGCACACGATCGCCATGCCAAGGCGCGGCGCCAGCGCGGCGACCTCCGCCGCGACATTGCCCCGCAGCGTGGAATCCACCTTCTTGTAGATGCGCGTGCCGGCACGCGACAGCGACTCGACGGCGGCGACGTTGCGCCGGGCGGCCACGTCCTTCGATGCGCGGCGCGAGTCCACGTCGACCGACAGGATGTCCAGGCCGCTCGTCGGCGCCGGTGCATGCTCCGTGTCGAGCAGGACCATCGCCGTCAGTCCGTGACGCAACCCGGCCATCGCGCAGTCGGCCGCGCCCGACAGGTCGTCGGCGACGATCAGGAGCCGTGCCGCGTGCTGTGCGACTGCGTTCATGGCAGCAGGCGACGGTAGATGGACTTCATGTCGTCGAGCGTCAGCGCCTTCGGATTGTTGCCGAGCAGGCGCTTGACCTTCGATGCCGCGACCGCCAGCGCGTCGAGATGTTCTTCCGACACGCCGAACTTGCGCAGGTCCTGCGGAATGTCGACGGCCGCGGTCCACTCCTCCATCTTGTCGATCAGCTTGCGTGCGGCGACCGCGTCCGAGTCGGCCTTCGACGCGAGATCGAGTGCGCGCGCGACGTTCGACAGCCGGCCTTCGATCGCATCGAGATTGAAGGCCATCACGTGCGGCAGGAGCATCGCGTTCGCCACGCCGTGCGTGACGTTGAACATCCCGCCGAGCGGGTAGGCCAGCGCATGCACCGCTGCCGTGCCGGCGGCGGTGAGCGCGAGGCCGCCATACATCGACCCGAGCATCATCGCTTCGCGCGCTTTCAGCGACTGGCCGTTTTCGTACGCGTCGACGATGTTCGCGCCGATCAGCCGCATCGACTCCATCGCATACATGTCGCTGACCGGATTCGCCTTCGTCGAGATGTACGATTCGAGCGCATGCACGAATGCGTCCATGCCGGTCGCGGCCGTGATCGGCTTCGGCAGGCCGAGCGTCAGTTCCGCATCGAGAATGACGATCTGCGGCAGCAGGTGACGGCTGACGATCCCCACCTTCAACGCTTCGTCCGGCAGCGTCACGATCGCGTTGGGCGTGACCTCGGAGCCGGTCCCGGCGGTCGTCGGCACCAGAATCATCGGCACGCCGGGGTGCTTGATGAGGTCGATGCCGAGCCAGTTCCGCAGCGGCTCGTCGTTGGTCAGCCGGACCGCGAACAGCTTCGCCGCATCGAGCACGCTGCCGCCGCCGATGGACAGAATCGCCTGAGGCGCGAAGGGCTCGATCTGCTCCTTGAAAACCGTCTCGACGTTGCCGATGGTCGGCTCCGGCTCGACACCGCGAATGATGCGCACGTCGACGTCTTTCGCCTTGAGCGATTCGATCACGCGATCGGCAATGCCGAGCGCTTCCATCGCGGGTTGCGTGATCAGCGCAATGCGCTGGACCGGCGTATCGAGCAGCGACAGCTTGTCGGGAAGCGTGGCGAGGCTGCCGGCGCCGTGGACGATGTGCTTGACTGTCTGGAAGTGATAATTCGTCATGCTGATGACCCGTTTCAGTGGCCGCGCGCGGCGTCGTGGTAAATGGAGAGCGCTTGCGCCAGACGCTCGCGGGCGCTGTCGTCGAGCGGCTGGGCGGGAGAACGCGCGGGGCCTGCAGGCATCCCGAGCATCTGCGCGGCGGTCTTGAGCACGACGGGCATCGTGCCCAGCGCGAATGCATCGCGCAGCGCACGCAGCGATTCCTGGGCCGCGCGCGCGCCGGCGATATCGCCGGCCTGGAACTTGTTCCAGATGGACATGACGACATGCGGAACGGCATTGGTCGTCGCGGCGACCGCGCCGTCGCCGCCCGCGATCAACGTCCAGAGAATCATCGAGTCGGTGCCGGTGAAGACCGAGAAATCGTCGCGCCGCAAATTGATCAGTTGCAGCAGGCGATCGAAGTCGCCGCCGCTGTCCTTGATGCCGCGGATGTTCGGAATCTCCGAAAGGCGGCGCACGGTGTCGACGGTCAGCGTGATGCCCGCCTTCGCGGGAATCGTGTAGAGCATGACCGGAAGCGGCGTTGCCTCGGCGATCTTCCTGTAATGGGTGTAGAGCTCCGGCTGCGTGGCGCCGTTGAAATACGGCGTGATCACCGAAACGCCGTCCACGCCGACCTCGGCCATCTTCCGGTTCAGGTCGATCACGTCACGCGTCGCATAGGCGCCCGTGCCCGCGATGACGGGAACGCGCGAGCGGGCCTGGCTGACCGCGATGCGCGCGATGCGCAGCTTCTCTTCCTCGTTCAGGGCGATGAATTCGCCATTGGTGCCGAGCACGAAGAGCCCATGCACGCCCGACTCGATGAGCCGTTCGACCAGCGCGCGCAGACCGTCTTCATCGACGTTCTCGTCCGCCGTCATCGGCGTGATCAGCGCGGGAACGATCCCCTTGAACGAAATTGACATGCTTGCTCCATCGCAGAGGGGACGGCGGGAGGACGCGCCGTCTCCATGGGTTAGGCAGAAATCAGCGGGGCTGCGCGTTTGCGGGTACGACCGTGCCGCCACGCACGTCAGCCAACGCAACTCATATGACGAAACAAGTTGCTCGTTTCGATCAAAGTCGTTGCGCGATGTGAGCATTCTAGCTGATGACGTGACTGAATCAGTCAATGAAAACCCTAATATGATCGAATCGATCATTTTGAGCGATGCCCAGAAGGCGGTGGTGGCGCGTGGTTGCGCGCGGACACGCGGCGTGCCCGTTCATGAGCGCCGCGCGATTCAACGCGATCCCCGTCGATCTTTCCGACGATGGGGGCTGCGCGATGCGGTTGCCGCGGCGGCAGCGGCTAGAATTGCGGTTTTAGTTCGGAACACGTCCATGTCTTTTGCCTCGCTAGGCCTGATCGATCCCTTGCTGCGTAATCTGCTGGGCCTCAATTACCAGACACCGACGCCGGTGCAGGCCAAGGCGATTCCCGCGGTGCTCGGCGGCAAGGACGTCATGGCGGCGGCACAGACCGGCACCGGCAAGACGGCGGGTTTTGCGCTGCCGCTGCTGCAACGCCTGGTGCAACATGGGCCGGCGGTGTCCAGCAACCGTGCGCGCGTTCTGGTGCTGGTGCCCACGCGTGAACTGGCCGAACAGGTGCTGCAAAGCTTTGTCGAGTACGGCAAAGGCCTCGACTTGCGGTTTCTGGCCGCCTACGGCGGGGTGAGCATCAACCCGCAGATGATGAAGTTGCGCAAGGGCGTGGATGTGCTCGTTGCCACGCCGGGCCGACTGCTGGACCTCAATCGGCAGAACGCGGTGCAGTTCGATCAGGTGCAAACGCTGGTGCTGGATGAAGCCGACCGCATGCTCGATCTGGGCTTCGCGCGCGAACTCAACGCCGTCTTTGCCGCGTTGCCCGCACAGCGCCAGACACTGCTGTTCTCCGCCACGTTTACCGACGACATTCGCGCGATGGCGGCGACCATTCTGCGCGGTCCGGTCAATATCAGCGTCAGCCCGCCCAACGTCACGGCCAGCAAGATCAAGCAGTGGGTGGTGCCGGTGGATAAAAGGAACAAGCCGGACCTCTTCATGCACCTCGTGGCCGAGAACAACTGGGGCCACGCGCTGGTGTTCGTCAAGACCCGCGTTGGCGTGGATTACCTGGCGGCGATGCTGGACGATGCCGGCTATGCGGTCGACACCATCCACGGCGACAAGCCGCAACCCGCGCGCCTGCGTGCGCTGGAGCGCTTCAAGACGGGCGAAGTGCAGATGCTGGTCGCGACCGATGTGGCGGCGCGCGGGCTGGATATCGACGACCTGCCGCTGGTGATCAACGTGGATCTGCCGATCGTGGCGCAGGACTATGTGCACCGTATCGGCCGGACCGGCCGCGCGGGGGCCAGCGGTGTGGCGGTGTCGCTGGTGTGTGCGGATGAAGCACCGCAACTGGCCGCGATCGAAGCGCTGATCCGGCAGACGCTGCGCCGCGAAGAAGAGCCGGGTTTCGAAGCTGAACACCGCGTGCCGGAAACCAGCGCGACGGGGCAGATCATCAAGAAGCCGAAAAAGCCGAAGAAGCCCAAAGTTCCGCAGGCTGGGGCGGGGGCTATGCCGGTGGCTGGCAAAAAGCCGAAGCCGCAAGGTGGTGAGGGCAAGCGCAAGGCCGAGGGGCAGCGGGCTGGCGCCTCGGGCAAGGGGGCAAGCGTGTTGAGCGGTAGTCCGTTCAGCGTGCAAAAGCCACGCGGCAAACCCGCCGGCAAGCCGGCTGCGGGTTCGCGGAAACCGGCCGGCAAGCCCGCTGGTGGTCGCGGTACGCGCTAACGCCGATCGGTGGAGTTGACCAATGCCGGCGCATGGAACGGGGCCGGCGATTCAGGCCCACAGCAGGAAGCGGCGGGGTTGGGGTCGCCGATGCATCGCAAATCCCATTCACGTTGTTCGAACATTCGTAAGCGCGAAATTCTCCGCACATAGCGTGCAAGTCTGAGAAAGGTCACGCTTGCGTCCGCAACCTCCACACTTGCGGACGCAACCACGATGACACTTGACACGATTGACCTCGATTTCCCGCCTCTGAAGGTGACGCACGTCGCCCCGAATGGCAAACGATCATTCGATCCAGACGGCAAACTGCACCGCGAGCCGATCGACTTCCGTGCCGGGGTGAACACGCTGGTGACGATGGTCGAGCAGTCGATGCATCTCGACCCGCTCGCACGAGCCGTCTTCGCGCTCCACAACCGGAAACGCGATCGCGTGAAGCTGTTGCTCTATGATCGCGCCGGCTTCTGGCTGATGTTGAAGCGGCTCGAGGCGGATCGCTTCGTTTGGCCTCGTCGCGAGCAAGCGGCATGAGCAATTCCACACAATGGACATCGCCGGTCGAGATCGATCGCCGCGGTGAGGCTATGCTCGCTCGTCCCTTGCATGCCGCTGCTCATGAGGTGTGCCAAATTGCGCGCTTACTTTGAACTGGCCTCTTACGATCGCGCAAGAAAAATACTCATTCAGCCGGGGTGAGAGCCGAGCTTACAGCCCGACCCGATAACGCTCCACGACCTCCTCGTCGAGAACAATTCCCAGCCCCGGAGCGGTCGGCACCGCTACTCTGCCATTGTCCAGCGGGACTAGGTTCTTGACGAGTTTTCTGAAGAGCGGACTGTCACTTTGTGAATACTCAATTAATCCGCCGAACTCGCGCGACGCAAGGAAATGAATTGTCGCGGCCAGCAGGATGCCTGTACTGAATCCGTGAGGCACGAGCTGGGCACCATACTCCCGAGCGATCTCGTAGATATGAACCATCTCGCTGATGCCGCCGCAGCGGGTAATGTCCGGCTGAACAATCGCCGGACGACTCCCTTCGATAAATGCCCGAAACTCGTGACGGGTCGCGAGCCCTTCACCGCCAGAAATCGGGATAGCCGCATGCTCGGAAAGGTAAGCCAGGCCCCGCAGGTCGTCGGACGGAAGCGGCTCCTCGATCCAGCCCAGGTTGAATTCCCTCAGCGCGTCGCACTGGGTCATCGCATGGGAGGCATTGAGCCAACGACCCACGAGGTCAATCTGAAGTTGGACGTCATCACCCACATGATCGCGAATCGCGCGCAGAAGCTGCTTGTCCCGCGTTGGGTTCTCTCCAAACCCGGCGCCTCCGAGCTTGATACTGCGAAGTCCCTGGGCCAGAAGCCTGCTGACAATTTGACGATTCCCCTCGTCCGTGGCGGCCGGAATAAAGGTTCCGTAAGCCTCAATGGAGTCACGATACTTTCCGCCCAGCAACGTATGCACAGGCACGCCGTAATGCTGTCCCGCGATGTCCCAAAGCGCGATATCCAGCGCGCTAATCGCATGAATTGCCGCACCGCGCCGGCCGACATACTCGGTCGAGCGATACATCTTCTTCCACAGCCGCTCGATGTCCAAGGGATTTTCGCCCAAGAGGACCTGCTTCAACCCCTGACACGTCTCATGAGATGCAGGGGTCTCAATCAGCGCCTTGATGACCATGGGAGAACTGTCGGCCTCACCAATACCAACCAGTCCCGAGTCGGTATGCACACGGACAATCAGGGCATCCTCTCCCCACTCGCAAGGCTGGTCAAGGGCGGGAACGCGCAACCAGATGGCTTCTACGTCAATAATTTTCATATTTCATTTATCGCTTTTTTGCCTATGGACGATGGCTTAAACCTGATTCTGGACTTCGACACCGGAGAGGTGGCTCTGGGTAGAAGGCGTCGTTTGCTTTTCAGGTTCTTGGGCTACCGCCCCGTGGTCCTCTCGAAGCCACTTGAAGAGTCCCCATATTTTCACCACCAGGATGCAGATGAACGGGATCGCCGTCAGAATCACCGCCGTCTTGAGCGTACTGAGCGGCGCCTTGATATAGAGCATCGCCAACGGGAGCGCCGCCAGCATCACGCACCAGAACAATCGCAGAGTCGGAGACGGATCCTGCCCCTCACGGAGATTTCGGGTGCTGGCAGCCGCGACCGTATAGGCCGTTGCATCCAGGTGAGAAGCAAGGAACACCAGCATCAGCAGGAAATACACCACCGACATCAACTTGCCGAGCGGCAGGTTTGCAAGCAATTGGGACACGGCGGCTTCACCGCCGATTCCGTTGAGCATGGCTGGCGTGTTGACGACGTTGCCAATGAATTGATGAATCGCGTAGCTTTCGAGACTTCCGAAGAAGAACCAGCAGCCACCGCATCCACCCAGAATCATTGCCAGAACGACTTCGCGGATTGTCCGGCCCTTCGACACACGCGTCACGAAAATCGCGACGCCGGGCGTATACGTAATCCAGTAGAGCCAGTAGAACACCGTCCAGTCGCGCGTGAATGCGCCGTCGCCGGTTGGGTCCGTGAACAGGCTCATGTGGATGAAATTCTGAAGGCTCAAGCCCACTGCATTCGTGAAGTTGTTGACGATGAACCCCGTGGGTCCAAGGACGAGCACAACCAGTGCAAACGTGAGCGTCAGTCCGCAAGCCAACTTCGCCAGTCGTTGCATCCCGGAGCCGATACCAATCCACGAGCTCAACGAGAACACGAATGTCACGAGGGCAACAAGGAATGCCTTGAGACCGAAGCTGTCGCTGACGCCGAGCAGGTCTGACAGTCCCTTGGAGACCGTCGAGGTCGTCAGTGTCGTCGTCAGAATCAGGCCACCGAACGTCGCGAACAAGAATACGAGATCGATGACCCGCCCCAGGATTCCATGAGCGCTCAGTCCGGTGATCGCCTCAATGATGCTGGCGAGGCTCAAGCCCTTATTCCGACGAACGTGGAAGTGATACGCCATCGCGAGAGACGCGATGCCGTAAAACGCCCAAGGGGTAATGCCCCAGTGGAAGAACGAGTAGGCAACGCTGAATTCCAGCGCCTGTTTGCTGGAAGCCGCAATATTGAGCCCCGGGGTCACGTAATAGTATGCCCATTCGGTGAACGCCCAGTACATCGTGGCCGAACCCAATCCGGCGCAGATGAACATGAAAACCCAAGCTACGTTGCTGTATTCGGGGCGTCCGCTCCCGAGACGAATGCTGCCGTATTTTCCGGCAGCGAGCCAGACAATAAGCACAACGCATGCGAACCCGAGCAACTGGACTGCCGTGCCGAACATCCTGGTTGCGCCGTTAAACAGCTGGTCGGCAATTACCTTCGAGCGGTCGGGAAAAATCATAAGCGCCGTGACCGTCAGCGCAACTACAAGGATGCTCGTGATAATGAGGGTGCGGTCTTTCTGAGGGACGGAATCGACAGGAAGCTGTGCGCTCACGACGACCTCCTGCATAGGGTAAACGGCAATGTCACGACTCGCATGATGTCTCGCTCCTTTAGTTATGAACCAACACTGACGCCTTGAGGCAAGGGCTAATGTAAACTCAGCACTGCAGGCACGAGAAACGCGCATTCTTAATGGATTTATCACCGGTGCTTATAAAACGGCCGAACGACCGGCAAGCAATTACGCGCTTGCCGCACCTCAGTCTGCTACTGGCGTTCAAGACGGTGGCGGAGGAAGGCAGCTTCACGCGTGCTGCGGACATCCTTCATCTTTCGCAGTCTGCGGTTAGTCAACAGGTGGTCCGGCTTGAAGAGGCGCTCGGCGTGCAACTGTTTGTCAGGTCGACCCGAGCCGTAAGCCTGACGTCAGCGGGCAACGAACTGTTGAACGATATTCGGGGTGCTTTCGAGCAACTGGTGACGGCATTCGACCGCTGCGCGCGCAAAGGCGAGGCTCCCACGCTGCATGTCGAGGCTGAACCGGTGCTGAGCGCATTCTGGTTAACCCCGCGGCTCAGGCAGTTCACGCAGCGTTATCCAGGACTTCAGATAAAGTTGCTTCTTACCACCCACAGAGTCGAATTCCCGAGAGAGGTCGAACTCGCTATCAAGTGGGGGGACGGACACTGGCCTGGCTTCGAATCCGAGTTCTTGATGGGTCTGAACTACGCGCCGGTGTGCTGCCCGACTCTCATGAAAGGCACCAAGGCTTTGCTGGAACCTTCTGACCTGCGGCACCAGCAACTGCTGCACGACCGCAGTCACGACGACTGGGAGCGGTGGCAGAAGCAGTTCCCCAACGTCCAGCTGTGTTTTGAGCGTGGACACATCGTGACGGACTCGAATGTCCTCGCGCAGATGGCGGTCGAAGGCCACGGAGTTGCGCTCTGCGCGCTGGAACTGATTGAGCCACAATTGCGCCGAGGCGAGCTCGTCACGCCCTTTCCTGATATGACGATGCGCCACTGGCACGCATATCACATCTTGACCCGGCGTCACCAGGCCCTGAGTGAGGTCGCGACGCAGTTCATCGGCTGGTTAAAGGCCGAAGCCAGGACCAGCAAAAACGGCTCGCTGTCGGATTGATTCCGACAATACTGCGGATCGCGCCAGGGCGCGCAGGATTCAGAATGACTCAGCAGCTTGTCTGGTCGGCGCAACACGCCCACGCGCTATGTGCGGAGAAACTCGCGGTTACGAACATTCCGGGTCAACTCAACTACCATTGTTTCATCAGGTCACCGCTGACCCAGTGACAGTCTGACGAACGGACTGTCCTGTCTGCATCCGGTTCTTGTACCCAGGCCAGGAGATCGTCATGCCACAGGGGAACTCCACCTCCGGCAGGTCATCGGTCAATTTGAGCGATATCGAGATCGAGCACCGCTACCGGCTATTCATTGACGCGCTGGAGGATTACGCCATCTTCATGCTCGACCCATCGGGGAAGGTGACGAGCTGGAATCGCGGTGCCCAGCGAGCCAAGGGTTATTCGTCGGATGAAATTGTCGGCCGGCACTTCTCCGTGTTCTATACCGAAGAGGACCGCGCTTCTGGCAAGCCCGCCCATTTGCTGGCTGCCGCGGCGTTGCAGGGGCGAGTGGAGGACGAAGGGTGGCGCGTGCGCAAGGACGGCAGCCAGTTCTGGGCGAACGTCATCATCACCGCCATTCACAATGAAACCGGGGACCTGATCGGATTCGCGAAGATCACGCGCGACCTGAGCGAGCGGCGTCGGCTGGAGGAGCTTGAACGAGCCATTGCGACGTCGGCACTCGTCCAGCAAGCGCGTGAAAATGAACAGAAGCGCATCGCGCGCGAATTGCATGACGATCTGGGCCAGCAGCTTACCGCGCTGAAAATGACACTTGCGCTCCACGAGACGGAACTGACCAGGCACGTCCGTCAGGAGGCGCTCACGCCCCGGCCTTCCATTCATGAGATCGCAGGCCTGATCGACACCATGGCGACGTCGGTGCGGCGCATCGCAGCCGATCTTCGCCCGCCCGTCCTCGACGACCTGGGACTCGAGGCCGCGCTCGAATGGATGACGCAGGGCTTCGAACATCAGTACGGTGTCTCTGCGCGATGCGAGATCCGTGGTGAGACGCTACGCCTGAATGATCTGGCTGCCATTTCGCTGTATCGCGTGGTTCAGGAAGCCTTGACCAACGTGGCACGACACGCCCAGGCCAATGAAGTATTGGTCTCGCTGTCCGCAAATCATCGCTACTGTTACCTGCGGGTCAGTGATGACGGCGTGGGGTTGCCTCACGAGTCGACGCCGCGTCCCGACGCCTTCGGCCTTGTCGGGATGCGTGAGCGGATCCTGCAACTCGGTGGCGTTCTGTCCGTCGAAAGCAGCCCGGGCCATGGCGTCACTATCGCAGCGCAGATCCCGCTGTCGTCAATTTTGGTCGAGGTCTAGGCGTTGCATTTCAACCTGGATTGCAACGTGACGCTACATGGATCCGTGACTCAGTCGGACATCAGGTTGTCTTGGATGTGCGTCAGTTGCCGGATGCAGCGCAGACGACGTACCGCCTGCACCGCCCGAAGCGGCCCGGCCATGCGCAGTCGATGCGGGCCGCGGCACTCTTGGAGCATCGCGTGGCAGGGAAGGCGCCCATTTCGTCAGTGAGGCCTCCGATTCGGCTCGGGCTCAAGGAGAACTGGCGACAGTTCTCTTTGCTCGTGCTGATCAATGCCTTCGTGGGAGGAATGGTCGGTATCGAGCGGACGGTCGTACCACTGATCGGGGCGAAAGAATTCCATATCGAATCCGCGACGCTCATTACGTCATTCATCGTCAGCTTTGGGGTCGTCAAGGCGCTCGCCAACCTCGTTTCCGGGCAGTTGGCCGATACGTGGGGCCGCAAGCGTGTATTGGTTGCGGGATGGCTGCTTGCGTTGCCGGTTCCGTTCATGATCATCACCGCTCCGAATTGGGAGTGGGTGGTTGCGGCCAACGCGCTGCTTGGCGTCAGCCAAGGATTTGCATGGTCGATGACCGTGATCATGAAGGTGGATCTTGTCGGCCCGAAAGGGCGAGGGTTGGCGGTCGGACTCAACGAGTTCGCGGGCTACTTCTCGGTCGGCCTGACCGCGTTTCTCACAGGCTATCTGGCGAGCCGGCACGGCCTTCGTCCAACGCCGATCTATCTGGGCGTCTTCTATGCGGCAGCGGGCCTGATCCTGTCGATCCTCGTCGTGCGAGATACTCGCGACCATGTTCGCCTGGAGGTGGCTGCCAAACCGACGGAGGCGTCGTCACTCTCGTTTCGCGACGTTTTTCTGTTGACGTCTGTCAAAGACCGCAACCTGTTCGCCGCGTCGCAGGCCGGGTTGATCAATAACCTCAACGACGGCATGAGCTGGGGCATTTTCCCGCTGTTTTTCACGGGACTTGGGCTCGGTGTCACACGGATCGGGATACTCAAGGCCGTTTATCCGATCGTGTGGGGCGTCTTTCAGGTTATCACCGGCCCGTTGAGCGACAGATGGGGACGCAAGGGCCTTATCGTCGCTGGCATGTGGGTTCAGGCAATCGGGCTCTTTCTAACCGCCGTCACGAGGCGATTCGAGTGGTGGCTTTTGGCAAGCGTGCTCCTCGGACTCGGTACGTCAATGGTCTACCCGACCTTGATTGCATCCGTCTCGGATGCTTCCGACCCGCGCTGGCGCGCTCGATCGCTGAGCGTGTACAGGTTCTGGCGAGACCTGGGCTATGCGATCGGCGCGCTTTCGTCGGGTCTCATTGCCGATCGCTTCGGCTTTGCCGATGCCATTCTGGTGATCGCCATGGTCACGTTCGTTTCAGGCGTTGTCGTCGCCGTCGCAATGCAAGGACGTCGTTGAGGAGCAATGTCCCGATCCGTCAAAGCAAGGCGAGGCACCTGATTTCAGCCCGACGCAGTGGGTAGCGTAGGTTTTGAATCGGTCCGTTTTCAGATAAGGCGCAGGTACTGCTGCACCATTGCGGTGGCAGTTGCTGATGCGGGGCGCGCGGGCCGACCCTCTTGTCACGCGGCCGCGTGATTCAAGATCTACATCTACGGCTATCTCAATCGCGTACAGTCGAGCCGGCGCTTGGAGCGGGAGTGCCAGCGCAATATCGAACTGATGTGGCTGACTGGCCGGCCTTCAAGACCATTTCGGAATTCAGGCGAAACAATGGGGATGGCATTCGCAACGTATGCCGACGCTTCGTGATGATATGCCGTGACCTGAAGCTGTTCACGCAAGCGGTCGTGGCGATCGATAGCAGCAAGCTTAAGGCGGTCAACAGCCGCGACCGAAACTTCACGCCCAACAGGATCGAGAAGCGCCTGAAGCAGATCGAACAAAGCATTCAGCGCTACCTGGATGCACTGGAGACGGCAGATCACACTCTGCCATTGTGGAAATTTAAACCAAATGGTCAGCGGACGAATCGAGCAACTAGACAGCGCTCAGGATGAAGTCTCGCGGCGATGTTGACCCGTTCGGGGAGGGAGCGGGCATTCATCCTCCGACACAGACCACCGGCGCGATTTGCGCCGATGGCAATCCCGATTTACGTTCAACCGCATGAGCTGCTGTCATTGGCCCCTCGCGTCACACTCCCGCAATAGCCGCTTCATCGTCCGAACGAATCCCGTCCTTGTGATGTCCGCCGGCATCATCAACCGAAACATCCGCGGACAACGACGGCGCGAGCACGTTTTCCCATTTCGCGACGGCGACCGAGGCGACCGCATTACCAAGCACGTTGGTTGCGGTACGTCCCATGTCCAGGAAATGATCGACGCCGATGATGAGGAGCAGCCCGGCCTCGGGGATATTGAACTGGCCCAGCGTCGCGGCGATCACGACCAGAGAGGCACGCGGCACCCCGGCCATGCCTTTACTGGTCAGCATCAGGATCGCAAGCATCGACAACTGCTGCGCGAACGACAGATGAACACCATACGCCTGCGCGATGAACAGCGTGGCAAATGTGCAGTACATCATCGTGCCATCGAGATTGAACGAGTAGCCGATGGGCAATACGAAGCTCGCGATACGTTCGGGGACACCGAAACGGACCAGTTGTTCCAGCATCTTCGGGTAAACGGACTCGCTGCTGGCCGTACTGAAGCCGATCAGCATCGGCACGCGCATGAAACGCACCAGCGAAAATACCCTGCGGCCGAGCAACACGCCACCCGCCAATACCATCAGAAGCCACAGCACGATCAGGCTTCCGTAGAATTCGCCCATGAACCGGCCAAAGGTGACGAGAACCGACACACCGCGCGTCGTCACGACGTTCGCGATCGCGCCGAACACCGCGAACGGCGCGAGCGCCATCACATAGCCTGTCACCTTCAGCATGACGTGAGAAACCTGATCGAGCATGCGAATGACGAGTTGTGCCTTGTCGCCAAGCGTCGTAAGCCCGACGCTGAAGAAGGCGGAGAACACCACGATCTGCAGGATTTCGTTGGTTGCCATCGCCCCCACAACGCTGCTCGGCACGAGATGCACCACGAATTCCTTGGGCGACAGTCCACTCGTGCTCAACCCGGTCGAGGCGTTTATCGCGGGCAACGGCAAGTTGAGCGCGCTGCCGGGTTTCAACCAGTTGGCGAACAGCGCGCCTAGCGCGAGCGAGATGAAAGACGCGGCAAGAAACCAGCCCAGCGTCCTGAGCCCGATGCGGCCCACCGCGTGGACATCGCCAATCTTCGTCACGCCGATGACGAGCGAGCAGAACACAAGCGGTGCAATGATCATCTTGACCAGGCGCAGAAACACGTCGGCCAGAAGCGAGAAATAGCCGCCGACCTGGTTGGCCGCATCCGCGTTGGGCAGCAGCGCATGACAGGCAACACCGGTTGCGATACCGAGCGTCATCCCGACAACAATGCGCGCAGCAAGAGGAAATTTCATGAGGGTCTCCAAGCGTGTCTTCGACAAACGACATTGACGAGAGGTGTCAGGCGTTGAGCCGCAGGTAAGCCATGTGTGCGACGGCCGCGTCCTGCAGGGCGATACCGACTGCCTTGTAGATCACGATGTCGGTGGCGTCCCGGGCGCGCTGCTCGTCGGCGCCGATGACGGACGAAAGATCCACCAACGTCCTGCTCTCGATCAGCGCACGCGACGGAAGCAGCAGATCGCCCGTTTCGAATGGCGTCTGCCGCGTCCAGTCCACGACGATGCGCGATGCCGCGAGCAACGATGCGTCGTCGAGCTCGCGTTGATCGGGACGCGTCGCGCCGATGCTCGCGACGAATGCGCCCGGCCGTAACCATTCGCCGCGGATTACCGGTTCGGATGCACGCGTTGCGATGACGACGATGTCGGCGGCGGCGGACGCTTCGGCATCGACCACCGATACGTTGAGATCGAACCGATGCCTGAGGCTGTCGGCAAGTGCATCCGCGGATGCGGCATCGCGACTGTGAATCAGAACGTCGCGCAATCCGGGTCGTTCGGCCAACGCCTCTGCATGAGCCCGTGCCTGCACGCCGCTGCCGAACAGTCCCAGGCTTCGGCTCTCCGCACGTGCCAGATGTCGGGCTGCAAGCGCGGTGGTCGCGGCCGTGCGCACACCCGTGATCGCATCGCCTTCGAGCATCGCGAGGAGCGCGCCATCCACGAGCGAAAACAACGCGATGTAAAAGCGGAACTGGCCATCGAGCGTCGTGTACATCTTGATCGCCGCAACCTTGGCCATGCCCAGCATGGCGCTCATTGCGCTGAACTTCACGTCGGACAAGCCGATGCGCGCGCGCGGCTGAACGGCGGCCGCACCGTTTTGCAGGTCGAGATACGCAGCGCGAATGGCGTCCGATGCCGAGCGCATGTCGAGCACGGCTGCGATCTGGTCGTTGGTAAAGCGTTTCATTGCCGCGGCTCCAGCGTCATGCTTTCGACTGCGCCGCTGATCCAGCAGCCCGCGTCGGCGTTGTCGGGGTCTCGCATTTCGACCTGGATGCTGGACGGTTTGCCCATCGCGTACCCTTGATGCACGGCCAGACTCGACGCGCCACGCGCGAGCAGACCGTAGTGCAGCACACCGTACAGGGTCGCAGCCGCGGCGATACCGGTCGCGGCATCTTCGGGATACCCGGACGAGCGCGGAAACTGCCGCGCGTGCACTTCGAGAGGTTGTGTCCGCTCGACGGCAAACGGATAGAGACCCGTCGATCCGAGCGCGTCACATAACGCCTGCACCTTGTCAAAGGACGGCGTCAGTGCCTGAAGTCGCTGCACCGAGCGAATCGGTATCAGCGTCTTGGTCCGGCTCGTCGCGGCGTTGACAATGGCGAGCGAATCCAGATCGCCAATGTCGATGCGCAGCACATCGCGTATCGCGGCGTGCAACCGTTCGTCTTCGATCGGTTGCACGATGCCTTTGGGCTGGCTCACTTCGATGGATTGCGTGCTTTCGTCAAAGCGCGCGTCGACGATGCCGCTCAACGTTTCGAGCGTCGCGACGCGGGACGTCCAGCGACCAAGCCTGCGCAGAAGCCACAATGCGCCGAGCGTCGCATGACCGCACATCTCCATCTCGTGGTGGGGGACGAAGAAGCGCAGGCGATACGTGTTGGCCGTATTGCGCGGTGTGCACACGAATGCGCTTTCGTGGCCGTAGCGCGCTGCAATCGCCTTCATCTCGTCCGCGGACATGGCATCCGCATCCAGTACGACGGGCGCGGGGTTGCCGCCGCCCGGCCCCGCGGGAAAGACGCGCACGAAATGCAGATCCCCGTGAGGGCGCAACGCGAACGTGGCGTTGGGTGAGTGAGGCAACAAGGAAAGGTCGTTTTCAACCGACATGAACGGGCTCCGGCGTGTAAGTGACGCCAGCATGCCGAAGGTGAAGCCATGTTTCGCCGCCTGTCGGGCCACGACAAGCACACAATCGGGCCAAGTGCACGTCCGGCCCAGCGCGCGGGAGTCCGCGCACCCCCGTGTTTTCCCCGAGAACCGGGTTGGCGGCCGGGTGTGTGAGTGCCCGGGCTACGTGCACGGAAGTCTGAAACGCTATACTGGGCCGTCCCGTTGATACAGCGGTCTGCCAGTCCCGCTATGGCTGGTGGCTACCCACCGTATGTGGCGCCCAAGGGTAATTTCGTGAAGCACTATCCGACCGCCAGTACCCATTTGTCCGAAGATCGCGTTGCCGATGTCCGGCAGGTTTCGATCGGCGATTACCGCACGCAGCCGCACGAACATGACGAGTACATGTTTTTGCTGCCGCGCACGGGCCAACTGATCCTGAACGTCGAATCGAACGCCTCGCCTTTGCGCGTGGCGCCGATGTCGTTTGTCGTGGTGCCGCCGCGGCGCCTGCATGACACGCACGGCTATCGGACGCAGCAGGAACACGTCGCCGTTTATGTGGCGAGCGATTTCGTCGCGTACTGCGAGCGCAAGGCGCAAAGAAGGCTGTCGTGCGCGAAGATATCCATCTGGTCCGCACCGTTGCCGCTGCTCAACGCGGTGCGTCTCGCCACCGACACAGCTCAGCGCGACGTCGGCGAACTCGCCGCCTATCGCAAGGAACTGACCAACAAGACGTTGGCGGCCACGTGCGTCGAGGCGGGGTTGAGCTCGGGCCACCTTCCGTTGACGCCTGCCGACGCTCGCCGTGAATTGGTGAAAGACATTCGGGCGTTTCTCGACTCGACACTCGATCAATCAATCGGGCTCGATCGCGTTGCCTACGAGTTCGGGCTGTCGCGGCGCACGTTGACGCGCATGTTTCGCGACGTCACAGGCGAATCCATCGTCGACTATCAATCGCGGCAGCGTGTGCGCCACGCGTCGCTGCTATTGCAATCACCCGGCATGACGGTCGTCATGGCGGCGGCAGCGGTCGGTCTCGATTCACCGTCCTATCTCGCCCGCCTGTTCCGGAAGCACGGACAGGCGCTGCCGCGATCCTTCAAGGCGTGACCTTGAATCGCACATGCTCGAAGCGCCGAGGTGGTGCGACATCGCCGGGCCTCGGTGCTGAAGGCTGAAGTGCGCCAGCCAAGCATCGGCTTGGCGTACATCTTCTTGCGCAGGAGGTTGGTCAATCGTCGTCGCGCCAGGTGTGGTCGCTTGGGAAAATGACCGCTGGACTTGTGAGAACGGTCGTTGGCGGGGAGGGGAACGAACGGCAGCGGCCGGTCGCCCGACACACAACGCGGTCACTCGAACGGCCGGTCCACTCCGAAACCGGCCCGATTGTGAGTGAGAACATTTCGAAGCGGTCAGAGGCATTTCTCGAAAACGGACGTTCGATTTCATTTCGTCGCCGCTGCTTGAATATCTTGACAAAAGCTCTTTAGATTGCGAGGACATTGTTGACTCGCATTTCTGGCGATCCGCTGCAATCGCTTTGCAGGCACGGTTTCGTCGATATGCCGGACGATAAATTTACGGAAAGGTGGCTCTGCCATGATCATGGGTTCAATCTGTCGCAAAGTTTTCCAGTGATCGGCAAGCAAAAGAGTAATTGACTCGCTGAAACCTTCCGCTATGGCTCCATCATCACAATGTGCATATTGTTCGAATTGTCGATGCAACTGCTTCCACGACGTAGCTACTGCAGCTGCAGCTTCTGCCCAATGAGCCTCTTCTACTGTACAAAGTCTCGCGTCAGCTATGGCCGTCGACGAGCAAATGACAGTGAGCCATAGGACGAAGCAGGGGCCAATCGTCTGGAAAGAGTTAAAGATCGTTGTTCTCACCTTCTGGCCGAACTCAGCCGTTTGAGTTCGACCCGAAGCAAATAGTTTGATGCCAGCTTTGTCTACCGCGCCGCGCCATGTTGATCAACGAGACACACTGTCACCACAGACCATTTTTGAGGTATTTCTCGTACGAAACGAACAGATTCTCGATCAAATCCAAATCAGGACCAAACACGTATTCCAGCACCACAACGAGGCCCTTCAGCAGGACGGGCAGACGCCCCCAAAAAATTACCAAGGCGATACAAGTAATTGCCCAAACGACAATAAGCGCGAGCAACCTAAGGCGAAACCTCAAATACTCCGACCGGGACATTCTCGGTGGGATCGGCCAGGCTCGATAGAAGATTTGTGGCATGACGCAGTCGCCCACTCTTGATTAGCCGCCGTTTGATTGTCGAGTATCTACACTGCTTTGTCGATGGTCGTCTCTTGGGCGT
This sequence comes from Burkholderia sp. Bp9143, assembly GCF_003853645.1. Taxonomy (GTDB): domain Bacteria; phylum Pseudomonadota; class Gammaproteobacteria; order Burkholderiales; family Burkholderiaceae; genus Burkholderia. Next base: position 6,868 of record NZ_QTPO01000062.1, on the reverse strand, counting down.
GAGCATTCGGTACCCGCAAGCGCGATAGACAACCTATCCAACTGGGACAGGGGCTGCCCGTCCGGCGCATGGTACCCAGATTGGACGGCGGTCACCTGTGCGAAACCGAACGAGATTCCATAGGTTGGTGAGACGCAAGTCCGACGGTCCTGCGACAGTCCGCTCCTGACCGGCAAGTGACCGACAGCCGACAAAGCCGTTCCGTTGCCCGCGATAGTCCGTTGACGAACGATTTCATGACAATTTTCTTTCAGAAATATTGGGTCGAGTTTGCTCGCTGAGCGACGGTCGCTACCCGACCCAAATCGGCCGCACCGGTTTTCCGACAGCAGACACTCAAATCCTGACTACACGGGCGGCAATAGTTAAGCTTCACGGAAGGACGTGCTCGGCGCCTCACCACTACAAGCGCATGCTGGCCCTCGACCAAATTTGAACATTACCCAGCATGGATTCGCCTAGTACGGCTTATGACAGTAGCGGCACTTAGAACCAACCCAAGGAGTCCATGTGCCACGTGGAGTACGAATGGCAAGTGATTTGCAATGCGGGCAGACTAGGACGGCAAGCCCAGCCACATTAAAACACATTGCAATTACAAGGAAAGGAATCAACGCCAAGCCTTTGCCTGACGCTGGCAAGACGATAAAAAGAGGCACAGCAACGCCAAGTGGTACCGCAGTGGCTGCCATATAAAAGAGCGTGGCCTTTGTGCGCATTCGCATAGCTGGAAGGCTCCTATTGAAGCTGTAGAAAGACAGCATTCATGCTGGGCCTGAATGGCTCTTCACAGCCGAACCGGGGCTGATACAGAACCTTCCGGCTGTAGGCGCTCGGGATGCAGTACTCACGCTTCAATTCGCCTACTTTCCACTCAGCGTCCGGCTTACGGAGCAGCATGTCAAGAAGGCTTTCTAGTGCGTCGCTTTTCCCCTCAACGTACAGTACCGCGAGATTCGTACTGCACTCCGCTGGCGGCTTCCTGATCCTGCGCTGATTGTCAACGATTTTGACATCGATGTCGAATGACCGGAACTGGCCGAACTCGGCCGGCTACCACCCAGCAACGCGCGACCGGCGCTGATCGACCCGTGTGAGACGCTCAGTCAGGATTTTCGAATGTCCGGTCGCGCGCCGACATGAGACGATTGCCGATTAAGCTTCGAGCTTGCCACCGACAATCGCCGAGCGCGAGCGATTTAGAGCCTTCGCGGCGGCTCACGTTGTGTACCTGGTCCGAGCGGCCGAGCAGTTCGAGTTCGTCGGCTGTCAGGCCGATGTGGATGCGCCCGCCGATCAGCGCGATAGTCGCCGGCTCCGCTCCCAAATCGCGGATCAAGGCCTCCACTTCGCGCGCAGTGTTGACGTTCTCCGGGTAGGGCATGCCGTGGGCAATGATGGTCGACGATTCCAGCGCCACGAGTGGGCGGCCGACGGCCCGTGCGGCAGCCACAGGCGCGCTGAAGTTCAACCAGGATTGGGCGAGGTCGGCAGCCATTTGGATCCTTTCAACGCTGCGATTCGATTCGAATGGTCACCAGACAACTCGAGTGTTTGGCAGGGCCGCCTTGAGCTCATCGACGTTCTTGGCCCTGGTGCCGTAGAGAACCAGCTCTCGGAGTCCTGTCAGGCCCTTCAGTACTTCGATGTCCTGGACCGGCGTGTTTGCGAGATAGAGCTCTTGCAGACTGGTCAAGCCCTTCAGCGCATCGATGTTTTGAACGTCGGTGCGAAAGAGATTCAGCGTTCGAAGGCCCGTCAGGTCTTTCAGCGCATCGATGTTCTCGACCCTGGTGTCGGCGAGATTGAGCCTTCGCAGGTCCGTCAGGCCCTTCAGCGCATCGATGTTCCTGACTTGCGTGCGCGCAAGCACGAGTGTTTCCAACTGGCGCAATCCCTTCATCGCATCAATGTTCTCGACGTTGGAGCCGTCGAGCACGAGCGTTTTCAGGGTGGGCATTCCCGTTAGCAAATCGAGGTTCCGAACTGGAGTATTGGCGAGATAGAGCGCCTGCAGATCGTCCAGCTTCTTCAACGCATCGAGGCGCTCGACTTGCGTCTCGTTGAGATCGAGCGTTTTCAACGCGGTCAGCTGGCTGAGCGGCTTGATGTTCCGGACATTCCTCGCACCACCCAGCTTGAGTGTTTCCAGGTGAGGCAATTTCTCCAACGCGTCGAGGTCCCGAACCTGTGTGTCCCGGAGATCGAGTTCCCGCAGGTCGGTCAAGCCCTTCAGCGCATCGAGGTTCGAGACCCGGGTCTCCCACAGATTGAGCGATTGCAGGCCGGTCAGTCCTCGAAGCGCATCGATGTTCTGGACTTGGGTGCGGTGGACCACGAGTCGTTTCAGGGAACGCATGCCCTTGAGCGCGTCGATGCGCCAGACCGGAGTCCCCGTGAGGTCGAGCGATTGAAGACCACCCAGTCCGTCAAGCGAGTCGATGTTATCGACTTCGGTGTCTGCCAGATTCAACTCGAGTCTGAGGCGGAGCTTGCTTAGATGCGGGAGCGCCGCGGCGAGCTGCGAGGTCGTCAATGCCGGCTTTGCCCGCAATGCCAGGCATCCCGACTCGGGTGTCGTAGCGGAATCGCTGCTGTCATTGCAGGCGCCCGCGTAAAATCCCAGATCGATCAGCGCCCGTTCATCCAGTTTTTCCCGAAAAGGGCTCAACACCACCAACAGGCTCACAAGCAAAAGGCCGATGCCGCCGGCAATGGCCCATGGCCTGGCACGGCGCCAGACCGATGTGCGCAAGCCTTCAGAAGTGGGTTTTGTGCTTGAGGGTGGTGTTTCGGGCACGGCGGGCTCTGTTCGTCCAAGATCGCTTCCTTTATACACGAAGCAAGGGAACAAAACGGCGCACCGGAACGTTCCCCGAGATGGATGGGTCGTACTTTCCGACGCGCTTTTCAAAACGCTTTCGACCCCAAACTTTTGCCCCATCAATCAACTTATGACGACACGCGTCGAATCGCCACCTATCGCGCTCGACGGCGCGCAGGCGCCGTCGCAGTACACACGCACGGCGATGGTCCTTCACTGGACCATCGCCGTTTTGATGATCGGTAACGCGGCCCTTGGCTTGAGCGCGGACTCACTGTCCGATGGCTGGGTGCGTCCGGTAATCGACACGCACAAGTCGATCGGCATCACCGTGCTCGGCCTTGCGCTCATGCGCATCCTGTGGCGCGTTTCACACCGACCGCCGCCGCTGCCGCGCGAGTTCCCGTCGTGGGAGCGCGTGGCCGCACACGTCGCGCACTTCCTGCTATACCTGTTGATGATCGCGCTGCCGCTCTCGGGATGGGCGCACGACTCCGCATGGAAGGATGCGCTCACGCATCCGATGCGGCTTTTCAACCTGTTCCCGTGGCCGCGCATCGGCTTCGTGATGAACCTCGATCCGTCCGTCAAGGAACCGCTGCACACGGGCCTCGGCACGCTGCATACGTGGCTCGGTTATGCGCTGTATGCGTTGCTCGCGATGCACATCGGCGGCGCGCTCAAGCATCAATGGCTCGATCGTCAGTCGGTCTTCAAACGGATGGCGCCGTGATGGACGCCGATATCGTCATTGACGCCGTGCGCCCGGCGGCACGATCGACCGGTTCGGCAGCCGCGCGGAAGAAGTTGCTGGATGAAGCGTTGGCGCGCGTGTCTCCGCGTATCGTGCCGCGCCCGGCGACGTGGGCCAGCAGGCTGATTCACGGCGGCGTCACGGTGCTGTGGCTGCTGCTGTTCGCGCGAGCGTTCTTTCTCCACGGTGTCGTCGCATGGTCGAGCGGCATCATCTATGTCGTCTACGACACGCTGCTGCTGTTTTTCGTTACGGCAAAAACGCTGCCGCTCGCACGGCGAATCGTATCGACGCGCGCGGCGCAGCATGAGCGACCGTTGCCGGAGATGGGTGTCATCGTCGCGGCGCATGACGAGGCGGCCGTGCTGCCGGTGACGCTCGCCGCGCTGCTCGAACAGGTCGACGGTCCGGCGCAGATCGTGATCGCCGACGACGGCTCCACCGACGGCACCGCCGAGCTGCTCACCCGCCGATTCGGCCTGACGGCGCCTGCGCTCGGCGAGTTGAGCGCGCCGAGCTCTCGTCACCCGAACCTCTACTGGCTGCGCGTGCCGCACGGCGGCAAGGCGCGCGCGCTGAACGCGGCGATAGCGGCGACGACGACCGAGACCGTGATGACCGTTGACGCCGACACGCTGCTCGCGCCCGACGCCACCCGCGCAATGCGCGCGGCCTTCGCCGGAAGACCGACGCTCGTGGCGGCCACGGGCATTCTGGTGCCGGTATGCAGCAAGTCCGTGGGCGGCCGCATGTTCCAGTGGTTCCAGACGTATGAATACATGCGCAACTTCATCGCGCGCTTTGCGTGGATGCGAGCGGACAGCCTGCTGCTCGTGTCGGGCGCGTTCGCATCGTTCCGGCGGGACGCTCTCGTCGCGGTCGGCGGCTTCGATCCGCAATGCCTCGTAGAAGACTACGAGCTGATCCACCGGCTGCGCCGCTATTCGGCAGACCGACGGCTCGACTGGGACGTGCGCGTGGTCGGCGACGCGCACGCGCGCACCGACGCGCCCGGCACGCTCGCCAGTTTTTTGCGGCAACGCCGCCGCTGGTTCGCGGGTTTCCTCGAGACCCAATCCTGGAATAGCGACATGACGGGCAACCGGCGGTACGGAACGCTCGGCACGCTGATGTTGCCCGTGAAGGCGTTCGATACGATGCAGCCAGTCTACGGACTGACCGCCTTCGGCCTGCTGGTCGCGTTTCTGCTCGGCCGCCACGACGCGATCGTCGTGTCGATCTTCAGCGTCATTTTTCTGAAGACGGTACTCGATCTGGCGTTCTACGTGTGGAGCATCCACCTTTACCGGCGCTGGACCGGCCTGCGCGCCGGATCGAGCCTTTGGATGGCCGTCGCGGCGGCCATCGCGGAGCCGTTCACGTTCCAGTTGCTACGCCACGTCGGCGCGGTGCTCGGCTGGCTGCACTTCCTGCGCGGCGGCAAGTCGTGGGGCAAGAAGCACCGCTCCGGCCTCATCGCGTCGGCCGGCGAACGGTACTAAGGAGCGCGTCAGGTCAGTCTATCTTGGGTATTCGTATTTCCCGGTTGATGCGCGCGTTTTCTGTTGCGCTGCACATTTGAGCGCCCTGCGGGTGTGTCGTCCGACCGGCTCATGTCGACCGAGGGTGTGTCAAAACGTGCGACTTCGACAGAGGTGCGAAAGTCGACCCACCAGAACGCTCTGTATCGGCTTCGCGGCACTTCGGGAAGGGTAAAGCGACACCCGGAAACCCGGTAAATTCGAGTTTTGACACACCCTCGGCCAGAAGCGGTCGGTCGACGTCAACGTCTAGATTGTCGACAATCGACGCGCGCGTGTTCGTCGACGGTCAGTAGAAAGAAAGGGGTGAGGTGCTGTGACCGATACCGAGCTGGAGCTATACAAACGCGTGGATGAGGTTCTGTACTACGTATGGGATCCTGTTGGAGTGTCACTTAATCCTGCGGCACGCGACGAATATCAAGCGTACCTGCCGAAGGTATTCGCCATGTTGCAGGAAGGAGCAGACACATCGTCCGTCGCAAGATATCTGGAGGCGGTCGCGACCGAGAGAATGGGCTTGCAGGAGAACTGCGAGCATTCAAAACACGTCGCCGAGCTGCTGCTGGATTGGAAGGCTAAGATTTACAGGCCTCGGTAGCCGCAAACCTCGACTCATTATCTATGTGGAAGCGATTCATCCCCGGGCCGGCTGCAACCAAGATGACGCTCAGCGACGCCGATAAGCCCCTCCTCGCTTCCTGACCCTTCTGCACGGAGCCGCACAGAAATCCCAATCGTAGGTCTCAATTGCTGTCGAATGGAGGAAACCAGATGAAACTCCGGGCCGGATATGATCAGACGTTTCGGTATGTGCGACAAAATGCGCACGGCTTGGCGTACGACGTTGGATTTCACGTATATCAGCGCAACGATGGAGCATTCATAGTCGGCTACGAAGTAGTGCAGGAGGCAACTGATTGTCAATTCGGAAGTGGCGCTATTAGGTTGAACTTCGAGGGTACCCGCGAAGAAGCGGAAGCACATGTGCGGGCATTGCTAGAAAAGATGATCGATAATCTGACGGACGAGAGCGGGGAGAGAGTAACGCGAACAGGCGAACGCGCCCGCTATCGGATTGTCGAATGGAACGACGGGACTGACGGGGCGATCGAGGACTTAGTTCTACGCTGTCCAGAATTAGTGCTAGGGCGATATGTTGCGATTGCAAGTTGTGACAGCGGCCCATATACGCCGACCGATGAGGAATTCACGGCGGGATGGTCAAAGATTGGCGCACTCGCGGTCAGTCCGTTAGTCACGGAGGTATCTCAGCTTCCGATGCCTGGCTTTGACGAATGGTACGTGTACGATAGGTTTATAAAATTTGAGCCCCATGCGAATTTCGTGAATCGTTTAGGGTTTAGTCCGCTCAACGTCGATGACACTTACACGGAAGAATTTTGGAAGCAGGTCGCCAAGTTGGAGCCTCAGCACGTGCTCGGTTCAGGCACACCCGGCGTGTTTTTAGTCACGCGTGACAAAACGCTTTTCGAGGCAGTGAACCGCACCGGATTTTGTGGAGGCTCGTATTCTTGAGAGAATCGAGTCATGAACAAGAAGGCAAGCAAATTTTCCCCGGAAGTGCGGGAGCGCGCAGTGCGTCTGGTACGCGAACAGCGTAGCGAACACCCGTCGATGTGGGCAGCGGTCGAATCGATTGCGCCGATGATGTCACGGGGCGGCGTTATGGAGCCAATCCGGGGGCGGCGTAATGAGGCCACCTGATGGGCGGCGCAATGGAGCCAG
>NZ_QTPO01000061.1 GCF_003853645.1 Burkholderia sp. Bp9143 | reverse complement strand
CTCTGGCAGAAATGCTAACCCACGTTTGATTCCTCACGAGAGGCCAGCCCCTGCCACGCGGAGTCATACTGTCTAACGAACAAGTAGTCGGCAATTCGAAAGAATACGCCCACCAGATAGTCGCTAGACGACGCGAGAAATTAGCACGCAAGTCCATGGGACATGACGGGGCCAGGTGCTCAAATCCTATTCGGCGACGGTCGGCGGCACGAGCGATCATTGTGGAGGTTGCGTTATCGCACATTCGGATTCTCGAGCGCGGCCATTCGAGATGAGCACTGCCAAGCATTGAACACCAATGCGCATGTCGTGTGATCGAGCTCGTGAATAGCGTGTATTCCATAGTAAACCGGATGACGACGTCAGAGCAGGTCTTGCCCGTTGATCGGGTTCGTTGCCTTCCGATGCGAACGGCTCTGTCTTCGACAGGTCGACATCTTCGGTTCGTGTGTCGTCGACCCGCCAATTGGCCCCGTCCGGGCACTGTGACGCTCGTCATCAGTCGCCTGGTTCGTGCCTGCGCTCCGTAACCGAACAAGGTGTGTTGCGCGCAAGTATCTCGCGGGCGGCGGAGGGTCCGCTTCGGCTCGTAATGCGCTTCCTCCGGTTGATGACGCTGTCTATACCACGTTCGCGTTGTAGCTGGTCCAGGTGCGCAAAAAGGGGGGGGAGTTTTGACGATGTGTGGCTTGGGAGGCCGACTCGACGTTGTGCCCGATATTTCGGTCTATTACGGCCTCAACGCAGACACATATTGATATGATGACTCGTGCTATCCCCATGAATACATTATTCATGGGTGCAGGGGATGGAAAAATCCAAGAACTCGCGCAAACGTTAAACTATAATTTCAGCCGTTTTTTATATCAGATTATTATATGACGCTGTTTGCAAGCGGGTATTCCATGCATCAGACTGCATTGCACGTACTGTTCGGATCGATTCTGGTTGTCGGCCTCCCGAGCCACGAGCGCTGCCGGTCGTTGCTGTATTCGAATGTAATCGGTTTTGTGAGGGAATTGAACGCGCGGTCGTGCTCCGATACGGGTGCACCTATTTGATCTACGATTTTCGCGCAACCTTACAAACACATTACGTCAATGATCTGGATCAAGTGTTGTTGTTTTTGTATCGCCGCCACACATCTTTTTCTTGATTCTCAACAAATAATTAGTACCGCATCACTGCCTTGATTGATTCCGTCAACAATGAGGCGAAATCGGACACTGATGGGACGGCCGCCGATTTAGCCGCATATGATGCGCTGCAGAAAATGCAAAAAATTGTTAAGGGCCGAGATGATGCAAACAGTGCCGGATGTAACGACAACGGGGTTTCGAGTGAGCGGTGATCGGGGAAGAACCATCGGTCGTCGGCGCGACAGCGTAATCATCCTGTTGCTCGATGGATTTTCAATTATGCAAATGGGCCGACTGGCCGCGGTATTCGAACTTGCAAATCAGCTTGAGCATGTCGACGCCGCGTTTGCCGACCGTTACGAATTGCGGCTCTACTCCAGTCACGGTGGTGCCGTTCGTTCGTCGTCGGGTGTACAGATCTGGACGGACGCACCTCGTCCGCTTGATGCGAGCAGTGTCCAGGCTATGTTCGTGCTGGGTGGACAGGGGCGGGCGAGCGGTCTAGACGATCCCTTCATCGCCTGGCTGCAGCATACTCATCAGCGCGCGCGCGTGGTCAAGGGCGACAGCGGCGGCGTTGAAATGCTGACCGGGATTCGCCTGAACCAGAAAAGTCCGGAAGCCGTGCCGCACGCGATGCAAGCGACGCTGGCCGCTTGCGGTACAGGCGACTCGGCGCCGTCCGGCGACGACGAAGACATGTTCGCCGCCGCATTGTCGATTGTCGTGCGCGACGCAGGTTACGAAATCGCGCAGGAGATCGTTGCATGCATGATGCCCGGCGCGAATCGAAAATTTGCGAGCGTTCTGTTTGGCGTACAGGAGGCTCGAGCCAGTGAATTGATTCGTGCAGCGGCTCATCAACTCAGGAGCAACAGCGCGAATCGCATCTCGATAGCAAATGCAGCTCAGGCAGCTGCAATGAGCGAGCGGAATTTCCTGCGGCGCTTCAAGAACGAAATTGGCGTGACGCCAACCGAGTTCGTGCTGCGCGTACGGCTCGAAAAAGCGTGCTCCATGCTGGTCGAGACGGACTTGCCCGCCGACAAAGTCGCGCGGCGCGTCGGCCTTGGCAGCGGGGATCGGCTGGCCAAGCTGTTTCGCCAGCATCTCGCGATGTCGCCGACGGAGTATCGCGCGGCCGCTCGCGACCGGATGTTCGCGTCGACGGAAGGCTCGGACTGGCGGAACGCTACGTCGTCTCGATGAAATATTCGCCCGGAGGACGACCGGCGGTGAGAGGCCGGTTTTAGTCCGGGCGCGGCGCATGTCTGGTTTCAGGCAGACTCGTCGAAGTAGGTCCGGGTATTCGGATGGATCGTTTGGTCGGCGATGATTTCGTCGGTGGTCGCCCACCGGTATGCGGTGTGCTGTGCATTCGGCAGCGACACAAGGTCGAACTTGCCGCGGACCTTGTATCCCATCACGACATAATGCGTCGAGATGCCTGGCTCACCGCCAAAGTTGTCTTCATAGAGGTGGTCATAGATGCCGAGAAGTTCGGCATCGGCCCGTTCCAGACCGCTGCATCCGAGTTCGTCGTGGACGATGCGATTGAACGCATCATCGAGACGTTCATTCTTCCGGATCCGGCCACCGGGCACGAACCAGAAACCCTGCGCGGGACGATTGACGCGGTGACCGAGCAGGTAGGCCCCGTTGCCGTTCGAGATGATCAGGTCGATCGCGACGAGCGGGGTTGCGTCGACGACGCGCATGAAAGTGTCCAGCGGAAGCATGGCTGATCGGCTCCAGGAAATCTGTCGAAGTGCACGGGCATCGTTCCGCATTCGAATGCAACTCGGCTACCGTAATGCCGTGCCGGCTTTGCCGATGCTCGAACGGCGGATGTCCGTATGCATGCATCTCATGATGACCGGCCTAGGCTGCGCTCGTCGGCCAAAACACCGAAGCAATCCGCCAATCGTGCCAAGCCAATGGTGCGCAATGGTGCAATGTTCATCGAGAAGCGCGTGCGCGCGCATCGATACATTTTCATTCGGCCATGATCGTGGTCGGAGCCGCCATCTCGCTTCGAAACAGTCGATTCGAAGTTAGTCTGTCGTCTGGCCTTTCGAGGAGACGAGTTCACCCCGGAATTCTCCTCGGAATTTCGCCTGCGCGCCATCTGGCGCGCAGGCCTTTTTATTCATCACGGGTCGCATTGAACGTGCTGCGATTGCCAGTCGCAGTCGTCCGAATCGTGGAACCGCAAGACGATACGTGTCGTCAGGCATCGCTAATTACAAAGCAGTACGAACAGTATCGCGAACCGCACGCTTATCGATCGGGAAGCCATGCTGATTGCCTCGGACCCATCGCGCGTCTCGCTTCATCACCTGAAAACATCCTGAAATCGTCCCGGCGTCGTCGCGTGTGCTGCTTCCGTGACGCGATCTGGCGACGCGCGTTACCAGTCGCAAACATACGGTAACCGGTTGGCGGAATCGACGGAATGATTGTCATGTCGGGTATGCTGCATTGCAATGTACGCTAGCGGCATCGTAGCGCATGGTTCGATGCGCGAGACCTTGCCGACAACGGAGCATGGCCGATATGAACGTCGCTCTTATGATTTTCTCCAGGATCTGTTTCGTGTGGGTTCTGGTCTACCTCGTCTTCAGCGCCGCGTCGGGTCTTTGGGCCGGCGCGCGACATGGTCAAGGGCTATTGCTGCTCGAATTTCAGTCGCGTCGAGCCCGTGGTTCGCGTGAAATGGCGCGAGCGCGAATCCTGAAAAAAATGGCACTGTCAGTGATATTTGCGCTTCCAGCAGGCATTGCGTCGCTCGTTGCGAGCGCGGTGATGTCGTAGACGGACGCACTCGCAGACAAGTTGCCGGTGGCTTGACGTGAGTACCGGCCGGCCAGCCGGGCCTCCGTCGAAACATGCGAGAAACTGTCGCAACAGTCGCTGCATCGCAGCGTCAGCGCGCTTCTCCGAGCGCCGGAATGGCGGATCCAGGCTAGTCGGCTTCGCACGACACCCGTGGCCGAATACGCCGCAACGACGCTGGGGCCGGACATGACCGGCACTGATCGCAGCGTGCTGCCTTGGTGTCGGACTTTACGGCGGCGAATCGTTGCCTCCAGGACGATGCTGCCGGTGCGCGAGCGTGCCGCATCATATCCACCGGCGCCGTGATTCATGCACGAAGGTGCCGCGCACCTTGCCGGACAAGCGACGACCAGCGGCACAAGTCCCTATGCTGCGATCGCCATATCGTCTCCGCCGCCGCATACCACTCGCTTGCAGCGTGACCGCTGCGTTTCCTCCTCCGTCGTCGTCTATTTCGCTGCGACAAGCTAGTCGGAAACCGCCAGGTTTTGGCCGATCAGGGAAATCCCGCAGACTAATCCGACGACTGTTTGTACGATTCGGCCAGCGTTTAAACGCCACTCGGCGCCCTCGGTATGATGCGTCGCAACGGAGTAAAAAAAACGATCAAAGACGGCAAAAGTTGATTGGACTGAATGTCCGAGAGCACGCTATGACGCACATGGTTGTCGATCATTCGAGTGATGGGGCGGCAGCGGATGTTGGAGGGAAGCGGTCACGCAGAAATCGGAACATCGGCGTTGTCATCTTCGATGGATTTTCATTGTTTGCAGCTGGAGCGGTGTTCGAGGTGTTCGAAGTGGCAAACGAACTCTATGCGCCGCGAGCGACCGGGCGTCCGCTATACGACATTCGGTTCTATTCGTCGAAGGGCGGAAACATCATCTGGTCGTCGGCCATCAGCGTGCGGACATCTGTATGCGATGCGCGATCGGCGAATGCATTCGACGCGTTGTTCGTCGCAGGCGGAGAAGGCGCGCGGCGCGCCGCGCGCGACGCCCGGATGATTGACTGGTTGCGGACCGTGCTGCCGAAGACCGGCACGGTCGAGTCGATCGGTGAAGGCAGGATGTTGATCGATGCAGCACGAATGGGTTCGCACGCGACCGACGTGGTGAACGTGGTGCGAGACGGCTACGAGCCGGCGAGAGCAGCATTGGCGCTTGTCGAGCGCGACCTGGGCAGCGATGCTGTGCGCGGGATCGCGGCGCGGCTCGCGCTGAATGACGCGCTCGATCCGGCCGAGCAGGATGATGACGCACGTAATGGCGTACCCGCCGACCGGATTCGGGCGGCACAGATTTGGTTGCGAAAGAACTGTGAGCGAGCGATATCCGTCAGCGATGCAGTGCGTGTTGCTGCCATGAGTGAACGGAACTTCCTGCGTCATTTCAAGCAGGAAATCGGCGTGACGCCGTCGGAATTCCTGTTGCAGGTTCGCCTGGAGCGCACGGTGCAGCTGTTGATGGAAACCGATTTGCCGATCGGCACGATCGCTCGGCGATGCGGGTGGGGAAATGGTGATCGCCTGGCCAAGATTTTCCGGCGACACCTCGACGTGACGCCTTCGGAATACCGGTCCCGCGGACGCTCGAGTGAGGCGGAACAGGAATTGTAGGAAAAGCTGGGTCGGCCTAGAGAAAGACAAGGCGCATTCTTGCGGTTTTGCAGATCGAATTCATTGCCTGAGAGAATAGGAGTGCAGAACATGTCGTCGTCCATCGATGCAGTGAAAGGCGAAACAGGACAGGTCGGGTCGGACCGCGACACTCCAGCCGACGTGAAATTCCGCGTCGCGCCGGTCGTTCTCGCAGGCGGATCGGGATCCCGCTTGTGGCCCATGTCGCGCGAGCAGTATCCGAAGCAGCTGATCGGCGTACTGGGTGCGGACTCCTTGCTGCAGGCAACCGTCCAGCGCATGACGGGTTTTTCGATCGGGGAAGGCGACGTATCGGCGCCGATCGTCGTTTGCGGTGAAGAGCATCGATTCGTTACAGCCGAGCAGCTTCGGGCCAGCGGACTCGATGCCCGCATCATCGTCGAGCCCACCCGGCGGGATACGGCGCCTGCGCTGACCCTTGCTGCTGCCGCTGCCTGTGCGGACGGGCAAGACGCGATCGTCGTTGCCATGCCCGCCGATCACGCTATTGCCGATACGGCTGCGTTTCATCGCGCGATCGAACTGGCGGTGGACCATGCGCGGCGCGGTGCGATCGCGACGCTTGGCGTGCCGCCGACTCGGCCCGATTCGGGTTTCGGTTACATCAAGATCGGCGAAGCGCTGGGCGCGGGCGCACACCGGATCGAGCGATTCGTCGAGAAACCGGCAGCCGAACTCGCCGCACAGTACGTCGAGGCGGGTTCGTACTGGTGGAACAGCGGCATTTTCGTCGTGCGCGCGAGCGTCTGGCTCGACACGTTGCGCGCGCTTCAGCCTGACATGCACGCAGCCTGCATGACGGCACATGTGCAAGGCACCAACGATGGTCCGTTCTTCCGGCCGAATGACGATGCCTTTCGTCAGTCGCCGTCGGATTCGATCGATTACGCAGTGATGGAACGTCTTGCGTCCCAGGCGAGCACGGTGGACGGCGTGGTCGTTCCGCTCGATGCGGGCTGGTCCGATCTGGGCTCGTGGGATGCGGTCTGGGAAGCGCTCGACAAGGATCCGGACGGCAACGTCGGGCGCGGCAAGGTCGTGTTCGAAGGTGCGACGTCCAGCTTCGTGCATTCGGAAGGACGACTCGTCGCATGCGTGGGCATGACCAATGCCGTCGTCGTCGAGACGGCCGACGCGGTGCTGGTGGCCGACCGCTCGCGTGTCCAGGACGTGAAGGGCCTGGTGAGCCGGATCCGCGCTCAACAGGCGCCGGAAGCCGACACGCACCGGAAGGTGCGACGCCCGTGGGGCTACTACGACTCGATCGATCACGGAGATCGCTTCCAGGTCAAGCGCATCGTCGTGCATCCGGGCGGCCGCTTGTCGCTTCAACTGCACCACCACCGCGCAGAGCACTGGATCGTCGTGCGCGGGACCGCACTCGTCACGCGGGGCGACGAGCAATTCATGCTCGGCGAAAACCAGTCGACGTTCATTCCGCTTGGCGTCACGCACCGGCTCGAGAACCCGGGAAAGTTGCCGCTCGAGCTCATCGAAGTGCAATCGGGATCGTATCTCGGCGAGGACGACATCGTGCGGTTCGACGATACGTACGGGCGAGCGTAATGCGCCGATTCGACTGTGATCGTTGACGTCAGACGGGAGATTGAAATGTTCGGTCTACAAGGCATGATGGCTCGACTCGTGGATATCGCATTGATCGTCGCCGGCTCGTTGCTTGCGTCGCAATTTCGCTATCAGACGGTTTCCGAAGGCCACTTCGACAGCGCGCTCGTCACGTTCGCGATCGCCTTCACGCTGGTGCTGTTTCCGGTGTTCGGTGTGTACGAATCGTGGCGAGGACGGTCAATGCTGAGGCTGAGCGGAAAGATTTCGCTGGCTTGGCTCGTCGTGCAGGCATGCGGCATCGTGTTGATGTTCTCGCTTCATCGTTCGGACGTCATTTCGCGGCTTTGGTTCGTGTACTGGACCGCGATGACGGGGAGCGCACTGATCGCATCGCGAATCGGCACGCATCTTTTTCTGCGCAGTGTGCGGCATGCAGGCATCAACCTGCGCAGTGTCGCGGTGGTGGGGCACGCGCAACATTGTCAACAGGTGATTCGAAACATCGAGGAGTCGCCGGCCAGCGGATTTCGCCCGGCAGCCGTATTCGACCTGCGCCCGATCACCGCAAGTGCTTCGCATCGCGTGCCGGTATTCACGGAACTCGATAAGTTCGCGCAGTTTGTCCGTGAGAACGGTGTCCGGGAAATCTGGCTCGCGCTGCCGTTGTCGGAGGAAGCGACCGTTCTGCGGTTCGTCAATGCGTTCGGCGACGATCTCGTGAATATCCGCTTTATTCCCGATGTGCGCAGCGTCGCGCTGTTCGACGGCGCGATGATCGACCTCATCGGCGCGCCGGCGATCAATCTCGTTGCGTCGCCGCTGCCGCGCCATGCGATGTGGCAGAAGGAGGTGTTCGATCGCCTGTTCGCCGCGGTCGCGCTGATGGCGCTGTTGCCGCTGATGGTGGTGATCGCTGTCGCGGTGAAGTTGTCGTCGCGCGGGCCGGTGTTCTTCAAGCAATACCGCAAGGGTGCCGACGGACGCAAGTTCCAGATCCTGAAGTTCCGCACGATGCGCGTGCACGCCGAACAGGCAGGCGTGGTTACGCAGGCGACGAAGAGCGACTCGCGCATCACACGGGTCGGGCGCTTTCTCAGACGAACCAGCCTCGACGAGCTGCCGCAGTTTCTTAACGTGCTGCGCGGCGAAATGTCGGTGGTCGGGCCGCGGCCTCATGCGATCGAGCACGATCGGCTTTATCAGAAAGTCGTCGAAGGGTACATCCATCGTTATCGGATCAAGCCCGGGATCACCGGATGGGCCCAGGTGAACGGGTATCGCGGCGAAACCGATCGGCTCGAGAAGATGCAGAAGCGGGTCGAGTATGACCTCTATTATCTGCGGAACTGGTCGTTTGCGCTGGATATGCGGATCGTGCTGGCGACGGTGGCGAAGGGGTTGATTAATGCGAACGCTTATTGAGCGGTTTTCGACGTCGTGATTTGTCGCATCTCTAAACATAAACCGGGGAAGATGAGATGAGGTGTATTTGGGATCGGCGCGAGAGCAGGGCAGCCGCGTTCGGCCGTCATGGCGCGCGAATCGTGATTGGCGCAACGATGAGCGCTGTACTGTCGGCGTGCGCTGTGGCACCGGGTATGCGTATGTCGACGCAAGCAACATTGCCGGTGACTGGCGGCGATGAAAATACTACCCAGCAGGAGCTTCACATTCCGATCACTGATATCAACATGGCGTTGATTCAGGAGCTGCGTGAGGCCGGGCAGCGTGCCGGCGAAACGCAGTTTAACGACCTGATAGCAAAACCGGAGCCGTACACGCTCGGCGTGGGTGACGTGTTGCAGATCACCGTCTGGGACCATCCCGAACTTGCTGTTGCGCAGGGTGCGCAAACGTCGACGACCTCGCGGCCGTACGACCCTGTTCAAGGCTTCGTCATCGACGACAACGGCAACGTGCAGGTGCCGTATGCCGGAAGCGTTCATGTCGCCGGCATGCGTATCGATCAAACTCAACGGACCGTCCAGGCCGCGCTGCAGCGGGTATTCGTGAAACCACAGGTCACGGTGCGCGTTTCTTCGTTTCGTGCAAAACAAGTTTACGTCGACGGAGAAGTCCATACGCCAGGTATCGTCCCCGTCAACGATGTGCCGATGACGTTGAACGAGGCGATCAACCGAGCAGGTGGGTTCAGCCCAACGGCTGATCAAAGCCGGGTGGTCGTCGTGCGGAATGGTAAGTCGTACCGGCTCGACCTCACGCGGATGCTGGACCACAACATCAATCCTTCCAGAATTCTGCTGAGGAACGGGGATCTGCTACGTATCGTCTCGCGCGAGGACAACGGCGCCTTCGTGATGGGCGAAGTCAACAAGCCGATTACGGCATTGCCGTTGAAGAACGGGAGGCTAACGCTGAGCGATGCACTTTCTCAGGCGGGTAGCGTGAACAGCGCCAGTGCGGACGCTGCGCAGCTGTATGTGATTCGTGGAGCATCGGAAGCAAAGCCTCAGGTTTTTCATCTCAATGCTCACTCACCGGTTTCGATGGTGCTGGCAAACCAGTTTGAGCTGCAGCCAAAGGACGTCGTGTATGTGGATGGCAACGCACTCGTGCGCTTCAGCCGCGTGCTCAGTCTACTGCTGCCCGCGATCAATGCAGGTCTGACCGGCGCAGTGTTGACGAAATGATCGACAACATCCTGGTTGTATGTGAAGGGAACATTTGCCGGAGCCCGATGGCACAGGCGCTGCTGGCTCGAGCGCTGCCGTCGGCTCGAATCAGATCGGCGGGATGTTCGGCACTCGCGGGGCGGCGTGCAGACCCACTGGCGGTCGAATTGATGGCCGAGCGCGGCATCGACCTTGGGGAACACATTGCCGTCGACCTGAATCTGGAACACATGCGTTCGGCGGACCTGATTCTCACGATGACGCAGAGCCAACGCAAAAGAATTGAAGCCGGCTATCCGTTTTCGAAAGGGCGGGTGTTCCGTATTGGCGAATTCGAACGGATCGATGTCATCGATCCCTATCGGCGTGGACGGTCGGTATTCGAGTTGGCTCTGAATCAAATCGACCAGTGCATGAAGCGCTGGATCGACAAAATGAATCGGATCAAGAATTGACTATGGAATCCGCAAATAAATCCAGAATCATCGACATGCAGGAAGGTGACGAGATTCACCTGTCTGACTATGTGGCTGTCGTCGCCGAGAACTGGAAACTCATTTCCGCGATTGCCGCATTCATCCTCTTGCTCGGCGCGGTCTACGCGTTCGTCGCGAAGCCGGCCTATCGTGCGGACGTGATGATTCAGGTCGAAGACAGTGCAAACTCGACGCAAAATGCGTTGGGCGAGCTTGCATCGATCTTTGATACGAAACAGACCGCAGACGCCGAGATCGAGTTGATTCGTTCTCGCCTAGTGGTCGGTCACACAGTGGAGGCATTGCATCTCGATATCTCGGCGCAGCCCCGCTATTTTCCCGTGATCGGGGCGATGCTGGCACGCATCGCAGGAAGCCAGAAACTGGCATCTCCCTGGTTCGGAATGACGCACTTCGCATGGGGAGGGGAGAAGATCGCAGTCTCCCGGTTCGAGGTGCCAAAGGAACGCTACGGTACCAAGTTCGAGCTGATTGCGCGGGATGGAGGCCACTATGAACTCGTGAATCCGGACGGCGATGTCGTTCTGAAGGGGGCGGTCGGCCGGGTTGAGCGTGGCGTTGATCAATACGGCGCGGTGGAATTGACGGTCGAAAGTCTCCGAGCGCGACCAAATACGGAATTCGTTTTCAGTCGCGCTTCGACCCAGGCGACGATCAATCGATTGCAGGGCGATCTCGTCATTGCCGAGAAGACCAAGCAATCTGGCGTGATCGGTGTATCCCTGGACGGCACCGATAGTGCCCGGACAGCTCAAATTCTCAACACGATCGCATCCACGTATGTGCAACAGAATATTGATCGGAAGTCGGCTGAAGCGGAGCACACGCTTGCGTTTCTTGATCAGCAACTGCCGCAGTTGCGCAAGCAGCTTGATCAGTCTGAAGACAAGTACAACGCCTTTCGCAATAAAAAGGGGACTGTCGATCTGACCGAAGAGAGCCGACTTTTGCTGCAGCAGATCGTCGAAGGCAAGACCAAGCTCGTGGATCTGGAACAGCAACGTGTCGAAATGGCCCAGCGCTTTACGGGCGAGCACCCTGCGCTTGCGGCATTGACGGCACAGATAGCAGCCCTCAATGCCCAACAGGATCAGTTGAACAAGCGCGTGCTGACGCTTCCCGATACGGAGCAGTCTGCATTGCGGCTGTTGCGCGATGTGCGTGTGAACACAGAGCTTTATACGAGCTTGCTGGACAACGCGCAGCAACTGCGCATCGTCAAGGCTGGCCAAGTCGGTAACGTCCGTGTCGTCGACTTTGCAGTGGTAGCCGATGAACCGGTGAAGCCGAAACGGCCGCTCGTCATCGTGTTGGCCGCGTTGCTCGGGCTTGTGATCGGTACGGTGACGGCGTTCGCGAAGCACGCATTGTTTGGCGGGTTGAAGCACAGCGACGAAATCGAGAAGGCTATCGATTTGCCGGTCTACGCAACGATTCCTCATAGTCAAGCACAGATCAACCTGCAACAAGCAATGGATCGCGGGCTACCTGGCCCCCACGTTTTGGCGTCGCTCGAGAGCGAGGATCTGGCTACTGAGGGCATTCGCAGCCTGAGAACGGCATTGCAGTTCGGGTTGCTCGATTCGTCCAATAACGTGATCGTGATTACAGGCCCTCGACCGGATGTCGGGAAGTCGTTCGTGTCCGTGAACTTGTCGGCCGTTATCGCGAGCAGCGGTACTCGCGTACTGCTCATCGATGCGGATATGCGCCGCGGCAACGTTCATTCGTATCTCGGAGTGACCAAGCAACCTGGTCTATCGGACGTGATCACGGGATTCAGCCTCGACGAGGCAATTCAGCGCGATGTCGTGACCGGTGTCGATCTGCTTCCGAAGGGTTCTTTGCCACCGAATCCGGCAGAGCTACTGCTGAGCGACAAGTTCAAGAAGCTTCTCGACGAAGTGTCGCGACGCTACGACCTCGTGATCGTCGATACGCCGCCCGTGCTCGCAGTCACCGACTCTACAGTGATCGGTCGGTATGCGGGTGCGACGTTGCTCGTAGTTCGCCATGGAAAGCACCCTCGCGCGGAACTCATTGAATGCGCAAACCGCCTGCGTGGTGGTGGCGTGGCGCTGAAGGGGACGTTGTTGACCGACGTGCCGCGGCATCGATTCGGCTATGGCAGCTATTACTCCGGTTACTACGGATACGAAAGCGTTTCAGAGTGAACTACATCGCGGAATGTGTTTGAAATCGACACATGCGGCACGTCAAATTGGGAGTATCGAATCATGAATCGTAAAGTTGCTTTAATTACCGGCGTCACGGGGCAAGACGGCTCATACCTTGCGGAGCTGCTACTGAACAAGGGCTACGAAGTGCACGGTATCAAGCGTCGTGCTTCACTGTTCAATACCGATCGGATCGATCATCTCTATCAAGACCCGCATGTGTCCGACCGGCGCTTCGTACTGCATCATGGTGACCTGACAGATTCGACGAGCCTCGTGCGCATCATCCAGCGTGTGCAGCCTGACGAGATCTACAACCTCGCCGCCCAGAGCCACGTCGCCGTTTCGTTCGAAGAGCCGGAATATACGGCGAATGCCGATGGTATCGGCGCGCTGCGGATTCTTGAAGCGATCCGGATTCTCGGGCTCGAGAAGAAGACGCGCTTTTATCAGGCATCGACGTCGGAGCTTTACGGTCTCGTGCAGGAGATTCCGCAGAAGGAGACGACACCGTTCTACCCGCGTAGCCCGTATGCGGTCGCGAAGATGTACGCGTACTGGATTACCGTCAACTACCGCGAGGCATACGGTATCTATGCGTGCAACGGCATCTTGTTCAACCACGAATCGCCGGTACGCGGCGAGACCTTCGTAACACGCAAGATCACGCGCGCGATCGCGCGGATCGCGGTCGGCCTGCAGGACTGCCTGTACCTGGGCAACATGTCAGCGCTGCGTGACTGGGGACATGCACGCGACTACGTCGAAATGCAATGGATGATGCTGCAACAGGAGCAGCCTGAAGACTTCGTCATTGCGACGGGCGTGCAGTACAGCGTACGCGACTTTGTCAAGCAGGCCGCTGCCGAACTCGGCATTACCGTGCGATTCGAAGGCGAAGGCGTTAGCGAGATCGGTATCGTCGAAAAGGTAACGGGCTCGGAGGCGAAAGTGATTCCCGGCACGGTGATTGTCCGTGTCGATCCGCGCTATTTCCGTCCGACTGAAGTCGAAACGTTGCTGGGTGATCCGACCAAAGCTCACGAGAAACTGGGCTGGAGGCCGACGACGTCATTCGAGTCGTTGGTCACCGAAATGGTGCGAGCGGACTATCAGGTGGCAAAGCGCGATGCGCTCGTGAACCTTGCCGGTTTCAAGACGTTCGAATACAACGAGTGAGTGCCATGGACAAGAACACGCGAATTTTCGTCGCCGGACATCGTGGAATGGTCGGTTCGGCGGTCGTGCGCAATCTCGTGGCGAAGGGGTATCGCGATATCGTGACACGCAGTCGATCCGAGCTTGATCTGATTGATCAGGCGGCCGTCGATGCGTTTTTCCGAGACAGCGCGATTGACGTCGTCGTGCTTGCGGCAGCCAAGGTGGGCGGGATTCTGGCCAATAATACGTATCCGGCCGATTTCCTGTACCTGAACCTGATGATCGAAGCCAACGTGATTCACGCGGCTTATCGTGCAGGAGTCGAGCGCCTGGTGTTCCTCGGGTCGTCATGTATTTATCCGCGCGAGTGCCCGCAGCCGATCAAGGAAGAGTATTTGTTGACCGGGCCGCTGGAAAAGACGAACGAGCCGTACGCAATTGCAAAGATCGCGGGCATCAAGCTTTGCGAGTCGTACAACCGGCAATACGGGACGAAGTACGTGTCGCTGATGCCGACAAACCTGTACGGCCAGAACGACAACTATGACCTGAACAACAGCCACGTGTTGCCTGCATTGCTACGCAAGGCGCACGAGGCGAATCTCGAAGGCAAGGACAACCTCCAGGTGTGGGGAACCGGTCGCGCGCGCCGCGAGTTCCTGCACGTCGATGACATGGCTGACGCGACAGTTTTCGCTTTGGAGAGGGACATCGATTCGAGCCTGTACAACGTGGGATGCGGATCGGATGTCACGATCGAGGAATTGGCGCACGCCGCTATGCGAACGGTGGGATTCGACGGTCGAATCGAATTCGACGTGACGAAGCCGGATGGCACGCCGCAGAAACTGCTCGACGTCAGCAAGCTGACCGAACTGGGATGGACTGCGAAGATTGGTCTCGACGAAGGACTGGCTTCGACCTACCGCGATTTTCTCCAGCGTCCCGAAGCCCAGATGACCGAGCGGGTTTAAGCGGGTAGAGACGGCAAACCACGATGATGCGATTTGACGAGAGCAGCGCGACCTGGGTGTTCGCGCAACAAGGTGTGTCGCGCCTGCTGGTGGCGTTCAAGTTCTTTCTTTTGGCACGCTTGTTGGGGCCGGAGTCGATCGGTCTGATTGCCGCAGCCCTGATGGCTCTGTCGATTGCGGAATCTCTCACCGAAATGGGATTGAGCCATGCGCTGATCCAGCAACGTGAGTTGCTGGATCAGCGGAGCCTGGACGCATTGTGGACGGCAAACGCAGTGCGGGGCACGATTCTTTCAGTTGTCTTGTTCGTGACTTCGGCGCCGATCGCGCGATTGATGAGCATTCCGGAGAGCACGACGCTGTTGCAACTTGTCGCGCTGGTGCCGTTTGCGCGGTGCATGGCAAGCATGCGGGTTGCGATCGCCCAACGCGAACGACGGTTTCGCACGGTTGCCCTGTTGACGACGGCTTTCGTCATCGTTGACTTCGTGATGTCCTGTGTTGCGGCATTCGCCTATCACGACGTGGTATGGGTGCTTGCGGCGCTTCCGCTGGCCGAGTTGCTGAAGGCTATCGCGTCGCATATCGTGTTTGCTACACGACCGCGTCTGAACTTCGACACGGCGCCGCTTGGCGAGGTCATGGGGTTTGGCCGCTGGGTTTGGGCGAGCAGCTTGCTGACGATGGTCGTCAATCAACTTGATCGGCTGATCACGGTCAAGACCTTTGGCGTACAGACTCTGGGTCTATACCAGACGGCAAGTCGCCTTGCCCAATTTGGCGTGGCCGATTTTGGCATTGCGCTTAACCAGTACCTGTTCCCGAACTTTGCCGAATTGGCACGGAGAGATAAAGAGCATGCGGTAAGGTATGCATTGGCCCTGTTTAGCCATCTGGGCGCGATCGGCTTGGTGCTTGCGACATTCCTTTGCGTGGCGGCGCCGGACATCGTCAGTTTGACTCTCGGCAGTCAGTGGCGCGGTGCCGTGCCATTTTTCCGGATCTTTGTCTACTTGATGGCGGTGGGCGTGCTCGTTGGTCTGCTCAACGCATATCTTCGTGGAACGGGGCGGCCGAGTCGGGTCACGGTTGCCACATCGGTACAACTGGTCGTGTTGCTGAGCCTATCTGCTATCGCAGTACCTTTGCTTGGCGCGATCGGTGTCGCACTTGCGTCTGCTATTTCGGTTTTTGTGTGCTGCTTGATCATGCTTCGAGAAATGATTGCCGACGCGCGTGGCGATTTACGAGAGTTGTTGCCGCTCGCTACCATCGGAGTGCCAATTTCAGGGCTGATTACATTGCTCGGATATCTGTTGTCGGAGATCCCGTACCACGTGGTACTGATCGGATTCTTGAGCGGTGCCGCAATCGTTTTGCCCCTGCAGAAATTGCGGGCCGGCTTTTCGTTGTCTGCTTGAGGAGACTCGGCGATGCGAATTCTCCATATTGTTCTGACGCCACGGCATTCGGGGGCGGAAGTCCTCGCGTGCAGCCTGGCAGACGCACACGCCGGGCACGGCGCAGTCACGGGCATCGCGGCGTTGAATCCGTCCGATCCGGATTTCGAGAAAATTGTTGATCCGCTTGTGCAACGGGGTGTCTGGTACACGAACCCGCCACATGTGACTGGACGTCTAGACCGATTGCGCTTGATCAGCCGCGCATACCGCGAGTTCCAGCCGGACATTGTCGTCGCGCATTCAGTGATCCCGGCCGCGTATGCCCGGGCCGCGGCGAGATTGTCCGGTGCTTCCATTCCGGTAGTCAGCGTGCTGCACTCTGCGACGAACGACGACTATTCGAATGCCGCATTGCGTACTTCCGAGTATCTGTTGCGTTTTGCGGCGGCAGCGGTTGTAACCGTGACCGACACTGCCCGCGACAACTACAGAAAGCGATTCGGTAGCGTGGGCAGGCTCGAGACGATCCCGAACGGTACGCAGATTGATCGTTTTCGTTTCGATCCGGCCGAGCGATACAGGCTGCGCCATGCGTTGCAGGCGGGTGAGAAGCAGATCGTTCTGTTGCAGGTCGGTCGCGTTGCGCGAGTGAAGGGGCAGGTATCCAGCGTACTGGCGCTCAAGCGGCTCGTTGACGCTGGACACGATGTCATGCTTTGGTTCGCCGGCCTGACGGAGACCGAGGAATATCGCCAGGAAGTGGTCGACAAAATCGCCGAACTGAATCTCGAGCACCATGTCTTGTGGCTGGGCAGTCGGTCGGACGTGCCATCGCTTCTGTCCGCGGCGGATGTTTACCTGATGCCCTCGCTGCGCGAGGCGCACAGCGTTGCGATGATCGAGGCGCTAGCCAGCAGCATTCCGGTCGTCGCGTCGGATATCGATGCGTTTGCGAAGCTGAACGGGTTTGAAGGAATCCGATGCGTTCCCGTGTCGGACAGCGCGCGCTACGCGGCAGCGATCGAATCATTCGTTACGTATCAGGCGCGGTTCAAGCGGGACCTCAGCGCTTTTTCCGTTAAACGTGTGGCCGAACAGTATTTCGATCTTTTCAAGCAGATCTTGATGCGTGATGACATCAGGACCGAACGCGCGTAGGGGAACGGAATGGCGACATTGATGATCGTCGAACCTGATGCGACCGGTCACCGCATGGTGCTGTACGTCCGGTTGATCGTGGCTGAGGCGCTTGCCCGTGGGTTGAAGGTCATTATGCTGACTAGCACCGAAGCGACGCGTCATGACGCATGTAATGCGCTGCGGTCCGAGTTCGGCGACCGGTTGAAGATCGCAACGATGCCAGACGTGCCGCCAGGGGGGACGAGCCGGTTCGAGTTGTTTCGCTTGCAGTACCGATGGATTCGTGCGTTTCAGGCAGGCTATCGAACCGTATCCGGGTACGAGAAGATTGATTTCGTATATGTGCCTTTCTTCAACAACATCGATAAGGTGATTGGCTGGTTCGGATCACCATTCGGCGAGACACCGTTCGGCGGGATGTTGTTGGCTGCAAAGTTTCATCATGCGGCTTGCGGCATTATCGGCACGCACGGCAAGCAGGATATTGTTAACAAGTTCTTTTTTAACCTTGCGCTCAAGACGCGAAATCTTGCCGTACTGACATCGATCGACGAGCCGCTAGCCGAATTTGTCGGCCGAACGATGAAGCGTCATTCCGGTAAGGTTCGCTACGTTCCTGACGTTTCCTTCATCCGGCAACCCGCAGAGCGGTCGGAGGCGCGTTTGGTTCACGGCCTCTCGCCGAGCGATTTCGTGATTTTGCTGTATGGCTCGGTTAGCCCTCGCAAAGGGCTTGCGAAGCTGTTGAGGTTGTTTGACGCACCGGATCTGCCGTCGCATTTCCGTTTGCTGATGATGGGCGCGCAGAATGGCGAAGCGAAGCGGATGATCGCCGAGTATCTTGAGCGTCGGCCGGAGCGGAAACACCAGTTCGTCTCTGTCGATCGCTTCGTGACGAATCTTGAGGAAGGGCAGGCCTTCGCCTGCGCCGACGTGGCTTGGCTGTGCTACGAGAACTTCAGTGGAATGAGTGGTGTGTTGATTCAGTCGGCGCAGGCTGGAGTGCCCGTTGTGACGGCAGGCTACGGACTGATTGAACACTATCGAGAGCGGTACATGCTAGGCATCCGGTGGAGCGATTTTGTCACGGATGGACCGAGCGAGGTTCACTTCAATTGGTCTAGCCTCACCGACAGCGTGGCCGCGATGAGCGGATCGGGTCGGTTGCGCGCGTTCGCGGTGGCACATACGCCGCAGGCTTTCGGACGCAACGTCGTTAATGCCATTGCTACATCGCAGAGCTGGCACCTCGACGAAGTGGATAGTTGTGTTTCGTGAGTCGAGTTGATCATTTGGACGGGACAGTGACGAACCACAAAACATCGAATCGGAGTGGTAACGGCGCGGGCGCAGCCACTCAGTTTGCGTTGAAGCATACGGTCTATTACGTGCAACCGTTGATTGCCCGTTATCGGGTTGAGGTTATCGCGGCGCTCAGCCAACGCTTCAACGTGAAGGTCTTCGCGAGCTCCGATGGGGTCGAGTCGCGGGGGTTTTCGCGCGAACGCCCCAAATGCGAAGAGTTCGTCGAAACGCCGATCAACAATGTGTTCCGTAGGCGCGTCAAAGTCCAGACAAAGGTTGTGCCGCGCATCATGCGCGAGCGGCCGGCAGCCGTATTCATCTTCGCCGATGTGACTTACGTTTCGTTGTGGCTGGCATTGGTCGTTGGTCGTCTGACGTGCGTTCCGATGGTGATTCACGGACAAGGGCTTTACCGTTACGAGAAACCTGGCCTGTTGCGTACACTTTGTTATCGCGCCGCGGTTGCACTTTCCTCGCATTACGTCTGCTACGCGGAAGTATCGAAGCGCTCGCTCGAGCGCATTGGTTGCCCGCCGTCGAAGCTTACCGTCGCGAGCAATTCGCTCTTGGTCGAACGGACGGTCGCGCCGTCGGAGAAGACCGGCACCGAACAGGGCGTGCTGTTCGTCGGGAGGTTGCGTGAGGGCTGTAATGTAGAAATCCTGATCCAGGCCGTGGAAGCGCTCGTGAGCGAAGGGCATTGTATTGTGCTGCACGTCGTTGGTGACGGCGAGCAACGAGCCCGCTTGCAGGACAAGTATGCGGGGCGAGCTCACGTGATCTGGCACGGCGGGATTTTCGACGACGGCGAGATCGCCGCGATCAGCAGAAAGTGCCGGATTGGCTGCTATCCGGGCGCTGCCGGCTTGAGCGTCGTGCATATGTTCGGCCTCAGTTTGCCGCCTCTGGTGCACGACCGATTGCCGATGCACATGGGTCCTGAGCCGGAAAATGTGGAGCCCTTCGAAACCGGATTTCTCTATGCGCACGACGGCGGAGCGGATGCATTGGCAGGGGCTTTGACCGAGATCTGGAATTTGCCGCCGGAGATCATCCGCAACACGGCCTCACGTGCGTTTGCGAAATATCAACAGCTCAACTCGCCGAGTTTGGGCCAGAGATTGGCAGATATCGTTGATAGAGTGATCAAAGCATGACGTATGACACGAAGACCGAGGATTCCGATCGCCTTGGCGATCGATTGACATATCAGGATCTGAGCCGCTTTGCTGTACCGAGTGGCTTCCGCGGACGCGGCATCGTGATCGTTCAGCTCTGGTGGATCTGTCAGTCGATCCTGTTTCGGGCATCACCGCAATTCATGTATGGCTGGCGCCGATTCCTATTGCGTTTATTCGGCGCGCGAGTCGGGAAGGGTGTGCTGATCCGACCGACGTCCGTGGTGACGTATCCGTGGAAAGTAACGCTCGGCGATCACAGCTGGATCGGGGACGATGCGGTGCTATACAGCTTGGGACCGATTGAGGTCGGCGCGCATGCGGTTGTCTCGCAGCGCTCGTATTTGTGTGCCGGCGATCACGATCCTACTCGTGTTGACTTCGCAATTCGCGGCCGGCCGATCCGCATCGAGGAACAGGCCTGGGTAGCCTCGGATGTGTTTGTCGCCCCAGGTGTGACCGTCGGCCGTGGCGCTGTCGTTGGCGCACGAAGCTCGGTGTTTTCGGATATGGAGGAAGGGATGATTTGCGTCGGAACCCCTTGTCGACCGGTAAGGCGCAGGGTGTCGCAATGATCGCTCGATAGATGATTCGAATTCCGGATTGGGGTCGAACGTATCGAAATTGTTGATTTAAAGGTGCCTTGTGAAAAGTATGGGGCTAACAGTCAAAGCAATTGGCGAACGCGCGTCCGTTGCGAACGTTGCCGTTGTAACCTCTTCAGTGTCACGCAATGCCGGCGGCTTGTTCGATGCAGTTAGGGGGTTGGTTCTTCAGTTGCCCGACGCGGGGATCTCGCCGCACGTTTTCGGCTTGGAAGATGGTCATACACAGGAGGACCGTGCGGAGTGGGGCGCGATTCCGCTGACTACCTCGAAACCTCTGGGCCCGAAATCCATAGGTTTCGCTCCCGCGATGCGTCAGGCCCTGCTGAGTTCCGGCGCGGAACTCGTGCATACGCACGGCATCTGGATGCACCCATCGGCGGATGTTGTTGCGTGGCGGCGCAGATATGGCAAGCCTTACCTGATCTCTCCGCACGGAATGCTGGATCGCTGGATTCTGAATCGCTCCAAGGTCAAGAAGTGGATCGCGTTGACCGGTTATGAGCGCGCGCATTTACGGGAAGCTGCTTGCTTTCACGCACTGAGTTTGGAGGAGGCACGCGGCATTCGCGCAGCCGGGTTCGAACAGCCGATCGCGATCATCCCGAACGGTGTGCATATGCCCAAGACGGAGGTGCGAACGAAGCCGTCGTGGTGGAGCGATAACCTTGAGGGAAAACGGTTGTTGTTGTATTTCGGGCGCTTGCATCCAAAGAAGGGCTTGGACAATCTTTTGCTCGCGTGGAAAGCGATGTTTCAGGACGGAACGCTGGACCCGCGCCTGGTGCTGATTGTTGGCGGCTGGGGGGACCAGGCTTATATCGATCAGTTGCACCAGATCGTCGAGGCTCGGGGAGCCGATTACCAGGTTCGGTTCATCGGGCCGCAATTCGGTGGGGCGAAACAGCAGACCTATGCGGCCTGTCACGGGTTGATCCTGCCGTCGTTCAGCGAGGGTCTGCCGATGGTCCCGCTGGAAGCATGGTCGGTCGGCGTGCCGTGCGCACTGACGGACGCATGCAATCTGCCGGAAGGATTTGACGCCGGGGCGGCGTTCAGAATCGGGGCGGATGTCGACGATATCAAGCAGTTTCTGGTGAAGTTCGGTGCGGCGGATGAGAGAACACTGAGCGAGATCGGGGAGCGTGGACGGGTGATGGTCGCGGAGCGCTTTATCTGGCGCAGCGTCGCGGAACGGATGGCTGCAGTGTATCGCTGGTTGCTTGCGGAAGGGGAGCGGCCGGAGTGGGTGGTTGACGGGGCTGTTTAAGAATGTCTTCAGCCTGTCGGTCATGTCGAATTCCTCGAGCGCAAACCACCGGTGCACCGCACGCAGCGAAAAATCGCTGGCAGGCGACGGATTCCGCCAAGATTTAGGCGGACGCCGCCATCCGTGATCGGACACCATGCCGAAATATGCCGCGTCGCAGCACCGGATGTGATGGGACATGCCTCTGAATAGTGGCTCACATGGTTCCACACCTAGGTGCCACTCGTCGATAGTGATAGAGCCCTAGCCTCACGCTAGATTACACATCATCACACCCGTAAATTGTGCTTCGTACGGGCTGCCATCTCACGCAAGCGGACATATCGAAGTAATCGGTTTCTGAAAACCACGCTACTGGGCTGACACTGATCACCACTCCGATGAACGAAATAAACGCAGCATCGAGCCAAATTAAACCTGTCAACGTGAGATATGTCAGAGGAGCGTCTGCGCGATCTGATGTCTCGCGAGGAATAGCTCGCTCCGTAATAAGTTGGATTTCTCCAACGATTTATAGCCTGCTGCTTCTATCCGCATTTTCGATCAAGATTTTTGATATTGGCGGAAATTATCTGTTTGAGGCGGCACTGTTTTTAGCCGTTGGGTGGGGGCTCATTGTTCGCGACCCCATCGCGCGATCAGTTACGAGGATTATTCGGTATAAAAAACACGAGGCATTCGCGGCGTTTATCATTATAACCATACTTTTCATCCTAGGGTCTCTCGTCGGTGGGAATGCGCTATATTCATATGCGGACTACAGAGCAAATCTTAGTGTCCTGGTTGGATTTCTAATTTTCTGGGATTTCGGGCGGCGAGATTCGCTTCCTTTGATTCAACTTGGAATAGTTACCGGCATAATAAGTACATTGAGTTGGTATTTTCAGGTCACTGGAGACTCCTTAGGCACAAAATTCGCGTCTCCATATGTCTGCATGCTGGTGGCGATTGTGCTCGCATGCGAGTCGCGTAGGATGGCTCTTGCCACATTGGCCACGGTACTGCTTGTATTTCTGGCAGCAGTTAGTTTTTATCGGCAATACTGGATTTCCGCTGCGTGTGGGGTTGTTTATTTGTTGTCTTATACGGCATCAAAGCTTGGAAATAGGTCTAGAATGCGCCTAATAGTAATTATTGCGGTAGGCGCAATCGTGGTCGCCCCACTCGCACCTCGACTCGTTTCAAAAGTAGAGGATTTTTTTGTTAGCGATCAGTCACATTACATACAGGCTGTCGGCAAGACTCAGAACTTTCTTGATGCCACTGTAAGTGGAAATGGGAGAATGCAAGGCTCAGATGAGACGCGATTCTCTTATTTCAAGTTTATTTTTACGAATCCGTGGAAGGTAACGCTACCTCATGGGCTTGGGTATCGCTCATTTTTTAATGATATTGACCCGTATTTTTCGCAATCGGCAGTAGAGGTAACAACCATTGATTCATTGTTCTTCTACATGTGTTTTCACTATGGAATTATATTTACTGCCCCATTTTTAGTGTGGTTGATGCGCGGCATATATGTGTCCAGGCAGAAAAGAGGGTTAATGCCAACCATGTGCATAGCGATGGTCATGTTGGTGGCTCTTTTGTTCGATGGCGGTCAGGCAATTGTTATATCTCGAGCATTTTGGCTGGGTATGTTAATTGCGATGATTGTCCGTCCCGTTCGGATTAGAATGTAGCCGACTTTTGTCGGATAATTCGATTGAAAATTGAATGGATATCGATAATGCCATGCGTCCATCTCGAAGAGCGGCTGTAGCAAAAATCGGCGCTGTTGTCGTTGGGAATATGGTGGTTCCATTCAGGGCGAACGCCCGGGAACGACCGTCTAGTGCAGCTGATGTCCGGCTCAAGAGCGTGGTAGCTGTTGAAGACTACTACGAGGATAAAGACCAAGGTGACTGGCTAGCTGCATTTCAGCGTGCCTCGAATGCTACTCATCAACGTGGTGGCGGAGTAATATATCTGGATCTCCCCAGATATATTCTTGGAAGATACACCGGAGCAGACGTCGCCGAGAACGTTCTAGGCCATCATCTCGATGCGAACAGCATTTCACGAATTTGGATCTTACCGTCAAATGTGCTCGTAATATCAAAAAATTCTTCGATTATCGATCTGGTAGGAGGAGAGTCCTGCCCTTTTGGCTACCAGACGTCAATAAATGTCTTGTCTGGAGTATTTGATGGTGAGAAAACAGTCGAAGTGACCGGGGTAAGTGTTGATGAAAATAAAATATCTTTCAAAGTCATGCCGAATATCTGTGTCGGTCAAACCATTCGTCTGGCGCGAAACGGGCGGTCGGTAAACAGCACGCCATCACGCGAAGACGCACCAAATCAATTTTTGACTATCAAATCTGTAGATGAAAATTCAATAACGGTTGATCAGGGTTTGCGTCAGCTTTTTAAGTCTGCGGAAGACCTTGTCCTGAGATTCCGAGATGGGCAGCGGGATTATCCAAAGAATATTCGGCTAGAAAATTTGCACTTTACGTCTACAGGTGGCACCGCTTATATCTGTCACTCAGCAACTATCAATAGCGGGTGGAAAAATATAACGCTCGATCGCGGTGTTTCAGCATCGTGGGGCACGTCAAATGGAGTAAAAAGTGACCAGGTCACATTGATTTCGGACGCTATTAAGAAGAACACGCTGACAATCGAATCAACGTCCGATGTGGACTGGGGGAGCCTCATGTTAGAAGGGAATGGCTCGTCAAATTCCCTTGGCGGATTGCTCGTCGGTGATGCATCGACCAATGTTCACTTCAAACGCATTGAGGCGCGAGATTTTCAGCGAGCTGGGATCAGTGTGTTATTTGGTGGAGATACCGAGATCGATTATCTCGCCGTAGAAAACTGCGCAACAAGCACACCCGCTAAGAACGCATACTCTGCGGCAGTTTCTATAGGTTTTCCCGCCGCGGGCGCAGGCCCGAGTTCGTCTATTTCAGAAAGTGTTTCTTCCAAGTACAAGATGCGAAACACTGGAGCGACGACGGTACATATTCGGAAATTGTCAATAACCGGTCCAACATCGGTTCCCGTTCGTGTACACGACGCCGAATTGAAAATTGATGAGGGATATATCGAATTTCTCGATCAAGGTGCGCATTCCCCGTTTCTGGTTGGGCAATCCGGCTTGAGTAGGTCAGATGCAAAGTTCTTTCCGTTAGGGGGGGTGACGGGGCTACGCCTTGGAAAAATAAGAATAGTATCGATAGGAAAACCGGCGCTATCTCTTATGGAAAAGAATGCAGTTGGAAGCAAATTTTCGGCAGACGTGGTCGTAAAGGCAAAATTGGGTCGGGTTACTATCGATGGCCAGATAGTTAATCCGCTTCAACCTTCGATGAAGATGCAGTGAAATATGTGAAATGCTGAGGATGGGAAAATGGCTCGGCCGATTATCAAATCATTTGAAGGTCTTAGGGGAATTGCGGCTTTTCTGGTGGTGCTTTATCACGTCAAGGCGTTGCACGGTATTTCGTTGATCAAGGCCGGCTATCTATCGGTCGATCTATTCTTTATATTGAGTGGTTTTGTGATGTGTGTTAGCTATGGTGACAGGCTAACCAGTTTGACGGAGTTCGCGGAATACATGTTTTCGCGACTGGCGCGACTGTTGCCGCTTCTTCTATTTTCTTATCTCGTATATTTTATTGTTGCAAACACAATCGATTCAACAAGTAAATTGATTGTGCCCTCGCCGGCCGAGATATTGGCCACGGGCACTATGATTTTCGGATTTGGTTTGCCAAATATTCGTATATATAATTTCGCGAGTTGGAGTATAAGTACGGAGTTTTACACGTATGGTGTATTTGGGCTGTTTTGGATGGTGACAAATCGTCGGCATCGCGCGCTAGGTTCGATAACGCTTGCGCTTATTTGCTATATGTTTCTTTTTTATATTGATTCGGTAAAAAATGGGTGCGGTGTGGGTGCGAAGGCGTGCCTTGATAATGTCGCGTCATCAGGGGCGATGATTCGATGTTTGGCAGGGTTTTTTGCCGGTGTTGCAGTATATCATTTTAAGAGATTGGGTGAATTCTCCCGTGTGAATGCGGGTGTGTATGTGGCGATTATTCTTGCTGCTGCGTCAATGTTGCTGATTGCGGCATCGACGCAGTATGGTGCGTTGGCATTCATTGCTCCACTTGCATTTGCAATATTGATTGGTCTATTGAGTGCTGATAATGGGATTCTCCCAAATTTGCTCAATACTTCCGTTCCGCAAATGTTGGGGAAGTTATCCTACTCAATGTATCTTCTGCATATGCCGCTATTGCTTGTTTTTGAATCGGCGTTGGGTGGTGTGGACGATTTTAGATTCTTTGCGATCTTGGCTTTATATTTGACTGTTTTGATGTCCATTTCTTACGTGACTCATATATTCGTTGAGATGCCTGGAAAACGAGGGATGGTTGCTGCATATCGAGCAATGGTTGCATGATATTTTAAAAGAATTTATTTTTTGAATCGTATTTCTGGTTTTGAGGTGTGGTGTGCCATATTGATGGCCGCGCGGCACCGGATTGCTTAAAGTGAAATGGAAATTGCTTCATCGTGATCTTCAACCAGAGGCGTGCTTTTAAATAATTGACTCATTCTGGAAGTGACAATTCGGTTTACTTGCAGCGGAGAAAACATGTACATGTGTAAGAAAGTCTTCTGCATTTTCCTAACGCTTGGAATTTTATTGGCGAACGGTACGACGGCCAACGCACAAAGTGGATCAAATAAAGGGAAAACGCGTCGCCAAGGGAGAAATATGGCAATGCCTGCGGGGACATTGACATCTCCGCAGTTGGGAGCCGCACATGGAATTGACGGTAGGGCGACAGGTGTCTCTCGAAGCAGTGATGGCAAAGCTCCGGCGAGCACCGGCGAGGGCCGGAACTCAATAAGTACCCCCCGGGTGTCTGCAAGTCCGTTGCTCGGTGCACCGAAAGGTTACGACGAGCGATATGGAGCGAATCTCGGTGAGGAACTTGGTGGAAAGCAATTCGCTGACCCATCGGAAGGTTATAGCCGAACTCCGGTGGAGCGATTGCTTTCGCCGGAATCCGCTGCGCGTGTTGCTAGCTACGCCGGACAAAGTAATCAGGGAAAGGGCTTGGCGCGGAACAATACGGCGGCCTCAGTGTCGTATCGCGCTTCGCACTCTGGTTCGCCGGACGGCGACCACGGTACGATTGGCAGAAGCAACATATACCGCTCGCCTTGGTGAATGAATCACGTGATCGGCAATGCGGCTTAATACTACTGGGCCGTCTCAAGAGTCAAGTGCAACCGGTTAGCCCATCGTCTTATACACATCTCGGCGCTCTGCCCTCGAGCGCGGACGAACGTGTTTACTTTCACTGACATAGCGCTCCGCTCGTAGGCCGCGTTTACTCCCGCTTTTTGCGTGAGCTCCTTGGCCGTGCGACCTGCTGGACGGAAACGGAATTCGCCCACCTCGAGCTTGGCGACGCGCGCCTGAACAATCGAGCGAGGACATTGATGGAACGATTGGCGGCCAAACCGACGGCGGGCGTGGTTCCTCGGTCGCAATGGCGATGGCGAACCGGACGCGAAGGCCATCTGGCTTAAACTGAAAGAGGTTCATGTCGCTGCTAACACTCTATGAGCATTACATGGCGACCTTAACCCTGACACTTCTGTATAAGCCGATGGGGGCGACTGCCCATGAGAACAGCTTCCCAGCACCACGGAAAACGGTATTTCACCAATCTGTTAGGCGATGTGTCGACGCAATTCTGAATAGATGCGTAGACCGCGATTTTAACTTCGTCGACAGTACTGCAAAAATTTGGATTTAATAGAATTTTGACGCGGAAGACCTACGCCTCGTGATTTTCTGCTTCTATCTCATACACTCGGAGTAGACGCCGACCAGTTTTTCGACGTATTGGTTCCAGTTATGAGTATCGGTGGCGGCGAGGCTTGCCTGACTAGAAAATTCCCTAAGCCTTTCTGGAGCGCTAACCATCTTGTCTATTGCGTCGGCCAGTTGGGTGGCGGAAGCGGCCGGAATGATTTTGCCGCTACGGTTATCTTCGATGATCTCCGCAGCCCCGGATTCGCGTGTTGCGACGATGGGAAGTCCGGTAGCCAAAGCTTCGCATAGCACCACCGCCAAACCTTCTTCAAGGGAGGGCAGCACGAAGAGATCGGCAGAATTATAGTACTTGTTGAGTTGTGCGTTATCTACGCGTGGAATGTGCGTGAAGAGATGTCGATATGGCTCCAGTAAGAATTCGATCTGAGGATCAATTTGCCCGATCAGAGTGACATGAAAGCGCTTGTTGTTGAGTTGCTTGACGGCCTCCAGGAGGTAAAGCTGGCCTTTTCGCAAGTTGATTTGTCCGACGCACAAGATGTCGAAGCGATCTTTCGAGTGTTCGCGTTTATTTAATGGGTGGAATCTTTTTACATTGGCAGCATATGGAATAACCTTTATTTTGCTTGCCGATACCCCTTGCTGAATGAACGACTCTCGTACGATCGCTGACGGCGCGAGTACGTAATCGTACATTTGTAATTCCTCGATCAATCTATTTTGCTGTCGATTAATTCTGTTGACATG
Organism: Burkholderia sp. Bp9143; assembly: GCF_003853645.1. Taxonomy (GTDB): domain Bacteria; phylum Pseudomonadota; class Gammaproteobacteria; order Burkholderiales; family Burkholderiaceae; genus Burkholderia. The sequence goes on along the minus strand of NZ_QTPO01000061.1, from coordinate 17,754 downwards.
CGGAAGCCCTCGCTTGTTCTCCTCCATGGTGAGAATGTTGTCACGATAAATTGGATGTGTATTGACAACCTCGCCGATTATGGTCGAGCCTTCGCGTTTTGCGGCCTTGACAACTTGTCGTGATGTGCCGTGTGCCATGACGTGTAGCACTTGAGTCGGTCGCCAATTCAGACGTACTCCAAGTTGCCAAAGATCGTGATATGCCGGGTAGAGCAGGTCATTCAGCCGTCCCTTTAGCATTTTCGCATGTGCTCGGACGGCATATTCCTTTGCCCAGATATTGACCGCGCGGCTGCGCGCGAGCGAGAACGCGGAATTATGTATTTTATGGGAGTAGTAAAATGTATCTAAAATTCCAGATTTATCTAGATTTTCAATGTAGTTGTGGAAATGGAAGCGACCGCAAACTGCTACGCTAACCTTCATGATTCGATGCTCCGAGAAATGTTTTTGTTAGGTTGGAGTGGGCGGCGGGGATTTATTCATTTAATTTATAACATTTAGTTATACCGGTCCTGCTGGCAACAGGACCTTATGAAAAAATGGGCTGCCATCTGCATGGTACACTGCACGCGGTGTCCGACTTTATATACAAGGCCGCTATTCTTAGGTTTCCTTCACAGTGATCGCTTCAGTTGCTGGCTCGAGGTCGTGATGTAGACCCCAAGCCAAGAAGTTGCACGTTCACGCCCTCGCCACGCTCAGCGTCCTAACTGCCTTAGACACTCCCGCTACATCCGGCCGCCCAATACTGTAATACTCAATCCCCAACTCCCTCATCGTCTCCGGCTCATACAGATTCCGCCCATCGAAGATCACCGGCTCATTCAGCAACTCAACCAGCCCCGCAAAATTCGGGCTTTTGAACACCTTCCATTCGGTGACGATCACGAGCGCATCGGCGCCGGCCGCGGCCTCTTCCGACGTCGTCACGAACTCGAGCCGCGAATGCGCATCCGGCTCGTCGCTCAGGTCAAGCGCAAGCACACGTCGCGCCTCATCCGTCGCGACGGGATCGTAAGCACGCACGCTGGCACCGCGCTTCAAAAGCCCGGCCACCAGATCACGGCTCGGCGCCTCGCGCATGTCATCGGTATTGGGCTTGAACGCAAGCCCCCAAAGCCCGAACGTGAGTCCCGACAGATCGTCCCCGAAGCGCTCGACGATCCTGTCGACGAGTACCTTCTTCTGCGCATCGTTGACCGCTTCAACGGCTTCCAGAATCTGCAGCGACTGCCCATATTCCGCCGCGGTCTGCACCAGCGCGCGTACGTCCTTCGGGAAGCACGATCCACCGTAACCAACGCCGGCGTACAGGAAGTCATACCCGATGCGCGGGTCCGAACCGATACCCCGACGCACGGCCTCGATATCCGCCCCGACGCGATCCGCAAGATTCGCGAGCTCGTTCATGAACGAGATCCGCGTCGCCAGCATTGCATTCGCCGCATACTTGGTGAACTCGGCCGAGCGCACGTCCATGTAGCGCGTACGTTCGTGATTGCGGTTGAACGGTGCATACAGCCGCTTCATCTGCTCGCGCGCACGTTCTCCGGCATCGTCGTCGTCGGTGCCGATCACGATACGGTCCGGGCGCATGAAATCGTCCACGGCGGCCCCTTCCTTCAAGAACTCGGGGTTCGACACGACGGAGAAATCATGGCGCAGGCCGCGGCGTGTGAGTTCCGTCGCGATCGCATCGCGCACGTGCAGCGCGGTGCCGACCGGCACCGTCGATTTATCGACGACCACCTTCGGGCCGGTCATATGCTGACCGATATTGCGTGCGGCGGCGAGCACGTACTGCAGATCGGCGGAACCGTCCTCATCGGGCGGTGTGCCGACCGCGATGAACTGGATGTCACCGTGCGCGACGCTGGCCTCGATGTCGGTCGAGAACTGCAGTCGACGGCTCGCGCGATTTCGATCGATCAACTCTTTGAGGCCGGGCTCGTGAATCGGTACGCCGCCGCCGTTCAGGATGTCGATCTTGCGTTGATCGACATCGACGCAAAACACGTCGTTGCCGATTTCGGCGAGGCATGCGCCAGTAACGAGGCCTACGTAGCCGGTACCGATGATGGTGATTTTCATGTTGCCGTATGAAGAGGGATCGAATGCGGTTTCAAAAATCCGGATGCCGTGCGCCGGATACGTCGGCGGGGGCCGGCTCGGGACGCAATGCGCGCAATCTGGCGTCGAATTCGCTCAACACAGCGTCGCGCGACAGAACAGCTTCGGCGAATCTGCGCCCGGCCTGGCCCAGGCGAGCGCGCTCGGCCGCGTTGGCGGCGAGCGCGTCGATAGTCGATGCAAGCGTTTCGGCGTCGCCCGGCGGCACGACGATCCCGCGCGACCCGACCACGTCATGCAACTCCGTGCCCGGGCTCGCCATCGCGATCACGGGCCGCCCGCTTGCGAACATCCCGGTCAGCTTGGACGGCATCACGAGATCGGCCGCGTCGGCGCGTTGCGGGAGGACGTGAATGTCGGCCAGATTCAGCAGCTCGTTGAGCCGGCTGATCGGCTGCAGATCCAGGAAGCGGCAGTTCCTGAGGCCGACACAGCGCATCAGGAGCTCGGCGCGCGCAGGCCCGTTGCCGCAGAAGACGAACACCACGTTGTCGCGCGATACGAGCCGTTCGGCCGCGCCAGCCAGGATATCCAGCCCTTGCTTCGTACCCATGTTGCCGGAATAAAGCACGATCGTTGCGGACGGGGAAATGTACAACGTGTTCCGAAGCTCGCTCGGCCGTTTGAGCGGGTAGATCGAATGGGTGTCGGCCCAGTTCGGGAAATGCACGAGCTTGCGCGGATGAATACCCTTGCGCATCGCGCGCTCGATCATCTTCCCGGAGATCGTCGACACGGTATCGAAGCGCTTCAACAGCATGCGCTCGATCGCGAGCACGGTACGTTTCAGCAGGGATCCCTTGAGCATCCCGAGGCTGAACGCCGCATCGACCTCGTAGTCCTGGATGTGTAGCCACGCGTGGGCCCCGGTCAACCGTGCGACGAACCAGCCGGCGGGCGCGTTCAGCAGGCTCGGCGCGACGCAGACGACGACGTCGGGCCGCCACACCGCATGTCGCAGCATGACGGGGAGACTGGAGAGTGCGAAGCTCGCGAGGTGCGCGATGCGGCGGGCACCGCTCGGTCGCGACGGAACCCACAGCGGCGCCCGCCAAAGCGCCACGCCGCCGCGACGCTCGGTCGAGTAGCGTAGCGCCGAGTATCCGCTGCCGATTCGCCACTCGGGATAGTACGGCGGCGCGCACACGACACGCACGGTGTGGCCCTTCTCGACGAGCGTATCCGCCATTTCGGCGGTGTACTTGCCGATGCCGGTCAGCTCGGGCGCATAGTTGATGCCGTAGATGAGGATTTTCATCGGCTTCCAGCGAGACGTAAAAATGGTGCGGTGCGTTATAAGCGCATTGTCGGCAATGCCAACCGTACGAGTCCGACAGAATGTTGATCGGTGCCGCCAATCAACGACGGCGGCCGTCTGGAACCCGGGTGAGCGCGCGCGGCGCGCGCAGCGTCACCGAACGGGCAAGCATCAGTCAGGGAAGATGCGCGCAAAGCAGTGGCGAATACATCTCGATCGCAACCTGGATCGGCGCGTGATATCCATAGGAGACGCCGGACACCGCCAACACCGAAACCACGGCGAGCGGGCGCAATGCCGGTGGCAGGATCGGCGCGTCCGTCCACCGCTTCAGCAACAGGGTGATGACGATCACGCCGAGCATCCAGCCCACGATCACTTCGGACGCGGTATGCGCATCCTCACGTACGCGTTCAAAACCGATCGTCGCGGCGAGCACGAGTCCCGGCAATAGCGCGAAGCCGGGGCGCATGCTCCACCCGTCGTGCAGCATGAGCAGACATGCCATCGGCCAGACCGTTGCCGCCAGCAGCGTATGCCCGCTGATCGCGCGGAAGTCCATCGCCCGAATCTGCAATCCGCATCCGACATGAAGGATCTTCGTGATGCCGACGATGAACATCGCCGCGGCAAGCAGCGTGATCCACGATAGCGCGATGCGCCAGCCATACATCGAGCGCGTGAGCCAAGCGAAACAGACTGCGGCGAGCGGGAGCGTCAGCGCCGCGTCACCGAGGTTGCCGATGGCGAGCCACATTTCCGGTCCTCGAAGGACGAAACCGATGTATCGATCGCGCGTGGCGTGAAAGGCCGGCCACTCGGTGCGCCGCGCCACCGCGGCGCACGGTTGGCGTCAGACGACGAGCTGCTCCGACATGCGCGCCAGCAGATACCGCTCGAAGTCTGCCGCGACTTCCGGATGCCGCAGCGCGAATTCGACCGTCGCCTTCAGGTACCCGAGCTTGCTGCCGCAATCGAAGCGTGTGCCGTCGTAGCGGTATGCCAGCACCTGTTCATCGGTGAGCAGCGACTGGATCGCGTCGGTCAGTTGCAGTTCACCGCCCGCGCCGGGTTTGAGCCTGCGAAGATGCTCGAAGATCTTCGGCTTCAGCACATAGCGACCGACGACGCCAAAATTCGACGGCGCATTCGCCGGTTCGGGCTTCTCGACGATCCCGGACAGCTTGAAGAGATCGTCTTCCCAGCGCTTGCCGTCGATCACGCCATAGGATTTCGAATCTTCCGGGGCGATTTCCTCGACGCCGATGACCGACGCATGATAGTGGTCGAAGACGTCGATCATCTGGCGTAGCACGGGCTTCGGGCCATCGAGCAGGTCGTCGGCGAGAATCACGGCGAACGGGTTGTCGCCGACGAGTTTCTCCGCGCACAGGACGGCATGACCCAGCCCGAGGGCTTCGGCCTGGCGAACGTAAAAGCAGTCGACATGGCTCGGCTTGATGCTGCGTACCAGGGAGAGCAGCTTGTCCTTGCCGCGCGCCTCGAGCTCTGCCTCGATCTCGTATGACTTGTCGAAATGATCCTCGATCGCGCGCTTGCTGCGTCCGGTCACGAAAATCATCTCCGTGATGCCGGCTTCGATCGCTTCCTCGACCGCATACTGAATCAACGGCTTGTCCACGACCGGCAACATTTCCTTCGGACTCGCCTTCGTAGCCGGCAGGAACCGCGTGCCCAGGCCGGCAACGGGAAAGACGGCTTTCGTCACTTTCAACATAGTGGTAATTCCATGAGTTCGGAATGAAGAGCGGACAACGTCGATGTCCGATGTCGGCGTACGGGCGCAACGGAATATTCGACGTCGTACAGGACGCAATTGCATGGTCGCGCACGTGCAATTCCGGAAATCCTAGGTGTATTTGCGAATGAGGCGGCGACTGAATCCTGGGCGAATCCGACAGGCTGATTGAAAGGCTGCGCATTGCAGGAAGAATTATTTTGAAACGGTATGCATGTGGCCGAATCGGCGTTATATAGCGGATTGTGGCTGTCGTTTGTCGGCAGGAAATCGCTCGCTTGGTATCCGGTTTGACGTTGAAGACCCGGAATCCGGACGGATCTGGCAGATGCGTCCGGATGCCGGCGCATCGAGATCACGGGCGTGTCATGGGGAGGGAGTGGCGATGGAACAGGATGATGTCTGTCACGCGCTGGAATCATTGGATCCCGCCTATCTCGAACTGATGCAGCAGATGTTGAAGATCGATTGCGAGGTGGCGACGCGCGAGCTGGGCATTTCGAATCAGATCGCGTCGTGGATCATCGCGCTGACGCCGACGGAGATTGAAGCGCTGGTTAATCGTCGCGCGCAGCCTTAGCCGGCACCGCGAGCGTCACGCCACTGACTTATATTTCCAGTAAGCGGCAATGGAAAAATGGCGATTTGGCGGATTCCGTCTAGGCTTTGTCCGCTGGTCGATACGTTCAACACGTAAAGTGCGTGGTCGAAAACTCCGGGCGTCGAGAATATGCGCCCTGCGGCCGGCTGAATTTAATGGCCGTCCAAAAAAAGGAACGATCATGGCCAAACAGAACGAAATCTTCGACGCGATTGCGGAATTCAACCGCTCATACCTGACGCTCGCCCAGCGCTTGCTGCAAGCGGATCGCGAAGCCGCGAAACAACAACTCGGCATGTCCGACGAGACGGCCTCGATCGTCGCCGCATTGACCCCGGCGCAGATCGACGTGCTGGCCGAGCGCCACGAGCTGTTTTGCGAATTCCGCGCGGAGTTCTCTCCGGGCCGCGCCTGACAAGGCCGCCTTTCCGTCGTTTCATGCACCACGCCGCGCACGAACGCTGCGTGATATCCGGTCGCCGGTCCGCATAAGCAACCCCATTCGTCGACTGCCGGCGCCGCTCCGGCTGGTTGAATCCGCCGGTCACATCGGACGGTTTGGCGTTTTACGGCTAGATTCCGGCCGCCTTCGCGTGCCCGGATTCGATACGATGCGCAAAACGCTGTAGCCACGATGCCCGCACGAGACGCATACGATGCGGTCACGCCAATCATTGTTTTTCACCGGGAATCCGTTGTCCATGCAGCGAATTTTGGAGCATCTTCTCGAGCGTCAGGTGTCGCTCCAATGGCGTGGATTCCTGGAGGCACTGGCCGTCGAATTCGCCGATCAGCTCGATCGAGACGAGCTACGGCACCTGATGGCGCGCGTCGGGATGCGCTTCGCGGCCGCCCATCCGCTCGGCCCTTGCGAATCGACGGACGATCTCGCGAATGCGTTGAATGCGCGCTGGCGCGACGCGCAATGGGGTTATGCCGAGCTGTCCGACGAGCACGAATTCCTGCGCATCGTCCATTTCGCCGCGCCGTTGCGCGCGCTTGGCACCGGCCATCTCGCGTGGTCCTCGGCCTTCCTGCAGGGCGCGTATCAGGGCTGGTTCGACAGCGTCGGCGCGGCCGGCCTGCGCGTGGTGCAGGACGTCGTTCCTCAGGACGACTCACGGATCGAACTGCGCATTGCGCGGGCAAGGAATTGAGCGGTCCGGTCGACCGGAATATCCGCGATAACAATTCAATTGGGCACGCTATGTCGACCTCTCGGGATATCGAATCGCTGTTTAAGCGTTTCGGCGGTGACGCCGGACGTTATCAGGAAGTCCGTGCCGAAGCGGATGCTGAAGCGGCGCGCGCGCGTTGGCCGCTGCTCGAGGGTGTCGAACTGCGCGAATGCGAGCCGCACGCGCAGCCGGGCTCCGGGGCGCCGAAGGGCGCGCCGGGCCTGCGCGATATCTTGATGGCGGACACGCAGGCGGCACCCCCGCCGGCTGCGGTCCGGCGCGATCTCACGCAGGGCCCGTTGAAGAAGCTGGTCGGAAAGCGGTCGGCATCGGACGCTACCGATGCGCGAGGGTCGTCGCAGCCGCTGGTCCGGCTGTTCGAGCGGCTGCGAAGCGAGGCGCCGGGAGAGGGGCACGACGAGCCGTCGACGCGGACGGGCCGCTCATGAAGATCGTTGCGATCGCTTCGGCCAAGGGCGGCGTCGGCAAGACCACGCTGGTCGCGAACCTCGCGGCCGTGATGGCGGCGCGCGGACGGCGGTGCGTGAGCGTGGTGGATCTGGATCCGCAGAATGCGCTGAAGCTGCATTTCGGCGTGCCGCTCGAGATGAGCGACGGGCTTGCCCACGCCGGGCTCGACGGGCTGGACTGGCCGCCCGCGGTCGTCGACGGGATCGTGGTATTGCCGTTCGGCGTGGTCGGTGAAGCGGACCAGCGCCGCTTCGAGCGACTGCTCGACCGCGACCCATCGTGGCTCGCGCGCGGGCTCGCGACGCTCGGGCTCGGCGACGACGACATCGTGATCATCGATACGCCGCCGGGCACCTCGGTCTACATGCGTGCCGCGCTGACGGCCGCGAATTTCGTGCTCACTGTCGTGCTCGCCGATGCGGCGTCGTACGCATCGATCCCGAAGATGCGGCAGATGATCGACGCCTACGCGGCGACCCGCGCGGATTTCGCCGGCGACGGTTATGTGGTCAATCAGGTCGATCAGTCTCGCGAACTGGGCCGCGACGTGCTGCGGGTGCTGTGCGACAGTCTCGGCGCGGAGCGATTGGGCGGCGTGATTCACGCGGACGAAGGGGTCGCGGAAGCGCTCGCGTGCCGGACGACGGTGAATCACTACGACCCGCGTTCGCAGGCCGCGGCCGACCTGAACGCGTGCGCCGCGTGGCTCGAGCGCGCGATCGATCAGCGCGTCACGGCACGGAGCATCGCTTGAGTGCCGGCGCGAATTCCGCGCGACCGTCGGCGGTCGACCGGTTTGTCGACGCGTTGCCGGGCAGCGGCTGGCTCGTCACGCTGCCGCTCGCGGCATGCGCGCTCCTGGCGCTGTATGTCGTGTGTACGGTGCCGCTCGACAATGTCGGGCAACTCGTGTTCGCGACGTGCTGCCTGGCCGGTTCGCTCGCGATCCGGCGCGTGGACGGTCGCTACGCGACGCTGGTCATGATCGTGCTGTCGGTCGCGGCAACCGGCCGGTACATGTACTGGAGACTGACCGAGACCCTGGTGTGGTCGCATCCGCTCGACGCGGCGTGGGGCACGCTGCTCGTGGCGGCGGAAGTGTATGCGGCGGCGGTGCTGCTCCTCGGCTACTTCCAGACAGCGTGGCCGCTGGGGCGCAAGCCGTTGCCGTTGCCCGAATCGCGCGCGCACTGGCCGACCGTCGACGTGTTCATTCCGACGTACAACGAACCGTTGAGCGTCGTCAAACCGACGATCTATGCAGCGCTCGCGCTCGACTATCCGGCCGACAAGCTGTCGATCCACGTGCTCGACGACGGGCGCCGCGCGGAGTTCCGGGCATTCTGCGAATCCGTCGGCGTGCACTGGACGATACGCGATCACAATCGTCATGCGAAAGCGGGCAATCTCAACGAAGCGCTGAAGACGACCGACGGAGAGTACGTCGCGATCTTCGATTGCGATCATGTGCCGACGCGCTCGTTCCTGCAGATCTGCCTCGGGTGGTTCATTCGCGATCCGAAGCTGTCGATGCTTCAGACACCGCATCACTTCTTTTCGCCGGATCCGTTCGAGCGCAACCTCGACATTTTCAGGGAGGTGCCGAACGAAGGCGAGTTGTTCTACGGACTGGTGCAGGACGGCAACGATCTCTGGAACGCGACGTTTTTCTGCGGATCGTGCGCGCTGCTGCGCCGCTCGATGGTAGAGGAGATCGGCGGCATCGCTACCGAGACCGTGACGGAGGACGCGCATACGGCGCTGAAGCTGCATCGCCGCGGCTACACGACCGCCTATCTCGCGATACCTCAGGCAGCGGGCCTCGCGACTGAAAGCCTGACCGGACACATCGGCCAGCGAATCCGCTGGGCGCGCGGCATGACGCAGATATTCCGCATCGACAACCCGTTGCTCGGGCGCGGACTGACGCTGGGCCAGCGACTGTGCTACCTGAACGCGATGATGCATTTCTTCTACGGCATCCCGCGGCTCGTGTTCCTGACCGCGCCGCTGTCGTTCCTGTTCTTCGGCGCACACGTGATCCACGCGCCCGCGACGATGCTCGCGCTTTATGCGCTGCCTCACGTGGTCCATGCGAACGTGACGAACTCGCGGATGCAGAGCCGGTTCCGGCATTCGTTCTGGGCCGAGGTCTACGAGGCCGTGCTCGCGTCGTACATCGCGTTGCCGACCTTGCTCGCGCTGGTCAATCCCCGGCTGGGCACGTTCAACGTGACGGCCAAGGGCGGCCGGATCGACCGGGGCTATTTCGACTGGGCCATTTCGAAGCCCTACCTGAGCCTGGTCATCCTGAATGCGTTCGGCCTGGCGATGGGCGCGCTGCACATCGCGCTGAACCGTCATGTCGGCAGCGAAGTGCAGACGACGGTGTTCAACCTGGCGTGGACGACATACAACCTCCTGATTCTCGGCCTGGCCGTGGCCGCGGCGAACGAACGCCGGCAGGTACGCGTGACCCACCGCGTCACGGCACGGATTCCGGTCATGCTGCGCTTCGCGAATGGCCGCACACTGGCCTGCGAAACGCGCGACTACTCGGAGGGCGGCATCGGCGTGGCAGTCCCCGACGACGCGCGCATTCCGGATCGCGAACAGGTGACGGTGTCGCTGTTTCGCGGCGTCGACGAATACGCATTTCCCGGGACGGTGGAATACGCGGAACCGGGGCGCATCGGCATTCGGTTCCAGAGCCTGTCACAACGGCAGGAGTTCGATCTCGTCAGCTCGACCTTTGCCCGCGCCGACGCATGGATCGACTGGACGGCCGGCCGCCGGCCGGATTCGCCGCCGCGTGCGTTCCTGCATCTCGCGATGGTCGGCGTGCAGGGGTTGCTGCGCGTGACGGGCCGCCTGTACGCCGACCTGCGCACGGGCGGGCGCGCGGCCACGCGCAGCGACCGCGGCGGCGACGCGATCGAAACGACAACGAAAAAATAGCACGATGGCAGAGAGCATGACGTGGGTGTCGCGACAGCGCGGCTGCACGCGCCGCAAGGCGTGCGTTTCGCAGGGCGCGGTCACCGCGCGCCTTGCTCGGGTCGGCTGGCACGCGCGCTTGCCGCGCAAGATGCGCTCGCTCCTGTGTTGGGCATTGGCGGGCGGCATCGCGTCGGGCATCTGGGCATCGGTCGCGATGGCGCAGGGGCCCGGCGCGGTGCGTGCGGCGGATGGCGCGATGTCGTCGGGCGAACGGCCTGCGCCGTCGCCGGCGCTGCCCGTCGGGCCCGTCGCGGCGCGACCGCCGCTGCTCGCCGAGCCGGTGCCCGCGGCCGAAGCCGCGCGTCGGCGCGCGGGCGGGCCGCCGACCACGGCCGACCCCGGCACGCTCGTGCCGGGCGGCCGACGCCAGGCGTTGACGTTCGCGGATCTCGGCGCGCGCGATCCGCTGCAGTTGCGCGGCACGGACGGCCAGAACGGCGTGGCGTTTTCGGTCCGTCGCGACGAGGTCGTCACGGGCGCGACGCTGCATCTGGTCTACAGCTACTCGCCCGCGCTGCTGCCGGATCTGTCGCAGCTCAAGGTGCTCGTCAACGGCGAAGTGGCGGCGACGCTGCCGCTGCCGGCGGCCCAGGCCGGGATGATGGTCGCGCGTGACGTGCCGATCGATCCGCGCTTCGTCACCGAATACAACCATTTGAATGTTCAGCTGATCGGCCATTACACAAACGGCTGCGAGAATCCTGCCAGTTCGTCGCTCTGGGCGACGGTGAGCAACGCGAGCCGGCTCGAGCTGACCTATGCGCCGCTGCCCGAGCGGGCGGAGCTTGGCGTGCTGCCCGCGCCGTTCTTCGATCAGCGGGACGTGCGGCGGCTCGAGGTGCCGTTCGTGTTCGCCGCGCGGCCACCGCGCGAGACGCTGGAAGCGGCCGGCATCGTCGCGTCGTGGTTCGGTGCGTTGGCTTCGTATCGCGGCGCGCGGTTCCCGGCCCGACTTGGTGGCCTGCCGGAATCAGGCAACGCCGTGGTGTTCGCGACGCCCGACGATCGCCCGGACGGTGTGCCGCTTCCCGTCATCGACGGCCCGACGCTGGCCGTCGCCGAGCGGCAGGCCCCCGCCCATGGTCAGCTATTGCTGGTTCTCGGGCGAACGCCGGCCGAACTGAAGACCGCGGCGCTTGCGCTCGCGCTCGGCAGCAACGCGCTTGCGGGCACCCGCGCCACGGTGACCGGGCTCGCGAATCCCGCCCCCCGCGTGCCGTACGACGCGCCGAACTGGCTGTCGTCGACCCGCCCGGTGCGGTTCGGCGAACTGGCCGGGGAACGCGCGCTTTCCGTGTCCGGATACGAAGCGGGCCCGGTCCGGGTCGACCTGCGCATTGCCCCCGATCTGTTCACGTGGAGTACACGGGGCGCGCCGATCGATTTGCGTTATCGATACACGCCGACCGCGCGCGCCGACCGCTCGTCGCTCAACCTGAGCGTCGGCGATACGTTCGTGAAGGCGCTGCCGATTCCGGCACGCGAATCGTCCCGCTGGAGCCTGAGTCGCTACCTGCCGTTCGCCGCCAGCGGCATCGACCGCGCGACGCTGCACGTGCCGCCGTTGCTGGTCACGCCGCGCACGCAATTGACGCTGAACTTCTTCTACGAGATTCCGGACTCGGGCAAATGCACCGGGCGGCTGCTGCAGAACGTGGCTGGCACGATCGACCCGGACTCGACGATCGACGTATCGTCGTTTCCGCATTACATGGCGCTGCCCGACCTCGCCGCGTTCGCGAACAGCGGTTTTCCATTCACGCGAATGGCCGACCTGTCGGACACGGCCGTCGTGCTGCCAAACGAGCCGACGCCGGACGTCTATGGTCTGTACCTGCTCGCGATGGGCCGCATGGGCGCGTCGACCGGTTATCCGGTCAGCGGCGTGGCGGTGACGGATGCGGGCGGCGTCGGCACGTTCGCGTCGCGGGACCTGCTGATTCTCGGCGCACCGGATACCCAGCCGCTGCTTGCGCGGTGGGCCGCGCGCATGCCGTTCGACGAGGATCGCGGCGGCGGCCTCTTCGGCCGCGCGAATGCGGCTGAGTCGCCTGGCGCCGAGCGCGAGCGTGTGCGTGCGGGCCTGTCGATCGTGTCCGACGGCACGAGCGCGCTGATCGCCGGCTTCGAATCGCCGTTGCGAAAGACGCGCAGCGCGGTCGCGCTGATCGGCCCGACGGGCCATGCGGACGAGGTGCTGGGACGCGCGCTGCTCGACGACGACATGCTCACGTCGATCCAGGGCGCGATGGTCGTGATTCGCGATCGCACCGTGACGGTCACGTCGACTAGCACGTCGTATCACGTGGGTGCGCTGCCGCCGGTCACATACCTGCGTTGGGTCATGTCGGCCCGTCCGCTGCTGCTTGCGCTGATCGGCGTGCTGGCCGCCTTCATCGCGGCGGCGCTTTTCTATCGTTTGCTGGGTGCGCGGGCGGCGCGCCGGCTGAAGGAGTGACATGCGCGTCCGACGGTTAGGCAGGCTCGGCCGCGCTCGCGCGGGCGGTGTCGCGAGCCTCCTGTTCGCGCTTGCGCTGCCGCATGCCGCGGCCAGCAGCGATCCGGTGAAGGTGCTCGTCGAACAGGGCCGATACTGGCAGGCGCACGGTCGAGGCGACCTCGCGGCGCAGGCCTGGAAGAAGGTGCTGGGCGTCGAGCCGGATCAGCCCGATGCGTTGTTCGGCATGGGGATGGTGCTCGCCGATCGACGCGATGCCGACGGCGCGCGCCGCTATCTGGACCAGTTGCGCCGAACCGCTCCCCGTTTCGCGCGGATCGACGAGCTTGGCCGCCGGCTGGGCGATGCGGGCGCGCGGGACGGCGAGATCAGCGACGCCCGCCGCCTCGCGCAAACGGGGCAAAGCGAATTGGCCGCCCGACAGTATCAGCACGCGCTGCAGGGTGCCCCGTCGTCGCCGGCGCTGCAGCTCGAATATTTCCAGGCGCTTGCGGCCACGCCGACCGGATGGAGCGAAGCGCGGCGCGGTCTCGAACGGCTCGCGCGGGACAACCCCGACGATCCGCGCTATGCCCTCGCGTATGCGCAACACCTGACCTATCGCGATGCGACGCGCCGCGACGGCATCGCACGGCTCGAGCAGTTGTCCGCCGACGCCAAGGTCGGCAAGGACGCGCGACAGAGCTGGCGCCAGGCGCTGCTCTGGCTCGCGGCAAGGCCATCGGATCAGGCGCGCTATCTCGCCTATCTGAAGGCGGTGCCCGATGATCCGCCGGTCAAGGCACGCTACGACAGCATGGTGCGACAGGATCAAGCCGGTCGCGAGCGCGATCAGCAAGGTGCGTCGAACGAAGCACGCGGCCGTGCGATCGAGGAGGGCTTCGCGGCACTCGAGCGCGGCGATCTCGACGCGGCGCGGGCCCGCTTCGATGCCGTGCTCGGCAAGTTGCCGAACGACAGTGATGCGCTGGGCGGTCGCGGTATCGTCGAACTGAAGCAGGAGCGCTTTGCGCAGGCACGCAGCGATCTCGAGCGTGCGTCGCGAGGCGGGAATGCGGCGCGCTGGCGATCCGCGCTGGACAGTGCGACGTACTGGTCCTACACGAGCGAGGCGCTGGGCGCGCAAAGCAACGGCGACTTCGCACGGGCGAAAGCGCTGTTCGAGCGCGCGATTCTGGCGGATCCGTCGAATGTCACCGCGCAGGTGCTGCTCGGAGATGCGCTGCTGGAGCATCGCGATGCGGGTGGCGCCGAGCAGGCGTATCGGATGGCGTTGCGGCGCCAGTCCGACAATCCGGACGCGATACGCGGCCTGGTCGGCGCGCTGGCCGCACAGGGACGCGGCGACGAAGCGTTGCAGTTCGCGACGCAACTGAGCGCCGAGCAGCAATCGAAGGCCGGCGGCCTCGACCGGCTGCGTCGCACGGCGGAGGCGGCGCAGGCGCGGCAGGCCGAAGCGCGCGGCGATCTGGGCGCGGCGCGCAGTCTGTTCGAGGATGCGCTCGCGGGCAGTCCGGACGATCCGTGGCTGCGGCTGGACCTGGCACGCGTGTATGTGCGGCAAGGTGCGATCGCATCGGCACGCAGCGTGATGGACGGATTGCTGGCCGAGCGGCCCGACATGCCCGACGCGCTCTATGCCGGCGCGCTGCTGGCCGAGCAGACGCAGGACTGGAGCATCGGGCTGCAGCGCCTCGAGCGCATCGCGCCCGCGCAACGCACGGCGGCGATGACGACGTTGCAGCACCGCCTCTGGGTTGGCCAGCAGGTTGCCCTCGCGACACGGATGGCGCGCGAGGGCCGACGCGCACAGGCGCTCGGCGTGCTGCACGACGCCGAGGGAATCGGTCTGTCGATACCGGCGCTTGCGGCGCAGCTGTCGGCGGGCTATGTGCAAGCCGGCGACATGTCGCGTGCACTCTGGATCGTGCGGTTTGCGCTTACCCGGGAGCCGGACAATGCCGGCGTGCTGCTGCAGTACGCGCGGATTCTGCTGACCGTCCGCGACGATGGGCTTCTGGGCGACGCGATGCGCCGGCTCGCCGCGATGCCGCTGTCGCCCGCGCAGCGTGGCGACTTCGAACGCCTGAACCTCGAGATCGTCGTGCGTCGAGCCGATGCGGTGCGTCAGGAGGGCGACCTTGCCGGCGGCTACGCCGTCATCGCGCCCTGGCTGGCCGCGATGCCCGACAGTCCGGAGCTCCAAGCCGCGCTCGCGAGGCTGTACACGTCGGCCGGCGACGCGACGAACGCGCTGAAATGCTATCGGGTCGCGCTGGCCCGCCGGCCCGACGATGCGGGATTGCTGGTCGCGGCGATCTACGCGGCGAGCAGCGCCAAGGCCTGGCGCGACGGTGAAGCGTTCGCGACCGCGGCGCTGCGTATCGCGCCGGATGATCCGGCGTTGCTTGCTGCAATCGGCCGCCTGTATCGCGCAGAGGGAAACCTGTCGCTCGCCGCGCAGTATCTGCAGCGTTCGCTGCTGGTCGCCAATACGCCGCCCGCGGCGAGCAAACCCGAACGGTCGAATGTTCCGCGCGGTTGGGAAGACGCGATGCGGCGCATCGGCGCGAATCCGTTGCCCGGTACCAATCCGTTCGAAGGCAAGACCGCCGTCGATGTCGTTCGTCCGTCTGCCGGCTCCGGCGCGGCACTTCCGCTGCCGGGCATGCCCACGTGGTCCACCCCGTCTTCTTCTGCTCCGACCGTGCCCTATACGATGCCGCCCGCGCCGCCCGCGACCTACGTCACACCGTCCGCCGTGCCGGAAGCACGCACGGCGCCGACCGCCGTACCCGTCCCGCTGCGGGCAGCGGTGAGCGATCCCGGCGGCTACGGCCAGGAGAGCGTCGGTGCGGGGGAGTCGGGGCGTGCCGCGACCGCACGGCGGTATCTGCCGTATCGAGAGCCTGGCGCCGACGTACCGCAGGCGGGGGCGTCCACCGGATGCGTGTCGCAGGCCGATTCCAACGACGAGTGTGCCGGCTACGTCGCCACGCCATGGCCGATGTCGCCGGCGTCGCGCGCCGCGGCGACGAGTGCATCGCCGACGGCATCCACGTCTTCCGCCAGAGCGAGCCGGCCGCCGCGCGGTGGCGCGAAGCTCCCCATCGCGCGGTCGTCCGTTCCTTCGCCGGCGTACGGGCAGCCCGATGCATCGTCTCGCTATATCCCGCAGCCACCGGCAGGCTATGCGAAAAGCGCGACTGCGGCCCGGTCGACGCAGCCGGATGCGGGCACGGACGCCAGCGGACAGATGCCCGATGTCGCGTCGGAGCTTGCCCAGGTGAACCGCGAGCAGGCCAGCGCGGCGACCGGCGGCCTCGTGTTCCGAAACCGCACGGGCGAAGCGGGGCTGTCGGGCCTCACCGATATCGAGGCGCCCCTGGAAGGGCGTATCAAGGCGGGTAACGGTCACGTTGTCGTGACGGCCACCCCGGTCATGCTCGACGGCGGCAGCTCGGGCACCGATGTGCCGACCCTTGCGCGTTTCGGTGCGGGGCTCGCGACGGCGGCCGGCGGCGGCTCGCCGGGTTCTCAGACGGCGAGCGGCGTCGGTCTCTCCGTCGCGTACGAAGGCAAGCAATTGAAGGTCGATATCGGCGCGACGCCGGTCGGGTTCCCGTACCAGGACATGGTCGGCGGCGTGCGCTACAACGGTGCCATAACCGATCGGGCCGCCTACTCGCTGGCCGTCACGCGCCGCGCGGTGACCGACAGCCTGCTTTCGTTCGCAGGCGCGCGCGATGCGAGTGCCGGCCTCAAGTGGGGCGGCGTGACGCGCAGCGGCGCGCGCGGCGCGCTGAGCTGGGACGACGGTACCAGCGGCGTGTATGTCGCGGGCGCGTTCGACTACTACGACGGCCATCACGTGGAACGCAACTTCGCCGGAAAGGGCAGCGGGGGCGCCTATACGCGCGTGTTGAGCGACACGGACCGGACGCTCACCATTGGCGTCAATGCGACGTGGATGCGTTTCAGCAAGAACCAGTCGTATTTCACGTACGGGCAGGGCGGTTACTTCAGTCCTCAGCAATACGTGATCCTGAACATTCCGATCGAGTATGCAGGCAGAACGGGCGCGTTTTCGTACGATCTGAACGGTTCGGTCGGTGTGCAGCATTACCGGCAGAACGCGGTGCCGTATTTCCCGCTCGATTCGGGCATGCAGGCGCAAGCAGCGGCGAACGCCGCCACCAGTCAAGCGGTGGGGCTGGACCCGGGGGCCGTGTATCCGGCACGCAGCAAGACCGGCATTGCCTATTCGCTCGCCGCGCGCGGGGAATACCAGATCGCCCCGCAGCTCGCCGTCGGCGGGACGGCATCGTTCGGCAACGCGTATCAGTATCGCGAGTGGACGGCGGCCGTCTACCTCCGCTACAGCTTCACGCCGCAAGGCGGCGTGCCGCTGTTCCCGCCACGCGCGTTCACGTCGCCGTATCTCGCGGAAGCCGACTGACCGGATTCGCATGGCGTCGTGGCGACTCCATGCGAAACGCAGCGCATGCCGTCGGCCTCGCCCATACGCACGCTGGCGGATCCGTTCAGAGCTTTGTCGGTCCATCGGCGCGTTCGCGACGTACAGTGTGTCATCGAGAATACGGCGGATACCGAACCACCGTGTCCGAGCGAATCGACCGGCAGAGCGCACGCGCGGGCCATTCAGAACCGATCATGGTTGAACAACACGATATTTCCGATGCGATCCCGGAATGCAATCGATCGTGTCTCCTGTTTGCGAAGCGGTTGCTCCTCGCCAATCGAGACGAGGCCACGCGACGACCGGGCATGTCGGAAGTTTCCCATGCACGCAACCGAAAGAGAATCGATGATCTCCCAATCCATCTTCAAGGCATATGACATTCGCGGTGTGGTCGGCAAGACGCTCGACGCCGA